>CAVXIY010000034.1:0-71828 GCA_963761955.1 uncultured Actinomycetota bacterium | reverse complement strand
GCCCAGGACGAGCAGCTCGACCCGCTCGGCACCCGTCGCCCAGCGGGGCGCGATGGCTCCGCCGTCGGAGGCGCCGCCGGAGCGGCGTGCCTGCGACCAGCGCCACCAGCCGTAGAGGGACACCGCGGCGAAGAAGACCTGGCGGCCGGCCTGGCCCCAGAGCGGCTCGTCGATCTGCCCGGAGAGCTCACCGGTGGCGAAGACGGTGAAGAGCAGCACGTTGCCGACCAGGCCGATCGGCCAGGCCCAGACGAGCCGCTTCATGCCGAGGATCGCGCTGGCGAGGCCGAACAGGTTGCCGATCACCTCGCGGGCACCGAGCTCGCCGCCGGGCACCGGGATCGTGCCGTGGATGAGCCATTCGAGCAGGTCCATCATTCTTCCTCGTCGTTGTGGGGGCCGTGGGCCCTGGTGGGGGTCGGGTTGTACGCGCCGAGCAGCTTCTCGACGTGCTTGGCGATGACGTCGGCCTCGAGGTTGACCAGGTCGCCGACGCGGCGGCTGCCGAGCGTCGTGCGCGTCAGGGTCTCCGGGATGAGGCTGACGGTGAAGCTGTGCTCGCGGGCCTCGACGACCGTGAGGCTGACGCCGTCGACGGTGATCGAGCCCTTGTCGACGAGGTAGCGGTCGAGGTGGTCGGGCAGGGAGATCTCGACGACGTCCCAGTGCTCGCTGGGGGTGCGGGCGAGCACCTCGCCCACGCCGTCGACGTGGCCCTGGACGATGTGGCCGCCGAGGCGCTTGTCGACGGTGACGGCGCGCTCGAGGTTGACCCGGTCACCGGGGACGGCACCGCGCAGCGACGTCTTGTCGAGCGTCTCCTGCATCAGGTCGGCGGTCCATCGGCCCTCGCCGAGGTCGGACACCGTGAGGCAGCACCCGTTGACGGAGATCGAGTCGCCGAGCCCGGTGCCCTCGAGCACCGTCTCGGCCTGGACGGTGAGCCGGATGGCATCGCCTTGGTCGACGACCTCGGCGATCGTGCCGAGCTCCTCGACGATCCCGGTGAACATTCAGTGCCTCCTGGACAGGGTCGGGGACTGGGGGGTCATGGTGAGCCGGACGTTGGTGTCCTCGCCGTCGTGGCCCTGCAGCACGTGCACGTCGTCGACGTGCAGGTGCCGGGCGTCGGCGATGGTGGTGATGCCCAGGTCGGCGACCGCGCCGGTGCCGGCGCCGAGCAGCATCGGGGCGACGTAGGCCACGACCTCGTCGACCAGGCCCGCGTCGAGGAAGGCCCGGGCGAGCGTGGGGCCGCCCTCCAGGAAGACGTGCTGGCGGTCCATCGCGAACAGCTGCGCCAGCGCCTCCTTCGGCTCGCGGGTGCGCAGGTGCACCGTCTCGGCGCGGTCGTTGAGGATCCGGCGGTCGGCGCGCAGGTCGCGGAGGCCCATCACCGCACGGAGCGGCTGGTGCGGGACCGGCTGGTCCAGCTCGTCGCGCACGGTCAGCTCGGGGTCGTCCACCTCGACGGTGTTGGTCCCGACGAGCATCGTGTCGCACAGTCCGCGGAGGCGGTGGGTGTCGAGGCGGGCCGCGCGGCTGGAGACCCAGCGACTCGTGCCGTCAGCCGCGGCGCTGCGCCCGTCGAGGGTGGTGGCGAACTTCCAGGTGACGAAGGGGCGCCGGTGCTCCATGGCGAAGCTCCATACGCGGTTCACTGCCGCGGCCTCGTCGGCGAGCAGCCCGCCGACGACCTCGACACCGGCCTCGCGCAGCCGGTCGGCGCCGCCCCGGGCGACCGGGTTGGGGTCGGCCTGCGCGTGCACGACGCGTCGTACGCCCGCGGCGAGGAGCGCCTCGCTGCACGGCCCGGTGCGCCCGGTGTGGTTGCAGGGCTCGAGGGTGACGACAGCGGTCGTGCCCCGGGCGGCCTCACCGGCGGCCGTGAGCGCGTCGACCTCGGCGTGCGGCGAGCCGGCGCCGCGGTGGAAGCCCTCCGCGACCGTCGTGCCGTCCGGGGCCAGCAGCACGCAGCCGACGCGCGGGTTGGGACCGAGGGGCACGCCCGGCGTCGCGGCGAGCTGCAGCGCGCGCAGCATGGCGCGGCGCTCTGCCTCGCTGGTCCTCATCTCCGCCTCCGGTCCGGTGGGACTCAGGGGGGCGGTGGACGGGGCGCTCCCCCGCGCAGGGCGAGGGATGGCGTGCGAACCGTCAGCGTGCACTTCTCATCCGGACTTTGACCGTCGGTCCAGGAGTTCCACCTGGTCAACCGGCCACTGGCGGTGGTCGGGTCGCGGACTTCTGAGCGAAGCGAGGAAAGCCTTCGGATCAGTCACCGCCGGTGCGGAGTTCCACCGCCCCCAGAGCACGCAAGCTCTTCGTGGTGGCAACTCTGCCACACCCCGAGGCATTCCCTCGCCGGGGCCCCTGCCGAGCGGTCAGACCTGGTCGAGGAACCGGTCGAAGACGCGCGCGCCGAACTCGAGCGCGTCGACCGGCACCCGCTCGTCGACGCCGTGGAACAGTGCGGTGAAGTCGAGGTCGGCGGGCAGCCGCAGGGGCGCGAACCCGTAGGAGCGCATGCCGAGCTTGCGGAAGTGCTTGGCGTCGGTTCCCCCGCTCATCGTGTAGGGCGCCACGAGCGCGTCGGGGTCCTCGGCGAGGAGGCTCCGGGTCATCGCGTCGACCAGGTCGCCGTCGTACGGCGTCTCCCACGGCTGCTGGTGGGACTCGAAGTCGAACTCGATGCCGTCGCCCGCGAGCTCACGCAGGGTCGCGAAGAACTCGTCCTCGTAGCCGGGCAGGAAGCGGCCGTCGACGGTGGCCTGCGCGTCGGTGGGGACGACGTTGGTCTTGTAGCCGGCGCGGAGCATCGTGGGGTTGGCGGTGTTGCGGATGACCGCGCCGAGCATGCGGGCCGCGTCGCCGAACTCCTCGACCAGCGCCTCGGCGTTGGCGGGCGTGGCCTCCGTGCCGGCGAGCTCGCCCACGGTGGCGAGCAGGACCTCCATGGTCGGGGTGAGCCGCACGGGCCACTGGTGGGCACCGATGCGGGCGACCGCGCCGGCGAGCCGGGTGACGGCGTTGTCGTCGTTGATCATCGAGCCGTGCCCGGCCCGGCCGCGTGCGGTGAGGCGCATCCACGCCATGCCCTTCTCGGCCGCCTCGATGAGGTAGACCCGGCGTCCTCGCACCGTCGCGGAGAAGCCGCCGACCTCGCCGACGGCCTCGGTGCAGTCGGCGAACCAGTCGGCGTGCTGGTCGACGAGGATCCCGGCACCGTGGTGGCCGCCCGCCTCCTCGTCGGCGGTGAAGCAGAGCACCACCTCGCGGTCGGGAGCGGCGCCGGCCGCCGCCCGGGCGCGTACGACGCTGAGCAGCATCGCGTCGAAGTCCTTCATGTCGACCGCACCACGGCCCCAGACCTGCCCGTCCCTGATCTCCCCGGCGAACGGGTCGACCTGCCAGTCCGCCGCCTCGGCGGGTACGACGTCGAGGTGGCCGTGGAGCAGCAGCGGGGCCCGGCCGTCACCCCCGCCCCAGCGCGCCACCACGTTGGCCCGGCCGGGGCGGCCCTCGATGATCTCGGCGTCGATCCCGACCTCGTCGAGCAGCGCCGCGACGTGCTCGGCCGCCTTGCGCTCCCCCGGCCCGTCGTCGGTGCCGTAGTTGGAGGTGTCGATCCGGATGAGGTCCTGGCACAGCTGCACGACCTCCGCAGCAGGGTCGTAGGAGCGGTCGTTCGAAGGGTCCTGCGAGCTGTCCCGGGGCGCCTGGTCCATACCGCCCATCCTGCCCCACGAGCGTGCACCTGCCCCGATTCGTCGGCGACGAACTGCCTTGCTACTCTTCTCCAGCACTCGTCCGGGTGGCGGAATTGGCAGACGCGCTAGCTTGAGGTGCTAGTGCCCGTATTAGGGCGTGGGGGTTCAAGTCCCCCCTCGGACACCACTCGCTGACCCCCGCCTCGCTCGCCGAGGACGCGGGTCAGTGCCATTTCCCCCACCTTCCCCCCAGGGGTGAGCGAAACCCGCGCTTTCCTCGAAGATCGATCGAACTCGTGACGGCTGGTCTGGTCCATCGGCCTACGGTGTGGCGTCCTCCCACTCGTCCAAGGAGCCCGGTCATGGGTCGTCGCCTCCTCATCTCCCCCCTCGCCTGCGCCCTCGCGGTCCTCGTCGTCCTGATCGGCAGCGGCTCGGTGCCCTCGTCGGCCGCGCCCGCGCAGTCCGTCACGGTGCGGGTCCTGCCGCAGCTCGCCGCCGCGGGTACGGCGCCGGAGCCGGCCTCCGCGGCCCGGACCACCGTCACGGCCACGTTCTCCCCGGTGGTGACAGGTCGTCGGGCGTACCTCGAAGTCCTGGACCGCAACAGGTGGGTGGCGTTCGCGACCGCCGACCAGGACTCCGCCGGGCGCGTGCTCTTCAACGTTCCCTACCTGTGGCGTGGTCTCCCTGCGACGTACCGCGTGGTGGCGCGCACCTCGAGCACCCTCTCCGGCGTCACGTCCGCGAGCGCGCGCACCAACGCGTGGGGCACGCCGATCCTGTCCGACGAGTTCTCCGGCACGGCGCTCGCGGCGCCCTGGGGCCACCGGGTGCAGGGCTACGACGTGCCGACTCGCCGGTGCTCGAAGACGGACCCGCGCGCGACCGCCGTCGGCGGCGGGGTGCTGTCCCTCAGCGTGCTCGACGACCCCGACCGCGACGACCCGTGCACCTTCGTCAACAACAAGGGTGAGACGCAGTCGACCTTCTACCGGATCAACGGCCATGTCGGGACCCAGGGCAGGTTCCAGTACAAGTACGGCATCGCCGCGGCGCGCGTGAAGTTCCAGGCCGCGCGCGGCCAGCACGGTGCGTTCTGGCTGCAGGCCCCCGACGTGGCCTCCGGCAACGAGATAGACGTCATCGAGTGGTTCGGCACCGGCTCGTCGGGGTTGAGCAGCGGGGTGTGGTCCTACGCCGGCGGCACCCAGACGAAGGTGGCGGAGGCGCTGCTCGGGGACGGTGCGGCGTACGGCTCGAACTGGACCGGTTCCTACCACGTCTTCTCGGTCGAGTGGACGCCCACGGAGTACGTCTTCCGCATCGACGGCCGCGAGACGCTGCGCACGTCGGCGGGCGTGTCGCAGACCGAGGAGTACCTGATCCTCAGCCTGCTGGTCTCCAGGCGGGCGGTCTGGGCGTCGAAGTAGACGCGGACCTTGGCCAGGATCTCCTCCCGGCGGCTTTCGAGCTCGGCCACCGACGCTTGCAGGGCGTCCGGGGTCAGCCCGTCCAGCGGCACCAGCAGCTCGGGCAGGCCCATCTCCTCGATGATGCCGACGATCTTGCCGTGGCGTCGCCGGATCGGTGACCACGACCGCCAGCGCGCCCTGGGACAGCGCGAACAGGAACGAGTGCAGCCGGTTGGTCAGCACCAATTCGGCGGCGGCGTAGCTGGCGAAGATGCGCTCGGCGCTGGCTGCGTCGCGCTCGAAGCTGACCCGCGTCGACCTCGGGATGGCCGACCAGCACCCGGTCCCCGAACGCGCGTCGCGGACGACCTGGGCACACCAGGTGCTGCGGTACCGCGCGGGCCCGGACCGCGAGATAGGCCTGCAGGAACGCGGCCAGCTGGTCGGCGTAGGCCGGCTGCAGGTGGCCGTCGGTGCTGCCGGCGAAGCTGAGCACGACCCCCGAGCGGTCGTGCGGCCGGATCGTCCTGCACGCCCGAGGGTGTAGGCGAGGTCGGCCGAGCGGCCGTTGGCCCGGATGCCGACCTGACCGGCGTACTCGGTGCTGACGTCGTCCCGCGGAGCGTAGACGTGCTGCGCCCGGGACTGCAGCCGCTCGAGCTGCAGCAGCGCGCCCTGGCAGTCGTTGACGGAGAAGCCGAGCCGGACGACGGCGATCCCCAGAGCCCGGCAGAGCAGCGTCAGGCCGAGCGAGCCCGGCGCCGGCTCAGGCTGTGCCTGACGCCGTACCGGCCGCCGATGTGACCGGGCTTGAGGAAGAGGAACAGCTTCCGGCCGGAGTCCGGCCCAACCGGCGGCGCAGCCCGTCGGCCAGCAGCCGGCGGCTGAAGCCCGACCGGTGGTCGGCGGTCTGCGGGTGGACGTCGATGACCTCGCGCGCCCACTCGGGCACCCGGCTCACGTCGACGGTGACCTCGGCGCGCGCGTTCCAGGCAGCCGCAGCAGCTGGCGCAGGATGATGTCGTCGCCGAGGTTCTCGATCTGGGTGGCGGCGTCGATATAGACCGTGCGGTTCTGGCTAGACAGCATGGTGGGACACCTCCTGGTCGATGCCGGCGGTCGCCGGGGACGCGGTCGTGCTCGGTGTCAGCGGTAACGGGGCGGTCCGGGCCCCCCGGGGAGCCGGATGGACGAGGCGGTCGTACATGGTGAGCAGCAGGCCTTCGACCATGCCGCGGAACTCCGACCGCTGCAGCTCCGCCGGGTAGTTGGACGAACGGGCCTCGTTCTTGTCCGAGTGCGGGTCGAGCAGGTGGCGCAGACCGGCCGGCAGCCGGCGCAGGATGTCGAGTGCCCGGCGCGGGTCCGACAGCGCCCAGGTCGAGCATGACGGCGGACAGTCCGCGACCGTAGTCCCGGAGCTGCCGGCGCAGTTGCTCGAGGCTGTCCCGGTGGTGGTGCCGCACCCAGGCTCGCGGCTGGTAGTAGATGGCGCCGCCGTCGAAGAGCACCTTGAGGAAGATGTCGAGGTCCTCACCGCCCGCGCCGGGGTCCCCGGGCCGAGCCGTCGGTCGTACCCGCCCAGCGCGGCGATGGTGCTGCGCCGGTAGGCCATGTTGTTGCCCGACCCGTAGACGCCGGGGGAGTACGGGTAGAGGATGTGGTCGGCCGCGATTCCGGCGCAGGTCGAAGCGGGTCGGACGGAACCCCTTGCTGAATCCGCCGAACTCCTCGAACATCTCCTGGGCCGGCGAGCTGAAACCGTTCGGCAGGACCAGTCCGGTGACGCAGGCGATCTCGGGGTCGGCGAACGGGGCGACCAGCTCGCGCAGCCACTGGCTCGAGACCACGACGTCGTCGTCGGTCGCGGCGATGACCTCCCCGCGCGCCTCGGCGATGCCGAGGTTCCGAGCGGGGCTGACGCCCGCGATCGGGCTGGTGCACGACGCGGAGCCGCGGATCGTGGAGCAGCGGTGCGAGCAGCTCCTCGACGGCACCCCGGCGGTCGTTGTTGTCGACCACGATGACTTCGAAGTTGGCGTAGTCGACGGCCAGCACCGACCGCACACAACGCACCAGCTCGAACGAGCGGCCACGGGTCGGAATGACCACGCTGACCGTCGGGGCGAAGTCGTCGAGCCCTCGAACGTGCCGGCGGCGTTGATCGCGGGCGGCTGGTCGAGGAGGGCGGCGCGCCGGAGCCATCTCGTCGGCGCGGCGGAATCGGTTCCGCGGGATCGAGATCGACGAAGCCCAGCGGCGAACCGGCCGAGGTGACCAGCAGTCTGCTGCGGCTGCCTGGCGTCGGCGTCACCTGGTGGTCGGTTCCGCCGAGCCGATACTCCGACAGGACCAGCGGTCGCCAGTCCGTAATCGGCCGGCACGGTCGGCTGCGGATTCGCCCGGTGTCGGCCCAGGATTCGGCCGGTGCGGATCTCGCCCGGCGTCGATTCGCGGATCGAGGCGTGTGCGCAGCCGCGCGCTGAGGAAACCGACCGCGGTCGCGCCGAACCCGGCGGTGATCGCCAGCGAGCGGAGCGGGCCGGCCAGCCGGCCGGCGAGGCCCGAGCGGAAGCCGCGCAGGACTCCGGTGGGCAACGTGGTGGTGACGTAGCGTGCGTTCGCTGGCCAGACCGTCGCTGCGTCCCGACCCGGCCGGAGAGCACGGCCTTCGAGCGGCCCTCGTAGAAGCATCTGGACAGGAAGTACCGCCAGTCTGCGGCGGTCGGCGGACACCGACTGGCGGACGGCCGCGCGGTGTTGCGGATCATCGACCGCAGCCGGGGTCGGCCTGCCGGATCCGGATGCACAGATCGGTCTCCTCGCAGCCCACCGGGAGCGTCCCGACCCGGCCGACCTCGGCGGCGAAGCCGCCGACCCGTTGCAGCAGCGGCACGCCTGATGGCCATGTTGGCGCCGATCGGGTTGCGGACCGCGGCACCGTCGGCCGGGCAGGCCGCGGTAGTCACAGCCGACCACCCAGCCGAACTCGTCGGGGAACCACGCCGGGCCGGGCCCTCGGCCCAGCACCGGCTCGACCGCGCCGCCGACGACCTGACACGTCGGGTCGACGAACGCGCGCCGGTAGGCGTCCAGCCAGCCCGGCTCGGGGCAGGCGTCGTCGTCGAGGAACACCACGACGTCGCCGGTGGCGTGGCTGACGCCGGTGTTGCGCGCGCCGGACAGGCCGGGAGTCCTCGGCGTTGGCCACCACCAGCGCACGGGTGAACTCGGCCCGCGCTCGTTGCTCCAGGTTCTCGTTGTGATCGATGACGATGATCAGTTGGTCGTCTGTGCGCCAGCTGAGCGGCAGCGACCTGGTAGCCGAGCTTGAGCTGGTCCCACCGGCGATCGGTATACGCACAGATGATCACTGAGAAGTCGAGAACCGGTGTGGTCTCGGCGATCACGACGCCCTTTCGATCGGCAGCTCGATGTCTGCCGTCGCCTGCTGGGCCCGGCGCGGTTCGCCGCCGTGGGCCGGCCAGAGTCATCGGGCGTCGGCCTCGCACGCCGCGGCTTCGCGGCCCGGGTGAACCGCTCGCTGAAGATGGTGCGCAGCACCCGCATGCCGTCGCGGACGGCGTTCAGGTTGCTCTCGCCGTGGATGCGGTCCTGCTCGACGCTCGGCACCTCGCGCGACCTCGGCGCGGTCGTGCCGGGCCACCCGGATGTTGATCAGCGTCTCGATCTCGAAGCCGTCGCCCCACAGCTTGCTGCCGTCGCTCGGGCGCCGGCGAGCGTCGGTGTCGGGCAGGTCCAGGGCGGGCAGCGCGCGCCGCCAGAAGGCGTTGTAGCCGTAGCAGAGGTCGGTGAACCGGGTCCCGAACAGCACGTTGACCAGCGGTGTTGAGGCATCAGGTTGCCGAGCCGGCGCAGCGGGGTGATGTCGTGGCTGCCGCCGCCGTGCGTGAAGCGCGAGCCCTTGGCGAAGTCGGCGCCGTCGACGCAGCGCGGCGACGAAGCCGCGGGATCTCGGCCGGGTCGGTCGACCCGTCGGCGTCGATCATCACGATGATGTCGCCGGTGCAGCGCTGCGAAGCCGCAGGCCAGGGCGTTGCCCTTGCCCTTGCGGGTCTGCTGACGACCTCGACGTCCGGCCGCAGCGCGCGGGCCACCGTCGACGGTGCCGTCGACCGAGCCGCCGTCGACCAGGATGACCTCGTGCGTGTCCTGCGGGCATGTCGCACAGACGTGCGGCAGGTTGGCCGCCTCGTTCAGGGTCGGAACGACGATGCTGACGGTCGGCTCTTTCGTACGCGAGATGGGCGTGTTGAGAGATGGCGTGTGGTCCACTTGTGTTTCCCCTTCGCTGATTCCCCGTGCCGCACTGTCGGAGATTCTTGAGCAACGAGCGTTTGACGTTGATCCGTGCGACGCAGCGGTGCGATGGCGATAACGCTAGGGGCGTTTGGTTACGATGATGTAACGGGGACCCGAACGAAAGTGCACAACCGAGATCTGTGCTAGGGGCGTTCGCCGATTCGTTGGCGGTAGATTTTCTGTGTGGGCATCCCCCCGGACGCCAAGTGCCAGCGGTGCGGTCACCGCTTCGAGGCGCACGAGCACTTCCGCAGCGGGACTGACTGCTCGCTCTGCCCCCTGGGCACTGTCCCGCATTCCGCCGGCAGGGCTGGTTTCAGCTGGTCAAGAGCCTTCGGCCCATCCCGTCGCACTGAGGCTCTGACCCCGCCCACCCGTGGGCAAGGTCACAGACGGTATCTCACGCGTCGAACCCGGATTCGTGACGTTTGACACATGTGGTGATGAAATCTCGCGATTTGGCCGCCGATGTCGGTCCGCAGCGCGAGGTTTTCCTGGTGCGCCCGAGCCCGGGTCCCGTCCGGCGGCTCACCCGCGGTCAGGAATCGCCGGAATCCGGAGGTCGCCGATCGCGGTCCGGGTGAGCCGGGCGATCGTCTTACGGACGCGCTCGGCGCGGGTCTCGGCCTTCTTGGCCTCGTCGATCCACCGCGCGTACTCCTGCCGGTGGGTGAAGGGCAGGGCGTCGTACGCGGCCTGGGCCGTCCGGTCGGCGGCCAGCGCCGCCGACAACTCCGGCGGCTCGACGGCTACGGCTTGCTCGTGCTCTTCCGGCTCCGACCTCGACCAGGTCGATCTGGACGATGTCGCCGGCGCTCGCCGCCGCCGCCCGCAACAGGTCCTTGCGCAGCCCGAGGTAGGACTTGCCGCCGTAGACCATGAGCCGCGACCGATACTCGACGCCGTTGACGTGGGCCAGGACCGGCACGCGCTTGGCGGAGAAGGCGGCGGCCACTTCCTTGGGCACGACGACCGCGTGACCGCCCTGACCGGCCGAGACGACCTCGGCCGAGAACGATTCCGTCACGGCGCGCCGGCGGTCAGGGCTCGCGGCGGGAGTTGATCAGCTTCCAGGTGCCGGGCAGCAGGCCGGCGGCCGCGAGGATCTTGATCGCGTCGAAGATGAGGAACGGGATGACGCCCGCCGCCAGCGCGCTGGCCAGGGACATCGGCACCAGGAGCATCAGTCCCGTGACGCCGAACACGTAGATGATGAGGTTGCCCAGGGTCATCATCCCGATCGCCGGCAGTACCTTGCGGTCCGCGCGGCGCTCGGCCAGCAGGCCCACCACGTACGCGGCGACGACGAAGCCGACGATGTAGCCGAACGACCCGAACGCCCAGCCGCTCCGGTGTTCGCTGAACCACGGCACCCCGACGACGCCGGCCAGCAGGTAGAGCGCCATCGATGCCGCGCCGCGCCTGCTGCCCAGTGCGGCGCCGACCAGCAGCACCGAGAAGGTCTGCAGGGTGACCGGCACCGGAGTGAACGGGAGCGGGAAGGCGACCTGGGCGGTGAGACCGACGAGTCCGGCGCCGCCCGACGACCAGCACGATGTTGCGGACCAGGCCGCCCGGAATGACGTCGGCCAGAGTCCGCGGGCCTACGGTGGCAATACTCGACATAGGGTTGTCCTCCAACCGATTAAGGGCCCGGTACTGCGATCTACCGGTACTGCGATCTGAGGGTGCACTTCGGGACCGTTCAGCCCCAACCCTAATGTTCAGACCGCCGGCGCCGCCAGCAGGTCCGGCCGTGAAACCCGACCTGAGTGAGGTCAGATGCGCGCAGCCCGCACGGAGCTGTGCCGTCGCCGCTGTCCGTGGTGCCTGCGCAGCGCTCGTCTCGTGCGGCAGCCGACCCCCGCTGACTCCGGTCGCGTCCGCCACCAGCGCGCCGGCTCCGTCCACCGCAGCCGGTCAGCGCCAGTCCGACTCCGAGGTCAACCGTGTCACCGACGCCCGAGCCGACCAGCACGCTCCGCGCCGCCCGCCGCACCGCTGCAGCTGAGCTGGTCGGTGAGCTGAGCCTCGCCGAACAGGTCGGCCAACTGCTGATGGTCGGCGTCAGCTCCGGCGGCATCTCCGCTGCCGAAGCCGACATCTTGGCCAGAACCCGGGCCGGCAGCGTGATCCTGCTCGGCAACTCGACCGCCGGTGCGGCCGCCGTCAACCGGGTGGTCGGCCAGGTGCGCGACGCGACCCGGCGGCCACACGGCGTCAAGACCATGCTGGCCGCCGACCAGGAAGGCGGGCTGGTGCAGCGGCTCAAGGGGCCCGGCTTCGTCACCATCCCCTCCGCGGTCGATCAGCGTGAGCTGTCCGATCGGCAGCTGAAACGGCATGCGCGGCGCTGGGGCCGGGAGCTGAAGGAGGCCGGCATCGACGCCGATCTCGCCCCGGTCGCCGATGTGGTCCCGGCCGGCATGGACGATGTCAACGCGCCGATCGGCCGGCTCCGCCGCGGCTACGGCAGCTCGCCCGAGGTCGTGGCGGCCAAGGTCGCGGCCTTCACCGAGGGCATGGACGGCGCCGGCATCATCACCGCCACCAAGCACTTTCCCGGACTCGGCCGGGTGCGCGGCAACACCGACTTCGCGCGCCGGGTGGTGGACGCAACGACCGTCCGGCACGATCCGGCGCTGGCCGGATTCGAATCCGCGGTGGAATCGGGGGTCGACATGGTGATGATGTCGTCGGCCTACTACAGCAGGATCGACGCGGATCACCGGGCCGCCTTCTCGACCAAGATCATCTCCAAGATGGTGCGCGGGGATCTGGGCTTCACCGGCGTGGTGATCTCCGACGACCTCGCCGCGGCCGCGATGCGTGACCTGCCGCCGGGGGAGCGGGCCCTGAAGTTCGTCAAGGCCGGCGGCGACCTGCTGATCGTGGGTGATCCCGCGGCTGGCCTCCGCCATGGCGAAGGCCCTGAGGGCCGAGGCCGACGACGACCCCGAGTTCGCCGCCCAGATCGCGCGGAGCGCGACCCGCGTCCTCGCCATGAAGGCCAAGCACGGTCTCGCCCCCTGCTGACCGCCACGTGCCCTGAGCCTCGCCCAACAGCAGCCTGATCCGCGCCGAAGCTCGGGCTGTAGCGCGCACAACGGACCAGGCCGCGGAGCGGTCTGCGTGCGCGCACCGGAGCCGTGTCGAAATCGGGGCCTGCGTCAGCGTGCACGAGCTTGTCGAAGGGCGAGAGCTTGGCCTTCGACAGGCTCAGGCCGCGTGTGGACGGCTCGAGGCCGTGCGCGTGCGGCTGGCTAGCCGTCGACGCGGAGGTCCGCCAGGGCCTCGCGGGCGGGCTTGACCAGCTCGGGGACGGTGTCGGGGATCGAGGCGTAGTAGATGCCCGAGCGGGTGTCGGTCGCCACGATGACCACGATCAACAGTTCGCCCTTGGTCCTCAGGCCCGCGATGTCGAAGGAGAGCTGGGACTCGACGATCCAGGCGTCATGACCCTCGACGGTCGTCTTCTCGTTGACCTTGACGTCGCTCGTTGACCGGATTGTTGCCGTAGAACCGGCCGAGGATGCATTTGACCACGATCTGTGAACCCTGCTCGGGGGTGAAGAATCCGTCCCCGGCCTGGAGCTCACCGACCAGCACCGATGCCACCCACGACTGGCCCGGCTGATAGTTGGACTCGACGGTGTACTCCTGCTTGTGCACGTCGCTGCCGAAGGGAACCCGGTTGTCGACGTTCGGCGAGTCCCACGGCGATCCCAGCATCGGAAACGAGAGCGGGCCGCCGTGCACCCGTCCGTCGGCGGGTGCCGGGCTGGACTCGGCCGTCTCGGACTTCTCCGCGGGGCAGACGTCCTGGGACGGCTGGCCGCCGGGCGTGCCGAGGATCCCGCCGTTGCCGTTGGTGACCGCGCGGATCGCGATCACGGCGACGACCACGATCACCACGACGAGGACGGCACCGACGATCCACCAGCCGACCGGTGACTTCTTCTGCTGGACCTGCTGATAGTTCGCGTACGCGGACGTGCCGCCGTAGGGCGACCCGCCGCCGACCTGCCCGTACGGCTGGCTGGGCTTGCTCGAGGCGCCGACCAGTCCCTGCGAGGGTGGCGCACCATTCGGATGCGGCGAGGTGGCGGCTGACCAGGCCTTGCCGTCCCAGTATCGATACAGTCCCGGTCCGCCACCCGGATCGGGATACCAACCAGCCTGAGCAGCCACGGGGAGAGTTTATGCGCGCCGGATCGAGGTCGCTGCGCCGGAAACCGGCGACCGGCCCGCGAAGCCGATCGCCGAAGGCAGGCGACGATCAACCGAACCGGCCGGTGATGTAGTCCTCGGTGGCCTTCACATCGGGATTGGAGAAGATCTTCTCGGTCGACCCGATCTCGATCAGCTTGCCCGGCTTGCCCTGGGCGGCCAGGTTGAAGAACGCCGTCTGGTCACTGACCCGGGCGGCCTGCTGCATGTTGTGCGTCACGATGACCACGGTGAAGGCTTCCTTGAGCTCACCGATCAGGTCCTCGATCGCCAGCGTGGAGATCGGGTCCAAGGCCGAGCACGGCTCGTCCATCAGCAGCACCTGCGGCTCGACCGCAATGGCCCGGGCGATGCACAGGCGTTGCTGCTGACCGCCGGAGAGGCCGATGCCGGCCTTACCCAGCCGGTCCTTGACCTCGTTCCACAGGTTGGCCGCCTGCAACGACCTCTCGACCGCCTCGGACAGGACCTTCTTGTTCTTGACCCCGTTCAGCCGCAGGCCCGACGCCACGTTGTCGAAGATCGACATCGCCGGGAACGGGTTCGGCCGCTGGAACACCATGCCGACCACCCGGCGGACGGCCACCGGGTCGACGCCCGGCCCGTAGAGGTCGGTCCCGTCCAGGGTGATGTTGCCCTTGACGTGGGCGCCCGGGATGACCTCGTGCATCCGGTTCAGCGTCCGCAGCACGGTGGACTTGCCGCAGCCCGACGGGCCGATGAACGCGGTCACCGTACGCGGCTCCACGGTCATCGAGACATCCTCGACCGCGTGGAAGCCGCCGTAGTAGATGTTCAGGTTGCTGACGTCGATCCGCTTGGCCATGGCTTCTACTTCTCCTTCAGTTTGCTCGCCCGGGCGATGCCCCGGGCCAGCAGGTTGAGAAACATCACGATGATGATCAGGGTCAGGGCGGCGGCCCAGACCCGCTCGTAGCCGGGCAGCGTCGGCGCCTGGTCCCGACCGGAGTTGATCATGGTCGGCAGGGCGCCCATGGTGTCGGAGAACGGGTTGTAGTTGATCCCGACCGCGTAGGACACCAGGATCAGCAGCGGCGCCGTCTCGCCCATCACCCGGGCCAGGCCGAGCATCACGCCGGTGGAGATGCCGCCGAAGGCGGTCGGGATGACCACCTTGGCGATCGTCTTCCACTTCGGCACGCCGAGGGCGTACGACGCCTCGCGCAACGAATCCGGCACCAGTTTGAGCATCTCCTCGGTCGACCGCAGCACCACCGGGAGCATCAGCAGCACCAGCGCCATGCCCACCGCGAACACGGAGCGTCCGGCGCCGAAGATGGTGATGAACAGCGCGTAGATGAACAGCGCGGCCACGATCGAGGGGATGCCGCTGAGGATGTCCACGGTGAAGCTGACCGCCCGGGCCACCTTGGTGCCGCGGGCGTACTCGATCAGCAAGATCGCCCCGAGCACCCCGAGCGGCACGGCGATCGCCGCGCAGATCAGCCCGATCTCGATGGTGCCGACGATGGCGTGGTAGGCCCCGCCACCCTCCTCCCGCGGGGTGATGCCGCGCTGGCTCTGCAGTCCACCAGGTGGAGGTCAGGACCAGCCGGGCCCCCTTGCTGATCACGGTGTAGAGCACCCAGACCAGCGGGATGACGGCGAGCACCGCGGCCAAGGTGACATAGACGTACGCCAGGGCGTTCTTGATCGTCCGGGGGCCGCTGGGCCGGCGGAACGAGAGCGGCTTGCTGGTGGTCGGCGCGGGTGAAGTGACGGTCATGACTTCGCGCTCCCTCTGTCGGCGATGACCCGGGCCAACGCGTTCACCACGAAGGTGACGGCGAACAGCACCAGACCGGCGGCGATGTAGGCCCCGGTCTTGGATGGGCTGTCGAACTCGGCGGCATTGTTCGCGATCTTGCTGGCGAAGGTCTCCCCGCCGGCGAAGATCGACGGGCTGAAGTCAGACTCCGGGAGCCGGCGTGGTCAGGATGATCATCACGGCGATGGTCTCGCCGAGCGCCCGGCCGAGGCCGAGCATCGAGGCACTGATCACGCCGGAGCGACCGTACGGCAGCACCGCGGTGCGGATCATCTCCCAGCGGGTGGCCCCGAGGGCGTACGCGGCCTCGACGTGGTCGCGGGGGGTCTGGGCGAACACGTCCCGGGAGATCGCGGTGACGATCGGCAAGATCATGATGGCCAGCACCACCCCGGCCACGAAGACCGAACTCTTGACGGTGACCCCGGAGGCGAAGAGCGGGATGAAGCCCAGATTGGCGATCAGCCAGTCGCCGACCGGGCTCAGGAACGGGCCGAGCACGGTCAGGCCCCAGAGGCCGAAGATGATCGACGGCACCGCGGCCAGCAGGTCGACGACGAAGGACAGCGGACCGGAGACCCGCTTGTGCAGGTACTGGGTGAGGAACAGGGCGACCCCGACCGCCACCGGGACCGCGAGCACCATGGCCATCACGGCGGTCAGCGCCGTGGTCCAGAGCAGTCCGGCGATGCCGAAGCTCAGCTCGTCGCCGACGACGATCCAGTTGCGGGAGGTCAGGAAGTTGGCCGTGTTCTGCCGCAGGCTGGGCAGGGCCAGCCAGAGCAGGAACACGCCGACGAAGACCACCAGCAAGACGATGATCAGACCCGAGCCGCCGGCCATCCCGCGGAACACCCGGTCGCCGACCCGGCTGATCTTGGCCAGCTTGACGCCGCTGCCCCGTTCGCGCGTCGGCGCCGGTTTGGGCGCGGCATGGCGGGCGACGGTCGGCACCGGCGGAGTGTGCTCCGGCTCGATGGTGGCCCTCCGTCGGCGAGACGGCCGGGTCCTCCTCCGGGGCGTGCTCGAGCGCACCGGGCGCTGATGTCCCGCGATCCGGGTCGATGGCTTCCGCCTCACTGGTCTCGGTTTGCGACATCACTCCTCCTTTCCGAACAATCCGCCGATGATCTGTGTGAGGCTGTCGAAGCGCTGAGGTCAACGCTTCGACAGCCTCACGTCGAGCCGTCGGTCAGGCGATCGCCTTGACGGCGGCCTGAACCTTGGTCAGCAGGCTGTCGGGCAGCGGGGCGTACCCAGCTCCTCGAGCGAGCCCTGCGCGGTCTCCGAGGCGAAGTAGCTCAGGAAGTCCTTGACGATCGCGGTCTTCTCCGCGTCCAGACCCTTGCTGCAGACGATCTCGTAGGTGACCAGCAGCGCCGGGTACGCGCCCGCGGCGGTGTCGTCGTACTTCACCGACAGGCTCAGGTCGTTGCCGCTGCCCTTGACCTCGGCCTCGTCGACGGCCTTGCCGACCGACTCGGCGGTCAGCTCGACCGCGCCCGTTGCCGTTGTCGAGCTGAGCCATCTTGAGGTTGTTGGTCTTGGCGTAGCTCCACTCCATGTAGGAGATGGAGTTCTTGGTGGTGGTGACGCCCTCGGCCACGCCGGAGGACTTGTTCTTGCCCTCGCCGGTGCCGGTCCAGGCCTTGCCCGGCTCGTCCTTCCAGGCGCCGTTGCCGGCGGCGGCCAGGAACTTGGTGGCGTTCTCGGTGGTGCCCGACTCGTCGGAGCGGAAGAAGACGGTGATCTTGTCAGCCGGCAGCGTGGCGCCGGAGTTCAGCTTGGCGATCTTGTCGTCGTTCCAGGTGGTGATGGTGCCGTTGAAGATCTCCGACAGCACCTCGGCGTTCAGCACCAGCTTGTCGAGCCCGTCGACGTTGTAGGCGAAGGCGATCGGGCCGACGACCATCGGCAGGTTCCACGCCGGGTTGCCCTGGCAGCGTTCCTTGGCCTTCTCGGTCTCGATGACGCCGTCGACCTCCTCGCTCTTCAGCGCGGAGTCCGAACCGGCGAAGTCGACCAGGCCGTTGTAGAACGACTTGATGCCGGCGCCGGAGCCGGTCGGGTTGTACTCGATGGTGGCCTTGTCGCCGCACTCGGCGCCGTAGGAGGCGATGGTCTCGGTGATGGCGTCGTTCTGGGCGCTCGATCCCTCGGCGGACAGCTTGCCGGCCGGACAGGCGAGGCCCGAGGCGTTGCGCTGGTCGAACCGCCCTCGCTCGACGATCCGGTGGCGCTGGTGGGCGGATCGGAGCCGCAGGCGGCGAGGCTGAGGGTGGCCAGAGCTGCCACGGCGACGGCGAGCTTGGCTCGCGACGTCAGGAGCTTCATGGTCATGCGTGTCCTTCACAGGCTGAGGGGAACCGTTCCCCTGAGGTGAACCCGGAGGCACGATGCTCCCCGAGTGCGCCGGAAGGCGACGTTCACGCCTCCCGACGGCGGAAACCTACGCAAGTCACGTGTCCTGATGGACCGCCGAAGGTGAACTCCAGGTGAACGATCGGCATGGTTTGTCGATGCCGCCGTGGCCGCGCCGCTACGCGACGAAGTCTCCCGCTGGGCCAACGCGTGCGGCTGGGCGTAACTGGCCACCAGACGGATGGAGATCTGCCCGAAAGCATCGTTCAGGAACCGCTCGGCGACCGGACCCGGCAGGTCGAAGGTCGACACCGGGAGCTGGCCCTCGGCTTCGCCGAGTCATCCAGATCGGACGCCTTGACGATCTGGTGGGCGACCCTGTCGATGGCGTAGATCCGGACGGTCGTCGCCGAGCCCCGACGGAGGATGTCGACGCGCCAGGATCATCCAGTGGTCGCGGTCGATCTCGGCGAGTTCGTAGAGGCTCGGCCGGTTCAGGACGGCCTCGGCGTCGTCCGCGGCCGCCGTACCGATGTAGTCGTTCCATCGCGCCGAAGCCGGACCCAGCAGTCCGCGCGTCGACCCCGAACGGCCTTCGGCGAACGTGCCGGATGCCCCGCTTGCAGACTCCATGCGGCGCAGCATCGCATACGAAGGTTAACGATTCAACGGTTCGGACACGGTCGGCGGGCGGTGATTCCGGCGACGGCGTTGTTGAACTGTTCGCTCCGCGTTCAGCTATCGATGTCCACTTCGATATCTGCGCTGCCTAGCGTCATGATCATGAACAAGACGTCATGGTTTCTCGACATCCCCACGCGGACGGTGGGCGCGCGCCGGATCGGCGCCGGACATCCGGTCTACATCACCGGCGAGATCGGCATCAACCACAACGGCGAGCTCGCCAACGCGCTCGCCCTGATCGACGCGGCCGCGGACGCCGGCTGCGATGCGGTCAAGTTCCAGAAGCGCACGCCGCGAGGTCTGCACGCCGCGCGACCAGTGGGACATCGAACGCGACACGCCCTGGGGCCGGATGACCTACATCGACTATCGGGATCGGGTGGAATTCGGCGTCGAGGAGTACGCGGCCATCGACGAGCACGCCAAGCGGCGCGGAATCGACTGGTTCGCCTCGCCCTGGGACGTGGAGTCGGTGGACTTCCTGGAGCAGTTCGACGTTCCGGCCCACAAGGTGGCTTCGGCCTGCCTGACCGATGACGATCTGCTGCGGCGGCTCCGCGCCACCGGCCGGACGGTCATCTTGTCGACCGGCATGTCGACGATGCGCCAGATCCGGCACGCGGTCGAGGTCCTCGGCAGCGACAACATCGTGCTGTGCCACGCCACGAGCACCTATCCGGCCCGCGCCGCCGAGCTCAACCTGCGGATGATCGACACCCTGCAGGGCGAGTTTCCGAACGTGCCGATCGGCTACTCCGGTCATGAGACCGGGCTGCAGACGTCGCTGGCCGCGGTGGCCATCGGCGCGGTCTTCGTCGAGCGGCACATCACCCTCGACCGGGCGATGTGGGGATCCGACCAGTCCGCCTCGATCGAACCGCAGGGTCTGCAGCGGCTGGTCCGCGACATCCGGGTCATCACCGAGGCGATGGGTGACGGCGTGAAGAAGGTCTACGACGGCGAGCGGGCGGCGATGAAGAAGCTGCGACGAGTCCCCGGTGAGTTCGCCGACGAGACCCAACTGGTGGCGTCGTGAGCCGCGCCGGTGCCCTCGCCCTGGTCGAGAGCCCGGCCCAGCTCCTCAACGTGATCGAGCTCGGATTCCACGACGCCGAGCTCGGCGACGATGCCGATCGCCGTGCTCGCCCCGACGGCCGGGCCGACCCGGACCCAACTCCGGGCCACGATGGCGCTGGCCCGGCAGGCCGGCCACGAGGTGACCTGGCACGAGCCGCGGATCGGCGGCGCCAGCGTGGCCCGCACCATCCGGGCCCTGGCCGGTGAGCTCGGCGGCGTCGAGCGGCTGGTGGTCGGCGACCCGTTCTCCGGGGTGATGCAGGTGATCATCAGCATCAGCCGGTCCGTGGACGTGACGATCGTCGACGATGGCACGGCCACGCTGGAGTTCGCCCGGCAGTGGGCAGCCGGTGAGCACCTCTCCCGGTGGCATCAGGTGGCCACCCCGCACCAACGTCGCCACATCGCGACGCTGGCGCGCGACCAGATCGCCGGCTGCGCCCGCCGCCGGCTGTCACCGACAGTCGGCTGCCAGCTCCGGTTGTTCACCTGCATGCCGATCGACCTGCCGAAGGTCGAGGTCCTGCGCAACGACTATGCCTGGGTCCGGGACCGCTACGGTTCGCCCGAGATCCGGCCGGGCGCCGACCTCGTCGGCACCTCGTTGGTCGAGTCGGGGGTGCTGCAGGCCGAGGCCTATCTCACCGGCGTCGAATCCCTGATCGAGAGCCAATCGGCGTCAACCGCTACTTCGCCCACCGCAAGGAAGCCGACTGGAAGCTCGATCTGGTGGCCCGGATGGGCGTCGAGATCGTTCGGCCCGACCTGCCGCTGGAGCTCGTGGCCAGACGGGGCCCGACCAGCCGGCGCATCCTGAGCTTCGCCTCGACGGTCGTGCACACCCTCCCGGTCGTCCTGGCCGGCACCGGCGTCGAGGTGGCCGTCTGCGAGATCGGGTCCGGCTGGTACTCGCCGCTGGTCAACCTGCACGCCGACCAGTTCCTGGGCAACGTCAGCGAATCGGCGCGGCGGAGCCACGGCCTGGCCGCGGTGGCCTGTTGATCACCGCGATCATCCCGGCCCGCGGCGGTTCCAAGGGCGTACCCGGCAAGAACCTCCGCCGGGTCGGCGGCCGCAGCCTGGTCGCCCGGGCCGTCGACGCGTGCCTGCGAACCCGGTCGATCGACGCCGTCTACGTGAGCACCGACGATCAGCAGATCGCGTCCGCGGCCGAGGCGGCCGGAGCCCGGGTGATCCTCCGGCCCGACGAGCTGGCCGGCGACCTGGCGTCCTCGGAATCGGTGCTGCTGCACGCCCTCGACCACGCTCGTCGAGCGAGCCCGACATCCTGGTCTTCGTCCAGTGCACCAGTCCGTTCATCGCGCCCGACGACCTCGACCGCGGAGTTGATCTTGTCGCGACCGGCGCCGCCGACTCGGTGTTCTCGGCGGTGCCGACGTACGAGTTCCTCTGGCGGGCCTCCGGTGACGGGCTGGTGAGCGGACAGAACCACGACGCCGCGCGCCGGCCGCGGCGCCAGGACCGCGAGCCCGACTACCGCGAGACCGGTGCGTTCTACGTGCTGGACGCGCCGGGCTTCCGGGCTGCGCGGCACCGGTTCTTCGGCCGGACGGCGGTCGTGCAAGTCGCCGAGCTGACCGCAGTCGAGATTGATCATGAAGAAGATCTGATCCTCGCCCAGGCGCTCGCCGCCACCCTCGACCAGCCGTCCGCGGTGGACGTCGACGTGCTGATCACCGACTTCGACGGCGTGCACACCGACGATGCCGCGTACGTCGACCAGAGCGGCCGCGAATCCGTCCGGGTCAGCCGTTCCGACGGACTCGGCATCGAGCGGCTGCGCCAGGCCGGCGTGGCGGTGCTGATCGTCTCGAAGGAGACCAACCCCGTGGTCCGGGTCCGGGCGGCCAAGCTGGGTGTCGAGGTGCTGCACGGCGTGGAGCACAAGGCCGAGGTGGTCCGCGACTGGCTGGCCGCCAAGGGCATTCCGGCCGGCCGGGCCGGCTATCTCGGCAACGATCTCAACGACCTCGGTCCGATGGCGCTGGTGGCCTGGCCGGTGGCGGTGGCCGACGCCCAGCCCGCCGTCCGGAGTGCCGCCCGGCTGGTGTTGTCCCGAGCCGGGGGCCACGGCGCAGTCCGCGAACTATGCGAGTTGATCTTGCTGCACCGCGCAGCAGCGACGACCGCAGCGCCCGAAGCAGCGGCCGGCTCCGAGCCGGCAGCAGCAGCCGGACGCGGCGGCGCACGCGTGTCGGCAGGGAGCCGGTAGGTCCGCGTACCGGCAGTCCGCCGGCCGCGCGCCGGGCGAGCAGGTCGTCGAGGTGGTCGAGCCAGTCGTTGTCGGCGTCGGCGTGGAAGTAGTTGGCCTCGAGCCAGGCGGAGTCCGGCGTGTTGATCAGGCCTCGCCGGAGGTCGTCGAGGGTGCCCAGGCATCCGGAGCCGTCGAAGACGGTGTTGATCATGTCGGCCGAGACGCCGAAGTCGGAGATGATCAAGGTCGGCAGCCCGACCGCCATGGCCTCGAGTGCCGCCGTCGAGGACACGGTGACCAGCGCCCGGGCGCTGCCCAGGGCCTCGTCCATCGAGCCGCCGAGCAGGCCGACGGCCGAGGGAGCGATCCTGCCGTGGGCTTCCAGGTCGGCCAGCAGCACCGGGTACGGCCACTGCTCGTGGTGGGTCTGCTGCTCCTCGTCGACGGCGCGCAGCTTGACCACCGCAGGACCGGCGTCGGCCAGGGCCAGCAGGATCTGCTCCCGATCGGCTGCGTCGGCTCGGCACCTTGGCTTGCGCGGCGAAGATCAACTGGTCCGGCACGGCTGTTGATCATCGGCGGCCCGCCGCCTCGACAGGAACGGCAGCGACGCGAGGCCGAAGATCAGCTCCGGCGCGTGCTCGAGCCGCGAGCCCGGTGAACTCGGCGATCTCGCGACGGCTGTGCAGCAGGAAGAGATCGCAGCCGGCCCGGGCCGCGCACGGCTCGAGCCGGTGGCCGGGATGCTGATCCCCGGCAGACCGGTGATCAGGACCGGACGGGTGCGCCCGCGGAACAGCCGATCGGCGGCGACCGCCGCGACGACCGGACCGGTGCACGCCAGCAGGACCGCGTCCGGTCGCTCGATCCGGAGCCGGTCGATCACCGACGCGTACGGCAGCACCTCGACCGGTTCGCCAGCCGCCGCGCGGATCTGCGCGCGGCGACGGGCGGACCGGGCTGTCGATCACGACCTGGCTGGTCTGCCAGCGAGCGGGCATCGCTCGCAGGGTCGCCACACTCCACTTCAGATACGAATCGGAGTCCGCCACGGCCATGATCGCCGGCGCGGTCCTCTGTCTGGTGCTCAGCCATGGTGGACGAACCTAGGCGTCGAGGATGTCAGATCCGGGGCGCCGGTGAACAGCCGGATGAACCGCACACAAGGATGTCACCGCACCGACCTTGCGAACGCCTCGGCAGCGTTCCAGACGATCCGTACCGAATCGGCGCGGAATCATCTCGGCCGCGCGGCGTGCCGACATCTGGTGATCTGACCGCGTAGTCCCGGTCGAATTCACCGGGCGTCGTCAGGCCTGCGGGCGGTGTCGCTCCAGCGCGTGGACCTCGCCGTCGGCGGTCAGATGGGCGACCAGGAACTCACCGGTGACCAGCGTGGTCGGGGCCAGCTCGAGCGCGTCGAGGATGTGCGGGAGCACTGGCCGGTGCACGCAGATCACGGTCGGGTCGCCGCTGGCGACGGTGGCGGCGCGCACCTTCTTGATCAACCGGGCCACGCCTTTGGGATCGTCCTCGCCGACCTCCTCGGTCAGCTGGCCGTACGACTCGATCGCGGATCTTCTCGGCCACGGCGTACGGCTGGACCGTGCTCATGCACCGGGTCGAGGTCGAGCTGATCAACCGCTGAACTCCGTACGCGGACAGCATCGGGATCAGCAGCCTCGCCTGCCGCCGCCCGCGGGCGTTGATCGGCCGGGTCGCATCCTTGCGCGACCAGTCCTTGCGGTCCATCGCCTTCGCGTGCCGGACGATGATCAACGGCGTCGTCGGCGGCTGATCGAGGAACTGCCGCACCAGGAAATGATCTTGGGAGTAGGTCAGCTTGTCCATCGCCGTCCGGATCGGCAGCCAGCAGACCTCGTCGACCTCGGCGTCCGGTGGGCGCGGCACCGAGGACAGCATCACGCCGCCCCACCAGCTCACCTGCTTGAGACCCGCTTTGCCGGCCTCGTAGGTGATCTGGTCCAGCGGCGACGCCGAGCCGGATGGTGACTCCGGTCTCCTCCAGCACCTCGCGGACGGCGCAGACGGGGATGGATTCGCCGGCTTCGAGCTTTCCCTTCGGCAGCGTCCAGTCGTTGTAGCGCTTGCGGTGGATCAGCACCACCTCGGTGCCCCGGATCGGATCCTCCCGGGACACGACGGCACCACCGGCGAGCACGGGACGGCTGTACCGTGCCCCGGGGCTGACCGAGGTCTTGGCAGGCATGGCTGGGGCTACTTCGTGCCAGCTCGACGCCGGCTCTTGGAGTTGATCAAGTAGTCCTGCATGTCGAGCAGCGGCCGACCTTGATCATCGGTGGTGTACGCGATCCAGGTGCCGTCCGGTTGCAGCTTCCAGGACGCGGTGCCCTTGTCGAAGGCCATCTCGAAGAGTTCGGTGATCTCGGTGATGTGCGCGGGATTGGTGATCGACGGCCAGCACCTCGACCCGACGGTCGAGATTGCGGTGCATCAGGTCGGCCGACCCGATCCCGACGACGGGCTGCCCCGCGTTGGCGAACCAGAACAGCCGGCTGTGCTCCAGGAATCGCCCCAGGATGCTGCGCACCCGGATGTTGTCGCTCAGCCCGGGCATCCCGGGCCGGATCGTGCAGATGCCGCGTACCCACAGATCGACCGGGACCCCGGCTTGGGAGGCCCGGTAGAGCGCGTCGCTGATCGTCTCGTCGACCAGCGAGTTGACCTTGATCCTGATCCCCGCCGTGCCGGCCGGCCAGGTGATGGGCGATCTCGCCCTCGATCTGGGCGAGCAGCCCGGTCCGAACGCCGTGGGGCGCGACCAGCAGCCGCCGGTACTGGGTTTCCTGCGACATCCCGGACAGGTGGTTGAAGAGCCGCCCGACATCCTCGGTGATCACCGGGTTGGCCGTCAGCAGACCCATGTCCTCGTACAGCCGGGCCGTCTTGGGGTTGTAGTTGCCGGTGCCGATGTGGGCATAGCGGCGCAGACCGTCAGGCTCGTCGCGGACCACCAGGGACAGCTTGCAGTGGGTCTTCAAGCCGAGCAGCCCGTAGACCACATGGCAGCCGTGCCGTTCCAGCCGTCTGGCCCAGCCGATGTTCGCCTGCTCGTCGAAACGGGCCTTGATCTCCACCAGCGCCAGCACCTGCTTGCCCGCCTCGGCGGCCTCGATCAGCGCATCGACGATGGGCGAGTCGCCGGAGGTGCGATAGAGCGTCTGCTTGATCGCGAGCACCTGCGGATCGTCGGCCGCCTGCTCGATGAAGCGCTGCACGCTGGTGGCGAACGAGTCGTACGGGTGGTGCAGCAGCACGTCGCGCTGCTTGAGGGCGGCGAACATGTCGGCCGGCTGCGCGGTCTCCACCTCGGCCAGATGCGGATGGGTGGACGGCAGGAAGGCCGGGTACTTCAGCTCGGCGCGGTCGATGTCGGCCAGCGAGAACAGCCCGCGCAGGTCGAGCGGACCCTGAACCTTGAAGACCTCCCGCTCGTTGATGTCCAGCTCGCTGACCAGCAGTTCGAGCATCTTGGGGTCGATGTCGTCATTGACCTCCAGCCGAACCGGCGGCCGCCCGACCTTGCGCCGCAGCAGCTCCTTCTCCAGCGCCAGCAGCAGGTTTTCGGCGTCGTCCTCCTCGACCTCGACGTCCTCGTTGCGGGTCACCCGGAACGTGTGGTGCTGGACGACCTGCATGCCGCTGAACAGCTGGTCCAGGTGGCGGGCGATGACGTCTTCCAGCGCGATGTAACGACCCTCGGCCAGCGGGATGAAGCGCGACAGCACGCTCGGCACCTTGACCCGGGCGAACTGCCGGATCCCGGTCTCGGGGTTTCGGACCAGCACCGCCAGGTTGATCGAGAGGCCGGAGATGTAGGGAAACGGGTGCGACGGGTCGACCGCCAGCGGGGTCAGCACCGGGAAGATCCGCTCCGCGAACAGGTCGTCCATCCGGTCCTGCTCGTCGGCGGTCAGCTCCTCCCAGCTCAGGATCTCGATGCCCTGCTCGGCCAGCTCGGGCCGGATCTCGTCCTGGAAGACGCGCGCCTGCTCGGTGACCAGCTCCCGGGTGCGCGTCAGGATCGCCGAGTGCACCTCGCGCGGCATCAGCCCGCTCAGCGTCGGCACCGCGACCCCGGCCGCGATCCGGCGCTTCAGTCCGGCGACCCGGACCATGTAGAACTCATCCAGGTTGGACGCGAAGATCGCCAGGAACTTGGCCCGCTCCAGCAGCGGCACCCGCAACCGGTCCTTGGCCAGGTCGAGGACCCGCTCGTTGAAGGCCAGCCAGGACAGCTCGCGATCGAGAAACCGGTCGACGGGCAGCTCCGGCGAGCGCGACCGGCTCCTCGGTCACGACCTGGTCGACCTCTGCGGTGTCGACTGCTTCCATCGCCTGCTCCTGCGTGCGCCGTGCGCGGGTGGGGGTTCGAGCCGTGCTGAGTTCGTGCTGTCGCCGACTCAGCCAGCCGCGTACATCACATCACGGCTGGCGGGGGTGAAGCCATAGGCCCGGTAGAGACCGACAGCGGTGGGATTGTCGGCTTCGACGTAGAGCTCGACCGTGGTGTTGCCCCGCTCGCGGAGATGGCGCAGGCCGGTCAGCAGCAAGGCCTTTCCCAGCCCGCGCCCGGCCGCGTCAGGAGCGACGCCGAGCACGTAGACCTCACCGAGATGATCTTGGTGCTGCTTGGTCCAGTGGAAGCCCAGCATCTCCTCGCCGGCGGTCGCCACGAAGAACCCATCCGGGTCGAACCACGGCTCCGCCATCCGATCGTCAAGATCATCCCGGGTGATCGAACCCTGCTCAGGATGATCGGCGAAGGCCGCTGCATTGACCGCGAGCCAGGCATTCTCGTCCTGCCCGGGCCGGAAGGTCCTGATCGTGAGGCCGGCCGGCAGCTCCGGCTCGGGCAGGTCGTCGCCCAGGTCGCGTTTCATGATCAACAGTTCGCGTCGGGCCACCAGGCCGGCCTGTGCGGCGAGCGCCTGAGCGGCGGGGGAGTCGCCCACCGCCCAGACCTGCAGCGGGTGATCGGCTCGGGCCAGCAGCGCGGTGACGAGCCGCCCGCCGATGCCGCGCCGCCGGTACCGGGGGTCGACCACCAGCTGGCCGACCGAGGCGTCGGGCGCATTCTCCAGCTGCGCGTAGCCGGCCAGGGTCTCGGTCGAGGTGGACCAGCAGGTGGACGATGCCGGTCCGCTCGTGCCGCAACCGCAGGAGTGCGGCCTCGTTGAGCGGCTCGGCGCCGTCGGTCGCTGCGGCCGCCGAGGCGAGCCGGCGGACGTCGTCGGCCTGCTCGGTGGACAGAGGCTGGTGGACGGTCTCGACGGTGCTGGACAGGGCGGCGACGGTCTCGACAGGCGGATCCGGGGACATGCGCACCACGCTAACGGCGCCGGCCGGCCGGCAGGGCACTTCTATGCTGTTGGGCATGCGCGATGCGGACTACGAGCCTGATCAGATTGCGGCGTACGGGGCGACCGAGCAGCCGGCGATCGCCGCGCGGATGGCCCCGCACCTGCGGATGACGGTGATCGGGACGGGCTGCGCGCTGCTGGCCGTGATCGCCGGCGCGGCGGCCATTGCCCTGTTCCCGTCGTTCTCGGCCGACGATCCCGGTGTCGGCTGGGCGATCACCGCTCTGGCGGCGGCGCTGTTGATGCTGGCGGTCTGCGTCATCCAGGTCCTCGTCTGGCGCCGCGCCATGGCGTCCTGGCGCGGCCAGCGGATTCAGGATCTGCACGGTGAGGCACGGCTGTCCTGGATCGCCCACCTGGCGTCGTACGCCGTGGCGCTGCTCGGGCTGTTCGGTTGCATGGCGGCCAGCGCCGATGCCGGCTGGTCGTCGAACGCGGCGGTGCTGCTCGGCCTGGCGCTGCTGCTGATCCTCGCCGCCCAGGTGCTGGCCGGGGTGCAGTACCTGCGGCCCAGCGGCCCCCCCGGGACCCTGCCCGCCCACATGCGCCGCCTGATCGAGCGAGCGCAGCAGCGAGAGGATCGGCAGAGCCACTAGGCGCGAGCAGCTAGAAACTGATCAAGAAACGCGGGCGGAGTTCGGCTCGTCGACCGGGGTCACGAAGCGGTAGCCGACGTTGCGCACGGTGCCGATGACCGACTCGTACTCGGGACCGAGTTTGGCCCGGAGCCGGCGGACGTGCACGTCGACCGTGCGGGTGCCGCCGTAGTAGTCGTAGCCCCAGACATCGCTCAGCAGTTGCTGACGGCTGAACACCCGGCCCGGATGCTGCGCCAGATACTTCAGCAGTTCGAACTCGGTGTAGGTCAGGTCGAGCTGTACGCCGTTGAGCTTCGCGCTGTAGCCGGCTTCGTCGATCACGATGTTTCCGGACTGGATCAGCGGATCCACACCGGCCGACGCCGACGGAGTCATGGCCAGCCGGATGCGCACATCGACCTCGGCGGGGCCGGCGGTGGCCAGCAGCAGGTCGTCGAAACCCCAGTCGGACGACAGCGCGGCCAGGCCGCCCTCACTGGCGATCACCAGCAGCGGGGATTCCTTGCCGGTCGTTTCGATCAGCCGGCACAGCGAGCGGGCGCCGACCAGGTCGCGACGCGCATCGAGCAGGATGACGTCAGCGGATGGGGCGTCGAGCAACGCGGTCGCCTCGGCCTGGGCGACCTTGACCTGGTGAGGAAGCAGTTCGAGCGCAGGCAGGATCTCAGCGGACGCGTGCATATCGTTCGTCAAGAGCAGCAAGGTGGCCATCTGGTCTCCTTAGAGCTTCGGGGGGTGGAGTGCCGCGTTGCAAGGTCGCCCGCCCACCTGAGAGTGGGCTGAAGATAGGGCAGAGACTACTGCAATGGCGTCCATTTCCCTTCATTACTGGGCGGGGGCCCGGGCCGCGGCCGGCTTCGACCATGAGGTGATCGAGGCGGATACCGTCGCGGCCGCGCTCCAGCGGGCCACCGAGGAGCACGACGATCGGCACTTCGAACGGGTGTTGCGCGCTAGTTCCCTTCTCATCGACGGATTGACGGCTCACCCGGCCGATCTGGAGCGGGCTCGGGACCAGCCGGTGCGGGTCGAGATCCTGCCGCCGTTCGCCGGCGGGGCCTAGCGCGTTGATGCACATTTGTCAGTACTTCGAGCACATTCGGTCATCACCCGAGCATCGGACCTCGACTGTGGGCAAGGTCACGGCCTAGTGTCCGACTGTGGCCGAGCTTCGATGGCTGCCATCGAGCGCTCGAGGTCACGGTGCGCTGATCATGCCCGCGTGTTCAGAATGTGGACGGCAGTCTTGTCATTTGAGATCGCCGCTTGGGGCGCCGAGCGGCCCACGCTTAGTCTTGCCGCGTGACAACTCCGCATGCGTGGACGCCGCCGCTCGTTCGCCGCCGCGCGGTCGACCACGGCCGCATGGGGTCGTCATTGTGTCCGTCGCCTCGAATGTCGTGAGGCGGCCCGCCAAGTCGGGTTTTGCCCTGCGTTCGAGCGCGACACGATGCTGCTGAGGCCATCGTTGTACGGCCCGACGCGCACCTTCGGCTCGGATGCCGAGCCACAACACACACAGGAGTAGCCAGAACATGAGCAGGCAAGAAGTACTCGTCGACGCTGACTGGGTTGCCGAGCATGGCGCCGATGACAACATCGTGCTCGTCGAGGTCGACGAGGACACCACCGCGTACGACGGCGGTCACATCGAGGGCGCCATCAAACTGGACTGGAAGACCGATCTCCAGGATCCCGTCCGCCGCGACTTCGTCAACAAGGAGCAGTTCGAGAAGCTGCTGTCCGAGCGGGGCGTGAGCAACGACGACACCGTCGTGCTCTACGGCGGCAACAACAACTGGTTCGCGGCGTACGCGTACTGGTACTTCAAGCTGTACGGCCACGAGAAGGCGCTGCTGCTCGACGGCGGTCGGAAGAAGTGGGAGCTCGACGCTCGCGAGCTGAGCAGCGAGAGCGTGACCCGGCCGGCGACCAGCTATACCGCGCAGGAGCCCAATCTCGATATCCGTGCCTTCCGCGACGAGGTCATCAAGGCCATCGGCAGCAAGAGCCTGGTCGACGTGCGCAGCCCTGACGAGTACGCCGGCCGGCTGCTGGCCCCGGCGCACCTGCCGCAGGAGCAGGCGCAGCGCGGCGGCCACATCCCCACCGCGATCAGCGTGCCGTGGAGCAAGGCGGCCAACGACGACGGCACGTTCAAGAGCGATGACGATCTCAAGGAGCTCTACAGCACCGCCGGGCTGAACTGGGACAACGACATCATCGCCTACTGCCGGATCGGCGAGCGCAGCGCGCACACCTGGTTCGTGCTGCACCAGATCCTCGACCAGAAGAACGTCAAGAACTACGACGGCTCCTGGACCGAGTACGGCTCGCTGGTCGGTGTTCCGGTAGCCGTCGGCGACGAGCCCGGCGACGCCTGAGCGCGCCGGTAAGGAGAACAGACATGTGCGGAGCAACCAAGGGCGGCCTCAGCGTCGCCGGTATCGACGTGACGAAGGAAGCGGTGATCCAGGGTCGCGTACTGCGCGGCGGTGAGCCGGTCGCTTCGGCATACGTGCGCCTGCTGGATTCGACCGGCGAGTTCACCGCTGAGGTTCCGACCTCGGCGACCGGTCATTTCCGGTTCTTCGCCGGCGACGGCAGCTGGACCCTGCGGACGCTGGCCCCCGGTGCGTCGGTGGACCGCAACGTGGTCGCCGCGCGGGGGACCGTGGTCGAGATCGACGTCGATCTCGAAGCCGCCTGATCGATCATCGGAGGCAGGAAGGCGGGGCCATGCTCCGCCTTCCTGCCTCCGGCTTGTTTTGTTCGACGATTGTCTTTGTTCGCGCGTTAATGTGAGTAGCCATGCCCAAGACCCCTGGTGACCCCTTCGACCCGGGCACCGATCCCGGTCGGCCGCACCCGTACGAGTCGCTCTACCGAGCGCCGGCCGGTGCCTCCGCGCAGCCGTCGCGCCCGACGCCACGGCACTTCGAGCCGGCGCTCTCGCCGCCCGAAGGCGCCGGCAACGGCTTCGGCTGGCTGTTCCGACCCGAGCCCGATCGGCGACCCCGCCCCACGCCCTCGGCCGACGCCAGGACGGCGTGCCCTCACCGGGTCAGTGCACCTTCGCGCTCCGCGCCCCATCTGAGCGGACCACGCACAGCCGCGGATCAGGAGTCGGAGTCGAGGATCATGGTGACCGGTCCGTCGTTGGTCGAGGTGACCTGCATGTCGGCGCCGAAGACTCCGGTTTCGACCTCGGCGCCGAGCGCGCGGAGCGCCGCCACGAACGCGTCGACCAGGGGTTCGCTGACCGGTCGGGGCGCTGCGGCACTCCAGGACGGGCGACGACCCTTCCGGGTGTCCGCGTACAGGGTGAACTGGCTGACCACCAGCAGCGGCGCGTTCTCCTGTTCGCAGGAGCGCTCACCGTGGAGGATGCGCAGCGACCAGATCTTCTGCGCGAGGCTGACCAGCGATGGCCTCGGTGTCGTCGTGGGTCACCCCGACGAAGATCAACAACCCGGTGCGGTCGATGGCGCCGACCACCTGCCCGCCGACCTCGACCCGAGCCGAGGACACCCGCTGAGCAACGATCCGCATCAGGCTTGGGCCGGGTCGCGGACAGTAGGCCTCGACCTCCACCTCGATGAGATGGTCCGGGTCGGCGAGCCGCTGACCTGCACCATGGTCGCGACCGGCGGCTCCGTCCCGAACAGTTCCCGGTGGGCCCGGCCGATCTCGGCCTGGTGGGCGATGTCGGTGACGTACATCCGGGTGCGGACGACCCGGTCGGCCGGCACGCCGACGGCCTGCAACGCATCCAGAGCGATGCCGAAGGCGGCCCGCGCCTGGCCGTACGGATCGCCGCGATGCAGCACGCCGTCGGGGCCGGTCGCGGTGGTGCCCGCGGTGATCGCCCAGCCGCCGGCCCGCACCACCCGGCAGTAGCCGTAGGTCTGCTCCCACGGTGCGGCGTCCGGCAAATCTCTCGATCGTCACCCGGCCCAGCCTCTGCGACAATGACGGCTATGTCCACACCGATTTCGGCGCGGTCCTTGATCATCAAGCTGACCTGCGGGGCGGAGGCCGCCGAGCGCGCCAATCAGGCCTGGACCGTTGCGGCCATGGGGATAGCGGCCGGGGCCTCGGTGACGGTGTGGCTGACCGGTGAGGCGGTCTGGTTCGCGGTGCCCGGCCGGCAACCTGATCTTGCTCTGCCGCACGCGACGCCGGTGTCCGACCTCGTCGAGACGGTGCGCACCGGAGGGCGGATCGTCGTCTGCACCCAGTGCGCCGCCCGGCGTGAGCTGACCGAAGATGATCTTGTCGGCGCGGCCACGATCGCCGGTGCCGCGAGCTTCGTCGAGGCCGCCCTGGCCGACGGCGTACAGGCGCTCGTCTACTGACCGGTCAGGCGCGGAGGAGCGCGGCCAGGTCGTCGGCGCTGAGATCGCCGGGCTGGGCCCCGCTGACCGCGGCCTGTCGCGCGAGGTGAGCCAGCCGGGCGTTGATCGGGGCCTCGAGGCCGATCTCGTGGGCGATCTTGACGATCTCGCCGTTGAGATAGTCGGTCTCGATGTTGCCGGTGCCTCGGGTCAGCGACTGCCAGGTCGACCCGCCGACGAATTCCGGTACGCCGGGGACCGGCTTCATGGTGAAACCGGCCGCCCGCGCTGAGGCCTCTTCTTCCTCGCTGGTGTAGGCGATTCCGGCCGCATCCAGCACCCGCCGGGCCTCGGCCTCGGCCTCGGCGACCAGCGGCCGCCAGTCGCCGTTGCGGGCGACCAGGGCCTGGAACACGTTTCCGAGGTTGCTGATCAACTTGCGGTACTTCCAGGCCATCACGTCGTCCGGAGCGGTGCGTCGAAGTTGGCGGCCCGCAGGTCCTCGGCCGTCGCCGCCAGCAGTTGCTGATCATGGTCGTCGCGCCGGTCGACCGGGACCCGGCCGAGATGCAGCGTGCCCGAGCGCGGAGTGCTGCGGATGATCACCTCTCCCGGCACCAGGTGCACGACGGGCATCCAGACGCAGATCCCGTAGACCCGGCGGAAGTAGCGGTGGGCCATCGTCTCGGCCGCGACTCCGTTCATGGCCAGAAAGATCGGCAGCCGATCTCCGGCGCTGCCGTCGGCTCGACCGTCGGTGTGGACCGGTGCGTCCGCCCACTGCACAGTGCGTCATTCGCCTGCTGGGTCTTGGTGGCCAAGATCAAGATGTCGTCACCGGTCAGCCGTACCTGATCGGGCTCGGCAACCGCCGGCACCTGCTGGACGACATCCTCGTCCGGTGTGCGCAGCCGGAGACCGACCTCGCGCAGGGCGCGAAGATGATCTCCGCGGGCGACCAGGACCACCGACCGGCCGGCCAGGGCCAACCGGCCGCCGATGGCCCCGCCGACCGCGCCGGCGCCGATGATGATGTAGCGGGTCACCTCGACACCGTAACGTGATCGCTCATGAAGCTGCGGCTGACCGTTCGTGATCTTGAGCCGGGTGATCTGGCCGACCTCGACTGGTCCGGCGGCCCGGAGCACCTCCGCGCCGTGGCGGCGGCGATGCAGGCCTCGTACGCGGGCGAGGTCGGGCTCGTGGTGGCCGCCTGGACAACGGTCGACTCGCCGGAATGGGCGCGGTCGACTTCCGACCGCGGCCTGGATCGGGCTGATCTGGATGCTGGCGGTGCACGAAGTGCTGCAGGGCCTGGGGATCGGGACCCGGCTGATCCGGGCCCTGGAAAGGCGCACCGTGCAGTCCGGCCGGAGCGGCGCGGATCCACGTCGAGCACGACAATCCGCGGGCGCGGATGCTCTACCGGCGACTCGGATACCGCGAGGTCGGATCGACCCTCGACGCCTGGCCGGTGGCCGGCGGCAAGACCTATGTGACGGTGTGCACGATCTTGGAACGCGCCCTCGGCCCGGGCGAGCCGCCGACCGGGGCATCGGCCCACCACTAAACTGCACCACATGTCGTTGTCGTTCATCTTCGCCGTGCTGCTCGCCGGCGGCGTCGCCCTGCTCGGCCTGCTGGTGGTGTTCGCGCTCGTCGTGCTCATCGTCCGGTCGTCGACGGCTCGGTCGAACGGCTGACCGCAGTGCCGTACGAGATCCCGGACGGCCTCGACCCGTCGCTGTTCGCGCTCGCCTGGATGATCGGGCGCTGGGAAGGCACCGGCAAGGGCGCCTACCCCGGCAGCGAGGACTTCGACTTCGGCCAGCAGATCGACTTCTCCCACAACGGTGGGAACTACCTGCACTACCTGTCCCAGATGTTCGAGGTGGATGACGAGGGGTCGCGGTCCGGCCGCTCAGCATGGAGACCGGATTCTGGCGACCGCAGGCCGACAGCAGCCTCGAGGTCGTGATGTGTCATCCCGCCGGCTATGCCGAGGTCTGGTACGGCAAGATCACCGGCGCGAAGATCGAACTGGCGACCGACGCCGTGGTCCGCACCTCCTCGGCCGACGACTACAGCGCCGGCCAGCGGCTCTACGGCAATGTCGACGGTGACCTGTTGTGGACCTTCGACAAGGCTGAAGGCGGCAATCCGCTCCAGTCGCACCTGTGGGCCCGGCTCCGCCGCGTCTGACCCGAACTCGCTCGTTCGGGAAGAACGGGGGCCGTCGCCAGCGCTAAGGAAGATATGACGGCAATCGTGTCCGAGTCCGGGATCGATACCGGCGCGCCCTGGCACTACGGCGATCCGATGCGCGAGCAACGGTTGCTCGACGCCGGCGACGGCCGTGGTCGACCTGTCCCATCGTGGGGTGGTCTCGGTGACCGGACCCGACCGGCTGAGTTGGCTGCACTCGCTCACCACCCAGCATCTGGAACGGCTCGCGCCAGGAGTCGGCATCACCACCCTGGTGCTCTCGCCGCAGGGCCACATCGAGCACGTGCTCTACGGAGTCGACGACGGTGAGACGTTCTGGGCGCACACCGAACCCGGCGCCGCCCCGGCCCTGGTGACCTGGCTGGACCGGATGCGCTTCATGATGCGCGTCGAGGTCCTCGACCGGACCGCCGACTTCGGCCTCGTCTGGTCAAGGGGCTCGTTGCCGGCCGACGGGCTCACGACGAGCCAGCCTCGATTCGCTCGGCGGCCAGGACCTGTTCGTCGCCCGCGCCGACCTTGCCGGGGTGCTGTCCCAGCGGCCGCTCGCGGGGATGTGGGCGTACGAGGCGCTCCGGATCGCCGCCGGCGTCCCGCGGATCGGACTGGACACCGACCATCGAACGATCCCGAACGAGATCGGCCTGCTCGGCGTGGCCGTCCACCTGGACAAGGGCTGCTATCGCGGTCAGGAGACCGTCGCCCGGGTCCACACCCTCGGCCGCCCGCCGCGCCGGCTCGTCCGCCTGCACCTCGACGGCAGCGTCGACGCCCTGCCCGCTCCCGGCGCAGCGCTCGAGTCCGATGGCCGCGCCGTCGGCTTCGTCGGCGGCTCCGCCCGGCACTTCGAACTCGGCCCGATCGCCCTCGGCATGATCAAGCGCAACGTCCCCATCGATGCTCCGCTGATCGTCGACGGCATCGCCGCCAGCCAGGATCCGCTGGTCGATCCCGAGATCGGCCTGCACGTCCGCCCCCAGTTGTAGACGCCCCTCGGGAACGCGCCCTGAGCCTGTCGAAAGGGCCGCTGATGGCACTGACGCATTCGCAGTTGCCGACACGGCGGCCCGGGCCGCCTCACGCTGTACCCACTTTCCTGGCGCTGTACCCAGGTAACTTCGAATCTCCTGCTCTATCTGTGGGTGGGTTTCCGTCCGGGGAGGGTTGGCCTGTCGATGCCGAGGCTGAGCATGGCGATGGCGATGAGGGCTTGGGCGGAGTGGAAGCCGAAGGCGATGCGGGTCAGAAGTCTGATCTTGGTGTTGACCGATTCGACCAGCGCGTTCGACATGTTGTGGGTGATCGCGGCCAGGATCGGTTCGCGTTGTCGGCTGATCTTGCGTCCGAGCTCGACGAAGGCGGGGAGTCGGCTGCGTCGGGCCCAGCTGAGCCAGGCGTCGAGGGCGGCGGGTGCTTCGTCGGCGGGCAGGCCGAAGATCAGCCGGAGCTGTTCTTTGAGCTGGTAGCCGCGCCACAGGCCGGGTTCGTTGGCGGTGATCCAGTCGAGCTTGGCCTTTTGGCGTTCGGTGAGGTTCTCCGGGTTCTTCCACAAAGCGAACCGGCTGCCCTTGAGAGCGGCGACCCGGTCCCGGGCCGGGAGGTGCTGCTGACGCCGGGCCCAGCCGGTCTTCGGATTCGCCTCGGCCCGCATCAGCGCCCGGGCCTGGTTCCAGGCATCGACGCGGGTCCGGGTCACGGCTTCGTTGGCCCACTGCACGATGTGGAACGGGTCGGCGCAGCGGACCGCGTCCGGGCAGCGTTGGGTGACGACCTTGGCGATGTAGTCCGCGGCGTCAGCCGACACGTGGGTGATCTGGGCGGTCCGCTGCGGGCCCGAGCTGGTCGAAGAACGCCTGGATCGTCTCCTTGCTGCGGCCGTCGGCGGCCCACACCAGCGTCCCGGTGTCGTGATCGACCACGACCACCACATACTTTTGGCCGCGCCGGTAGGAGATCTCGTCGATCCCGATCCGGCGCAGCCCGTCCAGCCGATCCACACCGGCCGCGGCCCGGACCTGGTCGTTGGCCGCCACCACCCGGGCCACGATCGCCCCGACCGTGCGCCAGGCGATCCGCATCAGCTGGGTCACCGCCGACTTCGAGGAGTTCACCGCCAGCCAGGCGACCTGACTGGTCGAACGCCCAGGTGTGACCAGCGCCGTGCCCCGCCCACGGCACCGAGGCCACGACCACCCCGTGCACCGGACACTGCACCCGCGGCGCGTCGGCCTCCAAGAAGGTCACCATCATGCCCAGGTCCAACGTGCGCCACCGACGGCGCCCATCGCCGGCGTCATAGCCGGGACACCGCCGACGCACACCCCACACCGTGAACGTTGCCGCTTCCACACCCGGACCGCGACCACCGCCACCGATCCGCCGCCAGACTCCTCGAACCAAACGTCTTCGACCGTGGCCTTCTCGACCCCGACCACACCACGAAATATGCTCTTCCCACGCATGCCGTTCTCCTGACCACGATTCCGGACCCTTGACAAGCCCAGAACCTAACCAGGGAACGGCATGCTGCCCGTTAGCCGCGCTGAACCCACCCACGGATCAGTCTGGGTACAGCGCTGGTTTCCCACGTATACGTGGGAAACCAGCGCCTTCGACAGGCTCAGGACACGTTCGGCGGGGTCAGCCCAGCCGGGAAAGGGTCTCCGCGCAGGGCCGGATCTCGCCCACCCGCTCGCCGTGCCCCAGCACCGGCGCGCTGGCCTGGGCGGTCAGCGTTTCATGATCAAATCCGAGCCGCCGCAGCACTCCGGCCATGGCCACCGCCCGCGCCCGCGGCGTACCGTCGCTGATCTTGATCGCCACGCCGCGGCCGTCCGGGAGGCCCACCGCGTAGACCGATTCGGCGCCGGCCTTGCCGATCAGGCCGGGGATGGCGCGATGCAGGTCGAATTCGTCGCGGCTGGTGCCGGAGACATACTCCGGATGAGCTCGGATCGACTCGGCGACCTGATGCTCGGCGCCGTCGCCGGCCGAGGCCAGCGTGCCGAAGGCCCGCGCGAGCCCGTACAGCGAGATCGAGTAGAGCGGGGCGCCGCAACCGTCGATCGCGACATTCCCGGCCTGCTCATGAGCAAGATCATCGATGGCCCGCACGATGGCCAGTTGGGTCGGATGATCAGGATCGCGGTAGCTCGTGATGTCACCGGAGTTGACGACCGTGGTCCTGATCATCGCCGCGTGCTTGCCCGAGCAGTTCATCGCGAGTGAGGTCTTGGACCCTCCGTCGCGGATGGCGGCCTCCCGGACCGCCTCGTCCAGCGGCCAGTCCGGCGGGGTCTGCAGCACGGACTCGTCGAGGTCGGACAACGCGAGGATCCGGCGCACGCCGTCTTGATGAATCCCTTCGCCGGAATGCGAAGCGCAGGTCAGGGCGAGCAGTTCGGCATCAAGATCAAGACCGGCGCGCAGCATGCCGACGGCCTGCAGCGGCTTGTTCGCACTCCGCGGATACATCGGGGCGAATTCCGCCCCGACCGAGGAGGTCAGCCGGCCGTCGGGCGCGGTGATCGCCACCCGTCCGCGGTGCACACTTTCGACGAAACCATTGCGCACGACTTCGACCAGGATGGGGTCGGTGTCAAAGGGGTTGGCCACGTCGCTGACGCTACGCCCGGACGACCTCACATCACGGACAGTTTTGCGGTGGGCGAACGTGATCACGGTGATTTCTCGCCTGGCGCAGCCAAGCCCTACGCTACTGAATTGTGAAGCTGGACGACTCCATTCTCCTGGGATGACTGGGACGCGGCGCTGTTCGATCTGGACGGTGTCCTCACCCCGACGGCCGACGTCCACATGCGGGCGTGGCAGCAGCTGTTCGTGGACTTCCTGACCCGTCGCGGCATCACCGACCGGCCCTACGTCGAGAGCGACTACTTCGACTACATCGACGGCAAGCCGCGCTACGACGGCGTCCGGTCATTCCTCGCCTCCCGCGACATCCAGCTCGCCGACGGCGATCCGGCCGACGCGACCCGAGCTGGAAACCGTGTGCGGACTGGGCAACCGCAAGAACGTGTTCTTCTCCGCCGTGCTCAGCGACGAGGGCGTGCAGCCGTACCCGGGTTCGGTCCAGCTGCTCGACGCAGCTGGCCGAGCGCGGCACCAAGATCGCGGTCGTCTCCTCCTCGAAGAACGCACCCGCGGTGCTCGAAGCCGCCGGACTCTCGAGCCGCTTCGAGGTGGTCGTCGACGGGAATGTCGCGGCCGAGCGCAACCTGCCGGGCAAGCCCTCACCGGACACCTTCGTCGACGCCGCGGCCCAACTCGGCGTCCCGATCGAGCGCGCCGTCGTCTTCGAGGACGCGGTGTCCGGCGTCGAGGCCGGGCGGGCCGGAAACTTCGGCCTGGTCGTCGGGGTCGACCGGGGTGTCGGTGCCGATCGGCTGCGGGAATCCGGCGCCGACCTCGTGGTCGCCGATCTGGCTGAGCTGGTCGCGTCATGATCTTGGGATCCGGCGGCGACGATCCGATGTGGGAAAGCGACCCGATGGACCGGGTGCGCTTCCCGATCGACGAATGGGCCCTGACCGAAGCCGAGTACGGCACCGATGATCTTGGCGTGACCGAGACGCTGTTCGCGGTCGGCAACGGCTATCTCGGCATGCGGGGAAACGTCGAGGAGGGTCGGGAGACCCACGCGCACGGCACCTTCATCAACGGCTTCCACGAGACCTGGCCGATCCGGCATGCCGAGGAGGCGTTCGGGTTCGCCCGCGTCGGTCAGACCATCGTCAACGTCCCCGACAACAAGACGATCAAGCTCTACGTGGACGACGAGCCGATGCTGCTCTCGGTCGCCGACCTCGAGGACTACCACCGGACGCTGGACTTCCGTGACGGCGTGCTGCGCCGGGAGATCATCTGGCGTACGCCGGGAGGCAAGCGGGTCAAGGTGTCGTCCACCCGGATGGTGTCCTTCACCCAGCGGCATCTGGCGATCATGACCTTCGAGGTCACCATGCTGGACGAGGAGGCGCCGGTGGTCATCTCCTCCCAGACCCTCAACCGCCAGGACGGCCGGGACGAGTACCACGTCCGGGCCGCCGCGATGGGCTCCGGCGTCGACCCGCGCAAGGCCGAGGTCTTCGAGGCCCGCGTGCTGGAGCCGCAGAGTCACTGGTGGCAGGACAAGCGGATCATCCTCGGCTACCGCTGCGCCAACTCCAAGATGACCATGGCCGTCGGAGTTGATCATGAGATCATCACCGAGAACGAGTACCGGACCTTCACCAGCGCCGACGAGGACACCGGCAAGATGGTCTACCGGGTGCAGGCCGAGCCGGGCCGGCCGATCAAGGTGATCAAGGCCGTCTCCTACCACACCTCCCGCGGCGTACCCTCCCGCGAACTGGTCGACCGCTGTCGGCGCACCCTCGACCGGGTGGTCGAGAACGGGGTCGAGCCGGAGTTCGCCGCCCAGCGGAGGTGGCTGGACGCCTTCTGGGGCCGCGCCGACGTGGTCGTGCACGGTCAGCCGGCGCTGCAGCAGGCCATCCGCTGGAATCTGTTCCAGGCGGCCCAGGCGACCGCGCGGGCCGAGCAGTCCGGCGTACCGGCCAAGGGGGTGACCGGCTCCGGCTACGGCGGTCACTACTTCTGGGACACCGAGATCTACGTGCTGCCGTTCCTCACCTACACCTCGCCCCAGATGGCCCGCAGCGCGCTGCGGTTCCGCTACAACATGCTCGACGCGGCCCGCCGGCGCGCCGCGGATCTGGCCCAGAGCGGGGCCCTGTTCCCGTGGCGGACGGTCAACGGCGAGGAGGCTTCGGCCTACTACGCGGCGGGCACCGCGCAGTACCACATCGACGCCGACATCGCGTACGCCCTGGCCAAGTACGTGGCCGCCAGCGGCGATCAGGAGTTCATGAACCGCGAGGGCGTCGACATCCTGGTCGAGACCGCGCGGATGTGGGCCGATCTTGGATTCTGGCGGGAGAACGGCGGCGGCGAACACACCTTCCACATCCACGGTGTCACCGGCCCGGACGAGTACACCACGGTGGTCAACGACAACCTGTTCACCAACGTGATGGCGCGGTTCAATCTGGCCAAGGCCGCCGTCGAACTGCGGCGTCTGGAGCGCGACATACCGAAGGCCTACTCCCGGGTGGCCCAGCGACTGGATCTCAGTCCCGCCGAGATCGACGAGTGGGCCGAGTGCGCGAACGCGATGAACATCCCCTACGACAAGATCACCGGCATCAATCCCCAGGACTCGCACTTCCTGGATCGCGAGGTCTGGGACCTGAAGAACACCCCGGCCGAGAAGCGACCCCTCCTGCTGCACTATCACCCGCTGGTGATCTACCGCTTCCAGGTGCTGAAGCAGGCCGACGTGGTGCTGGCGCTCTTCCTTCAGGGTGATCATTTCACCCTGGAGCAGAAGCGTCTGGACTTCGAGTACTACGACCCGATCACCACCGGCGACTCCACGCTGTCCGGCGTGGTGCAGTCGATCATCGCGGCCGAGGTGGGCTATCGCGATCTTGCTCTGCGCTACTTCTACAGCGCGCTGTTCGTCGACCTGGCCGACCTGCACGGCAACACCACCGATGGCGTCCATGTGGCCTCGACGGGTGGGGTCTGGAACACGCTGGCCTATGGGTTCGGCGGGATGCGGGACTACAACGGCGTGATCACCTTCGATCCGCGGCTACCCGAGTCCTGGGAGCGTCTGACCTTCCAGATCACGCTGCAGGGCAGCCGGATCAGAGTCGACCTGTCGGCGGGGGAGATCGGCTTCACCGTGGTCGAGGGAGACCTCCGCCGAGCTATCGGTACGCGGCCATCACATCCGCGTCTCGGCCGCGTCCCCGGTCAAGGTCCCGCTGTCCGACCAAGGGCCCGAGGTCACCGGTCCGATGAGGTCGAAGACGGCCGACCGCCGGCCCGACGGCACCTTGATCACCGCGTCCGTGCCGCAGCCGGCTTCGGGAAGTCGCCGCTGACCGCTGCGACCTGGGCTATTCCTTGGTTTCGGCCCCCTCGAGCGCTTCTGGGTTCTTCAGGTAGGTCTTCCGGCCGTAGAGCGCCCGGTTGATCAACCAGGTCAGCGCCCAGAGCACGACGCCGATGGCGATCAGGATGCCGGCGACCTTGTACTGCTCGGTCGCCCGCCCGGTCCACGGCCCGACGAGGTAGGCGCAGGCCAGGGCGCCGATGACCGGGAGGGCAGTCGGAGCCCGGAAGTGCTTGTGCGGTTGGGGATCCTTCCGCAGCACCAGGCAGCAGATGTTCACCACGGTGAAGACGGCGAGCAGCAGGAGTGCCGTCGTCCCGCCGAGGACGGCCAGCTGATCGACGAACGCGAGCAGTCCGACGGCGATGGCCGTCGTGAACAGGATGGCCACCCACGGCGTGCGCCGGCCTTCCAGGACTCGGCCCAGCGCCGGCGGCAAGACCCGCTGCTTCGACATCCCGTAGAGCAGTCGGCTGGCCATCAGCATGTTGATCAAGGCCGAGTTGGCCACGGCGAACATGCTGATCAGCGGGAAGATCTGGTCGAACGGCAGGTTCGGCGCACCGAGCGAAACCACCAGCAGCAGCGGTGTGCTCGACCCGCTCAGCTCACCGATGGGCACCAGTGCGACCGCCGAGACCGACACCAGGATGTAGATCAATCCGGTCAGACCCAGGCCGGTGATCATGATCTTGGGGAAGATGCGTTCAGGCTCCTTGGTCTCCTCGGCCATGTTCACCGAATCCTCGAAGCCGACCATGGCGAAGAAGGCCAGCGTGGTTCCGGCCGTCACCGCGAGGAACACGCTCTTGTCCCCGGGCGTATCGAACATCACCGCGCGGGAGAAGTCGCCCTTGCCCTGGAAGAAGGCGAAGAAGCCGACCAAGATCACGATCAGCAGTCCGCTGAGTTCGACGCAGGTCAGCACGATGTTGGCGTAGACGCTCTCGGCCACGCCGCGAAGGTTGATCGTGGCGACGAGCAGGATGAACACGATCGCGAGCACCGTCGTCAGGCCGCCACTGAAGTCGGCCTCGCTGGATCCCAGCCAGTCGGCCCGGACCACGTTGACCATGGCTTCCAGGTTGCTGGCGAAGGCGCGAGAGGCCGTCGACGCCGAGGTGATGCCCGAGCACATCACGGTGAAGCAGACCAGGAAGGTGACGAAGTGCACCCCGAAGGCCTTGTGCGTGTAGAGGGCGGCACCGGCCGCCTGCGGATACTTCGTCACCAGTTCCAGGTAGGAGAACGCGGTGATGATCGCGACCATGAAGGCCACCAGGAAGGGCAGCCACACCACGCCGCCGACCTCTTTGGCGACGTTGCCGGTGACCGCGTAGATGCCGGTGCCCAAGATGTCACCGACGATGAACAGCAGCAAGAGTTTGGGGCCCATCACCCGCTTGAGCTCGGGCTGGGAAGGATTCTGCTCGGCAACTGCGGCCGAGGGGGCTGTCGTCATCGGTCACTCCGATCGTCGATGGGCTCAGGGATCAGGACCAGAATCGTGCGATTTGCTCACTCTGACTGACGCGGCGCCTCAGCACAATGGCTCGCCACGAACCTTAACGAGTCGTTACGCGGCAGCATCCTGTGAGCCGCCTCACGCTAGCCAGAGTTTGCATCTGCTTGCAATTGCAAGCACACTGGACGCATGGCAAAGATCAAGGCACCCAAACTGGGTGAGCAGCTCGGCACGCTGGGTGAGTTCATCGCCGCCCAGCGTCGTGGCGCGCAGCTGTCCTTGCGCCAGCTGGCGGAGCAGACGGGGATCTCCAATCCCTATCTCAGCCAGATCGAGCGAGGGCTGCGCAAGCCGTCGGCCGAAGTGCTGCAGCAACTGGCGAAAGCCCTCCGGATCTCGGCGGAGACCCTCTACGTACGGGCCGGAATCCTCGATCCCGACGATCATCCCGCCACCACCGTCGAGATGGCCGTGCTGGCCGACGCGATCGATCACCGAGCGGCAGAAGCGCGTGCTGATCGACGTCTACGGCTCCTTCGTCAAGGAGAACGAGAAGGCGACCGGCGACCCATCGACCCCCGTCATCTGACCACACCCCCACATTCATTTCCTGAAGGAGAATGCGATGCCTCGCAAACAGACCCCCGCGCAAGCCCGCAAGTCGGCCGCCGAATCGGATTTCACGCCGCTGTACGCCGTCGCCGGGCTCACCGACGCACTGGCCGAAGTGCTCCGCAGCGCCCTGGCCGACACCCAGGAGAGGGGCCGGAAGCGGATCGACGAGATCCAGGGCCGGGCACCCGAGCTGAGCAAGCAGGCCAAGGACAGCGCCGATGAGCTTCGGACGTTCGTGATCACGTTGCCCGACCAGATGCGCAACCTCCCGGAATCGACCCGGGTGCGGATCGCCGAGCTGCAGAAGCAGGCCAACGAGCTGATCGTCCACGCGAACGCCACCTACGGTGAACTGGCCGGCCGGGGCAAGCGCGTCGTCGACGGGGCGGTCGGCAACGCCAAGGACCTCTCCGGCAAGGCGGAGAAGCGCGCCGAGGGTGTGCTCGCCGATGTGGTCGAGCGGGTCGATCCGGCCTTCGAGAAGGTGCAGGAAGGCGTCACCGTCGCCCGCAAGACGGTCACCGGCCGGACCGCCACCGAGTCGGTGACCCCGCGCGGCGCCGCCAAGGCGACGGCGACCCGCGCCGCCAAGAAGGCTCCCGCGAAGAAGGCTGCGGCGAGCAGGCGGCCGCACGGCCGGCGAAGAAGGCTCCCGCCAAGAAGGCTGCCGGCCAAGAAGGCTCCGGCCAAGAAGGCCGCCGAAGGCAGCTAGCCCCTCCCGATCGACCCCGTTTGCCGTCGAGTGACGGCAGACGGGGGTCGATTCGGCGTTCAGGGCCCTGGTTTGCCGTCACTCGACGGGAAACGTGGCCCTTCGACGGGCTCAGGGCGCGATGACGGCTAGCGGGTTCGACGGGCGCAGGGGCGTGGTTCAGCCGGCGTTCTTGGCCCGGGAGCGGGTCCGGGACCGCTCGTTTCCGGACAGGTTGACCTTGCGGATCCGGACGGCGGCGGGGGTGACCTCGAGGCACTCGTCGCCCCGGCAGAACTCGAGGGCCTGCTCCAGGCTCATGTTCTTGGCCGGGATCAGGCGTTCCAGCTCGTCACCGGTGGAGGAGCGGACGTTGGTGAGCTTCTTCTCCTTGGTGGGATTGACATCCATGTCGTCGGAGCGGGCGTTCTCGCCGACGATCATGCCCTCGTACACCTCGGTGCCCGGGCCGACGAACATCGTGCCGCGTTCCTGCAGATTGAACAGCGCGTACGAGGTGACCATGCCGCTGCGGTCGGCGACCAGGGAGCCCGTGGGACGGGTCCGGAGCTCGCCGTGCCAGGGCTCGTAGGCCTCGAAGACGTGGTTCATCAGACCGGTCCCGCGGGTCTCGGTGAGGAACTCGGTGCGGAAGCCGATCAGCCCCCGGGCCGGCACCAGGTACTCCATCCGGACCCAGCCGGTGCCGTGATTGACCATCTGCTCCAGGCGTCCGCGGCGCAGCCCCATCAGCTGGGTCACCACCCCGACGAAGTCCTCGGGCGCGTCGATGGTCAACCGCTCCATCGGCTCGTGCACCTTGCCGTCGATCTCCCGGGTCACGACCTGCGGCTTGCCCACCGTCAGCTCGTACGATTCGCGGCGCATCATCTCCACCAGGATCGCCAGCTGGAGCTCGCCTCGGCCCTGAACCTCCCAGGTGTCGGGCCGTTCGGTGTCGAAGACCCGGATCGACACGTTGCCGACCAGTTCGGCCTCGAGCCGCGCCTTGACCAGTCGGGCGGTGAGGTTCTTGCCGGCCTTGCCCGCCAGCGGTGAGGTGTTCAGACCGATCGTCATCGAGATGCTCGGCTCGTCGACGGTGATCAACGGCAGCGGCTTCGGGTCGTCGGGATCGGACAGCGTCTCACCGATGGTGATGTCCGGGATCCCCGCGATGGCGACGATGTCGCCGGGTCCGACGCTGTCGGCGGGTATCCGGTCGAGCGCCTGGGTGATCAACATCTCCGACAGCCTGATGGTCTTGATCGTGCCGTCGGATCGGCACCAGGCCACATTCTGGCCGCGCTTCATGGTGCCGGCCACGATCCGGCAGAGGGCCAGCCGGCCCAGGTAGGGCGAGGCGTCCAGGTTGGTGACGTGGGCCTGCAGCGTCGCGCCCTCGGTATAGGTCGGGGCCGGGATGTGATCGAGGATCGTGGCGAACAGCGGACCGAGATCGACGCTGTCGGGCATCTCGCCGTTGGCCGGCTCGGTCAGCGAAGCCCGTCCGGCTTTGGCGGAGGCGTACACCACCGGGAAGTCCAGGACGTGGGGGGAGTCGTCGTCCACCAGATCCATGAAGAGCTCGTAGATCTCCTCGATCACCTCGGTGATCCGGGCGTCGTGCCGGTCGACCTTGTTGACCACGACGATGATCGGCAGTTTCTTGGCCAGCGCCTTGCGCAGCACGAAGCGCGTCTGCGGCAGCGGTCCCTCGGAGGCGTCGACGAGCAGCAGCACGCCGTCGACCATCTCCAGCCCGCGCTCGACCTCGCCGCCGAAGTCGGCGTGGCCCGGGGTGTCGATGATGTTGATCGTCACGTCCTGACCACCCGGCGCATGGTGCAGCACGGCCGTGTTCTTGGCCAGGATCGTGATGCCCTTCTCCCGCTCCAGGTCCATCGAGTCCATCACCCGCTTCTCGACGTCCTGGCCGACGCGGAAGGCACCCGATTGCCACAGCATCGCGTCGACGAGAGTGGTCTTGCCGTGATCGACGTGGGCGACGATCGCGACGTTGCGCAGATCGGAACGGATGGGCATTCGAGACTCTTTCAGGGAAGCGGACAACCTGGCGAGTCTAGAGTGTCGGAGCGACCAATGGGTAATTCTCACGCCGTGCCGCAGAGCTCTTCACCAGCCGGCGCCGAAGCAGAGGAACGGCAGCGGCTCGTCGGCCGCCGCCAGGGCATCGGCCAGCGCGTACGCGGGGGCCAGGCCGTCGGCCAGCCGCCGGTGATAGTCGCTCATCAGGTCGGCGGCGCCACGATCCGACACCTTCGCCACGCCGGAGATCACCGTCGCCGTGCCGCTGTGCAGCAGCGCGCGGCTGAGGCCGAGTGCCTCGTCGCCCGGCCGCACCGTCGCCCGGCCCAGATCGCACGCCGACAGCACCGCCTGGCTCGGCGGATGGGTCAACCGATCGAGGTCGTACCCGACCACCGGACCGTCGAACAGCTTGATGGAGGAGAACAGCGGGCTGTCGCGCTGGTGCTGGCCGTGGGCGGCGACGTGGACGAGGCGGGCGCCGTCGACCGCGGCGAGGACGGCTGGGCCGGTGGCCTGCGACCCGGTCAGGGTCCGGCAGCCCGGCCAGGCCTCGGCCACCGCGGCGACCTCCTGATCCGCCCGGGCCAGACCGGGTCCGGCGATCGCCACCACCGGGCCGGGATCGCGGTTGATGTTGGCGTGGGCTCGGAGCCAGGCCGCGGCCGACGGCGCCACGGTCAGCGGCCGACCCGCGAAGGACGGCAGCTCCCCCCAGGGCAGACCGGCGAACTTCCCGGGTGGCAGCAGGACGATCGGCCCGGCCGGCAGGTCGAGCGGCGCCAGCATGAGCTCGTCCAGCGCCCGAAGTCCCTTGGCCAGCGAACTGCGCGCCGAGGCGCGCAGGGCTCGCGGGACCAGATCCATCGCGAGCACGTCGAAATCGGCATTGACCCGCATGCCGAGCTGCTCGACCTCGGACATGGTGCCGAGTCGGCGCTGCCAGCTCTGGGTCCGGGTCAGCACCACGGCGTGCAACTGGTCGTGCAGGCCGAAGATCGCCACCAGACAGGCCGGATCGAGCTCAGCCCGGATGGCTGCGGCGGTCGGGATCGCGCCGACCGCGCGCGGACCCTGGATCGTCCAGGAGCGGGCGCGGATCGTTCGCTGCAACTGGCTCCGGCGGCGACGCAGGCCGTCGGTGCTGTCGCCCTGGGTCTGTCCCTGTTCGAGACTGTTGATCACCCAGCGCAGCTGGCCGAGCAGGTCGGCGGTCATCGGATCCGTCGGGCGGCTGAACCTCCGGCACCCGCGCGGAGATGGCGCGAGCCCGTTCCAGCCAGGCCAGGACGGCCGTCGGGCGGCCATGCTCGATCTCCTCGGTGACCGCCAGCGCCGCCAGGTCCACGCCGTAGGCGGCGCCGGAGATCTGCAGGTCGAGACTGCCGAACTGGGCCTGATGTTCGGTGATCTCCGCCATGCCCTGGATCGCCTGCCGTCGACCCGCTGCCGTATCACCGCGGGCGTAGGCCGCCTTCGCTCGCACCAGACGGTTGTAGAGCCGGAGATCGAGCGGCTGTTCGGGCCGGATCTGCGGCAGCACCCGCGATCTGCGTGCCGTCGGCTCCGGCATGCTCGATCGCGATCAGCCGCGCCATCCGTTCCTGGTCCCGCAAGCCCAGTTCGGTGAAGGTCCGGACCAGCCGGTCCGCTTTTCGGAGGACCCGATCCCGGCGGGCTCCTCGAGCGATGTCGGCTCGCAGCTGGACCAGTTCACCGAGCGCGATGGCCCGCCGGTTGTGCCGCCGCTTGAGGCGGGCGACCGCCTGGTGGCTGAGGGTGTGGGCGAGCTCGGCCTGGTCGGCGAGCAGGGCGACCTCGGCGCGGATCAGCTCCGCCTCGGCGAGGAACTGGACGAGTTCGGTCCGACCGAACGCAGCGCAGACGTCGATCAGCGATCGGTCGGCCTCGGTGACCAGACCGGCACTGAGCAGTGCCTTGGCCCGGTCCATGCCGACGATGCCCCGTTCGAAGTCCGGCAGGGCGTCCTCACCGGTGGGCATCAGCTCCAAGGCCCGAGGAAGGTTGCCGGCCAGGAACTCGTACCAGCCGAGATTGTGCGTGGCATAGAACACCAGTTCGGCCGGTCCCGACTCCAGCGCCAGTCGGAGGGCCAGCGCGCAGTCGTCCTTGGCCTGGGCGAGATCTCCGAGCAGGCCGTGAAGCTCGCCGCGGTTGAGCAACACCTTCGCCCGGTCCACCGGTGGCGCGTACTCCAGGAAGTCCACCGCGTGGTCGAGCTGGGCGAGGGCGTCCTTCAGCTGCCCCTCGCGGATCAGCATCGCGCCGCGCTGGGCGTACACCAGGACGCCGATGTCGTCATATCCGCCGGCCTCGGAGATCGCGAGGGCGTCGTCCAGCACTCGGGTGGCCCGGGCATGATCCCCGAGCTCGTGGGTCGCAAAGGCCTGGCTGAGCAGGATCCTCGCGCCCAGGTGACTTCGCTGCCAGGCCTGATGATCATGTCCGGCGAGCGGGCGGCCTCGACGATCCAGGGCCAGCGTCTCGAGCGCGCGGTCGAAGCAGGACACCGCCTCGGTCAGCTGCCCGAGCCCGGCCGCGGCGATTCCTTGTTCCAGCAGGCCAGTCGCGTGATCGAGCCGTCGCGCCCAGGTGGACGTGGCGTGTTCGTCGGAGGCGTCTCGCTCGTCAATGATCAGGCTGGCCTCCCAGTGCCCCGGCGTCAGTATCGTCCTGCTCGAAGAAGCCCAGCTCGGAGAGGACGCGCTGCACGACGTCGGCCGCTTCGGGACCACCTTGTGGGCGGTGAGCGCGAGGTCGAGCAGCGCCTGGGCCGCGGCGCCGGCGGCGGCCGGCGCCGCGAACGATGTTCCGCTCCAGGTGCCGAAGCCGGTGAAGCTGTCCGGGTCGATCGTGGCCCGCCAACTGCCCACCTCACGCTCGCTGAGCGGCTCCGACGCCGAGGTCGACTCCGGAGCGCTGGCCGGCGTCGACGATCGGGAGGGTGCTGACCAGGGCGGCGCCGGGGCTGTAGCAGGCGATCCAGTCGCCACTGTTGCTGAACAGGGAGACCCCGCCGTCCGGATTGAGGGCCCCGACGCTGATCAGCGAGGCCGTGGCGCCATCCGGCAGCACGCCGTTGCGGTACGGCGTGAATCCCGCCGGGAGCAGCGGTCGGGTCGTGGCGTTGTTGCCGGCCGCGGCGACGACGAGGATGCCCTGCTCTCCCAGCGCTTCGAGCGCGTCGCTGAGCGTGGTGTCGTAGAGGACTGCCCGCGTCGGTGGCCTCGTGGTAGTAGCCCAGCGAGAGCGAGACGACGTCGACCAGGTCCTCGTCGGGACCGTCGTTCCGAGCCTTCGTCCTGGCGCTGATGCAGGAAGCCGAGGGCGTTGATCAGGTCGGCCTCCTCGACGATGCCGTCGTTGTCCATGATCTTGACCGACAGCAGGCGGGCGTCGGGACAGGTCTGGCGGATGATTCCGGCGATGAAGGTGCCGTGGCCGAAGAACGGATCGATCAGGCCCTCGAGCGGATCGATGAGGTTGGGCTCGGTCTCCCCGCCTTCGGCGTCGGTGGTCGCCGCGACGGACCGACGCGCTGGTCGTGTCGTAGAAGTACCGCAGCACGATCGGATCGTCGGTCGGGCGCCTCGAACCAGGGATGGCCGGTGGCCACGCCGGTGTCGAGGATGGCGACGACCGGACGGCGGGGGACCTCGTTGCGCAGCGGCGGGCGGGCGAGCCAGCGCACCGGCGCGCGGCCACCCATCCCGGGAATGGCGTACTCGTTGACCCCGATCGCGTGTCCCACCGTGAAGCCGATGCCCCCGACCGAGTGCCCGACGGTGAATCCGACGCCGCCCAGCCCCGAGGCGAACATCAGGTGGTTCAGGCCGATCTCGCCGGCCGAAGCGCCCAGCCCGTCCCGAAGACGCTGGACGACCTCCCAGGCATCCGGCAGCGGGGGCCGGTCTCCGGTGGGGGGTTCGTTCGGTCCGTCGCCGGAGGCGGCTCGTCGGACCGGCACGTAGTCGATGGTCAAGCGGACGACCGCGGGAGACCGGGACGGAACGAGCCGATCGGTCAGCTCGAGATCGGCCGGATCGGGCAGCCGGAGCTGGATCCATCCGTTGCGGGAAGTTCCGCTGCTTCCGCAGCTCGTCGTTGAGGTCCCGGTGAGACTCGCGGATCCGGTCTGAGCCCGCGCCCCGCCGCGGAGACCAGGATCTGATTGGCGACATACGCGGTCGGCTGGTACGCGATGCGGGCCGGACCGTCACTGACCCAGCTTCGCTTGTTGTCGGCCTGCCGCCGATCGAGGTTCGGCTGGGCCGCCGTCGACGGATCGAGGATTCGCGCATTGTGCCGGAGCAGCACGTCGGTCGGCAGCAGGATCGGCGTCTCCTTGAACGGGACCCGGTCCCGTCCGGGAAGACCTTCGATCGACGTTGGGCTTGACCGGCCAGACGACCCGATACGGATCCTGCTCCATGATTCCCCTACGTGTCCGGGCACGGTCGTCATTCCGCGCTGCTGGGTCGATGGCGGGCACCAACGACGAGTGCCCTGGTAAGAGGGGACAGCCACCCGATTTGATACAGCGCAGTCGCATCGGGTGGTCGGCCTCGGTCCGCCGACCCGGGCCAGGACTGGGCGTTACCAGTGAAACTACTCAGCGGGTGCGCGCTCCGCAACGGATCTATCCACGGCGCTTCGGCCCGGACGTCGGTTCGATGGCGCCGGACCGTACCCTTGCGACATGGCGGGTAGCACAGACTGGTTCCGGGAGTCGTTCCGGGCCGAGTACGACAAGCAGAACGCGGCTATCGGCCGGTTCAACCTGGCGATCTTCGGCAAGACCGGCGTGGGCAAGTCGACCTTGATCAACGCGATCTTCGGCGAGGAGGTCGCCCGGACGGGCATCGGCGAGCCGGTCACCCACGGCAGCCACCTCTACGTCGACAAGATCGGGCATCTCGGCATCGTCGACACCCAGGGCCTCGAGGTGGGCAAGGACGACAAGGAGATCTTGTCCGAGCTGAACAAGGCCATGATCCAGATGCGCAAGCTGCCGCTGTCCGAGCAGATCCACGTGGCCTGGTTCTGCGTACGCGGCATGGACCGGCGGTTCGAGGAGGCCGAGGCCGACTTCATCCGGCGGCTCGACGAGATGGGCCTGCCGGTGATCTTGGTGCTGACCCAGGTGCCGCGGCGGTTCGACCCGGCCAATCCCGCGAATCGCGCGACGGCGGTTACCACCCCGATGCGGTGATGCTGGCCGAGCAGATCATGGCCAAGCGGCTCCCGCTCGCCGGCGGCCGCCCGTTCATGACGTTCGCGATGGCCGACGAGTTCACCGGCCAGCGTCCGTACGGGCTGCGAGAGGTCCTCGATGCCACCTTTCAAGTTGCGCCCGAAGGAGTCCACGCAGCCCTCGTCGCGGCGCAGGAGATCGATCAGGATCGGAAGGACAAGGAAGCCAAGAAGTACATAGCCGCGGCCGCCACCAGTGCCGCGGCCGCCGCCGCGACGCCGATCCCGTTCTCCGACGCCACCCTGCTGGTGCCGATCCAGCTGGGCATGATGGCCAAGATCGCCCAGCTGTACAAGATCAAGTTCGACCGCGCGGCGCTGATGGCCGTGGTCTCGACCACGGCGGCCACCCAGGTCGGGCGATCGGCGTTCACCGGCCTGATCAAGATGGTGCCGGGAGCCGGCACGGTCGTCGGCGGCGCGATCGGCGCCGGGGTCGCCACCAGCTTCACGTACGCGATGGGCCGGGCCTGGCTCACGGTGTGCCAGCGGGTGGCCAAGAGCAAGCTCGGGCGCGGTCGGCGGGGCGATCGACAACGATCAGCTGCGGGACATGTTCCTCGAGGAGTTCCGCAAGAGACTGAAGTTCGGCCGCAAGGAACTGCGGGAGAATTCCGCCGACACCGATCTGGTGGACGCCAAGTAGGACCTGGCCCGTCGAGCCGGACGAGTGTCTCGATCTCGATGGGTCTGCTGACAAGTGCACGTGCCGGGCAATAGCCTGCCCTCAAATGACTATCCCTGACCTGGCGCCGCTGCTCGAAGGCGAGCCCGCGCATGATCAAGTCGTCTTCAGCGCACGACTTCAGCGTTACTGGCCCGATCTGATCGCGGGGCTGGCCGGCGCCTACCCCGATCGTGCGCCCGAGATGGCCTATCGGCTGGTGGAGATCGCGGCGAACAACTTCCGCCGCCGACCGGCCGACCTGCGGCTGCTCGACCTGCGGCGGCATGCCGACCCGTACTGGTTCCAGCACCAGCAGATGGTCGGCTACGCGACGTACGCCGATCGGTTCGGCGGCACCCTGAAGGGGGTGGCCGAGAAGGTCGACTACCTCTCCGAGCTGGGGATCACCTACCTGCACCTGATGCCGCTGCTCAAGCCGCGGCCGGGGCAGAGCGACGGCGGCTACGCGGTGATGGACTATCGCGCCGTGCGTGAGGATCTCGGCACCATCGAGGATCTGCGCGACCTGGCCACCGTCCTGCGATCCCGGGGGATATCGCTCACCCTCGACCTCGTTCTCAACCACGTCGCGGCCGAGCATCAGTGGGCGGTCAACGCCCGCGCGGGTGACAGCTTCTATCGCAACTATTTCCACATGTTCGCCGACCGCGAGCTGCCCGACGAGTACGAGAAGACGCTGCCCGAGGTCTTCCCCGACTTCGCCCCGGGCAACTTCACCTTCGACGAGGAGTCCTACTCCTGGGTCTGGACGACGTTCAACCAGTGGCAGTGGGATCTCAACTGGCACAATCCGGAGGTCTTCTACGAGTTCGCCGATCTGATCTTGTGGCTGGCCAATCTCGGCGTCGAATGCCTGCGGCTGGACGCGATCGCCTTCATCTTCAAGCGGATGGGAACCAACTGCCAGAATCAGCCGGAGGTGCATTCGATCACCCAGGCCCTGCGGACCGTCGCCAAGATCGCCGCGCCGGCGTTGATCTTCAAGGCCGAGGCGATCGTCGGTCCGGCGGACCTGGCCCCCTATCTCGGGGTCGGCAAGCATGCCGGCAAGGTCAGCGACCTGGCGTACCAGAACTCGCTGATGGTGCAGATCTGGTCGGCGCTGGCGGCGAAGGACACCCGGCTGTTCTGCGCCGCGATGAACCGGTTCCCGGCCAAGCCGCCGACCACGGTGTGGGGCACCTACCTGCGCTGCCACGACGACATCGGCTGGGCGATCGACGACGCGGACGCGGCTTCGGTCGGGCTGAACGGTTTCGAGCACCGGCGCTTCCTGGCCGAGTACTACGCCGGGCTCTATCCGATGAGCGACGCCCGGGGGCTGGTGTTCCAGGAGAACCTGGAGACCGGTGACCGCCGGATCAGCGGCACCGCCGCCTCCTTGATCGGCATCGAGTCGGCGCTGAACACCGGCAACGACACCCATCTCGACCTGTCGATCCGCCGGATGCTGCTCGCGTACTACCTGGTGCTCGGATTCGGCGGCCTGCCGCTGCTCTACATGGGCGACGAGCTGGCCCTGCGCAACGACTACGACTTCGTCGAGAGCGAGGAGCACGCCGACGACAACCGCTGGGTGCACCGCCCGGTGATGCCGTGGGACGTCGCCGGCCGCCGGCACGAGTACGGCACCGTCGAGCACCGCATCTGGCACGGGCTGCGGCACGCGATCACCGTCCGCGCGGCGTTGCCCAGCCTCGACGCGTCGGTGGAGTCGGAGATCCTCGATCCGGTCAACCCGGCCGTGCTGGTGCTGCTCCGCCGCTTCCCGAGCCAGACGATGGTCGGGGTCTACAACGTCACGCCTGACCGGCAGATCGCTGCCGCGGTGGGTCATCCCGCTGGGCAACTGGGCCTGGGATGCGCTGACCGACGACACTCCGCTGACCGACGGGGCGCTGGTCGTCGAGCCGTACCAGGTGCGCTGGTTCGTGCAGCAGACCTGATGAGCGACTCCCGCGGCCGGGCGATCGCCGAGATCCGGTCGGCGCTGGCCGAGCTCGATCTCGAGTCGACCGAGACCGCCGAGGGGCTGTTCTCGGTCCGCCTGCCCGGCACGGCCAAGTTGATCACCGAATGCGCGCTGGAGGTCGGGCGGTACGGAGTGAGCGTCCGGGCCTTCGTCGCCCGGCGTCCGGACGAGAACCACGCGGGCGTTTACCGATGGCTGTTGGAGCAGAACCTCAAGCTGTACGGGGTTTCCTTCAGTCTCGACGCGCTCGGCGACATCTACCTGACCGGCAAGATCGTCGCTGGAACTGATCAGCGCGGCCGAGGTCGACCGGCTGCTGGGCGCGGTGGCCACCGACCGCCGACTCGAGCTTCAACGTGATCTTGGAACTCGGCTTCGCCGACAGCATCCGCCGCGAGTGGGCGTGGCGGCGCTCCCGCGGCGAATCGACCGCCAACCTCGCCGCCTTCACCCACCTCCAGCCCGCATCCGAGGACGACTAGCTCGATCAGTCCGAAACGCGTCAGGCATGCTGTGGGCATGCCTGACCCGATTTCGGCCCGGATCGGTGGAGCACTTCGCGAGCATGCTGCCGGCGATGCTCGACGACCTCGGAGTCCTTGATCAACTGCGAGTCGCCGTCCGCGGATCTGGCCGCCGTGGCAGCGCAAGCGCGGCGCTGGTCTCCGACATCGGCGCGCGGCTGCTCGGCGCCGAGCCGGAGACCCTGGTGATCGACGGCTGCACCCACCTGCGCTGGCGGCTGGGAACCGGTGATCGGCGGGTGCTGGTGCTGGCTCATCACGACACGGTGTGGCCCATCGGTTCGCTCGAGACCCATCCGTACGGCGTGCGAGGACGGCATCCTCCGCGGCCCGGGCTCCTTCGACATGCTGGTCGGTCTGGTGATGGCCTTCTACGCGCTGGCGCGCTCGGCGATGACCCGACGGTGACCGTGCTGGTCACCGGCGACGAGGAGATCGGCTCGACGACGTCGCGGGAGCTGATCGAGACCGAGGCGGCCGACTGCGTCGCCGCGCTGGTCCTGGAGCCGAGTGCCGACGGCGGCGCCCTGAAGGTCCGGCGCAAGGGCACGTCGTGGTACCGGCTGGGGGTCCGCGGCCGCGCCGCGCACGCCGGGCTGGAACCGGAGAAGGGCGTCAACGCCGGCGTGGAGCTGGCGCACCAGGTGCTGGCCGTCGCGGCACTCGGCGCGCCGGCCGAGGGCACCACGGTGGTGCCGACCGTGCTCAGCGCCGGCACCACGCCGAACACCATTCCGGCGTTCGCCCAGGTCACCGTCGACGTCCGGGCCTGGAGCCTCGACGAGCAGCAGCGGGTCGACGAGGCGATCAAGGCGCATGGCCCCGGTCGATCCCGAGGCCGTCGCTGATCATCGACGGCGGGCCGAACCGGCCGCCGCTCGACCGGGACGCGTCGGCGGCGCTGCTCGGCGCTGGCCCAGCGGCTGGCCGGTGAGCTGGGGCTGATCCGCTCCGCAGCGCCGAGGTCGGCGGCGGTTCGGACGGCAACTTCACCGCCGGCGCCGGCATCTCCGACCCTCGACGGGCTCGGTGCGGTCGGCGGCGGAGCGCATGCTGATCATGAGCATGCGCTGGTCGTCGGCCATCCCGGAGCGGCACGGCCCTGCTGGTGGCGTTGATCGACCATCTGACGCGGAATCCCCCGGAGAGCTGGGCGGTCGAATGACTGTTGATCATGACCTGGTCGAGGCGGCCCGGGCGTCGGCCGCCGCGGCCGCCGACGCGATCCGGCGTGATCATCAGACCGCTGACCGAGCTCGCGGAGTTCGTCGCGTGCGAGGCGCTGTTCTCCGAGATCTGGGGCCGCGGCGATGGGGCGCCGATGCCGGTGAACCTGCTGCGCGCGTTGAGTTCGGCCGGCAGCTACGTGGTCGGCGCGTACGCCGGGACGGAGATGCTCGGGGCCTGCGTGGGATTCTGGGGGCGCCGGACCGGCCGGCCATGCACAGCCACATCGCCGGCGTCACCGCCGGCGGCCCGCGGCCGTGATCTTGGTTTCGCGTTGAAGCTGCACCAGCGGGCGTAGGCGCTGCGCTGTGGCGTCCCGGTGATCAACTGGACCTTCGATCCGCTGATCGCCCGGAACGCGCACTTCAACCTCCACAAGCTCGGCGGCCGGGCGGTGAAGTACGCCGTCAACTACTACGGCGAGATGCCCGATGCGATCAACGCCGGCGACGAGACGGACCGGATGCTGCTGCGCTGGGAACTCGGCAGTGCCGCGGCCCGGGCCGCCTGCGACGGCGCACCGGCGCCGGCACCGTCGACGGCGGCGGAGACCGTGCTGGTCGAAGTGCCGCCGGACATCGAGGGCCTGCGGCGTACCGATCCCGAACAGGCGGCGGCCTGGCGGCCGACGCTCCGCGACCGGCTGCTGCCGATGCTCGAACGCGGCGACCTGATCATCGACTTCGACCGCCGGCTGCGGCGGCTACATCGTCGCGAGAGGACCGTCATGAGAGATCGAGAGCGTCGAGTTGCGGCGCATCCACCTGCCGCTGGTCACCCCGTTCCGGACGTCGTTCGGGATGCAGCATGATCGCGAGGTCCTGCTCGTCCGGGTCCGGACGGCGACCGCCGAGGGCTGGGGCGAGTGCGTGGCGATGAGCGACCCGCTGTACTCCTCGGAGTACCTCGGCGCGGCCGCAGGACGTGCTGCGGCGGTTCCTGATTCCGCCGCTGCTGGCCGCCGACCGGCTGACCGCGGCCCGGGTGGCGACCGTGCTGGCGGCGATCAAGGGCCATCGGATGGCCAAGGCCGCGTTGGAGATGGCGGTGCTGGACGCCGAGACTCCGCGAACATGATCAGTCCCTCGCTGATCATCTCGGCGCCGTTGTTGATCATGTGCCGAGCGGGGTCTCGGTGGGGATCATGGACTCCATCCCCGAACTGGTCGACGCCGTCGGCGGCTATCTGGACGCCGGCTACGTGCGGATCAAGCTCAAGATCGAGCCGGGCTGGGACGTCGAGCCGGTCCGGGCCGTCCGCGAGCGGTTCGGCGACGACGTGCTGCTCCAGGTGGACGCCAACACCGCGTACACGCTTGGGCGATGCGCCGTTGCTCGCCCGGCTCGACCCGTTCGACCTGCTGCTGATCGAGCAGCCGTTGGCGGAGGAGGACATCCTGCGGCCACGCCGAACTGGCCCGGCGGATCCGCACGCCGATCTGCCTGGACGAGTCGATCGTGTCGGCCCGCTCCGCCGCCGATGCGATCAGCCTCGGCGCCTGCCAGATCGTCAACATCAAGCCCGGTCGGGTGGGCGGCTACCTCGAGGCCCGACGGATCCACGACGTCTGCTCGGCGCACGGCATCCCGGTGTGGTGCGGCGGGATGCTGGAGACCGGGCTCGGCCGGGCGGCGAACGTGGCCCTCGCCGCGCTGCCCGGCTTCACCCTGCCCGGTGACGTCTCGGCCTCGGATCGCTTCTACCGAACCGATATCACCGAGCCGTTCGTGCTCCGGGACGGCGGTCTCGACGTGCCGAACGGCCCCGGGCTCGGGGTCGCGCCGATCCCCGAACTGCTGGCCGAGATGACCACCGGCCGGGAGGACGTCACCCGCTGACGCGATGGATCTTGTGTGCGCGGCCTCCGACGCTCCGGCAGCATCACCAGGCTCGGCGATCGGTCGACCGTCGGGCGTCGACCACTGAGGCTCAGCTGACCACTATGACCTCGGGCATGTCGACCCTGATCCTGCTCCGGCACGGCGAGAGCGAATGGAACGCGAAGAACCTGTTCACCGGCTGGGTGGACGTCGATCTGAACGAGAAGGGCACCGGCGAGGCGCAGCGCGGCGGCGAACTGCTGGTCGAGTCCGGCCTGCTGCCCGATGTGGTGCACACCTCGCTGCTCCGCCGGGCCATCCGGACCGCCGAGATCTCGCTGCACGCCGCCGACCGGCACTGGATCGAGACGAAGCGGTCCTGGCGGCTGAACGAACGGCACTACGGCGCGCTGCAGGGCAAGGACAAGGCGGCCACGCTGGCCGAGTACGGCGAGGAGCAGTTCATGATCTGGCGCCGCTCGTACGACACCCCGCCGCCGCCGATCGACAAGGACGACGAGTTCGCGAACTTCCACGACCCGCGGTACGCCGGGCTGCCGACCGAGGCGCGGCCGCAGACCGAGTGCCTGAAGGACGTGCTGCTGCGGGCGCTGCCGTACTGGTACGACCAGATCGTGCCCGACCTGAACGCCGGCAAGGTCACCCTGGTCGCCGCCCACGGCAACTCGCTCCGGGCCATCGTGAAGCACCTGGACCAGATCGGCGACCAGGAGGTGGTCGGGCTGAACATCCCGACCGGCATCCCGCTCGCGTACGAGCTGGACGACGACCTGAAGCCGGTGACCACCGGCGGTCGCTACCTCGACCCCGAGGCCGCCGCCGCCTCGATCGAGGCCGTCAAGAACCAGGGCAAGAAGTAGGGCCTCCGCGCGACGCTCCTCATCGGCGAACCGGTCACCCGACGAGACATCCGCCGAACGTCGCCGTAATCGGTTTCGACCCGGGACGTCGAGCCCGACAGTGGCCGGCGCTACGGCTGGGGCCAGTATTCGTCCTCGGGGAACTCGCCGGTGACCACGTAGATGATCCGGCGGCCCATCGAGGCGGCATGGTCGGCGATCCGCTCGTAGTAGCGGCCGAGCAGCGCGACGTCGACGGCGGCCTCGACCCCGTAGGCCCAGTCGTCGCTGAGCATCACCCGGAACTGGGCCCGCCGCAGCTCGTCCATCTCCTCGTCGCGAGCGCGGAGCTCCTGCGCGTTCTGGATGTTGCGGTCGTTCAGCGTCTGGCCGGCGGTGACGACCATCTTCTCGGCGACGTCGCCCATCCGGACGAAGTTCTGCCGCAGCGCCTCCGGGACCGCGGTCTCCGGATAGCGCAGCCGGGCGATCTTGGCGACGTGCGCGGCGAGGTCACCCATCCGCTCCAGCTCGGTCACCATCCGCAGGGTGGCGACCAGGATCCGCAGCTCGCCGGCGACCGGCGCCTGCCGCGCGAGCAGCGAGAACGCCCGGCTGCTCCATCTCGGCCTGCTTGGCGTCGAGCTTCTCGTCCTCGGTGATCACCTGCTCGGCCAGGTGGATGTCGGCCTCCAGCAGCGCGGTCGTGGACGTGCGCACGGCCGAGGAGACGACCTGCGCCATCTGCACGAGGTCGGCCAGGATGTCGTCGAGCTGCTCCCGGTAGGAGTCACGCATCAGTATTCCCATCTCTCTGTCGGCTGGTCAGCACGACCACCCTATTCCCGGCCCCTACCAGGAGCCATGCAGCCGGTGAACGGCGTGTGAACAGGTTCCGAACGCTGCGTGTCGTCCCGCCGTGAGCCGCTCGCGATGGCGGGTCGGCCGTCGCGCGGACCCCTACTATCGTCGTGTGAACCCGATCGCGGCCGCCGCCGTCGCGCTGGTCGTGGGCATCGGCCTGGGCGTGCTGATCATGTGGATCAGCCGCCGCCGCCCCCGGCTCGAGCCGACGCCGACCTTCGAGAGCGACGAGCCCGTGGTGCCGGCCGGGGTCGCCGAGGTGCTGGCGATCCTGAACTCCTCCGGCATCGTCGTCGGTCCGCACGACGAGGTGCTGGAGGCGACGAGCAGTGCCCGGACCCTCGGCCTGGTCCGCGGCAGCCGGATCGCCGTCCCCGAGCTCCTCCAGCTGGTGCGTGGCGTACGCCGGGACCAGGCCCTGCGTACCGTCGACCTGCAGATCTCCCGGGGCGCGCGGGCGTCGTCCGCGCACTTCGCGGTTCGGATCGCGCCGTTGGAGGACGACCTGATCGTCGTCCTGGCCGACGACCAGACCTCGCCGCGCCGGATCGAGGAGACCCGGCGCGATTTCGTGGCCAACGTCAGCCACGAGCTCAAGACCCCGATCGGGGCGATCTCGCTGCTCGCCGAGGCGGTCGAGGACGCGGCCGACGACCCCGACGCGGTGCGCAAGTTCGCCAGCCGGATGGGCGTCGAATCGGCCCGGCTGACCGATCTCGTCGGCCAGATCATCGAGCTGTCCCGGCTGCAGGCCGACAATCCGCTGTCCGATCCGGAGGTGGTCGACATCGACCAGGTGCTCAGCGACGCGGTCGACCGGCGCCGGGTGGACGCCGAACAGCATCAGGTCACGTTGACCATCGCCGGTGCCTCGGGCACCCAGGTGCTGGGCAGCGCCCGCCAGCTGGGGGTCGCGGTGGGCAATCTGGTCGAGAACGGCGTCGTCTACTCCGATCCCGGCGCCCGGGTGGTCGTCGCCGCGCACGTCCAGGCGCGGAGCGACGACGACTACGTCGAGATCACCGTGTCGGACAACGGCATCGGCATCCCGCCGGCCGAGGTCGAGCGGATCTTCGAGCGCTTCTATCGCGTGGACTACGCGCGCAGCCGAGCCAACGGCGGCACCGGGCTCGGCTTGTCGATCGTCAAGCACGTCGCCGCGAACCACGGCGGCGAGGTCTCGGTGTGGAGCCAGCCGGGGCACGGGTCGACCTTCACGATCAAGATTCCGGCCCACCTGCCACGCCGCCCGATCTGCATGCCGTGCTCACGATGATGGTCAACAACCCCAGGAGGTCAGCCGATGACCAGGGTGCTTGTCGTCGAGGACGAGGAGTCCTACCGCGAGGCGCTGTCCTACATGCTGTCCAAGGAGGGCTTCGATGTGATCGAAGCCGCCGACGGCGCGGCCGGACTGGCCGAGTACGACCGGGTCGGCGCGGACATCGTGCTGTTGGACCTGATGATGCCGGGACTGCCCGGGACCGAGGTCTGCCGCCAGTTGCGGCTCCGCGGCCCGGTGCCGGTCATCATGGTCACCGCCCGCGATTCCGAGATCGACAAGGTGGTCGGGCTCGAGCTCGGTGCCGACGACTACGTCACCAAGCCGTTCAGCCACCGTGAGCTGGTCGCCCGGATCAGGGCGGTGCTGCGCCGCGGCCAGGACGCCGAGCTGATACCTGATGTCGTCGAGGCTGCCGGGGTGCGGATGGATGTCGAACGCCACGAGGTGTCGGTCGACGGCGTACGGATCCGGCTGGCGCTGAAGGAGTTCGAACTGCTGGAGATGCTGCTCCGCAACGCCGGCCGGGTGATGACCCGCGGCCAGCTGATCGACCGGATCTGGGGCGCGGACTATGTGGGCGACACCAAGACCCTCGACGTGCACGTGAAGCGGCTCCGCACCAAGATCGAAGCCGACCCGGCCAACCCGCGCTACCTGGTCACCGTGCGAGGACTGGGCTACAAGTTCGAGGGCTGATTCGCGCGCCGGCAGCGACGGCCGGGCGCTGCGAGCCGGCTAGGCGCTGGGCGTGGGCGCCGGGGTGATGGTCGCGTACTGCGGCTCGTTGCCGTCCATGACCGGGACCTTGACGGTGACCTCGCCGGCGGACTGGAAGGTCAGGGTCAGGGTGGCGCTCAGCCCGGGCGCGATGTCGGCGCTCTTCACCGTGATCGGGGTGCCGTCGGTCAGCACGACCTGCAGGCCGTTCGCCAGCGAGACGGTGTTCGGAATGGTCGCGGTGAACGGGGCGCCCGTCGGTCCCGTCGGCCTTGATCGGCACGCCCGTGATGCCCGTCAGCTGGTCGCGACCGTCGGTCACCAGGCTGGCCGACACGATGCCCTCACCGGGGGCCTTGCTCACGATCAGCAGGTTGCGAACGTGCACCACGGACTTGGGATCGCTCGGGTCGCCGACGTCGACGTTGACGCCCTCGGCGGGCGTGTACGGCTGATTGGTCTGGACGTCCATGCCGCAGGCGGCGGCGACGACCAGCAGCCCCAGGCTGAGCAGTACCGCCACGCCGGCACGCAACCCCCGGGCAGCGCCGAAAAGCCCCGTACGACTTGGGCGACTCGAGTTCAAGGACACGATGGCCGACTCCTGCCTGGCTGGTTGCACGATGAGCTGGACACGCTCCAGTGCAGCCTATCCATACCGCTCGGGTTCGTGCAGGTGCGCCTCGCCCCGGCCGAGGTTGATGACCGGACAGCCGCCGACGCACATTCCACCGAGGTTTGTCAACCCTGTTCGCGTCCCGAATACTGCCCTCTGGCTAGCGCAAACGTCGTCGGAGCGAACCTGTGAGCATGCTAAACTTGAGGTCGCGAAAGGGGTACAAAACAATATGACGTTTACAGTCGGCGAAACGGTGGTTTACCCAAATCATGGGGCTGCTGTCATCGAGGACATCGAAACCCGCCAGATCAAGGGTGAGGACAAGCTCTACCTCGTCTTGAGGATCGTTGGCCAAACTGATCTGATCGTACGTGTTCCCGCTTGCAATCTCGACCTCGTCGGAGTTCGCGACGTCGTCGACGCAGACGGGCTGGAACGAGTCTTCGGCGTCCTCCGGGCACCGCACACCGAGGAGCCGACCAACTGGTCTCGGCGTTACAAGGCCAACCTCGAGAAGCTGCACTCCGGAAACGTGATGAAGGTGGCCGAGGTCGTCCGCGACCTCTGGCGCCGCGAGCGTGAGCGCGGCCTGTCCGCCGGCGAGAAGCGCATGCTGGCCAAGGCCCGGCAGATCCTGGTCTCCGAGCTGGCTCTGGCCGAGCGCGTCGAAGAGGACAAGGCCGAGATCTTGCTCGATGAGGTTCTCGCCTCCTGAGTTCCACGCTTTCGCACCGGCATCGGCGTCGACGTACATCGTCTGGCGCCGGGCCGGGCGATGACGGTCGCCTGCCTCACCTTTGACGACGACGTCGGCCCGGAGGGTCACTCCGACGGCGACGTCGTCGCCCATGCCATCTGTGATGCCCTGTTGAGCGCCGCCGGGCTGGGCGATCTGGGCAGCAACTACGGCACGTCCGACGCTGAATGGTCCGGCGCGCCCGGCGCCGCGTTCCTCACCGAGACGGCCCGCCGGGTACGCGCTGCCGGCTTCTCCGTCAACAACGTCGCCGTCCAACTGATCGGCAATCGGCCGAAGCTCGCCGGTCGCCGCGCCGAGGCGGAACGCTCGCTGAGCGAAGCCGTCGGTGGGCCCGTGTCGCTCGCGGCCACGACGACCGACGGCCTCGGCCTGACCGGCCGTGGTGAGGGCATCGCCGCCATCGCCACCTGCCTGCTCAGCTGACCGACGCTGACCGTCGCTCGCTCGGACTCGGTGCTCACGCTCGCGGGACGCGCTGCTCAGCGGACGAGATTCGGCGGGGCGACGAAGGTGTTGCAGTCGCCGACGGCGCTGGTCCGCAGGCCGGTGGTGCCCCAATACTTCCGCGACCGGGCGAGGCCGTGGTTGCCGACGACCTGCGGATCACCGGACAGCGTGTCGTCACCGATGGCGACATAGATCGCCAGGATGCCGTCGCTGTCCTGCTGCTGCACGCCGAGCGACCTCGAGACGGCCCGGACGAACATGCCGGAGAAGCAGTCGGCCTGGGTCTCCAGCCGTCGGGTGTACTGCAGATCGGTCGCCTTGTCGCCGGAGTTCTGGCCGAGCGCATGGGCGGAGATCAAGATGCCGGTCCGGCCCTGCAGCGCGTGCCCGAACTCGTGCGCCATCACCATGTCGGCGGTCCACTTGTTCTCGCTGGCGCTCTCCAGCACCCGAGGCAGCTGGTTGCTGTAGTAGACCTGCTGATCGGCCGAGCAGTAGAACGCGTTGATGCCGCTCTTGCCGCACTTGGTCGTGATCTCCTCGCCGTAGATCGTCACCGAGGGCCGGACGATCTGCCACCCGGCCGCTGTCACCGGCGGCTGCCAGACCCGCATCAGGCACTCCATCAGGCCCTCGAAGTGCGCCTTGAGCTGAGCGTCGCTGGCCGTCGTCACGTTGATCGGCTGGGAGTTGCAGCGCACCGGGACCGGGGCGGTCTGGTTGTAGAACGCGTTGTTGGTGACCCAGTCGTCGGCCTGCTCGTAGGTTTCCGGCAGCGGGATGGGCGGTGGGTTGAGATCCGGCGGCGGCACCTTGTAGTCGTCGTTCTGGTATTGCACGGTCGGTGCGGAGTCGAGACCGGTGACCACCAGGGCGCCCAGCGCGACGACGGCCAACGCGATGAGCGCCAGGACGACGAGCCGCAGCGGGTTGCGCTGCTTGGGCGGTCCGGGCATCGTCGGCGCCGGCCCGTAGTGCGGCACGCCACCGCCGAAGGTCGGCTGGCCGTACACCGACTGGCCGAATCCTTGGCTGGGATAGGGACGGACTCCGGCCGGTGGCCGGCCGAAGGTCTGTCGCCCGTAGACGGGTGCCTGAGCAGGGAAGGGCTGTCCGCTCGGCGGCGGTCCGCCCCAGTTCTGCTGAGTCACAGGCGCAACGATAACTTCCGCGCGACCGGGTGCGTGGCCGCTTTCCGGCAAAGATTTCGTAACTGGTGCGGGAATGGCCGCGAAAGATTCAGCGCACCGAGCGTGCGGTCGTCGACGCGGCACATGTGTTGCAGGTGCGAGACGTGACAATCGTTGCCGAAAAGAGGTCAGGATTTTGCAGCCAGGCAAGCGCGAGCCGCAGGGACAAGTGGGAGGCTGTACCTCGTGCTCGCCAACTCAGCTACGACAACACGCCGGCTCGGGGCCCTGCTCGCGTTCTTCGCCTTGACCTTCGGCCTGCTTGCCGGACCTCTGGCCTTGACCGCGCACGCTGAAGGCAACGCGTCGACCTTCGTGGTCGAGGCCAATCTCGCCAAGGACGGCACGCTCAAGGTCAAGCAGACGATCACGTTCACCGGCGCGGTGCCGCCCGAGCTCAGCCAGAAGTTCGAGACCCGCCAAGACCTCGTCGGCGATCGACAGTACGTCCAGACCCTCAGCGACATCACCGCCAGCGTCAAAGGGGCCGCGGTGACGCCGACGATCGAAACCGACGACCGGTTCACCACGGTGACCGTGGCGACCAACGGCGCCACCGAGGTCATGATGGGCTACACGGTCACCGGCGCGGTCGTCACGATCGACGGTGGCGAGACCGCGCTGCGTTGGCGCCTGCTCCAGGGCCTGTCGGCGCAGGTGGCCGAGTTCGCCGCCACCGTGCAGATCCCGACCCAGTTCAGCTACATCAAGTGCACCGCCGGTGGCCCGAACTCCGAAGTCCCGTGTGACTTCGCCGCCGCCGGCACCGAGGGATCGCAGATCCCGACCTTCCGCGACGGTCCGCGCGGTGAGGGCGAGGTCGTCGCGGTCGACATCGGCTTCCCGGCCAACACGGTCGCCAGCAACGAGCAGATCGACTACCGCTGGACGGTCGGCCGGGCCTTCTCGGCCGAGCCGCTGCAACTGGCTCTGGCCCTGGGCCTGCTGGCGCTGGGCGCCGTGGCGTTGTTCATGCTGCACCGGCGCGCAGGTGTCGATGCGCACGCCGGGCGATCAGATCACCCGGGCCGGCGAGTTCGTCCCCACCGGCGCCGGGCAGACCGAGTTCCGGGTCGTCGACGACGTACGCCCTGGCCATGTCGGCACCGTGGCCGACGAGCGGGTCGACCCGATCGACGTGACGGCGACGCTCGTCGATCTCGCCGTACGCGGGCATCTGTTGATCACCGAGCTGCCTCGTGAGGCCGAGTTCGCCCGCAGCGACTGGACGCTGACCCGCACCGACGCCCCGGACGCAGAGCTGCACCCCTTCGAGAGGCAGTTGCTCGACGGCATCGCGCCGGACGGGTCGAGCGTGAAGGTGTCCGAGCTGGCCAGCCGGGTGGATGAGGCCATCGGTGGCGTCCAGGATGCTCTCTACGACGAGGTCGTCGCCAATGGCTGGTACGAACGACGGCCGGATGCCATCCGCAACAAGTGGACCCAGCTGGCGCTCGGCGCGCTGATCATCGCGGTCGTGGTGACCGGCGTGCTGGCCGCGTTCACCACCTTCGGACTCGTCGGTCTGGCCCTGGTGATCCTGGCCCTCGGGCTGGTGTTCGTCGGGCAGGAGATGCCCGCCCGGTCGGCCAAGGGCGCGGCGTTGCTGGCCGGACTGGGTGCTCTGCGGTCGGATCTGTTGAGCCACCCGACCGATCAGATGCCGCCGGGGAGCGAACTTCGCGAGATCTCCGAGGTGCTGCCGTACGCGATCGTCCTCGGTGGGACCGATCGGTGGCTGGACGCCATCGTGGCCACCGACGACGACGACCTGCCGGACTCGGAGGATCTGCCTTGGTACCACGGGCCGGCGGACTGGCATCTGCGTGACCTGCCGGACTCGCTGAAGAACTTCGTCACCACCGTTTCGGGCAGTCTCTTCGCGCGTTGATCGAGCTGACCGACGCGGTTGGGCGGCTACTTGAGGTTGCGCAGCGGATAGCCGTGCTGGGCGCAGCCGTCGATGATCAGCTTCTTGGCGCTGTCGGAGGACGCGCTCGGATTGTCGGAGTCGAGCACACTGATCGTGGCATCGAGCCACTTCTGCGGCTCCGGGTCCAACTGGCCGGACGCGCTCAGCTTCTTCAGGCCGGCGACCGTTGCCTTGCTGACCACGGAGCCGCCGGCCACCGCGGAGTCGACCGCGGGGCAGCCGATCTTGTACGCGTCCTCAGCCTGGACATTGGCCTCCGAGCAGGAGGCCAGACCGACTGAGGCGAACACGAGGGCGAGGGCAGCAACGACGCGACGCATGCCCCGAGGGTACGTGATCGACCTGTGGGCCGCCGGCGATCGTTCTCTCAGCATCGGCCCTCCGGAAACTGCTGGCAACCGGCTCAAATGCTGTGCGGGTCAATAACTCGATGCTCGCGTGGCGGCAGCAGGTGTCTGACCGCCCGGCGGCCGACGTTCGCGTCGGCGGCCGCGCCACTTTCCGAATGCGTAACGAGGCGCACGGAATGCGTTCGAGTCACGTAGCATTCCTCGCGGGGGGTTTGTGCGGCGCGGCGGCATCGCGACTCGGGTGAAGTGAGCACGCAGGGCATTCCATCTTCGGGCACGGCAGTGGCAGGCGGCGTCAAGCCGACGTGTTCGACAACTACATCACGCATCGGTTCTCGGATATGCCGAGGCCGTTTTCAGTATCGGGGTATGCACATGAAGTTTCGCCTGACGCACATTGTGAAGAGCGCGGCTGTGCTCTGCGCGGCGACATTGTTTGTTTCGGTCACCCAGCTTTCCGCGACGGCGGACACGGCCCCACCGGATCCGAGCGATCCGAAGACTCCGGTGACGGTCGCGGCGGATCCGCTGCCCACGGTGCAGATCGACGGCGTGGCCTGGACCCAGCGGGTGATCGGCAACACCGTCTACGTCGGCGGGACAGTTCACCACGGCCCGCCCGGCGGGGGCGGCGCCCGGGGTCAACACGACGACCCGGTCGAACCTGCTGGCCTATGACATCCGGACCGGGGTCCTGATCACGACGTTGGGCGCCGACCACGAACGGTGACGTCCTGTCGATCGTGCCCTCGCCGGACAACAGCACCTCTACATCGGCGGCAGCTTCACCAATGTGAACGGCCAGATCCGCAACCGGATCGCCGCGTTGACCCGACCACGGGCGCGCTGGTCAACACCTTCCAGCCGAAGCCGGATGCCACGGTGCGGGCGATCGCGGTCTCCAGCGACACCGTCTACTTCGGTGGTCTGCTGAGCTCGGTCAACACCTCGGCAGGCACTGTGGCCCGGACCAGGGTGGCCGCGGTCCGGGCCTCGGACGGTTTGTTGTTGTCCTGGGCGCCGAACGCCCAGGGCGGCAGTGTGCACTCCCTGGCGCTGTCGCCGGCCGGCGACAAGGTCATCATCGGCGGTTCGTTCACGACGATGAACGGCTCCGAACCGGGCGCGCCCGGTAACCCGGCCTATGGTCTGGCGGCGGTGAGTCCGGCGTCGGTGAACGACGGCAAGGTCAACCTGCCCTTCCCGGCCAATCTGAAGGTTCGCAATGCCGGGGCCAATAGCGCCATCACCGGGTTGAGCTCGGACGCCGACAGCCTTTACGCATCGGGGTTCGTGTTCGGCTCCGGCGGCAATCTGGAGGGCATCGCCCGGATCAACTGGTCGGACCTGACCGTGAACTGGATCGAGGACTGCCATGGCGACACCTACGGCAGCTTCCCCAAGGGTGACGTCATCTACGCCGTCGAGCCATGCGCACTACTGCGGCAACCTGCCCGATGGCTTCGCCCAGACCGAACCGCATCGGCGTGGATCCAGCACTACGGCACCGCGTTCACCAAGGCGGCCACCGGGTCTTGACCGCCGATACACTCAACTACCCGAACTGGCAGGGCAACCCGTCGCCGTCGCTGCTGAAGTGGTTCCCCGCTGCTGCTCAACGGCACGTTCACCGGGCAGGGCCAAGCGGGCTGGAACGTGACCGGCAACGACAACTACGTCACCATCGGCGGGGAGTTCCCCACGGCCGGTGGGATTCCGCAGCAGGGTCTGGTCCGCTATGCCATCAGAGCATCGCCCCCAACGACCAGGGACCGGTCTTCGACCAGTCGAAGTTCAACCCGACGCTGACCTCGTACGCCAACGGCACGGTCCGCGTCGCCTGGCAGGCCAACTGGGACCGCGACAACGAGCAGCTGACCTACCAGGTCATCCGCAATGGTGACATCGCCAACCCGGTCTACGAGACGACCTGGCTCTCCTCGGAGTGGAACCGGCCGGACATGGGCTTCCTCGACACGGGTCTGGTCCCGGGCACGAGCTACACGCTACCGGGTCTTCGCCAACGACCCGTGGGCAACGAGGTCCGCTCCGACACGGTCACCGTCGTCGCATCGGGTACCGGCGACATCTCCGCCCTACGTGAGCCGCGTGCTGAACGACGGCGCGGGCAACTTCTGGCGCCTCGGTGAGGCTCGGGGACGACCGTCGCCGACTACGCCGGGGTCACCAACGCGACCGCCCAGTCCGGGGTGACCCGCGGCGCGGCCGGCGCGATCTCGGGTGACCCGAACCTGGCGTCGACCTTCAACGGGACCTCGACCGGGTACGCATCGTCCAACCAGATCCGCAGCCGGCCCGAACACCTTCACCGCCGAGGCCTGGTTCAAGACCACCACCACCAGGGGCGGCAAGATCCTCGGCTTCGGCAACGCGCCGCACCGGCAGCAGCAGCGAGCTACGACCGGCACGATCTACATGGACAACGCACGGCCGGCTGCTACTTCGGCGTCTACCAGAACGGCGCCCAGACGCTGAACACGACGCGACGGCTACAACGACGGTCAGTGGCACCACGTGGTCGGCCACGCTGGGCGCCGAGCGGGATGCGGCTCTACGTCGACGGCGCCCTGGTCGGCACCCGCGCCGACGTGATCAAGGGCCAGTCGTACGAGGGCGTCTGGCGGATCGGCGGCGACAACGACGCGTCCTGGCCGAACCGGTCGACCAGCGACTACTTCGCCGGCACCATCGACGAGGTGGCCGTCTACCCCCGGGTGCTCTCGGCGGCACAGGTGGCCAACCACTACAACGGCGCGACGGCGGGCAACAGCCTGCCGACCGCCGCGTTCACGCTTCGACGCCTCGGGCTCACCCGTCACCTTCAACGGTTCCGGGCCTCGGACACCGACGGCAGCGTCGCGTCGTACGCGTGGAACTTCGGCGACGGCGGCACCGGCACCGGTGCGACGCCGAGCCACACCTACGCGGTCGGCCGGTGACCACCAGGTCACGCTCACGGTGACCGACAACGACGGCGGCAATGGCTCGATCACCAAGACCGTCACCTCGGTCGCGCCGACCGGCCCGTTCGCGACCGACGACTTCGGCCGCGCCGATCAGCGGTCGGATGGGGTATGGCGGACATCGGTGGGAGCCTGGACGAACACCAGCCCGGGCGAGTTCGTTCTCCGTCGGGAACGGCGTGGGCAGGATTGTGTTGGCCGACACCCGGCAGGGGTCCGCGGGTTTCCCTCAACTCGGTCAACTCGGTGGACACCGACCTGAGCGTCAAGGTGTCGCTCGACAAGCTCCCGACCCCGTCCGCTGCCGTTGTCTACTTCTCCGCCGGGGCCCGGACGATCAGCACCAACGACTACCGGGCCAAGGTGAAGGTGGCTCCAACGGGGGTTGACGCTCTACCTGACCAGGGTGGTCGCCAACGCCGAGACCACGCTGACCTCGGTGGTGCTTCCGGCCTCGGCCAACTACACCGTGGGCTCGTCGTTGCAGCTCCGGGTCCAGGCTGACGGGAACCTCTCCGAGGACCGTGCAGGCCAAGGTGTGGAAGACCGGGACGACCGAGCCGGCAGCCTGGCAGTTGACGACGACCGACAGCACCAGTGGGCTGCAGGCGCCCGGAGGGGTCGGCATCGTGACCTACCTGTCCGGTACGGTCACGAACCAGCCGATCACGTTGAGCTTCGACGACCTGGTGGCCAAGCCGACCCAGTAGACGGGAGTTCAGCGCCGTCAGAACCGGCGGTGGCGCTGTTCGTAGTCCTCGATCTGCTGCCGCATCTCGCGGACGGCGGCCTCGATCTCGGGGTCGTAGCGCTCGCTCGGGCGCGCGGCGGGGCGCCCGGGGCTCCCAGGAGCCGAAGTACAGCCGGATGGTCATAGTGATCAGGCCGACGGCGAAGGCGATCAGCAGCATCGTCGTGATGGTCGTCGGCTGCATGGCTCCGCCTAGAGTTCGAGCCCGGGATACAGCGGGTTGGCGTCGAGCAACTCGGCCGAGGCCGCCTTGGTGGCGTCGGCGATTCCGTCGGCGAGGCGGTACTTCGCCTTGCCGGGCTTACCGGTCGAGGCGGTGACCGGCGTGGTGTTCTTCAGCACGGTGACGATGAGGTCGGCGACCCGGTCGAACTCGTCGGCCCCGAAGCCGCGAGACGTCAGGGCCGGGGTGCCGATCCGGACCCCGGAGGTGTACCAGGCGCCGTTCGGGTCCGACGGAACCGCGTTCCGATTGGTCACGATGCCCGCGTCGAGCAGCGCGGACTCGGCCTGCCGGCCGGTGATGCCGTAGCCGGACACGTCGATCAGCACCAGGTGGTTGTCGGTGCCGCCGGTGACCAGGTTGGCCCCCCGCTTCAGCAGTCCGTCGGCGAGCGTCTTCGCGTTGTCGGCGATCGCCTGGGCGTAGGTCTGGAACGCCGGCGTCCGGGCCTCGGCCAGCGCGACGGCCTTCGCCGCCATCACGTGGCCGAGCGGGCCGCCGAGCACCATCGGGCAGCCGCGGTCGACCGAGTCGGCGTACTCCTTGGTCGCCAGCACCATGCCTCCGCGCGGCCCGCGCAGCGACTTGTGGGTGGTCGTCGTGACCATATGCGCGTGCGGCACGGGATCCTCGTCACCGGTGAAGACCTTGCCGGCCACCAGTCCCGCGAAGTGCGCCATGTCGACCATGAAGGTCGCCCCGACCTCGTCGGCGATCTCCCGCATCTTGGCGAAGTTGATCCGCCGCGGATAGGCCGAGTAGCCGGCGATCAGGATCAGCGGCTTGAACTCCTGGGCGGCCTGCGTACCCGGTCGTAGTCGATCAGCTGGGTCTGCGGATCGGTGCCGTACGAGCGCTGATGGAACATCTTGCCCGAGATGTTCGGCCGGAACCCGTGAGTGAGGTGGCCGCCGGCATCCAGCGACATGCCGAGCGCGCGCTGGTTGCCGAACTTGTGCCGAAGGTCTTCCCACTGCTCCTCGGTGAGGTCGTTCACCCCCTTGACGCCCAGCGTGGCCAGTTCGGGCAGCTCCACCCGGTTGGCGAGGATCGCCCAGAAGGCGACCAGGTTGGCGTCGATGCCCGAATGCGGCTGGGCGTAGGCGTATTCGGCGCCGAACAGTTCGCGCGCGTGCTCCGCGGCCAGCGCCTCGACGGTGTCGATG
>CAVXIY010000033.1:0-59857 GCA_963761955.1 uncultured Actinomycetota bacterium | reverse complement strand
CGTCGGCGGGCACGGTGCTGTTCATCTGAATCTCCGACCGTCGCGTAGGGAGGGGCGACACTAAGTCAGCGGCCAGACCGGACGAGGGGGGTGGCGGTGTACCCCTGGTCGGCCAGCCAGGATCGAGCACGGCCGCGGTGGCGATCCTCGGAGAAACTGTGCCAGCGTTCCATCAGCTCAGGCCACCGGGAGAGCACGTCCTTGAATCGCCGGAATGCACCGCGGCCGGTGATCGCGATGCTGAGCCGGTCCGCGACCTCCGAGTCCTCGAGGTCGGCGATGAACCATTCCATGTCGCGGTATCCGGCTCGGGAACCCTCGGAGTGGATCCACAACCAGCGGTCCGGGTCGTCGAAGTCCTCCTCCTCCTCGCCGATTGGGATCCCGTCGTCGATCGCCGTCTGGGGCCATACCTCACCGGTCCGAAGGTCGATCTGGCCACCGCCGTGCACCGGGTCGCCTTCGAGCGCCATGGCGAGGTCTTCGAGGTCGATCGTCAGTGGGCGACGGAGAGGGATCGGCTGCCGCTCCCGAACGGGCCTGCAGCATCTCGGCCAGTTCTTCGTCGCCCTCCCAGCCGCGAACCCGAAGCGCGTCGACGCATTCGGCGGCCAGCGGCGGCGCACCTTCGGCACCCTGACTGAGGGCGATCAACAGGCCGTCGCCGATCAGTTGCAGCGTGTCCACCGGCCAGGGTCGGTGCGTCAGGAGCCGGACGATCCCCCCGCCATCACCCCCGAAGACGGCGGCCCGTAGCCCGCTCCGGACAGCATTCCGAGCCATGGCGACCATTGTGGCCGACGACTCGAGGGTGAACACTGCCCGCGCCAGAGTGAGCCGTCCGATGCTGCCGATGTTAACGGCTGGCCCACAGCAATCCCCGCTTGATGAGCGTGTTGACGCTCGGCTCCTCGAGGATGTCGACGTGATGCCCGGGGGTGGCCACGAAGATCCGCCCCCGACCCCACTGCCGGGTCCAGATGGCCGGTGAGGTGACCGGCCGGTGCCACGGGTCCCACTCGCGTACCGCCTGGGTCGTCGTGGCGAGTACGTCGATGTAGTCGTCGGTGAGCACCCAGTACTGCTCTGTGACCAGGTCGAAGTCGTCGATCCCGGCCGTGATCGGGTGCTCGGCCGCCGCCGGCAGCATGTTCACCGTGTAGGGGACGTAGTTGTCGGACTGCTCGCCGATGCGCTCGGTCGGGATGCTTTCCGGGGTGGCACGCGAACTGGCCCCCGATCAGGTGCAGATAGTCCGAGGTGTTCCGGTACGAGTCGGCGATCCCGCCGTGCCAGCCCGCGAGTCCGGTGCCGGCTTCGACCGCGGCCCGCAGTCCTTCGAATTCCTCTTTCTCGATCGTGGACATGGTCATGCACTGCACGATCAGGTCCACCCCGGCCAGGTACGCCGCGTCCGCGTAGACCGCCGGAGACTCCTCGACCCGTACCCGGAAGCCGTGTTCTTCCAGGTGCGGGATGAACAGGTCGGTGGCTTCGACGGGTTGATGGCCGAACCAGCCACCGCGTACGACCAGAGCGGACTTCACATCAGTCATCACATCACCTTCAATGCTGGCTTCGTGGCCGAGTGGCGATGGCCAGCGCGACCGAGACGATCAAGAATGACCGCTCCGGCAATCGTGCTGAGGGTGAGGTGCTCGTCCAGCAGCCAGGCGCCGAGCACTACGGCGACCAGCGGGTTGACGAACGCGTAGGTGGCAACGGTGCTGGTCGGGAGCCACTTGAGCGCGATGACGTAGCACGACAGGGCGAGCAGGGAGCCCGGTCCGATGAGGTAGAGAAGGGCCGCGAACGACGCCCAGCTCACCTGATCCAGTGTGAACGTCGACCACTCGCCGAAAACCACGCTGAACACCAGCAGCAGCCCGCCTCCGACAAGCATCTGCATGGCCGAGCCGACCAGTGGTCGAGCAGGGAGCACGACTCGCTGGGACAGGACCGATCCGGCACCCCAGCTCGCACTCGCCACGAGGATGATCACCACGCCCGTCACCGTTCCGGCTGGACTCGGTCGGGCGAGGACGGCGACCCCGATCACCCCCAGGGCGAGCGCCGCCATGGCCCGAAGGGTGATGGTCCGTCCGTTCAGGATCCGGTCCGCCGCCAGCATCCACAGCGGGACGGTGGCCACCAGGAGTGCGGCCAGACCGGACTCGACACTCTGCTCACCGTAGGTGAGGCCGCCGTTGCCGAGGGCCAGCAGCATGGTGCCGATGATGGCGGAGACCGAGCCACTGCCTTCTCCCGGGCCGGTCGGTTCGGCGCAGTTGCGGTCCGCCCATCCGCACCGCCACCGGGTAAAGCAGTGCCCCCGCGACCAGGTAGCGGACCCCGGCCAGCAGGAACGGCGGCAACGTCTGGACCCCGACCCGGATCGCCAGGTAGGTCGATCCCCAGACCACGTACACGACGACCAGCGCCACCCAGGGAGCCCACGTCTGAGGTCGGGTGGCGTTGGGTGCCGTCACCGGCTCCCCGCGCCGTTTCTTCGGTCGGTTCCGCTCTGGCGCCGATGAGTGACGACAGGAAGTGGCACGTCATCATCATGACCGATGACGTGCCTCACCTTCGGTCGCGGGTGACGCAGAGCGGTGCTCGAAGTCAGCTGGCGATCGGTCCGTTGCGGCGCCTGTGTTTTCGGGCGGTGAGGACCGCTTGGATTCGGGTGTTGATCATGGGTTTCTGATCGCGGTCGACCCATTTCGGTGGAGTCCATTCGGGAATCCCGTCGGTGTTGATCTTGCAGGTCCAGCCGCGGGCCAAGAAGTTGTGATGGTGGTAAGCGCAGACCAGAGTCAGATTCTTCAAGTTCGTCAGCCCGCCGTTGAGCCACTCGCGGATGTGGTGGCGTTCGCAGTATTGCGGTGGATGCGCGCAGCCGGGAAACGAGCAGCCGCCGTCGCGGGCGATCAACGCCAACGTCTGGGTCCGGCTGGCGATCCGCCGACTCCGACCCAGATCCAACACCGCACCAGAGGCGGCGAGCACCGTCGGGATGATCTCGGCATTGTTGGCCATCTGCAGCAGCTTCGCGGTCGGGATCGGGGTGCCGTCGGCGGTGCGGCCGTGCCCGATCCGGTTGATCAGGTCGTCGGCGTCGATGGTGACGATCACCGTCGCCGGCATACCCCCGACGTCCGGAACGTCCCCGGCCCGCAATTGCCGATCACACAGATCCTCCAACGCGTCGTGCGTGCCGCTGCCCATAGGTCCGGCTGTCGATCTCCCCGGCCGGGTCGACGCGCAGTTTGGCCAGCGGGTCGAGCAGGGTTTTCAGTTTGGCGCCGGCGGTCCCGGTGAGCCGGAAGTCCCCGACATAGGCCCCGTCGCGGGTCGACCGCAGATGGAAGTAGCGGCGGTCCTCGTTCAATTGGTCGTTCGGCACGGTGCCGTCCGGGTCGATCGCATCCACCACCCGGCCGGCGAGCAACCGCAGATCCTCGGGCGGAAACAACGCCGCGTGTTCGGTCAGCAGCGCCTCACCCTCGGCGATGTCGGCCGGGTCGAAGCCGCGCCGATCCACCTTCTCCAAAGCGCGTTCGATGATGCCGACCTTCTCCGCACTCACCCCACCCGCCTGCTGCGCCGCCGCCAACACCGGCCGCACCGGCTCCAACGCTTCACCCAGCATCGACGTCCGCGGTCCGACCGCCTCCGCCGCCCGCACCCGACAGGCCGCCTCACGCTTGGACAAGCCCAACACCGAGGTCAGCACCCGCCGCATGCTGCCCTGACACAACACCGTCGGCAGATCCAGCCGCTCAGCGGCCGCGATGGTCTGATGATCGACAACCGACAGCCGGTTCCGGGTCCGTTCGAACTCCTGCATGAACCCGACCAGCCCATACCGTCGAACTCTTCCAGCCCGCCGGCATCGGCAGCCTTGATCAAATGCTCAGACATCGAGACCCAGGCGGCGAGGACGTGAGCCATCGACGTCGGCTCGTCCGCCGCTTCGAAGGTCATGCTCCGATTCTATCCGAACACACGTTCGAATACAAGAGTTTTCCCTTGTAAATAACGGATGTCGCGTGAACGTCTCGGACCAGCGCTTGATCATTTGCTCTAGCAGCGAAGATCAACAGCGGCCAAGTCCTTCAGGATCTACGGCTGGCTCCTGAGCCCTGGCCGGGGTCGGCGGACACGCCGAGTGTCGGACCACGAGTTCCGGTGCGATCAGCACCGGCTTCCCTATCGGCCTGCCCTGGATGTGGGTCACCGCCTGGTCGACCGCGCAACGGCTGAGTTCGGGGATGTTCTGGCCGACGGTGGTGAGCTGCGTCCAGAGCGACCGGGCGATCCGGCTGTTGTCGAAGCCCGACGACGGAATGGTCTTCGGGAACGCGGATTCCGGCCCGCCGAAGCGCGTCGAGGTAGCCGGCGGCGCACTGATCGTTGAAGACGAACGCCGCCGTCGGCCGCACCGACTCCGTCGCTGTCGAGGATCGGCTGGGCGGCGTCTCGGCCGTGCTCCTCGGTGACGCCGCCCGGCCGGATGGCGATCAGGTCCTCCAGACCGGCGGCGCGCATCGCGTGCTGGTAGCCGCGCCGACGTTCGGCGGCGCCGGGTGCGCGCCCGCCGTCGACGTGCACGATCCGGGTGTGGCCGAGGTCGAGGAGATGCCGGGTGGCGAGCCGCGCGCCGGCGACGTCATCGGTACGGACGCTGTCGATCTTCGCCGGACACCGACCGCGCCACGCTCACGGTGGGGGTCAGCCGGCCGACGGCGTCCAGGTCGGCCGCCTTCATGGTCGGGCCGAGCAGGATGAGCCCGTCGCAGCGGAGAGACATCAGTTCCTGGACGGCTTGGGCCTCGCTGCGTCCCGGGCGTGATGCCACTGAGCACCAGTTCGTAGCCCGCGACCGGCGGCCGCGGCGTACAGCTCGATGACCAGGTCGTTGTGGAACTCGTGACCCGACGCCGAAGGTCACGCCGAGCAGACGCGTCTCCCGTCGGCTGAGCAACCGGGCGCGGTGGTCGGGGCGGTAGCCGATCTCGGCGGCGGCGGTGCGCACCCGTTGGCGCGTCTCCGGGCTGGCACCGGGAAGGTCGCGGAACACGATGGAGACCAGAGCCCGGGACACGCCGGCCCGGGCCGCCACGTCCTCCATGGTCGGTCGCCGACCCGGCCGGCTAGGCTCATCGGCTCGACCCGGCGGTCGGCGTCGGCGCCGGTTTTGACATCTGGTCGTCTCACGGCTCTAATACTAGAGCGCTCTAGGGTAGAGCGCGCTAGTTCTCGAGGAGTCTCGATGGCGTGATGTGTTGTCGATCGGGTTGATCGGTGCCGGCCGGATCGGTACGTCGCACGCCCAGATCGTGGCCGAACGGGTACCCAGGCGCCCGGCTCGCCGCGGTCGCCGATCCCCGACCGGAGGCCGCCGAGGCGCTGGCCGGGCGGTTCGGCGCCCGAGCCTTCACCGACCCGGCCGATCTGATCAACGACCCGGAAGTCGACGCCGTGCTGATCGCGGCCTCGTCGGATGCGCATGCCGAGCTGATCGTCGCCGCGGCAGCGGCCGGCAAGGCGGTGTTCTGCGAGAAGCCGATGTCGATGACCCTGGCCGACGCCGACCGGGCGCTGGCCGCGGTCGAACGGGCCGGGGTGGTGCTGCAGGTCGGCTTCAACCGCCGTTTCGACAAAGGCTTCCGCGCCGCCCATGACGCGGTCACGTCCGGCGCCGTCGGAAACGTCCAGCTGATGCGCTCGCTGACCCGCGACCCAGGCCTGGCCAACCCCGGCGGCGTCCCGCCCTGGACGATCTTCACGCAGACCCTGATCCACGACTTCGACACCTTGCTCTGGCTCAACCCGGGCGCCGAGCCGGTCGAGGTCTACGCGACCGCCGACGCCCTCGTCGCACCCGACTTCAAGGCGTCCGGGCTGCTCGACACCGCGGTCGTGGTGATCACGTTCGACAACGGCGCCCGCGCGGTCGCCGAGGCCAGCTTCTCCGCCGCCGTACGGCTACGACGTCCGCGCGGAGGTGTTCGGCTCGGCCGGCATGGTCACCGCCGGCGACGGTGCCCGGAGCAGTGCCCGGCTGTACACGGCGGCCGGCGCCCAGCACGACACCGCCCGTGGCGACGTCGAACTGATGCTGGACGCCTACACGGGCGAGTTCGTCGAGTTCGCCGCGGCCGTCGCGGAGAACCGGTCGGCGTACGCCACCGGCCACGACGCGCGCCGCGCGCTCGCCGTCGCCCTGGCGTGCATCGACTCCGTGCAGAACCACGCACCCGTACGCGGTCGGCGCCGGCCAGGTGGTGGCGGGATGACCACGCCGTTCACCCTGGCCGTCTGCGCCGAGATGGTGTTCACCGACCTGCCGATCCTGGACCGGGTCCGGCGCATCGACGAACTCGGCTTCCAGGTCGAGATCTGGGACTGGACCAGGCACGACATCGACGCGCTCGCCCGAGAGCGGCGCCACCTTCTCCTCGATGACCGGCTACATCAGCGGCAACCTCACCGACGCCGACGGCGCCGACGAGCTCCTCGCCACCGCCGAGCAGTCGATCCCGGTCGCCGCCCGGCTCGGCATCCCGCGGCTCAACCTGCACGGCACCGGCCTCGACGGCACGCGGTCTCCCGGTCGCAGCCGGTGGAGATCGTCACCGGAGCCGATGTGGCTGGCGGCCCAGCAAACCCTGTCGCGGATCGCCGCCCTGGGCGAACGCGAGGGCGTCACCTTCTGCCTGGAGAACCTCAACACGGCCGTCGACCACCCCGGCACGCCGTTCGCCAAGGCCGCCGACACCCTCGCGCTCGTCGAGGCCGTCGACAGCCCGCACCTGAAGCTGATGCTCGACCTCTACCACGCCCAGATCGGCGAGGGGAACCTGATCGAGCTGATCCGCCGCTGCGGTCCCGCCATCGGGGAGATCCAGGTGGCCGACGTCCCCGGACGCTGCGAACCCGGCACCGGCGAGATCAACTACCCGGCCATCGCCCGGGCGCTCAACGAGGAGCGGTACACCGGCACCGATCGGGCTCGAAGCCTGGGCCTCCGGCGACAGCGAAAGCGCCCTCCGCCGGTTCCGCGAAGCCTTCACCGTCTGAAAGTCGGATCGTGATCGCGGCCCGGTGGGCAGCATCTTGTCAGCCGCCACCGGGGGGTGAATGCTTCGGTCATGGCGACTAAGACCAAGAAGACCCAGGGCCAGGTGAGCAGCCCGGTCTCCCACGTGCGTTCGACACCGATCGGGGAGTACGGCTTCCTCAGCGACGGCGAGGTGTCCGCGCTGCTGTCCCCGAGCGGCGCCGTGGAGTGGATGTGCATTCCACGGTTCGACTCGCCGAGCGTCTTCGGCAGCATCCTCGGCCGCCACGCCGGGTCCTTCCGGGTGGCACCCGACGACGTCACCGTGCCGGCCGATCGCCGTTACCTGCCCGGCACGATGATCCTGGAAACCAGCTGGGGTACGCCGACCGGCTGGATCATCGTCCGCGACGCCTTGCTGATCGGGCCGTGGCGGCACGAGAAGGACCGCTCCAAGACCCACCGCCGGACGCCGAACGACTACGACGCCGAGCACATCTTCCTGCGCACCATCCGCTGCGCCTCCGGCGAGGTGCAGACCACGGTCGACTGCGAGCCGGTCCTCGACTACGGCCGCAAGCACGTCAACTGGACCTACACCGAGCACGGCTATCACCAAGGGGTCGCCCGCGCTGACGGCTCCGACCTGGAACTCACCCTGACCACTGATCTGCGGCTCGGCTTCGAGGGCGGGCGGGCCGGCGCCCGGACCCTGCTCAAGGAGGGCGATGTCCGCTACCTGGCGCTCAGCTGGGGGAGCGCAGCGCCACCCATGGACTTCGCCGACGCCTACAAGCGCCAGGTCTGGACCGCCCATCACTGGCAGCACTGGCTGGCCCGCGGCAAGTTCCCCGATCACCCCTGGCGCGGTTACCTGCAGCGCAGCGCCCTCACCCTCAAGGGCCTGACCTACTCGCCGACCGGCGCGATCGCGGCCGCCGGGTCGACCTCGCTGCCCGAGACCCCGGGCGGGGAACGCAACTACGACTACCGCTTCACCTGGATCCGTGACGCCACGTTCGCCTTGTGGGGGATGTACTCGCTGGGCTTCGACTGGGAGGCGGTGGACTTCTTCTCCTTCATCGCCGACATCGCCACCCGTGATGATCATCTGCAGATCATGTACGGGATCGGCGGCGAACGGGACCTGGAGGAGGAAGAGCTTGATCATCTTCCGGGTTACGCCAACTCCCGACCGGTGCGGATCGGCAACGCCGCGTACGCGCAGCAGCAGCACGATGTCTGGGGCGCCCTGCTGGACTCGGTGTACCTGCACTCCAAGGCCGCCGACCATCTGGACGGTCGGATCTGGCCGATCCTGGACAAGCAGGTCAGCGAGGCACTGAAGCACTGGCGCGAACCCGACGCCGGGATCTGGGAGGTCCGCGGCGAGCTCAAGCACTTCACGTCGTCCAAGATCATGTGCTGGGTCGCGGTCGACCGGGGAGCCAAGATCGCGCGGATGAGCGGCGAGGACGGGAAAGCGGCGGAGTGGGAGATGGCCGCGCAGGAGATCAAGGACGACATCCTGGCCAACGGCGTCGACGAGCGTGGCGTGCTGACCCAGTACTACGGCACCAAGGCGCTGGACGCGTCGCTGCTGCTCGCGCCCCTCGTACGATTCCTGCCCGCTGACGATCCGATCATCAGGGCCACCGTGCTGGCGATCGCCGATGAGCTGACCATCCACGGACTCGTGCTGCGCTACAAGGTGGAAGAGACCGACGACGGCTTCGCGGGCGAGGAGGGCAGCTTCACCATCTGCTCGTTCTGGCTCGTCTCGGCCCTGTGTGAGATCGGGGAGTACCAGCGGGCCCGCAAACTCTGCGCGAAGCTGCTCTCGTTCGCCGGACCGCTGGAGCTCTACGGCGAGGAGATCGATCCGCACACCGGCCACCATCTGGGCAACTTCCCGCAGGCGTTCACCCACCTGGCGTTGATCAACGCGGTGCTGCACGTGATCAAGCTCGAGGGTCGCCAGCGCGGCAGCGACCCCAGTTCGTGGGCCGGCTCGATCGGGAACGGCGGCGGCGAGTAGCACCGGTGAGTGCGTCCGAGTGGGTTCCCGACGGCGCCGACATCGATCAGCTCCGCCGGGCGGCGACCGAATGCAAGGGCTGCGAACTCTGGGCCGCGGCGACTCAGGTGGTCTTCTCGGCCGGTAATCCGCGGGCTCCGTTGGTGCTGGTCGGCGAGCAACCGGGCGACGTCGAGGACCGCGAGGGAATCCCCTTCGTCGGACCGGCCGGCAAGGTGCTGCAGGACGCGCTCGGGCAAGCCGGCCTCGAGGTCGGCCAGGTCTATGTGACCAATGCCGTCAAACACTTCCGCTTCACCGAGCGGGGAAAGCGCCGGATCCACGCCACGCCGCTGGTCAGCCACATCAAAGCCTGCCGGCCCTGGCTGGAAGCCGAGCTGCGGTTGGTCGACCCCGAACTCATCGTCTGTCTCGGGGCCACCGCCGCGAAAGCCCTGCTGGGCAACGACTTCCGGGTCACGAAACAGCGTGGCCAGGTGCTCGATCACGACACCCCGATCGGGATGCGCCGGATCCTCGCCACCGTGCATCCTTCGTCGATCCTGCGGGGCGATCCAGCGGAGCGCGACTCGGCCCTGGCCGCATTCGTCGCGGACCTGCGCACGGCCGGTGCCCAGTTGGATTGAGTTCCCGGCCGGGAGTGAGATTTCCGGGCCTGGCCGAACCAACTCCGGGTCTGCTTCGTCATGACAGTAGGCACTCCGATCAGTTCAGCCTGCGCCCGGACGGCCAGGAGATGATCGCAACCTCGAGACCCAAGGAGTCAGTCGATGTTCGACCAGATCGGAAACATGCCGCTCCATCCCCTGGTCCTCCACGCGGCTGTGGTGGGCATACCCCTTGCGGTCCTGCTGGCCTTTCTGTTCGTCTTCCCCAAGACCCGGGCCTGGGCCCGCTGGGCGTTCGGGCTGACCGTCCTCGGGGCGACCGCAGCCACCTTCGTCACCAAGGAGAGCGGCGAAGCCCTGCAACGGATGCGGAACATTCAGCCGGGGAACGCCGCCGGTGATCTGATCCAGAAGCACTGGGCAGCTGGCCGACCAGCTCTTCATCATCATGATCATCTTCTCCGTGATCGGCGTGGCCAACGTCCTCCTGGTGTCGCGCGGTTCGTCGGCCGCCGGGACCACGCCCGCCGGGGGGCGGCGACTGGTCGACGTGATCCTGCCCGCGCTGCTCGTGGTGATCGCGGTGATCGCGATGATCTGGGTGATCCGGGTCGGTGATCTGGGGTCTCGGGCGGTCTGGAATCCGAGCGGGGCCGAGCTCTTCATCACGCTGCCACGCTGACCGACCGATCGAGTTCCCGTTCGCGCACACCTGATCGGCATGGGCCGGCTGAGCTGAGGCGGCTTGGGTGTCCGTTTCGAACCAGCGGGTGCGAAACGTACGCCCCGACCGTTCGCGTTCGTTTCGAACCAGCGGGTGCGAAACGTACGAACCGCTCGGCAGAGCGCTCCGGGCGGACCGGCGGGTCAACCGCCCCGAATCCGGTCGGCGAGTGATCCGATGAGCCGCGGGCGCGCTGGGTCGGTGCGCGCCTTCGGGTGAGCAGCACCGGCTCGGTCGCCCGTCGGTCGGGCTCGCGATTCCGGGAGGAACTCGATGCTGCCGGCCGGCAGGTGGCGATCCTCTCCGGGCTCGAGTCCGACGGAGACCGCCCATGCCCTTTCCGCGGCTGGTTGCTCGAGTTTGGCCAACGAGGCGGTGGCCGACCACGGCACCGGTCTTCGTCGGCCGGAGTCGAGCGGGCAAGACCACCCGATGCTTCTTGCGGCTCAGCACCAGCTCCGCGGTTGGCCGTCGCGCTGCTTCGATCGGTTCAGCCGCCGGGAACGGCAGCTTCACTCGGACCGTCTCGTTCACCAACTTGGCGGTGAGGCGGCGTCCATTGAGGCGGTCGGTCTGCGGTACCTGCCCGCCGCTCACGTCGATGCTCAGCTGGCCGGTCTCGGTGTCGAAGGGCACGAGGAGATGGGGCGGTTTTCCGGTCCAGACCGGATCTGGGAGTTCGGCACCCGTCACCGAGCGTCAGTGGAATCTCCCGGCCCAGTCCGGAGAGGGTGATCCGCGCCGATATCTCCCACACGCCCGGGCGGGACCGCGAGTTGGCGCCGACGCGCCGCGGGCTCACCTGACCTCGGCCGACCAGGACCGGGCTGAACGAGCCGGGCGTTGTCGGACAACTCGGGCGAGGCACCGTCGACTTCGTCGAGTTCGATCCGGAACGTCGATGACTGGCCCCATTCGACGAATCGTCCCCGTTCAGTGAGGTAGATGTCGCAGCGGAGGAGCTTTTCGACCTCGGCCAGATCGCCGAGCCACCGCTGGTCGAGTCCCAGCGCCGGGAGCTCGATCCGTGGATCGAGATAGAGGCTGCCGCCGACCTCCAGGAACACGAGCGGCGATCCGTCCCCGGTCACCAGGCCGGCCCGTACGTCGAACTTCAGCGCGCTGCCGTTCCAGACCAGCTCCGGTGGCGTACGCCCACGCCTCGATGCCGGTCATGGCCTCCGCGAAGGCGGTGAGTCCGCGCTCGTCACCCAGCCGCAGCAGTTCGGCGCGGATCTTCGGTGATCGGACGTAGCCCGGCGACGATCGCCGGCGGGAACCGCTCGTCAGCCACCACCTTCGCGTGCTCGACGAGTTCGTGTCGATCCTGCTCGGCTGAGGTCGAGAAATCCGGGCTCACTCACCCGACCGATGATCTCTGATCGGTAGGAACGCCGCAGGATTCGGTCGCGCAGCGGCCCCGGCTCGGTGCCTTCCTCGACGATGTCGATGATCGTCCGCACCTTCTCGTAGTACAGGACCGGATCGAGGTAGGAGTAGCTCAGATTCGCCCCGTCGTCGCGCTTGGTGAAGTGGTAGCACGGGTAGCTGCCGACGATCGCGACGTTGCGGGCGGCGAAGTAGCTGCGCAGGACGAAGGGCTGATCCTCCAGCCGCTTGGTGACCGGGAACCTGATGTCGTGCTCCAGCAACATCGACCGCCGGAACATCTTGTGTGGCGTGAGGCTGTTCTCGAGCGGCAGTTCGGCGATCGAGGTCGATTCGAGGTCGCGCGCGAACAGATGGTGCGGAACTCTGCGTCCGTTGCTGACGACCTTGCCGATCACGATGTCGGCCTGGGCTCGCTCGGCGAGGCTGAACATGCGGGCGAGAGCCTCGTCCCCGATGAAGTCGTCCTGGTCGACGAATTGGATCATGGTCCCCGAGGCGAACGCGATCCCGTCGTTGCGCGGTTGCCCCGACCACCCCGAGTTCGGCCGATGGATCACCTTGACGTGCGGATGCTCCCGGGCCAGGCGATCCAGGCGGGCCGGGGTCTCATCGGTCGAGCCGTCGTCGACGAAGATCAACTCCAGCCGATCGGCGGGGTGGGTCTGGGCCAGCAGCGAGGCGATGCAGGGCTCGATGTAACTGCCGGGGTTGTAGACCGGCACGACGACACTGACATCGATGCTGTCGCCTGCCACTACGTCATCCTAATGTCGCGCTGCCCGCCGTCGGCCGATCAAGCCCTCAGCGGCGGGTCGGCCGTTCTCGCCTCGCGATCGCTGACGCCGGCCGGACTCGGGCCGCCGATCACGAACAGATAACGTCCAGGCGCGCGAAACCGACCGAAAATGCTCACGGATTGAGATGACAACGATATCTTGAGTGTGACCTTCGTCACATCGATAACGGCCGGATAACACCCGGTTTACGCCTGAACCGAACTTTCGATGACGCGACCGGAGCCGCCCGAAACGGCTTCGGGCGAGCGGCTCGGAGGGACCAACGGCTATTGCTTTGGTTAGCGTGACTTACCTAGGATCCGTCCAGACAGCGCGGCTTCAGGTCGCAATTGGGGAACCGTCTGAAATTGGGGGCCAACTCGGGGTAGGGGCCATCCAGAGTCCGACCTCACAAGGAGCTACATCCCATGCGATCCACACCTCTCGTCGCGCTCGCAGCAGCCGCCGCGACCACTTTCGCGCTGGTGGCTGCTCCTAGTCTGACCGCTGAAGCGGCGCCCACTGTCGCCAGCGTCGCCGGCCTCACCGTCGGTGTGGTGACCGCGAAGGTCACGGCACGACACGACGCAGCGAAGTCGGGCACCGCGGTACGTTTCGCCACCTTCAACGTCCGCACCTCCCGCGCCGACCGCGGCACCTCCCGCCACTGGCTGCACCGGGCGCTGTCAGTCGCCCGCGAGATCAAGAGCCGCAATCCCGGGATCGTCGCGATCCAGGAACTCGGCCCGGGCCGGGCGGACGGCAAGAAGGCCAAGATCAAGAACTCGCTCCGCCAGACCGACAGCCTGGAGAAGGCGCTGCGCAGCGTCGGCGCCGGCAAGTACAAGCTGGCCCGGACCACGGCGTACGTGGCGCCGGGGACCTCCCACGGCACCCAGGGCGCCCGGATCCTCTACGACACGAACAAGTACCGCCTGATCAGCAAGTGCCGCGAGACCACCGGCAAGAAGAACTACAACAGCTCCTGCAGCATGGACCTGCCGGTCAAGGGCGGCGATGGCAAGTCCCGCCGCCGGAGCGCGGCGTACGCCGAGTTCGAGGATCGCAGCACCGGCAAGAACTTCTTCGTCATCTCGGTCCACCTCGACGATCGGCACAGCGGCAGCCTCGGCAAGGAGAAGGCCCTCGACGCCCTGCGCGCTGCGCAGACCCGCGCCGTCTACAACCGGGTGAAGCAGCCGCGCCGGCAGCAAGCCGATCCTCTTCGGTGGCGACATCAACTCCTGGCGCACCAAGCGCGGCAGCCACGCGCCGTTCAACGCCTTGAAGAACCGCGGCTTCCGTGACTCCACCGCGGCCTCGAGCCGGATCGACGCCCAGTACCCGACGGTCAACCACTGGAAGCGGACCCTCAAGGCGAACGCCAAGGGTCGCCAGGTCGCTCTCGACGTCGTCATGGCGAAGGGCGCCAAGAGCTTCCGGAAGTACGAGAACGTGATGAAGGTCGTCGACTCGAGCCGGCCGTCCGACCACAACATGGTCGTCTCGGACCTGGTCCTGTAGGTCTCGACGCTCCTCTGAATCCTGAGCCTGTCGCAAGGGTGGCCTCCCGCCCTGCGACAGGCTCAGCTTCGTTCAGGCGTCCTTGTCCTGAGCTTGTCGAAGGACCGTTGATCTTGCCCTTCGACAGGCTCAGGGCGCGTTCGACGTGGGCTCAGGGCGCGTTCGGCGCGAGTTCAGCCGTTGGCGATGGCGGCGGGGCCGTCTTCGCGGCGGATGTCGATGATGTGGCCGGTCTGACCCGAGAGCAGCACGTCGAGGGACTGCCGGGCCACCTCCTCGGACGACAGCAGGGTGCCGGCGGGTTCCTCGCCGAAGGCCTTGGTGCGCATCGGGGTGCCCGTCCGCTCCGGGTTCACGCAGTTGACCCGCACGCCGGCGGCGGCCCACTCGTCGGCCAGGGCCTGGGTCAGGTTCACCGTCGCCGCCTTGGCCGAGGAGTAGAGGGAGTAGCCGGACCGCCCGCGGGTGTAGGACGACGAGGTGAACAGCAGCAGCGAGCCCTTCGACGCGGCCAGGTGCGGGAAGAACTGCTGGGCGATGAAGATCGGCGCCAGGTAGTTCACGTCGGTGGAGGAGTAGATGGATTCCTCCGACGTCTCGGCCAGTTCACCGCGGACCAGGACGCCGGCGGTGTTCACCACGAAATCGATCTGACCGGTCTCGGCCAGCACCTGGCGCCGCCGCCTCGGCGATGTCGGTCCGGCGTCTCGACGTGGGTGCCGGTGCTGGACCGGGAGAAGGTCTTGACCGTCGCGCCGTGCGCGGCGGCCAGCTCGGCGATGTCCCCGCCGATGCCGTAGGAGCCGCCGAAGACCACCATCGTCTTGCCTTCGAGCTTGGCCCGGTAGTCCCCGTCGGACAGCGCCAGCGGCCGATCGGCGGAGGTCAGCTGGAACAGCTTGTCGGCGATGTAGACGTCGATCGGCTCGGTGACCTTCATGTTGCGCTCGTGACCGGCGACGACCGCGATCGGCACGTCCGGCAGGTAGCGCAGGACCACCGTGCAGTCGTCGGTGGCGGTGAAGTTCGGGTCCTTGGCCGCATTGGCGTACGCGGCGCGGATCGTCGACAGCCGGAAGGACTGCGGGGTCTGGCCCCGGCGCAGCAGGTGGCGGGGGAGCACGTCGGCGATCGCGCTCGCCGATCGGCTTCGACCTCGATCACCGTGTCGGCCGACGGGATGGCGGTGTCCACCGCCTCGTGGGTCTGCAGCGCCTCGACGTTGGCGGCGATGATCGTCTGCGAGACCAGCGGGCGGACCGCGTCGTGCAGCAGGACGTTGCACTCCTCGTCCCCGAGCGCGGCCAGCGCGGCCGCGGTGGTGTCGTTGCGGGTGCCGGCGCCCTTCGAGGATCTGGCTGACCTTGGCGTAGTCGCCCTTCTTCACGATCGCGCGGATGTCGTCGAGGTAGCCGGGCGCCATCATCACGATGATCTCGTCGACCAGCGGCGACGCCTGCATGGCGGCGATGGTGTGCTCGATGATCGGCTTGCCGGCGATCTTGATCAGTTGCTTGGGGATGCTCAGTCCGACCCGGGTGCCAGTACCGCCCGCCAGCACCACGGCGACGTTGCGCAATCTGCTCACCGGGAGACCCTATCGCTCCAGACGGAGCGTGCGTTGTGAAAGAGTCGACGCGTGATCAAGGTGAGCGTCGTCATCCCGGTCTACAACCCTGGCCAGTACCTCCAGGCGTGCGTGGACTCGATGACCTCGCAGACGCCTGCCGGCGGACGAGTACGAGGTGATCTTCGTCGACGACGGTTCGACCGACGATTCGCCGCAGTACCTGGATTCCGTCGCCGCCGACCATTCCCAGCTCCGGGTCATCCACCAGGAGAACTCGGGCTGGCCGGGCCAACCGCGCAACGTGGGGATCGATGCCGCGCAGGGCGAGTACGTGTTCTTCTGCGACAACGACGACTGGCTCGGCAAGCAGGCTCTGGAACGGTTGTACGACTTCGCGAGCTCGTGCGGATCCGACGTCGTGCTCCCCAAGATGGCCGGCATCGGCCGCGCCGTCCCGTACCACGTCTTCGTCGAGACCGTACCGCGCCTGCAGCCTGGACGACTCGGCGATCATGGACAGCCTGACCCCGCACAAGCTCTTCCGCCGCGCTTTCCTCGACGAGCACCGGATCCGTTTCCCGGAAGGAAAGCGGCGGCTCGAGGACCACCTCTTCGTGTCCACCGCGTACCTGCTGGCGAGACCATCAGCATCTACGCCGACTACACCTGCTACTTCCACATCCGCCGCGAGGACTCGTCGAACGCCGGATTCCGCCGGATCGACTGGCCGGAGTACTTCGACAATCTCGCCGAGTCGCTCGACGGCGTGGTGGCGCGGACCGAGCCCGGTCCGCGTCCGGGAGCGGATCTTCCGGCGATGGCTGCAGGTGGAGATGGTGCAACGGCTGAGCGGCGGGCGCCGGGTGCGGATGGACGACGCCGAGGCCGGCGATCTGCTGGCCGCCGCGCAGCCGGTCGCGCAGCGGTACTTCAGCGAGGGCGTGGTCGAGCTCCTGCCGCCGATCGTCCGGCCGGTCGGTCGCGCGATCATCGAGGGCGACGGCGAAGCCATTCGTCGGCGAGCCGCCGAGATCGCGCGCTGGACCGTTCGGGCCCGACTGCTCCAGGTGGACTGGGTCCGCCGACCGGCTGCAGATCGCCGGCACGGTGGCCCTCACCGACGGTGACGATGGGCTGGCCGAGCTCCGGTTCGCCGAGTTGGTCGGAGTTGACGGGCTGCGGGCTGGACCTGTGGGATCCCGAGCTCAGCTGGCTGCGGCTCGATCTGGCCGAGCGGCGGACCGGGGAGCGCTGGTTCGTGCCGGCGACGATTCATCCGGCGGGAGTGCAGGCCTCCTTCACCGCCGACCTCGACCCGAGGCGCGATCGCCGCCGGCCGCCGGCTGCCGAGAGGCCTGTGGGACCTGAACGCCCACCTGTCGGTGCTGGGGCTGCAGTGATCGGCGGCGGCTGACGCTGACCAGGGAACGCCAGCCGGGCACCGTGCTACCCGAGCCCGTGGACGGCGACGCGCGTCCGAGGATGGCCGCCTATTTCACCGAGCAGACCTCCGCGCTGTGCCTCGACGTCGGTCTGATCAAGCACCGGAGCCTGCGCCGCCGCCCCGCTCCGCCCCCCGAGCCCGAGCCCGCACCGGCGGCGGAGCCCGCTCCCGCGCCTCCAGCGCCCGCGACGAAGCACCCGACCAAGCGGCCGGCCTCTCCGTTCGCTCGCGTCGCCCGTCGGGCCCGTCGCATCGTCTCCGGCTAGTCGATGGCCGACACCACCGACAAGGTCCTGGGCCAGGTCCGGCGCCTGGCCCGCCGGTTGCCGCGACCGCTCCGGCAGGTCGCCGCGGCCCAGGCCCGCCGGCTCGGCCTGATCCGGCGGGCCCGCAAGCCGAAGGCGAAACGGTCGCCACTTCGTGCCGGATCTGGAGGACTACCTGCAGTCCCGGACCGTGTTGTTCGACTTCGCCCCGACGGCACCCGGCCCGTTGCTCAAGACGACGGCCGAGGTCGGGGCGGCGTTGCTCGAGCTCGACACGGTCGCCGCCGAGTACGCTGCCGCCCGGACGATGTTCAACCAGCGCTACAACCGGCTGCACGACGGGCATGCGACAGAACGGGTGATCGATGCGTTTTTCCACTGACGCCGCGGCGCTGAGGCGCGCGGTCGACGTCATCGGAGATGCGCTGATCGTCGTCGCCGCCCTGGTCGGCGCAGTGCTCGCCCTCGGCCACTCACTCGCCGGCGTCGGCTGGGTGCTGGTCTCGCTCGCCGGGTTGACCGGTCAGCTGATCTGGACCTGGTCGCAGCAGCAGGGCCCCTGGAGTCCGATGGGCCGCGCCGTCGTCCTGCGCAGCGCCGCCGCGGTGTCGACGGCGGTCTGCATGACGATCGCCCGCGACGGGTGTCGCGCACGCCCTGGGCGCCGCCTTCGCCGCTTCGGTGCTGGTCGGATCGATCGTGATGGAACCGTTCGTCGCCCGGGCGGCGCGGTTCAAGGTGCCGCTGGCCGTTCGGCTACCCGGCCTGCCGACCCCGCGGGAACGGCGAGACCTCGGCTGGCTGGCGGTGATCTGCAGCATCGGGGCGACCGCCGTCGGCCTGCTGACGGCGGTTCTCGGCGCGTCGGCGTGGCTGTGGGCGGCGGTGGCGGTCGTCGCCGTGCTGCCGGTGCTGATCGCCGCGATCGACGGGCGGAGCCAAGGTGCTGTTCGCGCGCCGGCTGCGGACCCAGCTCCCGGAAGCGGTCGCTCGCTACGCGCCCGACTTCGTCGTCTACACCTCCCGGCCGGACGACGCCTCGTACCAGATCATGATGTGGCTGCCCTATCTGCAGCGGGCCGGGCTGCGGTTCATGATCATCGCCCGGAACAACGTGCCGGCCGTCGCCCTGGCCGGCCTGACCGACGTGCCCGTTGTCGAGGCGCGGGGGATCGCCGATCTCGACTCGCTGGTCGTGCCGTCGCTGAAGGCCGCGTTCTACGTCAATGCGTCCTCGGGCAACGGCGCCCTGGTCCGGTTCCAGCACCTCACGCACATCTATCTCGGCCATGGTGATTCCGACAAGCCGCCGTCCTACAACCCCACGCACGCCATGTACGACCAGATCTTCGCGGCCGGGCCGGCGGCCGCCCGGCGCTACGCCGCTCACGGGGTGAGCATCCCCGCCGAGAAGTTCCGGATCGTCGGCCGGCCGCAGGTCGAAGACGTCGTGCCAGGTGTCGACGCCGATCAGTTCGATCGCGGCGCCGACGGTGCTCTACGCACCGACCTGGCGCGGGCACGTCGAGGAGACGATGCTCTATTCACTGCCGTCCGGTGAGCGGATCGTCTCCGCCCTGCTGGAACGCGGGGCCACGGTGATCTTCCGACCGCATCCGTTCAGCTACGACTTCGGCGACGATGCGGCCACGATCGCCAAGATCAAGTCGCTGCTGGAGGCCGATGCCCGCCGGACCGGCCGACCAGCATCTGTGGGGCGCCGCGGCGGAGTCCGAACGCGGCATCTTCGACTGCATCAACGCCTCCGACGCGATGATCACCGACGTCTCGAGCGTGGTCTCGGACTACCTGTTCTCGCAGAAGCCGTTCGCCATGATCGCCGTGCCGTCGGAGCCGGAGGCGTTCGTGGCCGAGTTTCCGGTGGCCCGGGCCTCCTACGTCGTCCGCGGCGACCTGGCCGACCTGGACGACCGGTTGGACCAGATGCTCGGGCCGGACCCGCTCGCGCCGGAGCGCGCCCGGATCCGGGTCGACTACCTGGGCGACTTCCCGGCTGAGGGCTACGCCTCGGCGTTCGTCGACGCGGTGCGGCCACGTGACGGGCAAGTCCATGGAGGACATGAGTGAGGACCGCGAGGATCGAGGCGAGGACAACGGCGCCGGCGAGAAGCCCGAGGACGAGGACTCCCCGGACGAGGACAGCGACAGCGGCCGCGCTGCGGGCCCGAGCTGGTCGCGCTATGCCCGGCTGGCCACGCGCGCCGGTCTGGACCTGCTCGGCACCGTCTTCGCGCTGGCCGCGTTCGCCGTCGCCCTCGCCGACGGGCCGCCCTGGCTGGCGACGGTGTTCGCCGTGCTCAGCATCTGGGCGGCGTTCCAGTCGGTCGGCCTCGTCGGTCGTCCGGCCCGGCCGCTGGTCGCGGCTGATCACCGAGGGCGACGCGACCCGGTGCGTGCTGGCCTTCGCGCTGCTCGTCCTCGCGCTACCACCGGGACGCAGCCCTGGAGTATGCCGTGGCGGTCGGCGTGATCCTCGCCGTGATCGCCGTCGAGCGCCGGATCAGGTCCGCCTGGGGCGGCGGGATGCTGGTGCGCAACCTGCCCGCCGCACTGAAGAAGATCAACCAGCTCGTGCCGCGCGGCCTGCTGCCGCTGATCGGCAGCCTGGTGATCATCATCGGCTTCGTCGCCGTCTCGACCGGCTGGCCGGCGATCATCGTGCTGGTGCTCGCCGCACTGTTCGGCCTGATCGCCGCTGGAGATCATCGTCCGGGCCCTGTGGCGGGCGCGAGAGGTCGAGCGGGCCGAGCTGCGCCTCCGGCCGGCCCTGGAGGCGCACGCGCCGGAGTTCGCCGTCTACTTCGCCTCCACCGTCGGAGCGGACTACCAGATCGGCATGTGGCTGCCGTACTTCTTGCGGATCGGCCGGCCGTTCATCATCGTCACCCGGACGGCGCCGATGCTCCGGCAGATCGACCAGTTGTGCCTCGAGCTCGGCGTGGAGGTGCCGCTGATCTATCGGCGGACCCTGCGCAGCGTGGAGGAGGTGATCGTCGACTCGATGACGACGAGCTTCTATGTGAACAATGCGGCCCGGAACACCCACTTCATCGAGCGGCGCGAACTCACCCACATCTGGCTGAATCACGGCGATTCGGAGAAGCCGGCCTGCTTCAACCCGGTGCACGCGATCTATGACCTGATCTTTTCCGCGGGTCAGGCCGGCATCGACCGCTATGCCCGGCACGGCGTGACCATTCCCGCCGAGAAGTTCCGGATCGTCGGACGACCTCAGGTCGAGCTGATCCGTCCGCAGCGAGCACCGATCGGCGACCTCGACGACCAGACGGTGCTGTACGCGCCGACCTGGCAGGGTCCGTTCGCCGACAGCCGGGTCTACTCCCTTCCGGTCGGCCGGCAGATCGTCGAGGCGCTGCTGGCCCGCGGTGCGCGGGTGATCTTCCGCGCGCACCCGTTCAACTACCGGTATCGCCGATGCGGTGGACATGATCACCGAGATCGGCGCGGTGCTCGACGCGGATCGCGCCGCCACCGGCCGCGAGCACCTCTGGGGGCCGGCCGCCGAGCAGGAGATGAGCATCGAGGACTGCTTCAACGCCTCCGATGCGATGATCAGCGACGTCTCGGCCGTGGTCTCGGACTACCTGCACTCCGGCAAGCCGTTCGCCATCGTCTCGGTCGGCCGCGAACCCGAACAGCTGCTGGTGGACGTGCCGGCCGCCAAGGCCGCGTACGTGCTGCGCGACGACCTGGCGAATCTGGCCGGCGTCTGCGACGACCTGCTCGGCGCCGACCCGCTGGCCGTCGTTACGCATCGAGACCAAGATCTACTATCTCGGCGACTTCCCCGACGAGAACTACGCCGAAGGCTTCCTCAGCACCGCGCGCGCCGTGATCGACTCCGGCCGCACGCAGCTGATCTTCTTGGCACGAGGGGCTGAGCGACGCGCCCTGAGCCTGTCGAGGGGCGCATCACGGTCTTCGACAAGCAGGACGACCCCGTTCGAGCCCCGCGGGTGCGAAACGTACGACCTCAGCGGCGAATCTGCGCTTTTGGCACCCGCGGCGTGCGAAACGTACGCGGACGCCGGTCGCGGCACCGAGCGTCAGGTGATTCCGAGCCGGCTGTTGATCATGGACAGGAACTCCGAGACATCCGGCAGCGGGTGCCCGTCGACGGCGGTCACCGCCGACCGCTCCGCTCAGGCTGCTGGTCCAGAAGGCGCCGTGCGCGTGCCGGAGCTCCTCGACCGAGCAGGGCCGGATGCGGACGGCGGCCTGACGCGCGTCTCGCGCGTGAAGTTGATCAAGGATGTCGATCACCTCCCGGCGGGTGACCCCGGGGAGCACCTGCTCGTCCAGCGGGGGCGTGCACCAGACGCCGTCGGCCTGCAGCAGGAAGAGATTGCCGCGGGACGTCTCGGTGATCAACTCCGGCCGGGCCGGGGGAGTGAAGTAGGGCAGCGACGCACCGGCCTCCCGTTCGGCCCCTCGAGGCTGGCGCGGTCGACCCACTTGTGCCGCCAGCTGCGCTCGACCCTCGGCATCCGGCGCAGCGACGACGTCTCCAGGCGGGGCCCGAGCGGCCGGAAGTCGATGGTGATCGGCAGGGCTCCCTGCTCCGGACGGGCCTGCAGCCGGACGGCGAGCCGGGGGACCGGCGGCTGCCGGCTGACTGCGGCGACGATGCGTCCGGCGAGATCGTCGGGCAAGCCCTGTCCGTACAGTTCCCGGCACGACCGGTCCAGGCGGGCCAGGTGCGCGGCCAGCCGGATGATCCTGCCGTCGCCGGACCAGGATCGACTCGAACACGCCTTGATCGGTGAGTTCGTCGATCAGCCGGACCGGGCTCGTCGTCGAGATCATGATCAAGACGCGAGCCGGCCGCCGCCACCAGGGGAGCGGCCTTGTGCAGGCATTCGTACCACTCCCTGATCGGCACGCTGTCCACCGTGATGCCGCCGCCGACCCCGAGCTGCACGTCGCGGCCGGCGATCTCGAAGGTCCGGATGATCACGTTCAGCTCCGTGCCGGCGCACGGGCTGACCAGGCCGAGCGCGCCGGTGTAGGCGCCGCGATCATCGCTCCTCCAGCTCCTGAATCCCTTGCCGGGCGGCGATCTTGGGTGCACCCGTCACCGATCCGGGTGGAAAGGTCGCCGTCAGCACGTCGGCCGTGGAGGTGCCGGGCCGCAGTTGCCCGCTCACCGTCGACACCAGATGCCAGACGCCCGGCGCGGGCTGGACGCTGAGCAGTTCGTCGACCTGCACCGTGCCCGGCCGGCAGACCCGCGACAGGTCGTTGCGCATCAGATCGACGATCATCACGTTCTCCGCCGCGTCCTTGGTCGACGCCCGCAACTCGGGCGAGTCCACCGCACCCGGCGCACGCGGCGCGGTGCCCTTGATCGGTGCCGTCTTGATCATGCCGTCGTGAACGCTGAGGAACAGCTCGGGACTGAAGCTGGCGACGGCCCGCGGCGTACCGTCGGTCGCCGGCGGCCCGGACACCAGCCCGCCGTACGCTGGGCTGCAGCCGCTCGGCCAGTGCGGCGAAGATCGCCGGCGCCGGGCTGGAGGTCTCGGCGTGCAGTCGGGTGCACAGATTGACCTGATAGAAGCTGCCCCGGTGGATCCGGCCGATCGCGCCCTCGATGGCGGCCAGGTGCCGGTCCCGCGCCACCGCCGGATCGGCCCGGGTGCGGAAGGGGCCGATGTCGATCGATCGCGACGGGTTCGCCGTGGAGCCTCGGCCAGCGTCGCCGACCAGCGGGCCAGCGCCGCCTGGTCATGATCATCACGACCGTCCAGTCCCAGACTCTCGAAGCACCATCCGTTCGCCGGAGTCCAGCGCAGCAGTGAATCGTAGAACGCGCAGCTGGTACTTCCCGCGTCGTATCCCAAGCAGGCAAGCCAACCGCCGCCGATGACGCCGAGCGGCGCGACCCGCCGGGTCGGGGTCCAGCTGCGGCAGCTCGTCGAGGAGGGCGAACGCCTGCTCCGCGTCCGCCGGGTTCGCGACCAGCAACGGATCGGCTGAAGATCACCACTCCGCCACCGAACCAGCCGCCCCACAGCGCCCCCGGATGATCATGGTCGTCGAGCCGCGGAGATGATCATGGACGGTGACGCGTCGGAGGTCAGCGGCACCCGGTAGGGGCGCGCGGTCAGCTCGCGTAGCTGGACGCGAGGGCTATCCGGCAGCACCGGCGAGGCTCGCCAGGACCCGATCGGCGCTGCTGCCGAGGCCGAGCAACTCGGTCAGCTCGGCGAACAGTTCCGGCTTCGCCGGGGCGGTGGGCATGATCAACTCGTCCTCGCTGATCTCGAGATCGAGATCGCGGACCACGCCGACCACCGTCGGCGCCACCGCCAGGTAGTCGATCGCGGCGCCGAGCTTCGCCGCGATCGAGCTGCTGATCTTGCTGTGCGGGCGACTGGCTTCGGCGAGGATCCCCTCCAGATCGGTGTGCTCGTTGAGCAGCGAGGCGGCGGTCTTCTCACCGATCCCGGAGACTCCCGGCAGACCGTCCGACGCATCGCCGCGCAGCGTCGCATAGTCGACGTAGGCGCGCGCGGGGATGTGGTACTTCGCCCGAATCCAGGCATCGTCGACGATCTCGTGCTTGCCGACGCCGCGGGCGATGTAGAGCACCCGGACCTGCCGGTCGTCATCGACCAGTTGGAACAGGTCCCGGTCCCCGGTCACCACGTCGACGGGCATGGCCGCGGTGCTGGCCAGGGTGCCGATCACGTCGTCGGCCTCGTAGCCGTCCTTGCCGACGACCGCGATGCCCAGCGCGTCCAGCACGGCCAGGATCAGCGGGACCTGGACGGCGAGCGCATCGGGTGCGGTCTCGCCGGCCGTGCCGGGCGACGAGGACATCTCGCTGACCACCGCGTCACCCGACTGGGCGACGCGGTGCGCCTTGTAGGACGGGATCAATTCGACCCGCCAATGCGGTCGCCAATCATTGTCCCAGCAGCAGACCAGATGGGTCGGGGAATAGGTATCCACGAGTCGGGCGATGAAATCCAGCAGGCCGCGGACCGCATTGACCGGAGTGCCGTCTGGACCACGAAATGAGTCGGGAACGCCGAAAAAAGCACGAAAGTACAACGAAGCCGTGTCCAAAAGCATAATTTTGCGGGAGCGCACAACCGAATACTGGCACGATACCGGCATGGAGAAGCTCGACCGGCGCATCTTGGCGCTGCTGGCGCGAGACGGTCGAATGTCCTACACCGACATCGGCAAGGAGACCGGCCTGTCCACGTCGGCGGCCCAGCAGCGGGTTCGCCGGCTCGAGCAGCGGGGCGTCATCAAGGGCTATACGGCCGTCCTGGACTCCACCGAGCTGGGCCTGCTGGTGACGGCCTTCGTGGCGATCAAGCCGTTCGATCCCAGCCAGCCCGACGATGCCCCGGATCGGCTGCAGCACATCGAGGAGATCATCTCCTGCTACTCGGTGGCCGGCGATCCGAGCTATCTGCTGAAGGTGCAGGTTCCGACGATGGGTCACCTCGAGTCGCTGCTGGCCCGGATCCGGGCCGACGGCAAGGTGTCGACCCACACCACCACGGTGCTGTCGATCCCGTACGAGGACCGCCCACCGCTCTGACCGGGAGAGTCGCTCAGCTCTGACCGGGAGAGCAGTGCGTGATCTTCACCGGCGGGCGGATCCACGCCGCCGGACAGGTGCCGGGCACGACGCCCGCGGCCACCGCGGTCGCCGTTCGCGACGACAAGATCATCTTCGTCGGCGACGACGAGGGCGCCCGCCGGTCCTGTCCCGCAGGCCGCGGAAGTTGATCTTGGTGGCCGGCTGGTGACGCCGGCGTTCGTCGACGCCCACGTCCACCTGATCCAGGCCGGGCTGGTGATGAACGGGCTCGATCTGCACGGCGTGCCCAGTCGCGACCGGCTGCTGGCGACGGTGGCCGACTTCGCCCGGCGCCACCCCCAGGTCAAGATCATCGTCGGCCAGGGCTGGGACGAGCGGGGCTGGCCCGAAGCCGAGCCGCCGACCCGGGCTCAGCTCGACCGGGCGGCCGGCGCGGTTCCGGTCTATCTGGCTCGGGTCGACGTGCACTCGGCCGTCGTCTCCACTGCGCTGCTGGACCAGCTGCCCGGGCTGACCGAGCTCGCCGGCTACCGCGCCGACGGCCTGCTCACCCGCGACGCCCACCACCGGTGCCGCGGCCAGCTGGACCGGCTGTTCTCCGACGGCGAGCGGCGGGCCGCCGCCGAGGCGGCGCTCCGGGTGGCCGCGGGCCAGGGCGTGGCCACGCTGCACGAGCTGGGTGGGCCGCACCTCGGACCGCTGGAGGACCTGACCCGGGTGCGCGAGGTCGCCGACCAGCTGGGACTCGGCATCGTCTGCTACTGGGGTGAGCTGGCGAGTACGGCATCGATCGAACGCGCCCGCGCGGTCGGGGCCGCCGGCCTGGCCGGCGACCTGTGCATCGACGGTGCGATCGGTTCCCGCACCGCTGCGTTGCGCGACGCGTACGCCGACGCCGACGAGCCGCGGCGCTCGCTATCTGAGTCAGGACGAGATCGGCGACCACCTCGTTGTCCTGCACCCGCGCCGGGTTGCAGGGCGGCTTCCACTGCATCGGCGACGATGCGGTCGCGGCGGCGGTGGAGGGGCTGCGGCACGCCGCCCGGGTGCTCGGTCCGGAGCCGATCCGCGCCGCCCGGCACCGGCTGGAGCATCTGGAGATGGTCGGCGAAGGCGACCTCGAGACGCTGGCCGCGCTCGGTGTCGTGGCCAGCGTGCAACCGGCGTTCGACGCCGCCTGGGGTCGTCCCGGCGAGCTCTACGAGCAACGCCTCGGCCCGGACCGGGCGGCGGCGATGAACCCGTTCGGCACCCTCCAGCGGCGCGGCGTACCGCTGGCCTTCGGCACGGACGCGCCGGTCACCCCGCTCGCGGGCTGGGGCATGGTCCGCGACGCCGTGCACCACTCGCGCGCGCCGGAGCGGATGGCCCTGGCCGATGCCTTCGACGCGGCGACCCGCGGTGCCCACTGGGCGGCGTTCGCTGATCGGGCCGGGCTGATCGCCGTCGGCTGGCAGGCCGACCTGGCGATCTGGGACGTCGACCCCGACCAGCTCGATCCAGCCTCCGGTCTGCCGGATCTGGCTGCCGGTGCGCCGCTGCCCGAGTGTGCGGCCACGGTCGCCGCCGGACGGATCGTCCATCGATCGAGCAGGCGGTGCGCGCAGCGTACTGGGTGAGGTAGGCTCGGGCCGTGCCTCAGCGACTGCAGACCAGGAGCGGTCGGCTGGTGCAGGTGCTCGTCGTCCTGGCTGCCGGGGTGGCGCTCGGCCTGAGCTGGCAACCGTACGGCTTCTGGCCGCTGTTGCTGGTCGGCATCCCGGCCCTGACCCTCGCGGTCCGCGACCTGCCACTGCGCCGGTCCTTCGGGCTGGGCTACCTCTTCGGCCTTGCCATGCTGGCGGTCAGCATCAGCTGGCTGCACGTCCTCGGGGTCTGGGTCGCGGCGCTGCTGATCCTCTTCGAGGCGCTCTTCTTCGGGCTGCTCGGACTCGGCCTCAGCCTGGTCAGCGGACTGCGCTGGTGGCCGTTGGCCGGGGCCTGTTGCTGGGTGGCGGTGGAGTTCGCGTACGCGCGGGTGCCGTTCGGGGGGTTCGGCTGGACCCGGATCGCCTATGCCGCGGTCGACACCCCGCTGGCGGGATTCCTGCCGATCATCGGCGTCGCCGGGCTCTCGTTCGTCGTCGCCCTGATCGGCCAACTGGTGGCCGCGGTGATCGTCGCGCTGCGCTCAGAGCCGCGAGCGCCGCGCCGGGTGCTCGTCGCTGCGCTGGTGGCGGCCGGCCTGGTGGCCGCGGGCGGCGGGCTCCGGTTCTATCAGGCGGAGCCGGCCGAGACCGCAGCGAGTGTCCAGGTCGGCATCGTCCAGGGAAACATCCCTGGACGCGGGATCGAGGCGATGGGTCGAGCCCGATCGGTGACCAACAACCACCTCTCCGAGACCATCTCATCTGATGACCCGGGTACGGCTCGGCGAGCTGCCGCAGCCGGACTTCTTGTTGTGGCCGGAGAACTCGACCGACATCGATCCGCGGCTCGACGCGCCGACCAGGGTGACCGTGCAGGCGGCGGCTGAGGTGGCTGACCGGCCGATCCTGGTCGGTGCCGTGCTCAGCGGCCCCGGTGAGGACGAGCGCCAGACGGCGGCCTTGTGGTGGGATCCGGTACGCGGCGTGCTGGCCAGCTACGCCAAGCGCAACCTGGTGCCGTTCGGCGAATGGATCCCGTTCCGCCGGCAGTTGCTGCCCCTGGTCCCGATCTTGAAGGAGGTCGGCGCCCAGTCGGTGCCGGGCACCCGCCCGGGAGTGCTGGACGTCTCGGCCGCCGGCCGGTCGCTCAAGGTCGGGGATGTGATCTGCTTCGAGCTGGCCTACGACAAGACGGTCTACGACGTCGTCCGCGGCGGCGCCCAGGTGATCATGGTGCAGAGCAACAACGCCACCTACGGCGGGACCGGCCAGATCGAGCAGCAGTTCGCGATCACCCGGGCGCGGGCGATGGAGGCGCGCCGGGAGATCGCCGTCGCCACCACGAACAGCGTCTCGGGCTTCATCGACCGCGACGGCCGGGTCGTCCAGCGCACCAGTGAGTTCACCGCCGCCGGGATGGTGGTGCAGATGCCGCTGCGTTCGGCGCTGACCCCGGCCATCCGGATCGCGCCGTGGTTCGAGCGCGGCCTCGCGCTGGTCGCCGCTGCTCGGCTGCCTCGCGGGAGCGCTCGGGCGGCGCCGTGACCGACTTGATCGGCATAGGAAATCATGGGACCGTCCACCATCCGGAACAGACCGATGGCGCCAGCTGACGCGCTGGTCGAGGCAGAGAGTGAGACCGCGAGTTGAGCGAGCCGACGACATCCGGCCCCGAGCGGAAGGCCCCTGAGCAGAAGACCTCAGCTGAGCTCGGGTCGATCCTGGTCATCATCCCGACCTACAACGAGGCCGAGAACATCGAGCCGATCATCGCCCGGGTCCGGGAATCCGTGCCGGCCGCGCACATCCTGGTCACCGACGACAACTCACCCGACGGCACCGGCGCGATCGCCGACCGCCTCGCTGCCGCCGACGACCACATCCACGTGCTGCACCGGCTCGGCAAGGAGGGACTCGGCGCGGCGTACCTCGCCGGGTTCGGCTGGGGGCTCGACCACGGCTACGGCGTCCTGGTCGAGCTCGACGCGGACGGCTCGCACCAGCCCGAGCAGCTGCCCGTGCTGCTCGAGGCGCTCCGCACCGCCGACATGGTCAAGGGTTCGCGCTGGGTGAAGGGCGGCCGGGTCGTCAACTGGCCCAAGTCGCGGGAGATCCTGTCCCGCGGCGGCAACCTGTGGACCCAGCTGATGCTCGGCGTACCCCTCAAGGACGCGACCGGCGGCTTCAACCTCTTCCGGGCGGCGACGCTGCGCGGCATCGGCCTCAACGACATCGCTTCGGCGGGCTACTGCTTCCAGGTCGATCTGTCCTGGCGCGCGCTGAAGAGCGGCTTCACCGTCGTCGAGGTGCCGATCACCTTCATCGAACGGGAGCGCGGCGACTCCAAGATGAGCCAGAAGATCGTCGTCGAGGCGCTGATCCGGACCACGCTGTGGGGCATCCAGCACCGCGCCCAGCAGCTGGCCGGCCGGGGCCGGAAGAGGCCAGCGGTGACCTCATGAGGCTGCGGCGCGGTTGGCCGACGGTGCTGTTCGTCTGCCTGCTGGTCGCCGTCCCGATCTTCGAGGTCTGGCTGCTGATCCAGGTCGGGCAGCAGATCGGGCTCTGGCCGACCGTGCTCATCCTGGTCGCTCGAGGCGGTGCTGGGCGCCTGGTTGATGCGCCACGAGGGATCCCGGGCGTGGAAGGCGCTGACCGATGCCTTCGAGACCGGAAAGGTGCCGAGCGGCGAGCTCGCCGATGCGGCACTGATCCTGGTCGGCGGGGTGCTGCTGATGCTGCCGGGGTTCGTCACCGACATCTTCGGCTTCGTGTTCCTGTTGCCCTGGACCCGGCCCGCCGCGCGGAAGCTGATCGCCTTCTTCGTGGCCCGGCGGATGAACCGGATGGGCATCCCGGTCGCCCGTGGCCCGGATGGACCGGGACAACCTGATCAAGGGCGAAACCGTCGACCCGCCGACCAAACCACCGCCGGAGGGCCCGACGATCATCGCCGGCGAGATCGAGGAACCGCGCTAGCAGGTCGTCGGGCCTGCGCTGGTCAGCGTGCACGCACGTCGGCGTCGATGGGAGCCCGGTGCGAAACGTCCGTGCGCCGTGCTCGTGTCCTGAGCCTGTCGAAGGACCATGCGCTTCGACGGCTCAGCGCGTCGAGCGCCTGCTCAGGCGGTCTTCTTCGGCCGGGTGTTGCGGGAGAAGGCGGTCGAGCCGAGCTCGCCGGAGCGCAGCAGGGTGAGCCGCTCAGCGAGCAGATCCTCCAGTTCGGCGATCGAGCGGCGTTCCCGCAGCATGTCCCAGTGCGTACGCACGGGCTTCTCTTCCTTCGCCTCGGGCCGCTCGCCGTCGGAGCGGAGCGACTCGGCTCCGCAGCGCGGGCATTCCCACAGGGTCGGGATCTCGGCCTCGGCAGAGAAGACGAGGCTGAAGTGGTGCTTCCGCGGGCAGTCGTAGCCGACCTCCTGCCGGGCAGCGAACTCCACCCCCGCTTCGTCCTCGAAACTCTTGGCTCCGAGACCTGTGCCCTTCAATGAACGATCAGCCATCGCTGTCCTCCGTCACTCGATTCCTGACTTACCTTGCCCCCAAGAACTAACTCCCAGACCGGGCAGAATGTTCCAGCACTACACCGCTGCACTGTGGAACGAGGCTCGTTGGTGCCTCGGCGGCGGCTTCACTCGGGAGAGTGCGATGAGGCCGGCCAAGATCACCACGACAATTCCGAGGATACCCATTCGCGTCGAATCGAAAACGGCGGAGAACAGCGCGAACAGGCCGGGGGCCAGGAACGACACCGCCCGCCCGGTGGTCGCGTACAGACCGAACATCTGGCCTTCGCGGCCCTCCGGCGCCAGCCGGGCCAGATAGGTGCGGGAGGCCGACTGGGCCGGCCCGACCCACAGGCACAAGATGAGCGCCAGGATCCAGAACTGCGTCGGTCCGTGGGCGAACAGCATGGCCAGCGCGACGGCCACCAGCGCCGCGAGGGACACCATGATCACCGGTTTGGCGCCGGTCCGGTCCTCGACGACACCCGCGACGAACGCGCCGATGGCGGCGACGACATTGGCCGCGACCCCGAAGATCACCACGTCGGCACTGGTGAGCCCGTAGACCGAGACGGCCAGCACGCCGCCGAGGCTGAAGATCGCCACCAGGCCGTCCCGATACAGGGCGCTCGCCAACAGGAACCAGACCGAGTGCCGGTCGGCCTTGAACAATGAGCGGACATCGTTGATCAGCACCTTGTACGAGGCGAAGAATCCGACCCGCGGGATGTCGGTCGTCGGGGCGATCTCCGGCACGGCGATGAAGGTCGGGATGGACCAGACGCCGAACCAGAGGGCGACCACCAACGCCAGGGCGCGGTACTTCAGGCCGCCCTCGGCGGTCACCCCGAAGAGGCCGACGTCGGGTTGGATGAAGAGCACGTACGCGAGCAGCAGGACCACGATGCCGCCGAGGTAGCCCGCGCCCCAGCCGATGCCGGAGATCTTGCCGATGTTCCCCGGGTTGGAGATCTGCGGAAGCATCGCGTTGTAGGAGACCTGGGCGAACTCCTGGAAGACCGCGCCGGCGGCCAGCAGCACCAGTCCGAGCCAGAAGTACGAGTACTCGTCGCTGACGAAGAACAGACCGAGCGTGGACGCGATGACCAGCCCGGTCCAGATGGCGAGGTTGCGTTTGCGGTGTCCGCCGGCATCCGCCCGTTGGCCGCTCACCGGGCGCGAAGAGGGCGACGCAGAGGCCGGCCACGAACAGTGACAGGCTGAGCCAGGTCTCGCCCGGCAGCGATTCCGGTGGCCGGTTCTTGGCGACCACATCGGTCAGGTACGGCGCGAAGACGAACGAGATGACGATCGTGTTGTACGCCGACGCCCCCCAGTCCCACATCGCCCAGGCGGCGACGACGCCGCGCTGCCCCGGGGGATCTTGGTCGAATAGGTCGGCTCGTCCTCCTTGGCGATCTCCGATCCTGGTGCGCTCATCGCTTACCGTCCTGGTCAGAAGTCTCGGCTCCGGAGTCCGGGGCACCCGAGGTCCACAAGCCTCGATCGAGGAGCACGGACTTCAGGGTGTCGATCCGGTCGGCGAAGATCCCGTCCACGCCGGCCTCGATCAGCCTTTCCATGATTTCGGAGTCGTCGACCGTCCAGATGTGTATGAGTTTCCCGGCGCTGTGAGCCGCCTGCACGAGGTGTGGCGTCAGCACGTTGAGCTCGCGGCCCAGGATGGTCCTCGTCGCGGGCATCTGCAGCGCGGCCGCGGGTGTCTGCAGCGCCCATTTGAGCCACGGGAGGAACCGGATCGCGGCGACGTCGAGCGCGCTGGCGGCCGAGGGGACCCGCGGACCCAGCCGGCGACGCAGCTCGCGCACCCTCCGGACGCCGAACGAGGCGACGCAGACCCGGTCGTACGCCTCATGCTCGGCAATCGTCTCCGCGAGCAGGGCGACCGCGGTCTGCGGACTTGGCGTCGATGTTGAACCGGGCCTGGGGGAAGGCCTCGAACAGTTCGCCGAGCGTCGGGATGGGGTCGATGCCGTGGATCCGTGCCTCGGCGACGGCCGCGTACGGCAGCTCGGCGATCGCGCCCTTCCGGTCGGTCACCCGATCCAGCACTCGATCGTGGAAGGCCAGCAGCACGCCGTCGGCGGTGGCGTGCACGTCGGTCTCCAGATATCGATAGCCGAGGCGGACGGCCTCGGTGAACGCGTGCAGGCTGTTCTCCCGGTGCAGATTGGGCGGATAGGTGGCGCCGCCGCGGTGGGCGAACGGCGATGAAACCGGGATCGAAGTACGCGTACTCAGCGGCCTTCATGGCTTCATTCTGCCCGCACCCGGGCGGATGCACCGGCTATCGGGCGATCCCGGCGTGGGCTGACCGCCGGTCAGACGCCGGGCAGGCGCTGCAGCAGCACGGTCGACCGGGTCGGGCATCCAGCCCGGGACGCCGATCAGCGACGCGTAGAGATAGCCGATCAGTCCGCAACAGCTGAAGAACACCACCCAGAACAGCACCTGCTTGGGCCGGGACCACTGCCGGAAGCGGTGCAGCTGGGCCTTGAGCGACATCATCAGCCGGTGCGCCCACTCGAACTCGCTCGACCAGATGGCCAGTCCGAGCAGCACGAGCGGGATGCCGCCAGGTCCGGGGATGGGACCCGTGACGAAGCCGAGCGCGACCAGGATCAGCCCGGCGATCCCGACCGCCACCCGGTAGACGGCGAGTTGGCGAGGGTTCTGCCGGATCTTGCGCCGCCATCGCCACCGGTCCTCTTCGGGCTCGATGAGGACGTGATGGTGCTCGTGTTCGTGCGGTTTGCGGGTCCCGGCTGCGCGGAGGGCACGAGCGCCATGGTGCCGGTGGGACGGTCGGCGTCGACCGGCTCGCTGTCCTCGGCGCCGGATGACATGGGGACACTCTAGAGTCACCGGGTCAACCCCCGCGGCCACGGACCGTTCCGCGCTCGATCAGAATGACGGCGTGCCGACGATCCTTTCGATCCAGTCCTCCGTCGCCTACGGGCACGTCGGGAACAGCGCGGCGACCTTCCCGCTGATGCGGATGGGGTTCGAGGTGTGGCCGGTGCTCACCGTGCACTTCTCCAATCACACGGGCTACGGGCAGTGGCGCGGGCCGCTGCTGGCCGCCGCCGACATCGCCGAGGTGATCCGGGGGATCGACGACCGCGGCGTGCTCGGTCAGGTCGACGCCGTGCTGTCGGGCTACCAGGGCGGCGAGGACGTCGGAGCGGTGATCCTGGACGCGGTCGACCTGGTGCGGCAGCGCAACCCGGACGCCTTCTACTGCTGCGATCCGGTCCTCGGCGACGTGGATCGCGGGTTCTACGTGCGGCCCGGCATTCCCGAGCTGATGCGCGATCGGGTGGTGCCGGCGGCCAGGATCATCACCCCGAACCAGTTCGAGCTGGAGGCGCTGACCGGCATGCCGTCGGCGACCCTGGACGAGGTGTTGCTCGCCGCCGACGCGGCGCGGGCCCTGGGACCCGAGATCGTCCTGGTGACCAGCGTCGTCCACGCGGACGCGGTGCCGGACACGATCGACATGATCGCGGTGACCGCGGACGCGCGCCTGGCTGGTCCGGACGCCGCTGCTGCCGCGGACCTTCACCGGCGCCGGCGACGTCACGGCCGCCACCTTCCTCGCCCAGATCCTGCGCGGAGCGGCGCTGCCCGACGCGCTCGCGACCACGGCCGCGGTCATCTTCGGCGTGCTCGACACCACGATCGCCTCCGGCCGCGACGAGCTGGCCCTGGTCGCCGCACAGGACGAGTTCGTCCATCCCAGCCGCACCTTCGAGGCGACCCGCCTCCGCTGATCGGCCACGATGCCGGATCGCTTGGTCCGCGTCGACGCGGAACGCTCCTGGAGTCGGCGACGTCGACGGTCCGTCGACGAGGCTCGGCGCGGTACGACGCGGACGACGCTCAGTCGCGGAAGACCTCGATGTTCGCGCCGAGGGCGTTCAGCCGGTTGGCCAGATCCTCGTAGCCGCGGTTGATCACGTAGACATCGCGGAGCACCGACTCGCCCCGGGCGGCCAGCATGCCGAGCAGGATGCAGACCGCGGGTCGCAGAGCCGGCGGGCAGACCACCTGCTGGCCGCGCCAGCGGGTCGGGCCCTCGACGATCACCCGGTGCGGGTCGAGCAGCTGGACCCGGGCGCCGAGCTTGTTGAGCTCGGTCAGGTAGATGGCGCGGTTCTCGTACACCCAGTCGTGGATCACGGTCTTGCCCTCGGCGGTCGCCGCGATCACGGCGAAGAAGGGCAGGTTGTCGATGTTGAGGCCGGGGAACGGCATCGGGTGGATCTTGTCGATCGGGGCGTGCAGTTGCGACGGCTTGACGGTCAGGTCGACGAGCCGGGTATGGCCGTTGACGGCGACGTACTCGTCGCTCAGGGTGAAGTTCAGGCCCATCTCGGCCAGGATCGCCAGCTCGATCTCCAGGAACTCGATCGGCGCCCGCATGATCGTCATCTCCGACTGGGTGACGATCGCCGCGGTGATCAGGCTCATCGCCTCGATGGGATCCTCCGACGGCGCGAACTCCACGTCGGTGTTGATGCGTCTCCACGCCGTGCACGCGCAGCGTGGTGGTGCCGATGCCGTCGATCTCCACGCCGAGGTGGGTCAGGAAGACGCAGAGGTCCTGGACCATGTAGTTCGGGCTGGCGTTGCGCAGCACCGTGACGCCGGGCGAGAGCGCGGCGGCGAGCAGCGCGTTCTCGGTCACCGTGTCGCCCCGTTCGGTCAGCGTGATCGGCCGGTCCGGCTCCACCGACTCGTCGACCGTGCAGTGATAGAAGCCGTCGGTGGGGACGACGTCGAGTCCGAAGCGTCGCAGCACCTGCAGGTGGGGCTCGATGGTGCGGGCGCCGAGATCGCAGCCGCCGGCGTACGGCAGGTTGAAGCGCGAATAGGAGTGCAGCAGGGGACCGAGGAACATGATCACCGAGCGGGTGCGGCGCGCGGCTTCGAGATCCATCGACTCGAGTTGCAGGTCGTTCGGCCTGATCAGTTCCAGATCGTTGCCGTCCTCGGACCACGTCGCCTGGACGCCGATGCTGGTCAGCACCTCGAGGATGCGGTTGACCTCCTCGATCTTGGCGATCCCGCGGATCACCGTCCGGCCCCGGTTCAGCAGGCTGGCGCAGAGCAGGGCGACGGCGGCGTTCTTGGAGGAACGCACGCCGATGATGCCGTTGAGCTTGGCGCCGCCCCGCACCCGCAGATGTTGCGGTGCGCCCGAGCCGACGGAGATCAGGGGTGAGTCGAGGGCCTCGGCGATCCGGTTGACCATCTCCAGGCTCAGGTTCTGCCCGCCGGCCTCGATCCGGTGCACCGCGCTCTGGCTGGTGCCCAGCACGTCGGCGAGTTGGGTCTGGGTGAGGCCACGGTGCTTCCGCGCGTCACGGATGAGCCCGCCGATTCGGTCCAGGTAGGTCTCAGTCACCGATTCACAATAACTCATATGTGAGATTTTCTGTCAAACCGGCGGCGTGTCGAGGACGGTTCGAGCGAGGTCCGGGCCACTGGTCGGCGGACGCAGCGGGACCCCTAAGGTTGGGCCATGAGCTCTCATTTTGACGTCGTCGTCCTGGGTGCCGGTCCTGGCGGATACGTGGCCGCCGTACGCGCCGCCCAACTGGGTTTGAAGACCGCGATCATCGAATTGAAGTACTGGGGCGGGGTCTGCAACAACGTGGGCTGCATCCCGACCAAGTCCTTGCTGCGCAACGCCGAGATCGCCCACCTGTTCAACCATGAGGCGGACACGTTCGGGATCAGCGGCGACGTCACGTTCGACTTCGGCGCGGCCTGGAAGCGCAGCCGGACCACCGCGGACCGGATGGCCAAGGGCGTGCACTTCCTGATGAAGAAGAACAAGGTCACCGAGATCGACGGCTGGGCCACCTTCACCGACGACCACACCTTCTCCGTCGAGCTCAACAAGGGCGGCACCGACACGGTGACCTTCGACAACTGCATCATCGCGGCGGGCGCGACCACCCGGCTGCTGCCCGGCACGTCGCTCAGTGACCGGGTGGTCACCTACGAAGAGCAGATCATGACCGACAACCTGCCCGAGTCGATCATCATCGCCGGGGCCGGCGCGATCGGCGTCGAGTTCGCGTACGTGATGGCCAACTACGGCGTCGAGGTCACCATCGTGGAGTTCCTCGACCGGATGGTGCCGCTGGAGGAGCCGGAGGTCTCCGCGGAGCTGACCAAGGCGTACAAGAAGCTGGGCGTCACGGTGCTGACCGGGACCAAGGTCGAGACGATCGACGACTCCGGAGACAAGGTCAAGGTCACCGTCTCCCCGGCCAAGGGCGGCGACTCGAAGGTTCTCGAGGCCGACAAGGTGATGCAGGCGATCGGGTTCGCCCCGCGGACCGAGGGATACGGCCTGGACAAGGCCGGAGTCAAGCTCACCGAGCGCGGTGCGGTCGACATCGACGACTACATGCGCACCAACGTGCCGCACATCTACGCGATCGGGGACTGTACCGGCGAAGCTGATGCTGGCCCACGCGGCCGAGGCGCAGGCGGTGATCGCGGCGGAGACCATCGCGGGCGCGGAGACCATGCCCGTCGACTACGTCATGATCCCGCGGGCGACCTACTGCCAGCCGCAGATCGGCTCATTCGGGTACTCCGAGGCGCAGGCCAAGGAGAAGGGCTATGACGTCAAGACGGCCAAGTTCCCGTTCACGGCCAACGGCAAGGCGCACGGGCTCGGCGAAGCGACCGGATTCGTGAAGTTGGTGGCCGACGCCAAGTACGGCGAGATCCTCGGGCTGCACATGATCGGGCCCGACGTCACCGAACTGCTGCCGGAGCTGACGTTGGCCCAGCTGTGGGACCTGACCGCCGAGGAGGTCGCCCGCAACGTGCACGCCCACCCGACGCTGTCCGAGGCGCTGAAGGAAGTGGCCCACGGCATCTCGGGCCACATGATCAACTTCTAGGGCTGGCTGCGCGCTAGCGGGAGAGGTAGCCCTCGAGCTGGTCGCGTTCGAACTCGATCTGGGTGATGTGGGACTTGACCACGTCACCGATGCTCACGATGCCGGCCAGCCCGCCCTTCTCGTCGACGACGGGCAGATGCCGGATGCGGCGCTCGGTCATGGTGCTCATCAGCGATTGCACCGAGTCGTCGGCGTGACAGGTATGGACGTCGGCGGTCATCAGGCTGGAGACGGGGGAGTCGAGGAAGTCCGGACCGTCGGCCAGTCGACGGACGATGTCGCGTTCGGTCACGATCCCGGCCACCTCGCGGCCGTCGGTCGAGACCACCACAGCGCCGAGGTTGTACTCCTTCAGCAGATTCAGTACCTCGGTGACCGGCGTACCAGGTCGAACGGTGATGACATGGAAGCCCTTGCCCCGAAGCAGTTCATAGATGCGCATGGACAAACCTCCTTGTGCAGAGATTAGTCGTGGTGGGACTTGATGGATAGGTTCGGGCTGAACTTCGGCGCATAGAGGGATGTCGATCGGTGATTCGACGCACTGCCACGCTGCTGACCGGCTCGCGGTCCGGCGGTCGATGATGTGCTGGACACCGTGCTGCACCACGATCCGGGCGAGTTGGGTGCCGGGCAGGAACATGTTCACGGCCTCGACGCCGGCGTCGAGCAGGAACCGGGGCTCCAGCACCTTGCCGAGGTACTGCTCGAACGTGGTGCCGCCGGTCCGGGTCTCGCCGGTGAGGCCGTCGAACTCGATCACCGCCTCCTTCCCGGCGTGGCTGTAGCGGAAGGCGTAGACCGGCCGGTAGAACAGGTCGACGGCGTCGACGATCAGCCGCTCCTCGAGGACGCGATCGGCCTCGATCCGGCCGATGGCGGCGGAGACGGCCTCGCGGACCAGCGCCGAGGACTTGGAGTTGGGCGGCACCACGACCGTCCCGGCCTGGGCGGCTCGGGCCAGCAGCTCCGCGTTCGCCGGTGCGACCTGGAAGGCGAGGTAGGCCGCCAGCGCGGGGTTCTCCCCGCGGGTCAGACCGTCGAACAGAGCTTCGCGCTCGGTCTCCTCCCGGCAGGACTCCAGCCCGTCGATGCGGAACGTCCCGGCGCTCCACCGGCTTGTACTCGCCGGCGATCGTACGCCGCGGACCTCCGGCGCGACCGGCAACGCGAAGGTGCGCGTCCGCTCGTACGCCGCGATCGAGCGGGTGTGTACCCGCCAGAACGGCTGCAGCCGGCGCTCGCGGTAGACGCACTCGTAGTCCTCCGCGCCGGCCCGGTTGAGCAGGCCACCGAGCCTCGCCACCGTGCCGAACGCCTCGGCCCGCTTGGCCCACGCGCGGCCCTCGGCGTGGTCGAGGTTGAAGCGGTCGGCCAGCAGAGGATGCGCTCTTCGGCCAGTTCGACCTGCATGTCCGCTCCTCTCGACCCGAGCCGTAAGGCAGTGTAGATCGTGAGTCCCGGCGGGTCGTGGCCGTCCGTCGCGGCCGGGGCGTCGGGCAAGATCGTGACATCGGACGACCTGAGCTCGCGATGGTTGGCGATCCGACGACGACGTCTAGGCAGCGGAGCAGGGCGTTGCATGCTGAGCGACGCACGATCCCGCCGTCGTTGATCGAGAACGTGGGCTTCCCGGACCGCAGAGTCGCCGGTCGCCGCATGGAGTGTCGCGGACTCCTGCACGTCGGTCAGTCCGGACGTCTGAGTAGATCGGACCCACGCGTCACCGGTGTGCGCCGACAATGCGATCCGACAGCGCCGTGGACGCGACCTCGGCGGGCATCCTCGGGTCCCGAAGATCGCCACCGGCCGAGTGCGCCTGCGATCGCGGTCAGTGACGAGCATTCGCGCTGGCACGCCGGACTTCGACCGCTTCCGATGCTGGAACACCAGCACGTGGATGACTCGCTCGGCGATCTACCAGAGCGGAGTTCCGGATGCAGATGGCCTTCGCGGACCGCCGGCGCTCGGCGGCATCGACAACGCCGGCCGCGCCGGCGGAGCCATACATCATGGACATCGACGACTCTCGACGGAAACGTCGGAGCCGGCTCCGCCGGTCGACCTCCGTTCTGGCCGCCGGCGCTGCGGGCCGTGCTAACGGACTCCGGCTCGGCTGGAGCCGCCGTCACGGTGGGCAGAATGGCGGCCATGACGACCGCACGTCTGGCTGACCGGTGACCCGAGCGCCGATCCGCTGCTGACCGAGGACGACAATGCGCTGCTGATCGGGATGGTGCTCGACCAGCAGGTGCCGATGGAGAAGGCGTTCACCGGGCCGCTGGTCATCGCGCACGGATGGGCGGGTCGCTCGACGTCGCCGCGATCGCGGCGATGAGCGAGGACGACTTCGTCGCCCTGTGCTCCGAGCGGCCGGCCATCCACCGGTTCCCCGGAGCCATGGCCAAGCGGGTCCGGCAGGTCTGCCAGGTGCTCGCCGACGAGTACGACGGCCAGGCCGGCAACGTCTGGAAGGACGCCGAGACCGGGGCCCAGTTGAAGGCCGCGCTGGCCAAGCTGCCCGGCTTCGGTCCGGACAAGGCCGCCATCTTCACCGCGGTGCTGGGCAAGCTCCGGGGGGTGACCCCGCCGGGCTGGCGCGAGGCGGCCGGCAGCTACGGCGAGCCGGGCTCGTTCCGATCGGTGGCCGACATCGTCGACCAGGACTCGCTGCAGAAGGTGCGGGAGACCAAGCGGGCCGCCAAGGCGGCCAAGAAGGCCGCCGCACCGGCCTGATCAGGCGATCAGGTCGTACGGCTCGGCGCCCGCGTCGCCGGCCGAGGTGGCGTCGATCCGCGCCCAGGCCCGGGACAGCCGGGTGACCGCCTCGGTGAGCACCGGGATCGGAGCGGTGAACGGCAGCCGGAGATGGCGCTCGCCGCCGCCCGCGGCGAAGAACCGGTGCCCGGGGGTGATGATCAAGCCCTCGGCGGCGGCGGCGACCACCAACTGGCTGCAGAGCGGCTCCGGCAGCTCGACCCACACGGTCTGACCGCCGGCGGCCGGCTGCACCCGCCATTCCGGCAGCTCACGACCCAGCAGGACCATCAGCTGATCGCGCTGTTCGCGGAGCCGGGCGCGTTGCTCGACCAAGATCAGCTCGGCCCGGCCGAGCAGTTCGGCCAGCACCAGTTGCTCCACCGGCGCCGCCCCGAGATCGACACTGGCCCGGCTCTCGACCAGCGGCCGCACCAGCGACCGGGGCGCCCGGATCCAGCCGATCCGCAGACCGCCCCAGAAGGCCTTGCTCGCCGAGCCGACGGTGATCGTGTCCGGGCTGCCGACGGCGAACGGCGGCGGCATCTCCTGGCCGTCCAGGCCGAGCTCGACCAGCGTCTCGTCGACCAGCGGAATGCAGCGGTCCCGGCGCAGCGCCGAGCCGAGCTGGCGGCGGTCGCCGGCGCCGAGCAGCGCACCGGTCGGGTTGTGGAAGTCGGGAATGAGGTAGGCCATCCGCGGCGCGGACTGGCGCAGCGCCGAGGAGATGCCGGCCAGATCCCAGCCGGTCTCGGTCATCGGCGCCGGCACCAGTCGAGCACTGTGCCGCCGGAACGATTCCAGCGCGTTGGGATAGCTCGGTGACTCGACCAGCACCCGATCCCCGGGCTCCAAGACGGTGTGCGCGACCAGGTTGATCGCCGCGAGCGCGCCGCTGGTGATGATCATCTGGGCGGGCTCGGTCGGCAGTCCCCGGGCGGTGTACCGCTCCGCCAGCCGCTCGCGCAGGGCGGGCAGCCCGTCGGGAAAGTAGCCGTGACCGGAGAGCAGCTGGGGGAGTGCGTCGAGCGCCTGGGCGTAGGCCTCGACCAGGCCGGGGGAGCCGGCCGCGGCGCTGAAGGTCATGGTGATCGCACCCTCGGCCTCCCGGACCGTCCCCGGGAAATGCCGGCTGGCCAGATCCGCGGGGCTGATCCGGATGAAGTTGCCCGATCCCTGCCGGGCCTCGAGGCATCCGGCCTCGCGCAGTGCGGCGTACGCGGCGGCGACCGTCGACCGGCTGATCCCGAGCCGCGCCGCCAGTTCGCGCTCGCTGGGCAGCCGGACGCCTTCGACCAACCGCCCGTCGGTGACGAGCAGCCGGAGCCGGCCGGCGAGCGAGGTGTGGATCGGTCGGCGCAGCGGTGCCGGGCCGACCAGGTCGGCCAGCTGCGCAGCGGGAATCCACCGGGTGGCCATGCGGCCATCCTGGCACGACTGGCCTGACAAAACCAGGCCAATCAGGCTCAATGCGACCAATTCAGTCCAGTGAATCGGAATTGGCTCTTTTGCCGATGGCGTGCGATCGCCCCAGGATGGGACGCATGATCTTCCGGACCCGCACCGCGCAGCCCTATCAGCTGCCGTCGCTCACCCCCCGGCAACAGTTGCGGGCGGGCCGGCTGGGCCGCCGGCTGCCGCAGCTCTACGCGGGACTTGTTCGGCTACGGGTTCTCGATGGCCATGATGATCAAGGCCAGTCTGGGCCTGGACCCGTGGGACGTGCTGCACCAGGGGCTGACCCGGTATCTGCCGGTCAGCTTCGGCACCGTGACGATCATCGTCGGCGCCATCGTGTTGCTGCTGTGGATCCCGCTGCGGCAGTGGCCCGGGCTGGGCACGGTGTCCAACGTCTTCGTCATCGGTCTCGCCGCGGACTTCGGCCTCTGGGTGCTGCCGGAGCCGGACTCGCTGGCCGCTCGGATCGCCTTCCTGGTGGTCGCGGTCGTCGCGAACGGGCTGGCCGGCGCGGCCTACATCGGAAGCCACTTCGGACCCGGTCCGCGCGACGGCCTGATGACCGGGCTGGTGGCCCGGACCGGCGGCAGCGTGCGGCTGATCCGCACCGGCATCGAGCTCACCGTGCTCGGCATCGGGTTCCTGCTCGGCGGCACGGTCGGGGTGGGAACGGTGCTGTACGCCATCGCCATCGGACCCCTGGTGCAGTTCTTCCTGCCGCTGGTGGCGGTGCGGCTGCCCCCGACTCGTCAGATCTCAGCGCGCCAGAGCGCGCTGAGAATCTGACAACTTCGCACGGGACCGGCGGGGTCGCCGAGGGCATGCCACGATGACCGGATGGACCTTGCCGATGTGCGGAGAAGTCGGGGCTATCACATCGCTGTCGGCGCGGGGCTGGTCAGCTACGGGCTGATCCATCTGGTGATCGCCTGGATCGCGATCAAGGTCGCGGCCGGGAGGAAGGGCGACGCGTCGCAGACCGGCGCACTGACCGAGCTGGCCAAGCAGCCGCTCGGCACCGCGCTCTTGTGGGTCATGGCGATCGGGCTGTTCACCCTGACCATCTGGCAGGTGCTCGAAGCCACCATCGGCCGCGAGGAGTCCGGTCGGGACGGCCGGCTTCGCCGCCGGCTGGCGTCGGCCGGGCGCGCGGTCGTCTATCTCGCGCTGGGCATCTTGACCGTGGCCGTGGCCATGGGTTCCGGCTCGCAGTCGGGCCAGGGTGAGGAGACGATCTCGGCGAAGCTGATGGCGGTGCCGTTCGGCCAGGTCCTGGTGGGCGCGATCGGGCTCGCGGTGATCGGCGTCGGCGTCTCACAGATCGTCAAGGGCGTGAAGCAGAACTTCACCGAGGATCTCGACTCCGGCGCGAGTGCGGGCGTTCGCCGGCTCGCCGTCATCGGCTACTGCGCCAAAGGCGTCGCGCTGTCGATCATCGGCGCTGCTGTTCGGCTGGGCGGCGATCACCTACGACCCGAAGAAGGCCGGCGGCATGGATGCCGCGCTGTCCACGATCCGCGACCAGCCGTTCGGCACCGTGCTGCTGGTGATCATGGCGCTCGGCATTGCCTGCTTCGGCGTCTACTGCTTCGTCTGGGCCCGCAAAGCCCGCTACTGAACAGGTCCTTGTCGATCAAGATCCGTTGTTGATCAAGACGCGCTTGTTGATCAAGCCCGGCTATTGATCAAGCCCGGCGTCGTAGGCCTTTCGCAGTCGAGCGGGCGCCTTGAGCCGCCAGGACTCGGTGATCAACTCGCGGAGCTCGTCCAGGTCGACCGCGGCGAGATCCACCAGCACGATGGGGGAGTTGTCGTAGTGCGGCGTGGTGAAGAACGCCGGATGATCTTGATCGAGCAGGGCCTGTTTCTCGCCGAGATCGGAGACGAAGACCACCAGCCCGCCCTCGGCCTCGGTGCGGAGCCGGAGGAAGCCTTTGCCGGCCACCTTGTAGCCGGGGGTGCGGTACCAGGTCTCCTCGGTGGTCTCGGGCAGCGAGAGGGCGATCCGGCGGACGTCGGCTTCGGTGGCCACCAGGCCAGCCTAGGCCGCGCCGCGCCGGAACTCGCAGTCCTATCCTGGCGAGACCTCGTCGACGGAAGGACCTGATGATCATGACGGCCAAGCGGATCGCGATCATCCAGTTGCCCGGTGTCCGCCATCGACGCTCTGGCCGCCGCCGATCTGCCGGCCGCCCGCCGGCTCAGCGGGCTCGAGCTGACCGACTTCTTCGTCGATGCCGACAACCTCGGGACCTGGCGGATCCGCAGCGCCCAACTCGTCGATGATCCGGCGGCCGCGGCGTGGATCACCGGGGTGGTCTGGGACCTGGATGAGGACCGTGCGGTCGGCCGGGCCGGTTTCCACGGACCGCCGGACGACGCCGGCATGGTCGAGGTCGGCTACTCGATCGATCCGGACCAGCGGCGCCGCGGCTACGCCCGGGCCACGCTGGCCTACCTGCTCGATCGGGCCGGCCGGGAACGAGACGTCCGCACCGTACGCGCCAGCATCGGTCCCGACAACGAGCCGTCGCTGAATCTGGTGCGGCAGTTCGGGTTCGTCGAGGTCGGCGAGCAGTGGGACGACGAGGACGGGCTGGAGATCATCTACGAGGTCGCCGCAGCGGACCCGGGCTGATCGCGCGGCTAGGCTGATCAGCCCCTCGCCGCCGCCGCGGCGGCGCGCTCCATCAGCAGGTCCCGTTCGCGTTGGGTGGGCGCCAGGCCGGCCGCGTGCTCCAGCACCTCCGCCGCATCGGCCCACCGCTCGAGCCGCACAGGATGTCGCCGTGCACCGCGCCGAGCAGGTGGTGCGGGCCAGCCGCGGATCGTCCCGGACCGCGTCCAGCGCCTGCAGCGCGGCCGCCGGGCCGTCGGCGTACATCACGGCAACGGCCCGGTTGAGCTCGACCACCGGCGACGGCGCGATCTGGGCCAGCGCGTCGTAGAGGGCGACGACCGCCTCCCAGTCCGTCTCGTCGAACGAGCGGGCCCGGGCATGGCAGCCGGCGATGGCCGCCTGGAGCGTGTACGGGCCGAGGGGGCGACCGAGGTCTGATCGCGGTGTCCAGGGCCGCCGAGACCGTGCCGGATCAGGGTGCGATCCCAGTGCGGACCGATCCTGATCCTGGAGCAGGACCGGCGTACCGCTCGGCCCGGTCCGGGTGTCGAATCGCGACGCCTGCAACTCCATCAGGGCGAGCAGGCCGTGCGCCTCGGGCTGCGGTTCGAGCAGGGCGGCCAGGACGCGGCCCAGCCGCATCGCCTCGCCGGCCAGGTCACGTCGGACCCAGTCCGTCCCGGAGGTCGCCGCGTACCCCTCGGTGAAGATCAGGTAGATCACTTCGAGCACCGACGGGAGCCGCTGTCCAGCTCATCGGCGTCGGGCACCTCGTACCGGACGTGTGCCTCGGCCAGGGTGCGCTTCGCCCGGGAGATCCGCTGCCGATGGTCGCCGACGGCACCAGGAAGGCCCGGGCGATCTCGTCGGTCGTCAGCCCGCCGAGCAGCCGCAGGGTGAGGGCGACCCGGGACTCGCGCGGCAGCACCGGGTGGCAGGCGGTGAACATCAGGGCGAGCAGGTCGTCATCGACGGTGTCGGTGAGTCGCCGTCTCCGGCCGGCTCGGTGCGCAGCTCGTTGGCCAGCAGCGCGTACTTCGCGTCGCGGGAGTGTCTCCCGCGCCGGATCAGGTCGATCGCCTTGTGCCGGGCCGTGGTCAGCAGCCAGGCGCCGGGATTCGGCGGCAGGCCGGCGGTCGGCCAGGGCTCCATGGCCGCGACGAACACCTCCTGGAGGCAGGTCCTCGGCCAATGCCGAGGTCGCGGACCAGTCGGACCACCGAGGCGATCGAGGCGGGCCGACTCGATGCGCCAGATCGCCTCGATGGTCCGCTGCAGGTCCATCAGGAGCCGCCGGCTGGCTGCTGCCCTGAAGCTCCTCGCTCCGGGCGAGCGTCTCGGCGTCGACGGTCTCGGCGAAATCCTCCAGCTCGAACAGCGGGCGGACCTCGAGGACCTGCCGAGCTGCCGTACTGCGGGTCGGTGGGGCAGCGCTTGGCCCACTCGACCGCCTCTCCAGGCTGCCGACCTCCCACAGCCAGTAGCCGGCGACGATCTCCTTGGACTCGGTGAACGGGCCGTCGACGACCGAGGTCGACCCGCCCTCGAAGACGACCCGGGCGCCGGCGCTGCTCGGCTTGAGTCCCTGGCCGTCGAGCATGATGCCGGCCTTGACCAGTTCCTCGTTGTAGGCATCCATCTGCTCGAGCATCTCCTGGGTGGGAGCGATCTTGTCCTCGTCGGCTCCGCTGCCCTCGATCATGACCATGACGCGCATCTCGCGCTCCTTTCGGTTGGTGTGCCGCCCGGGCTCTGCTGGCCCGGCTGGCTTCTTGCCTAGGAGTCGAACGGCCGAACACCGATTTCGACACCGGCCGAGGACAATCTTCGGGCGCGGCTCGTGCAGTCGTGCGGACGGGCATCGCCGGTCGAAGGAGGCGCTGGTCGACACAAGTCCAGCGCGACGTGGCACGGACGTGGCACGATCGTAGAGGTGACCAGCAGACCCGCCGCGGCGCAGCACCTGCGCGACCTCGCGCGGCTGCGCCGCGTCCGCGACCGGATCGACCGGGAGTACGCGCAGCCGCTGGACGTCGAGGCGCTCGCCCGCGACGCGCACATGTCGGCCGGGCACCTCAGCCGCGAGTTCAGGCTCGCCTACGGCGAGTCGCCGTACGCCTACCTGATGACGCGGCGCATCGAGCGCGCGATGGCGCTGCTGCGTCGTGGCGACCTCAGCGTCACCGACGTCTGTTTCGCGGTCGGCTGCTCGTCGCTGGGCACCTTCAGCACCCGCTTCACCGAGTTGGTCGGTGTGCCGCCCAGCGTCTACCGGCGCGAGACGGCTCGCGCGATGGCGGAGCTGCCGGCGGCCGCGGAGATGCCGTCGTGCGTGGCGAAACAGGTGACCAGACCGATCAGGAATCGAGAAGCGCCGGCCACCGAGCCGCAGCTAGCGTGACCGTCATGGACATCACCATTCACTCGAGCTTCCTCCCGCACGACGACCCGGAGCCGCCGTGGCCTTCTACCGCGACATCCTCGGCTTCGAGGTCCGCCTCGACGTCGGCTACAACGGGATGCGCTGGATCACGGTCGGCCCGCCGACCAGCCCGGCACGTCCATCGTCCTGCATCCGCCGGCCGTCGACCCCGGCATCACCGACGACGAGCGCCGCACCATCGCCGAGATGATGGCCAAGGGCACCTACGCCAGCATCGTCCTGGCCACCGACGACCTCGACGGCACCTTCGAGCGGGTGGAGGCCAGCGGCGCCGAAGTCGTCCAGGAGCCGATCGACCAGCCGTACGGGGTTCGCGACTGCGCCTTCCGCGATCCCGCGGGCAACCACATCCGCATCAACGCGGCGCCTGAGCCGTCCGGCGACGGCAGCTCCGGGCTCGGCGTTCTGTCAGGCCCGACCATCCCACCGGGTCGATCCGACCCACGACCTCAGGAGTGACACATGACCGGCTCTTCCACCCAGGGAATCAAGACCGTGCTGCATCCCGTCTCCGACCTGGCGACGGCCAAGGAGGTGTACGCCGCCCTGCTCGGCGTACCGCCGCAGACCGACTCGTCCTACTACGTCGGCTTCGAGGCCGCGGGCCAGCACATCGGGCTGGTGCCGGGCGGCGGACCGCAGGGCATGACCTCACCGGTGGCCTACTGGCACGTGCCGGACATCGAGGCGAAGCTGGCCGAGGTGACCGCCGCGGGTGCCACCGTGAAGGAGCCCGCGCACGACGTCGGCGGCGGCCGCCTGGTGGCCACCGTCACCGACCCCGACGGCAACGTCCTCGGGCTGCTCCAGGACCGATGAGCGCCGACCCCCGCTCCCGCGCTCAGCGTCGTCGCGACACCGAGCACCGGCTCACCCACGACATCGATCGTCTGGGTGGCCAGTGCCTCGGCGGACGGTGCGCCGTACCTGGTGCCGCTGTCCTTCGACTGGGACGGCGAGGCGCTGCTGGTGGCCACGCCGACGGACAGCCCGACCGGCAGGAACCTGGCCGCCACCCGGACCGTTCGGCTGGGGCTGGGCCACACCCGCGACGTGTCCATGATCGAGGGCGACGTCGAGGTCCTCGAGATCGACGCGCTGCCGCAGCAGCGGGGTGACCGGTTCGCCGCGCGCACCGGCTTCGACCCGCGTGCGCTGGCCACGCCGTACCGCTGGTTCCGCATCTCCCCGCGCCGCATCCAGGCCTGGCGCGAGGTGGACGAGCTGCCCGACCGCGAGCTGATGCGCGACGGCCGCTGGTTGGTCTGACGCCTCGCCGACGACTCGCTGACAGGCGGCTCGCCGACGGATCGACAGATGCAAACGGCGCCGAACAGATGGAGACACGATGAGCATGGCCACGAGGACGGACACGCAGTCGCCTGCGCTGCACGTTGCCGACAGCCACGACCTGATCCGCGTGCACGGCGCGCGCGTGAACAACCTCAAGGACGTCAGCGTCGAGATCCCGAAGCGCCGGCTGACGGTGTTCACCGGCGTCTCCGGCTCGGGCAAGAGCTCGCTGGTGTTCGGCACGATCGCCGCGGAGTCGCAGCGGATGATCAACGAGACCTACAGCGCCTTCGTGCAGGGCTTCATGCCGACGCTGGCGCGGCCCGAGGTCGACGTGCTCGACGGGCTGACGACCGCGATCATCGTCGACCAGGAGCGGATGGGCGCCAACCCCCGCTCCACCGTCGGCACCGCCACCGACGCCAACGCGATGCTGCGGATCCTGTTCAGCCGGCTCGGGCAGCCGCACATCGGCTCGCCGCAGGCGTTCTCGTTCAACGTCGCCTCGATCAGCGGCGCGGGCGCGGTCACCATCGAGCGCGGCGGACAGACCGTGAAGGAGCGTCGCGAGCTTCAGCATCACCGGCGGCATGTGCCCGCGCTGCGAGGGCAGGGGCTCGGTCACCGACTTCGACCTGACCGCGCTGTACGACGACAGCAAGTCGCTCAGCGAGGGCGCGCTCACCATCCCCGGCTACAGCATGGACGGCTGGTACGGCCGCATCTTCGCGCGGCGCCGGCTTCGACATGGACAAGCCGATCCGCAAGTACACCAAGAAGGAGCTGCACGACCTGCTCTACAAGGAGCCGACCAAGATCAAGGTCGAGGGCATCAACCTGACCTACGAGGGGCTGATCCCGAAGATCCAGAAGTCGATGCTCTCCAAGGACGTCGACGCGATGCAGCCGCACATCCGCGCCTTCGTGGAGCGGGCGGTCACCTTCACCGACCTGCCCCGAGTGCGACGGCACCCGGCTCAGCGAGGCGGCCCGGTCGTCGAAGATCGACGGGCATCAGCATCGCCGACGTCTGCGCGATGCAGATCAGCGACCTGGCCGACTGGGTGCGCGGCCTCGACGAGCCGTCGGTGGCGCCGCTGCTCGCGACCGCTGCGGCACACCCTCGACTCGTTCGTGGAGATCGGGCTGGGCTACCTCTCGCTCGACCGGCCGTCGGGCACGCTGTCCGGCGGCGAGGCGCAGCGCACCAAGATGATCCGCCACCTCGGGTCGTCGCTCACCGACGTCACCTACGTCTTCGACGAGCCGACGATCGGGCTGCACCCGCACGACATCCAGCGGATGAACGACCTGCTGCTGCAGCTGCGCGACAAGGGCAACACCGTGCTGGTCGTCGAGCACAAGCCGGAGACGATCGCGATCGCCGACCACGTCGTCGACCTCGGCCCCGGCGCCGGCACCGGCGGTGGCGAGGTGGTGTTCGAGGGCACCGTCGAGGGGCTGCGGGCCAGCGACACGCTCACCGGGCGGCACCTGGACGACCGGGCCGCCCTGAAGCCGTCGGTGCGGACGCCGTCGGGAGCGCTGGAGGTGCGCGGCGCCAGCACCCACAACCTGCGGGACGTCGACGTCGACATCCCGCTCGGCGTGCTGGTGGTGGTCACCGGCGTGGCCGGGTCGGGCAAGAGCTCGCTGATCCACGGCTCGGTCGTCCGGCCGGGACGGGGTGGTGTCGGTCGACCAGGCCGCGATCCGCGGCTCGCGGCGGAGCAACCCGGCGACGTACACCGGGCTGCTCGAGCCGATCCGCAAGGCGTTCGCCAAGGCCAACGGCGTGAAGCCGGCGCTGTTCAGCGCCAACTCCGAGGGCGCCTGCCCGAACTGCAACGGCGCCGGCGTCATCTACACCGACCTGGCGATGATGGCCGGCGTCGCCACCACCTGCGAGGTGTGCGAGGGGAAGCGGTTCCAGGCCGAGGTGCTGGAGTACACGTTCGGCGGCAAGGACATCAGCGAGGTGCTCGCGATGCCGGTCGCCGAGGCCGAGGAGTTCTTCGGCGCCGGTGAGGCGAAGACGCCGGCGGCCCACAAGATCCTGACCCACCTGGCCGACGTCGGGCTCGGCTACCTCAGCCTCGGCCAGCCGCTGACCACCCTGTCCGGCGGCGAGCGGCAGCGGCTCAAGCTGGCCACCCGGATGGGCGAGAAGGGCGGCGTCTACGTCCTCGACGAGCCGACCACCGGCCTGCACCTGGCCGACGTCGAGCAGCTGCTCGGCCTGCTCGACCGGCTCGTCGACTCCGGCAAGTCGGTCATCGTCATCGAGCACCACCAGGCGGTGATGGCGCACGCCGACTGGATCATCGACCTCGGCCCGGGCGCCGGCCACGACGGCGGCCGGATCGTCTTCGAGGGCACGCCGGCCGCGCTGGTCGCCGACCGCTCCACCCTGACCGGCCAGCACCTGGCGGCGTACGTCGGCGGCTGACCGAGGCACGTCGCGGACGCCGCGAGACGAGTCCTCTCAGCTGCTTCGGCTCATCCCAGGCGCCTGTCCGATAAGCGACATTATGTCAAGTAGTGCGCGGAGACGGTCGTCTCCGCTCACCGGCTTTCCACCAGGTCCTCCCACTCCCCGACTGCCATCCGGTGCAGGACGTCCGGCAGCGAGCCGTCCGCGATCACGCCGAGCCGTTTGGTCGCCCGGGTCACCGCGACGTAGAGATCCGACCCGCCCCGCGGCGAGTCACGCAGGATCGCGCCCGGGTCGGCGATCAGGACCGAGTCGAACTCGAGCCCCTTCGACTGATCCACCTCGAGGATCGCGGTCGAGGCGTCGAGCAGCGCCGGGTCCGATCCGTGAGCGATTCCGGGCAGCGCGGCCGACACCAGGGCGGTGAGCTCGGCGTACCGCGATCCGGGGCACGATCACGGCGAGGCGTCCGTCGCCGATCCGGGCCTGCTCGGCCGCGACGGCGTCGACCAGGGTCCGGCCGAACTGGTCGGCGGGCACACACCGGCTCCACGGGATCACCCCGGTGGACCGCGCCGATACCGGTGGCGCGGCCGCCGGGTCGATCGCGGTCAGCACGTCGCCGGCCACGGCCATGATCTCGGCCGGCGTCCGGTAGTTCACGGTCAGCTCGGCGGTACGCCAGCGGCCGGGCGCGTACCGGTCGAGCAGTTCCGCCCAGGACCGCACCCCGGTATCGGTGCCGGCCTGAGCAAGGTCACCGACCAGCGTCATCGACCGGCGCTGGCAGCGGCGCATCAGCATCCGCCATTCCATCGGCGACAGCTCCTGCGCCTCGTCGACGATCACGTGACCGAACTGCCAGGTGCGGTCGGCCGCGGCGCGTTCGGCGATGGTGCCCGGTGCATCGCGGTGCCGGGTCCGCTCCGCCATCAGTTTGATGAACGGTTCGACATCGAGGGGGTCGACGGTCAGCCCGCCCGCCTCGAGCTGGCTGTGCACCACCTCGCGGGTGTACGCCAGGTTCTCGGCATCCGCGGCGGCGCGCTCGGCGTCGGCCTGGCGGCGCTGCCGTTTCACCGCGTCGGTGTCGCCGAGCAGGTCGGCCGCCTCGTCGAGCAGCGCCACGTCGGCCCGGGTCCAGGGCTCCCCCGGCCGGCGGTACAGCGCGGCGCGCTCGGTCGCGGAGAGTTCGGGCGCGGCGGCGGCGAGTCGCTCCGGTGACGACCAGAGCAGGGTGAGCAGACGCTCGGGCGTGACGTGTCCTTCCTGGTCCGCTCGCGCCGCACGGCCCGGACGGCGCGGGCGATGACCTCGACCATCTGGAGGCTGCCCTTGAGCCGGCTCGCCTCCGGGGATTCGGTCGCGGTCCCGACCACACCGGGGAGCAACTCGCCGATGGTGGACAGCACCACCTCGGTCTCGCCGAGCGACGGCAGCACCTGCTCGATGTAGCGCAGGAAGGTCGCGTTCGGGCCGACCACCAGCACCCCGCGCCGGGCGAGCTGGTCGCGGTGGGTGTAGAGCAGGTACGCGGCGCGGTGCAGCGCGACGACGGTCTTGCCGGTGCCGGGTCCACCCTGGACCACCAGCACCCCGGGCAGGCCCGAGCGGATGATCGCGTCCTGCTCGGCCTGGATCGTGGCGACGATCTCCGACATCCGGCCGGTGCGGTCGGCCGACAGCGAGGCGAACAGCGCGGCCTCGCCGATCAGGCTCTCGCTGATCATGGTCGTCCAGCGCGGCCAGGTCGAGGATGTCGTCGTCGACGGCGACGACGGTCCGCCCGGCGAGCCGGATATGGCGCCGCCGGAACACCCCGATCGGGTCCGCCGTCGTCGCCCGATAGAAGGGCTGCGCCACCGGCGCGCGCCAATCGATGAGCAGCGGATCGTGATCATCGTCGAAGAGCCCGATACGGCCGATGTAGAACGTCGCTCCGTCTTTCGTGTCGATCCGGCCGAAACACAATCCGCGCTCGACGGTCATCAATTGATCCGAACGGCCCGCGTAGGTCCTGGCGAATGAATCGCGTTCGGTTGCCGCCTGGTCGGTGCCGGTCGTCGGACCTCCGTGGACCCGTAGGAGTTCGGCGGTCGCGCGGTCGCGGGCGCGGTCCAGCACCTCGTACAGCATGGTCACATAGCCTTGTTCTTGGGCGATCTCGTGCCTCAGCACGCTTTCGGTCATGCGCTCCCCTTCGTTCTGAGACAGTGGTACTTGACGAACATCGCATTCTGAGTTAATTTAGAAGTGAGCACCGAGAATCTCGGTGCTCTTTGTTGTGTTCAGACAAATACGACAGCTTATCAATTCGCGCGGATCTGAGCAATCCCGAGAATGGCGAACACGCCTGAATCGGGCGAATTCCGAATCCGGCCTGGCGGCGCCGTCGAGTGAATTCCGCGAGCGGTGGTCCCGCCCTCATCAGCGGCCGGTAGCCTTGTCGGCCATGGCCGATCCTCGCGCCGAGATGCCCGCCGCACCGCTACACCGCCGCGTTCGCCGATCGCATCGAACTGGCCTGGCAGGACCGCTGGGAGCACGACGGGACGTTCCTGACTCCCAACCCGGTCGGCGACCTCAGCGAGGGGTTCGCCGAGGTGGCCGACCGGCCCAAGCTGTACGTGCTCGACATGTTCCCGTACCCCAGTGGGGTCGGGCTGCACGTCGGCCACCCGCTCGGCTACATCGGCACCGACGTCTACGCCCGCTACCAGCGGATGAACGGCCACAACGTGGTCCACACCATGGGCTACGACGCGTTCGGCCTGCCCGCCGAGCAGTACGCGGTGCAGACCGGTCAGCACCCGCGGACCACCACCGAGGCCAACATCGCCACGATGCGTCGCCAGTTGCGCCGCCTGGGGATGGGCTACGACCCTCGCCGGTCGATCGCGACCACCGACGAGGGCTACTACCGGTGGACGCAGTGGATCTTCCTGCAGATCTTCAACTCCTGGTACGACACCGACGCCGACCGGGCCCGCCCGGTGGACGACCTGGTCGCCGAGCTCGATGCCGGGGTCCGCGAGCCGGGCGAGGGCACGAACCCGTCCGGGCGCCCGTGGGCCGAGCTGTCGGCGACCGAGCGGCGGGCGGTGGTCGACAACCACCGGCTGGCCTACGTCAACGAGGCGCCGGTCAACTGGTGCCCGGCCCTCGGAACCGTGCTCGCCAACGAGGAGGTGACGGCCGACGGCCGCAGCGACCGGGGCAACTTCCGCGTGTTCAAGCGGCCGCTGAAGCAGTGGATGATGCGCATCACCGCGTACGCGGACCGGCTGATCGGTGACCTCGACGCGCTCGACTGGCCCGAGGCGATCAAGCTTCAGCAGCGCAACTGGATCGGCCGGTCCGAAGGCGCGAGCGTGTCGTTTCCCACCATGTCCGCCGACGGCGGCGCCGGGCCGGCGATCGAGGTCTTCACCACCCGGCCCGACACGCTGTTCGGCGCCACCTACATGGTCCTGGCCCCCGAGCACCCGCTGGTCGACGAACTGACGGCCGCGTCGTGGCCGCCGGATCTGGCCGACGACGTGCGCGCCGCGTGGACCGGCGGCCACGGCACGCCCGCCGAGGCCGTCGCCGCCTACCGGCGCCAGGCCGGCGCCAGGTCCGACATCGAGCGCCAGGTCGAGGGCCGCGACAAGACCGGCGTCTTCGTCGGCGGCTACGCGACCAACCCCGCGACCGGCGATCGGATCCCGGTGTTCATCGCCGACTACGTGCTGATGGGCTACGGCACCGGGGCGATCATGGCGGTCCCGGCCCAGGACGAGCGCGACTGGGCGTTCGCCGAGGTGTTCGGGCTGCCGATCGTCCGTACCGTCCAGCCCCCCGAGGGGTGGCAGGGCAAGGCGTTCGCCGGCGAGGGTCCCGCCATCAACAGCGCCAACGCCGAGGTCGACCTGAACGGCCTGGGCATCGCCGAGGCCAAGCGCCGCATCATCGACTGGCTCGAGGCCACGGGCGCCGGGACGGGCACGGTCACCACCCGGCTGCGCGACTGGCTGTTCAGCCGCCAGCGGTTCTGGGGCGAGCCGTTCCCCATCGTCTACGACCCCGACGACGGCCTGCCGCGGGCGCTGCCGGACTCGATGCTGCCGGTGGTCCTGCCGCATGTCGAGGACTACTCCCCCGCGACCTTCGCCGACGACGACGAGACGTCGGTGCCGGTGCCGCCGCTCGCGCGGGCGACCGACTGGGTCGAGGTGACGCTCGACCTGGGCGAGGGCCCCAAGGTGTACCGCCGCGAGACCAACACCATGCCGCAGTGGGCCGGGTCGTGCTGGTACGAGCTGCGTTACCTCGACCCCACCAACGAGCAGGCGCTCGTCGACCCCGAGAACGAGCGCTACTGGATGGGCCCGCGGTTCGAGGGCGACTCCGGCGGCGTCGACCTGTACGTCGGCGGGGCCGAGCACGCCGTGCTGCACCTGCTGTACGCCCGCTTCTGGCACAAGGTGCTGTACGACCTGGGCCACGTCTCGTCGTTCGAGCCGTATCGCCGGCTGTTCAACCAGGGCATGATCCAGGCCGCGGCCTACACCGACGACCGCGGGCTCTACGTCGACGCCGCCGCGGTCGACGAGCGCGACGGCGGCTTCTGGCACGGCGATCAGCCGGTCCGGCGCGAATTCGGCAAGATGGGCAAGAGCCTGCGCAACGCGGTCACGCCCGACGACATGTATCAGAGCTACGGCGCCGACACGCTGCGGCTGTACGAGATGTTCACCGGACCGCTCGACCAGAGCCGGCCCTGGGACACCAAGGCGGTGGTCGGCGTGTTCCGGCTGCTGCAGCGGATCTGGCGCAACGTCGTCGACGAAGACTCCGGCGACATCACCGTCACCGACGCCGTCCCCGACGACGCCACGCTGCGGGCGCTGCATCGCACCATCGACGCCGTGCGCAGCGGCATGGAGAACATGCGCTTCAACGTGTCGATCGCCCGGATCACCGAGCTCAACAACCACCTGACCGTGCGCTACCCCGATGGCGGCGTGCCGCGCTCGGTGGTGGAGCCGCTGGTCCTGCTGCTGGCACCGCTGGCGCCGCACATCAGCGAGGAGTTGTGGTCCCGGCTGGGCCATCCCGACTCGCTGGCCGACGAGCCGTTCCCCGAGGCCGACCAGGCGCTGCTGGTCGACGAGACTGGTCGAGATCACGGTGCGGCCTCAACGGCAAGGTTCGGGCGCGAATCCACGTGCCGGCCGACGCCGACGCGGCGGCCATCGAGGCCGCGGCCCGGGCCAACGAACGGGTGGCGGCGCTGCTCGAAGGTGCCGACGTGCGCCGCGTCATCGCCGTACCGGGCCGCCTGGTCAACTTCGTCGTGGGGTGACCGCGAATGGCACCCCGCTCCGGACCGGCCCACTCGCCGGAGGTGACGGCCGAGCACCTCGGCGACGCCTCGAACCTGCTCTCGACCCGGTACGGAGGCTGAGCAGTCGACGGTCGGGTCGGTGAGGACCCTCCGGCTGGATGGCAGGCGTCTCCAGGAGTCAGCTGATGATCGGCTTGTTCCGTCGCTCGTGTTTCCGGGCGGTGAGGACGGCTCTGGATTCGGGTGTTGATCATGGGTTTCTGGTCCCGGTCGACCCATTGGGTGGGGTCCATTCGGGGATCCCGTCGGTGTTGATCTGGCAGGTCCAGCCGCGGGCCCAGAAGTTGTGCCTGGTGGTGCGCCTCGCCGTTGGCGATGTCGCGGTCGGGTCGAAGCCGCGCCTGTCCACCTTCTCGAGCGCGCGTTGGATGATTGACACCTTCTCCGCACTCACCGCCACGCCTGCGCTGCGCGGCCGCCAACACCGGCCGGACCGGCCGGAGACCGTTCGCCGAGCATCGACGTGCGGGGTCCGACCGCCTCCGCGGCCCGCACCCGGCCGCGCCGCCTCGCCTTGGACAGGCTCAACACCGACGTCAACACCCGCCGCATCGACCCCTGACACAACACGGTGGGCAGTTCCAGCCGCTCCGCGGCCGCGATGATCTGGTGATCGATCAACGACAAGCGGTTCCGGGCCCGTTCGATACTCCCGCATGAACCCGACCACGCCCATGCCGTCGAGCTCTTCGAGCCCGCCGTCGCCGGCGAGCTTGATCAGATGATCAAGGCCGTGCGACCCAGTCCGCGAGGAGCATGAGCCATCGATGTCGGCTCGTCCGTCCCCTCGAATGTCATGCTTCGATTCTACTCGAACACACTTTCGATTACAAGAGTTTTCCCTTGTAAATAACGGATGTGGAGTGTGACAGAAGTGATCAGCTCGTGCTCGGCGCCGCCCTCTCGTGCCCGCAGACCGTAGGTCCCGGCGGTGAGGGTTTCGTACGAACTCTTGATCATCTGCTCCAGCACCGAAAGATCAACTGCGGCCAGGTCCTTCAGGTAGAGGCAGCCGACGCCGGTCTTGTGCGGGCCCAGTCGTTCGAGCAGTTCGGCATGGGCACCGACCCCGTCGAGCAGGTACACGGTGGTGGCCGCTTTGCGGGCGGCGAAGCCGACGGGCGCCGCGTCGCCCTCGCGACCGCTGGCGTACTTGTAGTGGTACTGGCCGAAACCGACCATGCTCCCCGCACACCTTGGGCCGCTCCCCCGTCGCGCGACTCATCAGCTCCACCAGCGTGTGGGCGTCGCGCTTTCGAGTGGGTTGGGCGATGTTGGCCAGGTATGCCTCGAGCTTCGCATCCTCGATCTCTGCCGTCATGTCCCCGAATCTCCTGTCGAAATCGTCCGGAAGGACGTCCGCCCCCTCTCCGCCTCCAGCCATTGTGCCGTTGCCCCTGACACCTTCCTCCGGCTGCACCGGCGCACGGCTCCTACGATCGGGATATGGCGATCAGCAAGGGCGACACCGTTCACTGGAACACCTCCCAGGGCGAGACCACCGGAAAGGCGGTCGAGAAGAAGACCAAGGACTTCACCTTCGCCAAGCAGGACTTCAAACCGACCGACGACGACCCGTACTGGATCGTCGAGTCGGACAAGACCGGTGCGCGTGCGGCGCACAAGGAGTCGGCGCTCCGCACCACTTGATCGACCACCGAGATCGATCAGGCCGGCGTCACCGGTTCGAGCAGCTGACCAGTTCGGACTGGCCGAAGAACTGCGCCCAGCCGAGCGGCGTCGCATCGAAGCGCCGATCGCGTACGCCGGGATCGGCACCAAGATCAAGTAACGCCTGGGCGAGTTCCAGCCTGCCGTCGCCCGCGGCACGGTGCAGAGGCGTCTCCCACTCCTGCTCGATCGGGAGATCCTGGCGGCCGCGGGCGCTGACGTCGAAGCCCAGACGTCACCAGCAGCCGCACGGCCTCGACTCGATCGAGCACCGCCGCGCGCATCACGAGGGACGGATGCGCGGCCCGGACCCGGGCCAGCGCCCCAGGCTCCCGAGCCTCGATGTCCGCGACCCGGTCCGCGTCCGCTTCGAGCAGCGCCGCCATCAGGTCGGAGTCGGTGTCTGTCGCGGGTGGCGCGCCCAGTTCAACCAGCAGCCGGGCGACCTCGACCTGGCCGGACTGCAGGGCGAGCTGGACGGGGGTCAGCGGCGCTGCACCGTGCCAGCGCATCTCTCCAACGGGGACGCCAGGTCGACACCGTGCTCGGCGAGCAGCCGGATCCGAGACGTCATGTCGTGAGTGATCGCCCAGATCAGTTGGCCGCGCAACATGACCGCGGGGCTGTCGAGCCGACCGGGCAACTTCCGGTGCCACGGCCCGCCGTCCCCGCGTGCCGAGACCGTAGCGCAGCAACAACTCCAGATGATCATCGGCCGGAGAGAACATCCGGTTGTAGAGCGCTCTGGCCGTCGTTCGGATCGGCTCCCGCGTCGAGCAGCAGGGTGGCGAGCCGGATCGCGTGCGGATGCGGCGGGTCGTTCACACTCCCCTGCTCACCGTTCCCGAACAGCCCGGTCAGCACCGTGAACGGTGGCACCTCGCCCTGCCAGAGATAGCCGGCATTCGGATCGGCGCCGTGCTGGAGCAAGATCATCACCGATCGCTCGGCGTCGACGGCGGGCGGTCGGATCCGGCCCGGCCGTACGCGAGGTACATCAGCGGTGTCCAGGCCATCGGCCCACCGGGGCGGTCGGCAGCTTCGGGATCGGCGCTGAGATGCCGAGTGATCAACTCCGGATCGGCGACGGTGGCTGCCGCGAAGATGCTCTGCTCGGGCAGCTCAGGATGCTCGGTCAGGATCTCCCGGGCGCGCTGCCATCGTCCCGGGCCGTCGTCGCCGTCATACCGCAGCACGGCGTGGCTCAGGAAATCGTCGAGCGGGTCCACGGCGGACCGGGAGTTGTTCATGGCCGGCGCGGTCGGTACACCGCGATGGACCAGGCGAGATGTCCCGAGTCGACCTGCTCGATCTGGATCTGGTCCAGCTGGTCGGCGATCTTGCGGAGCAGCCGCCGGGTCGCCCAGGCGTGCGCGAAGACCGAGATGATGATCACTCCATCCGGTGCTCAAGGACCGCGCATGGTGCCGGACCGCGGCGAGTGGATTGGGCAGGTAGTAGAGCACTTCGTTCATCACGATGGCATCCGCCGGCTCGTCGGGAATGAAGGTCATGGCGTCGGCGCAGATGAACTCGGTCCGGTCATCCGACTTGGCCGAGGCGAGCCGGATCGAGTCGGCGAAGCTGTCCACGCCCGAGATAGCTCCGATACCGCAGCCCTTCCTGCAGAATCCCTTGCGAACAACCGATGTCGAGGACGAAGCCGTCCGCCGCGTAGTGCTCGACCACGGATCGGACGGCGTGGTAGCGGGCCTGCTCGGCGTCGTGCCGAAGTCGCTGCCAGCTGTCCCGGCCGTTCTCGCGCGCGTTGTCGCGCTGCAGGATCGAGCGCACCACGGGCAACGGAACCGGAGCCGCCGACATGATCATCACGGCGGGGCGGCTGGCCAACCATCGCGCGACCGGGGTCGGCGCCGGGTTGTCGGCTCGATTCGTCATCGTCGGTCTATTCGAACCGCGACGCGTCGCCGGCGCCGTAGCGGACCACGACGGGATCGCCGGTGGAGAAGTCGATCACCGTCGTCGGCACCTCCCCGCACTCCCCCGAGTCGATCACCGCGTCGATCAGGGGATCCAGACGGTCCTTGATCTCCCAACCCTGAGTCATCGGCACCTCATCCCCGGGGAGCAGCAGCGTGCTGGACACCATCGGCTCGCCGAGCTCGGCCAACAGCGCCTGAGCCACCGGATGATCAGGGATCCGTACGCCGACCGTCCGCTTCTTCGGGTGCAGCATCCGCCGGGGCACCTCACGGGTGGCCGGCAGGATGAACGTGTACTGGCCCGGCGTGGCCGCCTTCACGGCGCGGAACACGGCATTGTCGAGCTGGACGAGCTGGCCGAGCTGGGCGAAGCTGCCGCACATCAGGGTGAACTGATGTTGATCATCGAGCTGCCGGATGGCCCTGATCCGGTCCAGTCCGGCGCGATTGCCCAGTTGGCAACCCAGGGCGAAGCACGAGTCCGTCGGATAGGCGATCAGCCCGTCCTGGCTGAGCAGCGAGACGACCTGGCCGATGCTCCGCGGCTGCGGATTGTCCGGGTGCACGTCGAAGTACCGGGCCATGGATTGACCTTACCCACCGGCCGCCCCCGGCGGGTCCCATCCTCGGCCGAAGCGTGCCTCAGCTTGTGCGACGTGCCCGAAGCTCTGTTCCGGACGTGCCCTGAGGGATCGAAGGACCGGTTAGCCCGGGTCGGCAACCTTAAAGTTGGCGAACAATCACGGCTCCG
>CAVXIY010000032.1:0-83619 GCA_963761955.1 uncultured Actinomycetota bacterium | reverse complement strand
ACTCGACCACATTCCGGTACGGATCAACAATTCCCGGCAGTGGACGGCGCAGCATCCTTCTGCGCTCAGATCTGCAACAATGGTCAGAAGCCCTTCAAGCCCGATGAAGTCTCCGGCATTGCGAGTCACCAGGCAGTTGCGTCGCGAGGGCGGTCGACGCAATCAGCATGTCGGCGAATCGACGCCGCGGCTTTCTGCCCTGTTCCAACACGGCCGCATAGACACGCCCATAGGCTCGAGCAGCTTCGACATCGAAGGGGAGCGGATCGAAGACGGCCTCTGTGCGTTGCAGTCGATCCTGCCGTCGGGCACGTTCGGAGGCATCAGTCGTGGCCGACGGGCCGGCGCAGAGCTCAGCAAGCGTGATCACTGAGATCGCGACTTCCACGGGAAGCTGATCGGGGTCCAACAGATCCATGTCGACAATGACTGATGTATCGAGTAACCCTTGGCCGAGGCGATCAGACACGATCGGGAAGGTCCTGGTCGACCACATCGTCGATGTCGTGCCTGAAGGTAGCGGCGTCCACGCGAGGTGCACCACGAAACATTTCGACGGCCGCATGAGCGGACACGAAACGATGGCGTCGAAGAGGACGCAACTCACCGACGGGGGTGCCGTTGCGGTTGACGATGAACGTCTGCCCTTCATCGAGTCCCCGCATGATCCGTCCGCTGTCATTGCGTAGCTCGCGCTGGGAGATCTGCTCAGCCATGGGCCAACCGTAGCACGGCGTGCTACACCTGTCGGCGACTGCCCGCCGAAGCACGGTCGCTAGACGTTGAAGCGGAACTCGACCACGTCGCCGTCGGCCATCACGTAGTCCTTGCCCTCCAAGCGGACCTTGCCCTTGGCCTTGGCGGCCTGCATCGACCCGGCCGAGACAAGATCATCGAAGCCGACGATCTCGGCCTTGATGAAGCCCTTCTGGAAGTCGGTGTGGATCACCCCGGCGGCCTCCGGAGCCGTTGCCCCCTTGGGAATCGTCCAGGCCCGCGACTCCTTGGGGCCGGCCGTCAGATAGGTCTGCAGGCCGAGCGTGTCGAAGCCGACGCGGGCCAGCACATCGAGGCCGGGCTCGTCGATGTCCATCTCGGCCAGGAACTCCCGCGCCTCGTCCGGCTCCATCTCGACCAGCTCGGATTCGATCTTGGCGTCGAGGAAGATCGCCTCGGACGGGGCGACCAGCGGCGCGCAGCCGATCCTTCAGTGCCTCGTCGGCCAGTTCGTCGGAATCGCAGTTGAACACGTAGAGGGAGGGCTTCGCGGTCAGCAGGAACAGCTCGCGCAACGGACCGCGGTCCAGGCCGGCGGCGAACACGCCGCGGCCCTCGTTCAGCACGTCGTACGCCTCCTTCATCGCCGCGACGGCAGGCAACTTCGCCTTGTTGATCCGGGATTCCTTCTCCAGCCGCGGCAGCACCTTCTCCACGGTCTGCAGGTCGGCCAAGATCAACTCGGTGGAGATGGTCTCGATGTCGCTCGGCGGGTTCACCGCGCCGTCGACGTGGGTGACGTCGGGATCGTTGAACACCCTGGTCACCTGGCAGATCGCGTCGGCCTCACGGATGTGGGAGAGGAACGCATTGCCCATCCCCTCGCCCTTGCTGGCGCCGCGGACGATCCCGGCGATGTCGACGAAGCTGACCGTCGCCGGCACCACCCGCTCGGAATGGAAGAGCTCGGACAGGACGGCCAGCCGCGGATCGGGCACCCCGACGACGCCCACGTTGGGCTCGATGGTCGCGAACGGGTAGTTGGCCGCCAGCACGTCGTTGCGGGTCAGGGCGTTGAACAGGGTCGACTTGCCTGCGTTGGGCAAGCCGACGATGCCGATAGTGAGAGCCACGGGCGACAAGACTAGGATGCGCTCCACGTGCCGAGGTCGACAAGCGCCTAGTCGGCGAGGAAAGCGCCCATGGCCGGCGGCGAGCGCCGGCGGATCCTCGGTGCCGGCGAGTTCGCGGGCCGAGTGCATGGAGAGCAGGGGAATCCCGACGTCGATCGTGGTGATGCCGAGCCGGGTCGCGGTCAACGGTCCGATGGTGGAGCCGCACGGCAGCGCATTGTTCGAGACGAACTCCTGGGTGGGTACGCCGGCCGCGCCGGCAGGCGCGGCGCCAGATCGCGCTGCCGCGGGCATCGGTCGCGTAGCGCTGGTTGGCGTTGATCTTGAGCAGCGGACCGCCGTTCAGCAGCGGCTGGTTGACCGGATCGTGGCGGCCCGGATAGTTCGGGTGGATGGCGTGTCCGGCATCCGCGGACAGGAAGATCGACGCGGCCAGCGCGCGATGTCGCTGGTCGAGACTCGCACCCAGACTGTTGGAGATCCGGGTGATCACGTCGGCGAGCAGCGGACCCGACGCTCCGCTGCGTGATTCGCTGCCGAGCTCCTCATGATCACAGGCGATGATCATCTCGATCATGCTCGCTGCCGGCGGAGTTGATCAAGGCGACCAGGCTGGCGTGCATGCTGCTCAGATTGTCCAGTCGGCCCGACGCGAGGAATTCCTGATGCGGACCGAACGCGGCCGGCGCCTGGGTGTCGAAGACCATCAGGTCGAATCCGTCGATGTCGTCGCCGTCACAGCCGGCGAGCGCGGCCAGATGATCAAGGATGCTGAGTCCGCGACGGCTCACGCTCCACACCGGTGCGGTATGGGTCTGCTTGTCCAGCTTCAGTCCGTTGTCGTTGACGCCGCGGTCGAGATGGATGGCCAACTGCGGGATCCGCATGATCGCTTCGGTGCGGACCAGGACGGTCCGGCCGTCGGCCAGGACCAGTCGCCCGGCCAGGCCGAGCTCGCGATCCAGCCAGGAGTTCAGCAGCGGGCCGCCGTAGATCTCGACGCCCAACTGCTGCCAGCCGTACCCGCCGGTGTCGGGTTTCGGCTTCAACTTGAACGTCGGGGAGTCGGTGTGCGAACCGATGATCCGGAAGCCGGTCGCCGGCCCGGCCCCGTCCGGAATCCGCCACGCGACGAGGGCACCGTCGCGGACCACGTAGTGCCCGCCCGGAGCCGGGTCCCAGTCGGCCGCCTCGTCCTGCTCCACGAAGCCGGCCGCCGCCAGCCGCCGGGCGCCCTCGGCTGCCGCGTGGTACGACGACGGCGACGCCTGGACGAAGCGCGATCAGATCGGCGATGTGATCGGGAGCAGCCATGGCCCCACCTAATCACGCGGCCCGCGCGGCAACGCCAGGTTGTCAGTGCGCGCGGGGCAAGATCGAGCCCATGGATGGAATGACGGTCTTCGCCCTGCTCTGCGGGCTGGTGGTGGGCGCCCTGGTCGGCGGCCTCGCCGGCGTGCAGGTGGCGCGCGCCCGCCGGGAGACCGACACCGCGCGGACCGATACCCAGCTGGCGCAGACCAGGACCGACCTCGCCCACGCCCAGACCCTGATCGCCCAGTCGCGAAGCGAGGCGGCCACGGCCCGCGCCGAGGCCGCGCAGGCTCGCGCCGACGCGGCGGACGCCCGATCCGACGTGTCCGAAGCCCGGGCCGAGGCCGCCGGCGCCCAGGCCGAGGCTGCGGAGGTGTCCGCCGAGGTGGCCAAGGCCGTCGCGCGAGCGGAACGCGGCGATCGAGCGGGCCAAGGAGATCGCCGCCGACCGCGAGGCGATGCTGAACCAGTTCAAGGTGCTGTCCGCCGAGACCCTCGACCGGCAGGGCAAGGCGGCCGACGCGCAGGCCGACCTCCGGCTCAAGGCCACCGAGCAGCTGATGTCGCCGGTCAAGGAGAGCCTGGACAAGTTCAGCTCCCGGCTCACCGAGGTCGAGAAGGAACGCGCGACGATGTCGGCCGAGCTTCGGGTGCAGGTCAGCAACGTGCAGCAGACCGGCGAGATCCTGCGCCGCGAAACCGCAGCCCTGGTCACCGCCCTCCGCAAACCGCAGATTCGCGGGGCCTGGGGCGAGACTCAGCTCAAGCGGGTGGCCGAGCTGGCCGGCATGTTGGACCGCTGCGACTTCGAGCTTCAGCACACGACGAAGGCTGACGACCGGATCATGCGGCCCGACATGCGGGTGAACCTGGCCGAGGGCAAGCACCTGTTCGTCGACTCCAAGGTCCCGTTGAACGGCTTCCTCGACGCGGCGGAGACCGAGGACACCGATCGCCAGGCCGAGGCACTCACCCGGTACGCGAAGAACGTCCGGACCCACATCGACCAGCTCTCCTCCAAGCAGTACTGGAAGGCGGCGGAGACGCCCGAGTTCGTCGTCCTGTTCCTGCCCAGCGAGGCCTTCTTCGCCACGGCGCTGGACCAGATGCCCGACCTCTACGACTACGCCGCCGCGCGAGATGTGGTGCTGGCCACGCCGACCACCCTGATCGGGCTGCTGCGTGCGGTCGCGTACGGCTGGAAGCAGGCCGCGCTGGCCGAGAGCGCGGCGGAGGTCTTCCGGCTCGGCCGAGAACTCCACGAGAAGCTCGGTCTGATGGGCAACCGGCTCGACAAGCTCGGGCGCGCGCTCCGCAGCTCGGTCAACGCCTACAACGAGACCGTCGCGACCGTGGAAGGCACGGTGTTGGTCCGGGCCCGCAAGTTCCGCGATCTCAAGGTCAGCGACAAGGAGTTGCCTGGACCGTCCCAGATCGACGAACCGGTCCGGCAGATCCAGGCGTCGGAACTGGTCGACGACGCGGTCCAGGTCGAACCGATCGTCGGGAGGGGTCGACGTCGCCGGGCATTGCCGGCCTCAGCCATGAGCGTCGGTCCGGAAGCGGACGAGTTGGTCCGCGCCGACCCCGATCTGCTCGAACTGGTGGAGGACACGGCCATCACCGCGCCCTCGGACGCGGCGAAGTCCTCCTAACGGCGGCGGCTCGCGCGCAGGGCGATCCCGCCCGCGGTCAGCAGGGCCAATGAGAGTGCGCCCATCAGCGCCGACGGTCCCCCGGTCTCGGGGAGCCGATCGGGATCCTCGCCAGCCGGATCCTGGCCACCAGACGGCGCCTGCGGGACGGCCGGAGCCGAACTGATCTTCACCACCTTGAGGCGAACGGCGGACTTCGCCACCACGTCATCGGAGGGGCGCGAGGCTCACCGTACGGCCGCTCGGCGCGGGCCGCCGTCCGCACGACCGCCTTGCCCCGTCGGGCATCCGCCTTGGTGACCCGATAGGTGCCGGCGCAGTTCAGCTGAGCACCCGGGAGCAGAGTTCGCCCCGCCGGTTGACACGTCACCCCGTCGAGGTCGGTGACGAACTTCAGCCGGGTCAGCGTGACGTTGCCCTGATTGGTCACCACCAGGTCCACCGGCACGCGGTTGCCACGCCGCGCCTTCGTCCGGTCCGACTCAGCGGTCAGCACCAGCCGTGGGCGCAGCACGGCGTCCACCGTGACGTCGGCGATCGCCGTGATGTCGTCGGTGTCATCGTCGACGTCGCCGCCCGGAGCCTCGCCCGACACCTGGGCGATGTTGCTGATCGAACCGAAGTCCAGGTCGTCCTGCGTCACGGTCCGGGTCGCCGTACAGGAAAGTTCGTCGTCTGGTTCGAGGACTGCCGGCATGGCCGGATCGCAGGAGAAGTCCGTGAGGCCGGGAAGTTCGTCGGTCATCCGGACGTCGCTCAGCGGCACCGTCCCGGTGTTGGTGGCCACGAGGGTGTAGGTCAGTTCCTCGCCGACCTGAGTCATCCGGTTCGGGGCGACCGTCTTGGTCAGGCTCAGATCGGGAAGAGCCGCCGAGTTCGGGGTCCTCGAAGCTCACCCGGTAGTCCTCGATCTCGCCGTCACTCGGGCCGGTCGGCTCGGCGACCTCTGCCGCGTCCGACCCGATCCGCAGCCGTACATAGCTCCGGCCGGCGGCCGCCGGACGTCCTGACCACGTCAACTCGGCGGAGGTGGATCCCGCCGGCACGTCGGTGCAGGCCCGCTCGGGGCGGCCGAAGGTGCCACTCAGATCGAAGTCGACCCAGCCGCAGAGCCGCGCCACCCGGTCGACTTCGGACACGACGACTGTCGTGGAGAACCGCGCCAGACGCCCGGTCGGAAAGGGAGCGAAGGCCGCCACGCCGTCGTCACCGCGGTCTTGGTCAGCCGCGTTCGACGCATGGATCGAGAAGCCCGTTCTGGCGTCCGCACGATCGGCGCTGACCGCGGTACCGAGCCGAGGACCCCCGAGTTCGGCCCGAGCCGGACCGCGTGGCCCTTGTCGAAGTGGACCGGTGCGTCGCCGAGATCGAACGGGGTTGCCGCGAGCGCCGCCGGCGCGAAGGTCATGGGCAGCAGGCCCAACACGAGCCCGGCGACTGCGCAGGTGAAGAAATGGATCACCGACCTGGCCGCAGCGAACGGTCGTACCCGAGCTTGGTGCAGGCCAGCGCTTGGCAACATGGGTGGCCCTCTGGTGGTGGTCCCCCACAACGGGGCCGACTTCGCGACGTTATCAACCGAACGGGGCCCATATCAATTCGTGACCAGTCGGGCCACGCCCCGACGGCCTCCCCGACGACCGGCCGGAATCGCCCGCGATCGCCGCAGGATCAGTCGTTGCTCGCGCCCTTCCGCAGGTCCCTGCGCAGCTCCGGCGGCAACGCGAAGACCAGTGATTCCTCGGTCAGCCGCTCCTCGCGGGCCGCCGGATAGCCTTGCTCGACGAGAAAGTCCAGCACCCCGCGGACCAGTTCGTCGGGGACCGAGGCACCACTGGTCACCCCGATCGATTCGACCCCCTGCAGCCAGCCTGGGTCGATCTCGGTCGCGTTGTCGATTCGGTACGACGCCTTGGCTCCCGCCTCGAGCGCCACTTCGACCAGCCGCACCGAGTTGGAGGAGTTGGCCGAGCCGACGACGATGACCAGGTCACTGTGCGCGGCGATCTGCTTCACGGCCAACTGGCGATTCTGGGTCGCGTAGCAGATGTCGTCACTCGGCGGATCCATCAGCAGCGGGAACTTCTCCCGCAGCCGGCCGACCGTCTCCAGCGTCTCGTCCACGCTCAGCGTGGTCTGACTCAGCCAGGCCAGGCGCGAGGCGTCGGTCACCTCGAGCGCATCGACGTCCTCCGGCGACTGGACCAGCGTGATGTGCTCAGGCGCCTCGCCGGTGGTCCCCTCGACCTCCTCGTGGCCGGCGTGCCCGATGAGCAGGATCTGCATCCCGTCCCGAGCGAAGCGGCGCGCCTCGTGGTGCACCTTGGTGACCAGCGGGCAGGTGGCGTCGATCGCCTTCAGCCCGCGATCCTTCGCCTCGGCATGGACCGCCGGGGAGACGCCATGGGCCGAGAACACCACCGTCGAGCCGGTCGGCACCGAGTCCAACTCCTCGACGAAGATCGCTCCGCGCTGCTCGAGGTCTTCCACGACGTGCCGGTTGTGCACGATCTGCTTGCGCACGTACACCGGTGCACCGTAGGTCTCGAGTGCCTTCTCGACCGTCACCACCGCACGATCCACGCCGGCGCAGTACCCGCGCGGAGCCGCCACGACAACGCTCCGCCGGCGACGCTCGGGGTCGAGGTCGGTCGGTGACAGATCCGAAGAGGTGGTGGCGATCATGGAGGCGAGTCTAATTGGCCGCGCCGGCGCCGCTTCGCGCTCGCGCCGACGCTGGAATGTCAGGGCCGCGCACTACTCTGCCGTCCATGGGACTTCCGTCGTCGCCGGAGCACCCGCAGCCGCTGCGGGTGGTCGCCCATGCCGTCCGTGGGTACATCGACAAGCTCGGCCCCATCTGGGTCGAGGCCCAGCTGATCGAGATCAACCAAGGTGCGCGGAGCCGGCTGGTGTTCCTGACCATGCGGGACACCCTCGCGGAGGTCTCGGTCTCGGTGTCGATCTCGCCCCTCACCTTCGACGCGGCCGGCCCGCTGACCAAGGGTCAGACGGTGATCGCCCGGCTCAAACCGTCCTACTACGCGACGACCGGGCGGCTCACCTTCGCCTGCGACTCGATCACCCCGTCGGGCGAGGGCCGACTGCTGGCGCGGCTGGAGCAGACCAAGCGGTTGCTGCAGGCGGAGGGCCTGTTCGACCCAGCCCTCAAGAAACGGCTGCCGTTCCTGCCCCGCGCGGTCGGCCTGATCACCGGTGCCGCGCAGCGCGGCCGAACGCGACGTGGTGGAGAACGCCCGGCGTCGCTGGCCGGCGGTGCGGATCGTGACCCGGCACGCTCTGGTGCAAGGTCCGCAGGCCGGCGAGCAGATCATCGCGGCGCTGCAGCAGCTGGATCGGCAGGACGGAGTCGACGTCATCATCCTCGCCCGGGGCGGCGGATCGCTGGAGGATCTGCTGCCGTTCTCCGACGAAGGGCTGGTCCGAGCGGTCTTCGCCTGCCGTACGCCGGTGGTCAGCGCCATCGGTCACGAGTCGGACAGCCCGATCCTCGATCTGGTCGCCGACGTTCGGGCGTCGACCCCCACCGACGCCGCGAAGCGGGTGGTGCCGGATGTGGCTGATGAGCTGGTCCGGATCGGCCAGGCCCGCGAACGCCTGGGTGCGGCGATCGTCGGGCGGGTGAACCGGGAGCAGGAATGGCTGAGGTCGACCCGTTCCCGGCCGGTGCTCGCCGACCCGATGGCCAGTTTCGCGGTCCGGTACGACCAGCTCGCCGCGCTCCGGCATCGAGCCGGGCGAGCGATCACGGTCCACCATCGACCGAGAGCGGCACGCGGTCGAGCATCAGCTGGCCCAGGTCCGGGCCATGTCCCCGAAGGCGACGCTGGAGCGGGGGTACTCGATCCTGGTCGGACCCGACGGGGATGCGCTCGGCTCGATCGCCGCGGTCGACGTGGGCGACGATCTGCTGGCCCACCTCGCCGACGGCCAGCTCGTGGTCGAGGTCCGTGAAATCCGCGCCCAGGGAGCAGCATGAACGAGCCGACACCGGAACCGTCGATCAGCTACGAGGCGGCCCGCGAGGAACTCATCCAGGTGGTGCAGCGCCTCGAATCCGGCGGCGCCCCGCTGGATGAGTCGCTTGGCGCTCTGGGAGCGCGGTGAGCAGTTGGCCGCGATCTGCCAGGCCTGGCTGGACGGGGCCAAGGCGCGGGTCGAGCGCCGCACGCCCGGCCCAGGGAGTGATCAGGCGCGTCAGTTCGAGCTCGTCGTCCACCTCGGGCCGCGACGACGACGGGAAGACGAAACGGCGGCGATAGTCGACCGGGGCGAGCCCGATCTCCCGCCGGAAGTGCTCCCGCATCACCACGGCTGAGTTGAAGCCGACCCGGGTCGCGATCTGCTCGACGCCGAGGTCGGTCTCCTCCAGCAGGCTGCGGGCCGCGAGGATCCGCTGCTGGGTCAACCACTTGTGCGGCGTGGTGCCGGTCTCCGCGGCGAATCGCCGGGCGAAGGTGCGGTCGCTCATCATCGCGTGCTTGGCCAGCGAGGAGGCCGAATGCGGCTCGGCGAGATTGCTCAGCACCCAGTTCAGCACCGGAGCGAGGCTGTCCGCCGTGCATTCGGGGATCGGCATCTCGACGAACTGCTGCTGGCCGCCGTCGCGTTGCGGGGGCACGACCATCCGGCGGGCGATCTTGTTCGCCACGGCGGTGCCGAGCTCGCGGCGGACCAGGTGCAGGCAGGCGTCGATCCCGGCCGCCGTGCCGGCGCTGGTCACCACGGTGCCGTCGTCGACGAACAGCGCGCGGGGGTCGACCTTGGCCAACGGATAGGCCGCCCGCATGTCGTCGACGTACTTCCAGTGGGTGGTGCAGTCGCGATCGTCGAGCAGTCCGGCGGCGCCGAGCACGAACGACCCCGAACACAGGCTGAGCAACGTCGCCCCCGCGGCGTGCGCGTCCCGCAGCACCTGGAGCACCTCGGGCGGGTAGTCGGCCGGCTCGCGGACCAGCGTCGCCGCGACGATGACCAGGTCGCTGCCGACAACGGCATCGAGCCCGTAGCTGGCGGTGATGGTGAACGGGGAGACGTTCTTCGTCTCGAGCGCAACGCCCGGAGTGACCGAGCAGACCCGGAAGTCGAAGGGCGGCACGCCGTCGTCGGCACGGTCGAGTCCGAAGACCTCGACGGCGACGCCGAACTCGAAGACGGCGACCGGCTCGATCAGGATGACGCTGACGGTGGACAAGCGCCATGCGGCCCAGCATAGTGGCAGAAATCTTGCGTACACCAGTCCACTGCCAAACTGGGCGGAGGTCGCGAGCGTCAGCCGGTGGACAGGGTCGACGCGTACGCCTCGAGGGCCTCGTACGGCAGATCGCCGGAGATGATCGCGGTGGCCGTCGGGATCGCGCAGGACCAGCGACCGGGTACGCCCGTCCGCACTCATCATCCGCTGCCAGGTCTGGCCGCCGATCGAGCTCTCGCCGTCGGCTGCTCCCTGCCGGGTCTGCTCGTCGATCAAGTTCGGGCAGTCGCGCGTCGCCCTGGTTCAGGTCGATGAAGATGTCGTCCGGGGTCGAGGAAGCCGAGCTGCCAGAGGTTGCGCGGCGAGGGCTGGCCGTTGAGATACGGGTCGCCCTGCTGGACCCAGGTGACCCGGGTCGCCCGCCAGCCGGACGGCAGATTGGTCGGGGCCAGCACCGGGAACGGCGCCTGCTCGCGGGCGGTCGTCAGCACCGGCTGCCAGTCGACTACCTTGACCGGGTGGTCATCGGGCAGGTTGGTGAACAGGACGGTGATGATCACCAACGGGATCAGGATCACCGCGAGCGAGCGGATCAGGTCCCCGGTCGTGCTCGGCCGCTTCGTACGCGCCACGCCGCCCATCCTCACAGACCGGACAAGCAACCCGCCGGACCGGCGAGACGTCCGCGTCGCGCCGTGCCGGAGCCGCTGAGATGGTCCGATGGAGACGGTCGAGACCCTCGGCCGCCACGACGGGCCGCGCGGCGAGGTGGTGCTCCGGCGCCGGATCCGGATCCGGACCGGCGATCGAGGAGCTGATCGTCAACGGCGTCTTCGCCATGGACAGCAGCGAGACCGCCACCGAGCGGACCCTCGGCGAGTTGGCCGTCGACGCGGCGACATCGACGACTGCTCGGCCTCGGGTGCTGGTCGGCGGACTCGGCCTCGGCTACACCGTGAGCGAGATCCTCGCGTCGCCGATCCGGACGGCGATCGAGGTCGAGATCGATGTGGTCGAGATCGAGGAGTGCCTGATCGACTGGGCTCGGGCCGGCGTCACGCGCCACGCTGGGCCGCGGTGGCGGCCGACCCGCGGGTCCGGCTTGCATGCGGCGGACATCGCTCGGTCCTCAGCGGTCGCCGGCGCGGAGCCGCAGCGCCGAGGCTGAGCCCGCACGGTCCGTCGGGCCGTGGGACGCGATCGTGCTGGACGTCGACAACGGTCCGGACTTCCTGATCCACGGCGCCAACGCCGACGCTCTACGCCGAGTCCGGCCTGCGGGCCGCGTACGAGCAGCTCACGCCCGGGCGGCACCCTGGCGATCTGGTGCCAGGGCCGGTCGGCGCCGCTGCTCGACGAGTTGCGCCGGATCGACCCCGAGCGCGCGCGAGCACCTCTTCGACGGTGACGCGCGGCGAGCGGCGTTCGCGTACGCGATCTACACCGCTGAGCGCCCGCCGAGCCCTGACAGACTGTGCGCCATGACGACTGCTGAGGGCGACTTCCGCATCGAGCGCGACACGATGGGCGAGGTCAAGGTCCCGGCCCAGGCGCTGTGGAAGGCCCAGACCCAGCGGGCGGTGGAGAACTTCCCGATCTCGGGCGTGCCGATCGATCCGGCGCTGATCGCCGCGCTCGGCCTGATCAAGGGCGCGGCCGCGCAGACCAACGCCCGGCTCGGGGTGCTCGACCGAGGAGCGCGCCGACGGCGATCGACCAGGCCGCCGCGACCGTGGCCGCGCAACGATCACGACGCCGAGTTCCCGATCGACGTCTTCCAGACCGGTTCGGGAACCTCGAGCAACATGAACACCAACGAGGTGATCGGCGTCGCTGGCCAGCGAGCTGCTCGGCGAGACGGTGCACCCGAACGACCATGTGAACGCCTCGCAGTCGAGCAACGACGTGTTCCCGAGCGCGATCCACATCGCCGCGACCCAGAGCTTGATCAACACCCTGATCCCGGCGCTGCAGCACCTCGAGGAAGCGCTTGCGGCCAAGGCGACCGAGTTCGCCGAGGTGGTGAAGAGCGGTCGGACCCACCTGATGGACGCGACCCCGGTGACCCTGGGCCAGGAGTTCGGCGGCTACGCGGCCCAGATCCGCTACGGCATCGAGCGGGTCGAGGTCGACCCTCCCCCGGGTCGCCGAGCTGCCGCTCGGCGGCACGGCGGTCGGCACCGGGATCAACACCCCGCCCGGCTTCGCCGCGTCGGTGATCGCGATCATCGCCGAGAAGACCGGCCTGCCGCTGACCGAGGCGCGCGACCACTTCGAGGCCCAGGGCGCCCGCGACGCGCTGGTCGAGGCGTCCGGCGCGCTGCGGACCATCGCGGTCAGCCTGAACAAGATCGCCAACGACCTGCGCTGGATGGGTTCGGGCCCGCGCGCCGGTCTCGGCGAGATCGCCCTGCCCGACCTGCAGCCCGGATCGTCGATCATGCCGGGCAAGGTCAATCCCGGTGCTCTGCGAGGCGACCACCATGGTCTGCGCGCAGGTGATCGGCAACGACGCGGCCGTGACCTTCGCCGGCGCCTCGGGCAACTTCGAGCTGAACGTGATGCTGCCGGTGATGGCGCGCAACCTGCTGGAGTCGATCCGCCTGCTGGCCAACGTCAGCCGGCTGCTCGCCGACCGCTGCGTCGACGGCATCGTGGCCAACGTCGAGCACTGCCGCACGCTCGCCGAGTCGTCACCCGTCGATCGTCACCCCGCTGAACCGCTACATCGGCTACGAGAACGCCGCCGCCGTGGCCAAGACAGGCGCTCAAGGAGGGCAAGACCATCCGCGAGGTGGTGCTCGAGAAGGGCTTCGTCACCGACGGCATCAGTGACCGAGGACCAGCTCGACGCCGCCCTCGACGTCCTGTCCATGACCCGCCCGCCGCGGTCTGATCGCCGGGCCGGCTACGGGCGCCCGCGAAACGTGGGCATCGACGCACGACCAGGAAGCCTCGTCGGCCAGTCGAACGAAGTGGTAGCGCGTCGCTCGGCGCGTAGCGCGAGCGCTGGCGACTCAGTACCAGCCGTGGGAGGCCTTGAAGCCCTTCGCCTCGCAGGGGCTGCCGTAGCGCTTCTTCATGTACTCGATGCCCCAGATGATCTGGGTGGCCGGGTTGGTCCGCCAGTCGCTGCCGACGGTGGCCATCTTCGAGCCGGGCAGGGCCTGCGGGATGCCGTACGCGCCGGAGCTCGGGTTCGTCGCGTTCACCTTCCACATGCTCTCGCGCATGATGATGTAGTTGAAGCAGGAGTACTGGTCTGCGCCGTAGCCGTACTTGTTCTTCAGGATCTGCCGGGCGATCTCCCGCGGGTCGGTCGTCCCGGGCTCGTAGCCGCGGTTGGCCAGCAGCGCGAGCCTCGGGCCTCCTTGGCCGCGGCCGCCTCGGCCTTGGCCTTCGCCTCGGCCGTCGGCCTTGGCCTTGGCCGCGCTGTCGACTTGATCTTGGCCTGCTGCGCCTCGATCGACTGGCCCTGGCTGCCGAGGCGTTGCCGCGCGCTTGGCGGCCTGCTTCGCCGCGGCGCAGCCTGCGCCCGCTGGGCGGTCCGGCGTGCTCGCGCTCGGTCGCGGGCCGCCCGCTCGGCCGCTGCAGGTCGGCCGCGGTCGTCGTCGGATCGGTCGGCCGGCTCGGCCGCGACCGGAGGTCACCGGGGCGGGGACGGCGATCGCCGCGTCCTTCGCCGCCGGGCTGCCGAGGCCGGCGACCGCCGCCGTGACGATCGACGCGCAGAGAAGCCGACTCCGGCGATGGCATGCTGGACGAGTCGGCGCACGCGCCAACTTTGCCACACGCGCGTTATCAAAATGAAATCATTGCGGTCGCACTCGGGTCACGCCTGACCGTCGAATCGTTACCGACTACGCTTCGCGAGCGCTCAGATCGGCGATGTCCTCCAGCATCTCGGTGACCAGCGCGGCGATCGGCGAGCGCTCCGAGCGGTGCAGCGTGACGTGGGCGAACAGCGGGTGCCCCTTGAGCTTCTCGACCACCGCGACCACCCCGTCGTGCCGGCCGACCCGGAGGTTGTCGCGCTGGGCGACGTCGTGGGTGAGCACGACCCGCGAGTCCTGGCCGATCCGGCTGAGCACGGTGAGCAGCACGTTGCGCTCCAGCGACTGCGCCTCGTCGACGATGACGAACGCGTCGTGCAGCGAGCGGCCGCGGATGTGGGTCAGCGGCAGCACCTCGAGCAGCCCGCGCTCCAGCACCTCCTCGATGACGACCTTGGAGGTCACCGCGCCCAGGGTGTCGAACACCGCCTGCGCCCAGGGCGCCATCTTCTCGCCCTCGGAGCCCGGCAGATAGCCGAGCTCCTGGCCGCCCACCGCGTACAGCGGCCGGAAGACGACGACCTTCGAGTGCTGGCGGCGCTCGAGCACCGCCTCCAGGCCGGCGCACAGCGCGAGCGCCGACTTGCCGGTGCCGGCCCGGCCGCCGAGCGAGACGATGCCGATCGACGGGTCGAGCAGCAGGTCGAGCGCCACCCGCTGCTCGGCCGAGCGGCCGTGGATGCCGAACGCGTCCCGGTCGGCCTTGATCAGCTTGCAGCTCCTTGCTCGGGCGTCACCCGGCCCAGGGCCGACCCGCTGCCGCTGAGCAGCACGACCCCGGTGTGGCAGGGCAGGTCGCGGGCCTCCTCGCAGGTCCAGGACGCCCCGGCTCGTACAGCCGGTCGAGCTCGGCGGCCGCCGACCTCGATCTCGGCCATCCCGGTCCACTCGGTCTCGACGGCCAGCTCGGCGCGGTACTCCTCCGCGGCCAGCCCGACCGCCGACGCCTTGACCCGCATCGGCAGGTCCTTCGACACCAGCGTGACCTCGCGGCCCTCGCGCGGCGAAGTTGAGGGCCACGGCCAGGATCCGCGAGTCGTTGTCGCCGAGCCGGAAGCCGTCCGGCAGCGCCGTCGGGATCGGTGTGGTTGAGCTCGACGTGGATGGTCCCGCCGACGTCGTTGATCGGCACCGGGGCGTCGAGCCGGCCGTGCTTGATCCGCAGGTCGTCGAGGTGACGCAGGGCCGTACGGGCGAAGTAGCCGAGCTCGCTGTGGTGGCGCTTGGCCTCCAGCTCGGTGATCACCACCACGGGCAGCACGACGTCGTGCTCGGCGAAGCGGCGGAGGGCGTGCGGATCGCTGAGCAGGACCGAGGTGTCGATGACGTAGGTGCGGCGGCTGGATGAAGTAGACACGAGGCTGCCTTCCTTGCTGGCCGCACGCCCACCTGCGCGTCCGGCCCAGTCGCTAGGTGGTCGGCCGGGCGGGTCGGACACGCGTCGGACGGGTCCGATGTTCGTGCCCGTCGGTTGACAGCGCATGCATCGCCTCCCAGGCGGGCCGCTCCCCACGTCCCGCACTTCGACGGTACGTCGCGGGCAGGGTCACCCGGAAGCGCCACGCCGCGATCTTCATGTGATCGCAAAGCCCCGGTAACCCGCGCGAGCCGACCGGACCGAGCGGCGATGTCTCCGGTATGGATAGCCCGGCGTACTCGCGGATCTCGGTAGTCGTTACCGATGCTCGCCCATGCGCCCGAGCCGATGGACTGGACTTGTCCACATCGCTTACCACGAAAGGACATCGCGATGATCCGCTCATCCCTCGCCGCCGCCTCGGTGCTCGGCTCGGCCGCCCTGGCCGTCGCCGCCCTGACGCACCCCGGTCTCGGCCGCAGCCGCCGACGGCCGGCCGCACCGGCCGCCGCCCCGGCCGCTGCCGCGGCGCTACCCGGCCAGCAGCACCACGATCACCAAGGTCAAGAAGCACGGTGGTCGGACCGACCTCGTTCAAGATGGTCCGCAGCACCGCCTCGATCAACGCCAACTGCCTGCCGAACGCCAAGGCCAAGGTCTCGATCACCGCCAAGGGGTCGGTCGAGGTCATGAAGGTCACGGCCGACGGGCCTGCCCAAGAAGCACCGAGTTCGACTTCTTCGTGCTCCAGGTCGCCGGACTTCCCGTTCGGCCTGTCCTGGTACCAGGGCGACCTCAAGACCGACAAGCACGGCAAGGCGACGGCAAGTTCATCGGCCGGTTCAACAAGGAGACCTTCACCGTCGCTCCGGGACGCGGCGCCGGCTCCGGTCGTGCACGCCGGCGACGCCAGCGACCAACCCGGCCACCCGCCGGTGCACCAGTACCACCTCGGGTTCTGGTTCAACGACCCGGCCGACGCTGCCGAGCCGGCTGCAGCACCGGCGTCACCCCGTTCAACGGGGAGCACAACGCCGGGGCCCAGGCCATGAGCACCGCTCAGTTCCCGGTCCTGCCGGCCCGCTGAAGCACGTCAAGGTCCTGACCGCCCGACGCCACTCCAGGAGACTGTCTGTGCACCAGCAACAGCTCCGAGCACGTCGACCGAGGTGTTCGCTGTCGTACGGCCGCATCAGCGTCGGGAGCGGCGGGCCGCTGATCAGCCGCACCCGTCGGAGCAGGCCGAGCGCTACTGGCCGAACCGGCGCTCGCGTTCGGCGTACGAGCGGAGGGCGCGGATGAAGTCCACCTTGCGGAAGTCGGGCCACAGGGCTTCGCAGAAGTAGAACTCGCTGTGCGCGGACTGCCACATCAAGAAGCCGGAGAGCCGCTGCTCCCCCGAGGTCCGGATGATCAGATCCGGATCGGGCTGGCCCTTGGTGTAGAGGTGCTCGGCGATGTGCTCGATGTCGAGGGTCTGGGCCAGTTCGGAGATCGTGGTGCCGTTCTTGGCGTGCTCGGCGAGCAGCGAGCGTACGGCGTCGCGCAGTTCGTGCCGGCCGCCGTAGGAGACGGCGATGTTCACCTGCATCCCGTCGATGTTCTCGGTCGCCCGGTCGGCGGCCTTGAGCCGCTGCGCCGAGCTCGCCGGCAGCATGTCCAGCGCTCCGACCGGGTGCACCCGCCAGCGCCGCGTCTCGCTCAGATCGGTGACCATGTTCTCGATCACCTCGAGCAGCGGGCCGATCTCCTCGGCGCTGCTGCGGGAGAAGTTGTCGGTGGACAGCACCCACAGCGTGACCACCGGGATCCCGAGTTCGTCGCACCACTCGACGAAGTCCTTGAGCCGATCCGCGCCGGCCTGATAGCCGGCGACCAGCGGCTGGCCGGGCGCGTTGGCCCGGGCCCAGCGCCGGTTGCCGTCGGCCAGCACGGCGATGTGTCGCGGCAGCCGGCTGTGGTCGAGTTCGGCGATCAGCCGATGCTCGTAGGTGGCGTAGAGCAGCCCCGAGGGGTGCAGCCGGTCCACGAACTCTCGCAACCGGTCCAGTCGTGCCACGTTTCGAGCGTATCGGGTCGATCGCTCGGTGTTGCCGGGTGTGGCTGACGCCGCCTACGCTGTGCCTACGGTTCCGTAAACCTACGGTCCGTCAAGTTAGTGCCGCCTGCGAGCCCGACGCCGACCGAGGAGGACGCCGTGCCCACCGTGCACCTCGACCGAGATCGCCGACCATCCGGACCCGCGGCCGACTGCCGAGCGACGCTCGGCGGCTCGAGGCGATCAAGCCCAGACTCCGCGGCTGGCTGCACGCCGGAACGGCTCCGCTGGCGCTGGCCGCCGGCATCGTGCTCGTCTGCCTCGCGCCGACCGCCGCCGGCGTTCTCGGCGCGGCGGTCTTCCTGGCCGCCTCGGTGCTGCTCTTCGGCACCAGCGGCATCTATCACCGTGGCACCTGGGGCGCCCGCGGCGAGGCGATCCTGCGCCGGCTCGACCACGCCAACATCTACGTGTTCATCGCCGCGTCCTACACCCCGATGGCCCTGATCCTGCTGGACGGCACGTCTCGGGTCGTGCTGCTCAGCCTGATCTGGTCGGCCGCCCTGGGCGGCCTGCTGTTCCGGATGTTCTGGCTGGCCGCTCCGCGCTGGCTCTACACCGCGCTCTATCTGGTGATGGGCTGGGCCGCGCTCGGCTGGCTGGTCGCCTTCTACCGAGTCGGGCGGCGCCGCGGTGTTGATCTTGATCCTGGCCGGTGGGGTCTGCTACTCCGCCGGGGCCGTCGTCTACGGACGCAAGCGGCCCAATCCGTCACCGGCCTGGTTCGGCTTCCACGAGATCTTCCACGCCGGCACGATCGCCGGCTTCGTCTGCCACTACGTCGCCATCTCCATGATCATCTACCGCGCGAGCTGAGCCGTCAGCGCCGCCACCGAGGTCACCGGCAACTGGCAGACGAAGTGCCGGCAGACGTACGCCGTCGGCCGGTCGCCGATCATCGACCGGTCGGCGAGCAGCGCCAGGCCCTCTTGATCAGGTACGCCGGCGATGATCACCGAACCGGCCGGGGCCAGGCGGTGGGCGACCCGCACGAGGTCGGCCCGGGCCTGGTCATCGCGCCCGACGATCGCGACCTGCACCGGCGTACGCGACGGTGTCCGGCTGATCGCATCGGCCAGCAACCAGCCGGCGAACCGCGGCGCCCGACCAGCCAGCGCGCCGGCCCCGTGAGCGGCCTGCTCGGCCCGCTCCGCGTACCGACTCTCCCCCGTCAGCTCGCCGAGCAGCGCCAGCGCGTGGATCGCCGCGCTCAGCCCGGACGGCGTCGCGTTGTCGGTCGGATCCTGAGGTCGGGTGTAGAGCCGCTCCGCATCGGCGGCCGTGTCGAAGAACCCCGCAGCGCCGTCGTCGAACGCGGTCATGATCACCTCCGCGAGCTGCACGGGCCCGGTCCAGCCAGGCCGGCTCCGCCCGCACCGCCGCGATCCGCACGCAGGCCTGGGCGAACGCGCCGTAGTCCTCCAGGATCCCCGGCGCCGTCCCGACCACCCCGTCCCGGGAGGCACGGCGCAGCCGACCGTGCCGCCAGTGCAGCGCCCAGATCGCTTCCGCGGCCTCGACCGCCATCGCCAGCCAGTCAGGCCGGTCGAAGATCATCGCCGACTGCACCAGCGAATCGATCAGCCAGCCGTTCCAGGCGGCCACCACCTTGTCGTCCCGGGCCGGACGGGCCCGCTGCTCCCGGGCCGCCAGCAGCCGGGCCCGTACGTCGGCCAGCCGCTGATGATCTTGATCAGTCTTGAGCTGCAGCGTGGAACTGCCTTCCTCGAACGTGCCGGCCGCCGTCACCCCGTACGCCGCCGCGGCCCAGGACGCGTCCTCGGCCCCCAGCACGGCGGCAAGTTGATCAAGGTTCCAGACGTAGAAGGCGCCCTCGCGCAACGAGCCATGATCATCGACCGAGTCCGCGTCCAGACTCGCGGCGAAGGCGCCCTGCTCGGTGCGCATCTCCCGCCGCAACCACTCGATCGTCTCGGTGACCACCCGCTCGCCCAGCGGGTCGCCGGTACGCCGCCACCAGTGGGCGTAGACCCCGAGCAGCAGCGCATTGTCGTAGAGCATCTTCTCGAAGTGCGGCACCACCCAGCCGGGATCAACGCTGTAGCGGGCGAATCCGCCACCGAGCTGGTCGTAGATGCCCCCGCGGGCCATCGCCTCCAGGTCTGGTCGGCCATGACCATCGCCGGTTCGCCGCCATCTCGGAGCAGGGCCTCCAGCACCATCGACGGCGGGAACTTCGGGCGCCCGACCGAACCCACCGTTGACCGCGTCGAACTCCTGACGCAAGCGTCGCCACGGCGGCGGCACAGTCCGCCGCACTCAGCACGCCGGGCAGCGCCGCGACCCGGCGCTCGGCAAGCTGGGCGACGATCTGGTCCGCACTCGTCGCGACCTCGTCACGGCGTTCCTGCCACGCCTCGCTGATCGCCTCCAGCACCTGCCGGAACGCCGGCATCCCGTGCCGCGGAGCGGGCGGGAAGTAGGTCCCGGCGTAGAACGGGCGACGGTCGGGGGTGAGGAAGACACTCATCGGCCAGCCGCCCTGACCGGTCAGCGCCTGGGTGGCCTGCATGTACACCGCGTCGACGTCCGGCCGCTCCTCCCGATCGACCTTGATCGCCACGAAGTCCGAGTTGATCAACGCGGCCGTGTCCTCGTCCTCGAACGACTCGTGTGCCATCACGTGGCACCAGTGGCAGGCCGCGTACCCGACCGACAGGAAGACCGGCACGCCTCGCTCGGCTGCCTCGGCGAATGCGTCGTCGCACCACGGCCACCAGGCCACCGGGTTGTCCGCGTGCTGCAGCAGATAGGGGCTGGTCGCCGTCCCGAGTCGATTCACCACAGGCCCGAGCATAGGCTCGCGGGGTGGGTGGTCCGAGCTTCGTGCTGCACGAGCATCGCAAGCCCCAACACCACTTCGACCTGCGGCTGGAGGCCGAGGGCGTGCTCAAGTCCTGGGCGCTGCCGCGCGGGCTGCCCGACCAGCCCGAAGAAGAACCGGCTGGCCGTTCAGGTGCCCGATCATGATCTTGATCATCTGACCTACACCGACGAGCACAAGTCGATCGCCGACATCGGCACCTGGCACGAGGAGGACCGGAACGACCGCCGGTTCGTCTTCATCCTGCACGGCCGCACCGGCGCCCATCGCTACGCGTTGATCAAGACCGACTCGGACTGGCTGGTGCACCTCACCAAGGACCAGCCGCCCGCCTCATGACGACGGGAGCCGGCTCCCGCGACTCAGCCGCGCGGCGGACGCTCAGGAGCTTGGCGGACGGCGAGTCCGAAGCCGCCGGCGTGGCGTCCGACGGCTGTCGTCGGACGGCTCGACGTCGGACTGCTCGACATCGGTCTCGTCGCTGGTGATCGTTGATCTTGCGGAACTGTCGCCGCATGCTCAGATAGAGCAGCACCAGGGCGACCGCCAGCAGAATCGTGATGATCAGCGCGGTCCAACCCGGCTTGACCACATTCGGGTCGAGGTCGAGGAGGAACATGCTCCGACTCTACCCCCGGGCGCACCGCGACGCCCGCGAAAAGGTCGTCCTCCGGGATCTCGCTGTCGACCAGGCAGCGGGCCAGTTGATAGTCCTCAGTCGGCCAGGCTCGCTTGTGCACCTCCAGGGGGATGGAGAACCACGGACCCTCCGGATCGACCTGCGTCGCGTGGGCCAGCAACGCCTGATCCCTCAGGTGGTAGTAGGCGGCGCATTCGACCCGGGTGGTGATCCGGGCCGCCTGCTCCGGATCGTCCGGCCATTCCTTCAGCCGCTCGGTGTACGGCGATTCCAAGCCGCGTTCGGTCATCGCCTGGTCGAGCGCGGCGAACTTGGCCCGGTGGAAGGTGAAGGAGTAGTACAGCTTCGAGGCCTGCCAGGCCGTGCCCAGCTCGGGGTGCACGTCCGGGTCGGCGGCCAGATCGAACGCGGCGACGCTGATCTTGTGGCACATGATGTGGTCGGGGTGCGGGTAGCCGCCGTTCTCGTCGTAGGTGGTGATCACGTGCGGCTGGAACTCGCGGATGATCTTGATCAGCGGCAGCACCGCGATCTCGGGATCGAGGGTGGCGAAGGAGCCCTCGGGCAGCGGCGGCAGCGGATCCCCCTCGGGCAGCCCGGAGTCGACGAACCCGAGCCAGACCTGTTCGACACCGAGGATGGCCCGGGCCCGATCCATCTCCTGCCGCCGCACCTCGGCGATGTTGGCCAGGATGTCGGCGCGGTCCATCGACGGATTGAGGATGGAGCCGCGCTCGCCGCCGGTGCAGGTGGCGACCACGACGTCGACGCCCTCGGCGACGTACTTCGCCGTCGTCGCCGCTCCCTTGCTGGATTCGTCGTCAGGATGCGCGTGTACGTGGAGCAGCCTCAGGCGCTCGCCCCGGCTGTCCACCCTGAGCGCTGGATGGGACATGCGGTCATGCTGCCACGTCTTCGACCGCCATCGCGTCCTGAGCCCGTCGAAGGACGTGGTGAGCTGGGCGCACGCCCGGTCGGTCAGGGAAGACTGTGGGGGTGACCGATGCCGCCGACCGCCTGCGACGCCGATACCCGAAACCGCGGGTGCCCCGGCCGGCCAAGGTCGCCATCATCGGGCTCGGGGTCGTGATCGCGATGAGCTGGCTGATCTGGGCGGCGCTGGTGCACAGCCGGCCGGCCGTGGCCGCGCAGGTCGCGGCGTACACGGTCACCTCGGACACGGCGATGAGCGTGACGATCTCGGTGGACCGCCGCGACCCGTCCGTCCCGGTCACCTGCCGGCTGATCGCCCAGGCGGCGGATTTCCAGCCGGTGGCCGAGCAGCAGGTCGCCGATCGAAGCGAGCACGGCGCGGGTGGTCGACAAGCGGATCGTGCTGACGACGATCCGCCGGGCGACCTCGGCCAGCGTCAAGGGTTGCGTCGTCGACTGATCGAGCGCGGGTCGTGACCCGTTTGACCTGCCGTCCCACCCGCATCAGTTGATAAACTCCCGAGATGTCTGAAAACGCGACGCAGGCCATCTGGCTCACCCAGGAGGCGTACGACAAGCTGCGATCGGAGCTCGATCACCTTTCCGGGCCCGGGCGCGCCGACGTCACCGCCAAGATCGCCGCGGCGCGCGAGGAGGGCGACCTCCGGGAGAACGGCGGCTATCACGCCGCCCGGGAGGAGCAGGGCAAGCAGGAGGCCCGGATCCGTCAGCTCGCCGACATGCTCCGGCGGGCCGAGGTCGGCGAGGCGCCGACCAACACCGATGTGGTCGCCCCCGGCACCCAGGTGACCATCGCCTTCGACGGCGACGAGTCAGACACCGACACCTTCGTCCTCGGCTCGCGCGAGCTGCTCGGCCTGGACGACACCGTCGACACCAACGTCTACAGCCCGCAGTCGCCGCTCGGTTCCGCGATCGTCGGCAAGAAGAAGGGCGACGCAGTCTCCTACGTCGCCCCGAACGGCCGCTCGATCAACGTCACGGTGGTCAAGGTCGAGCCGTTCCACAGCTGAACGGCTCGCGCATCGACGTGATCACCGGCTCCTCGACTCGCCGACAGCTCAGCGCCAGACTCGGTCGCTGAGCTTCGTGTCCGCGGCGAGTCAGGCGAGATTGGCCAGGAGCGTCTGGGCCTCGGCCGGGGTGAGGGCGCCGGAGGCCACCTCGGCCAGGATCTGGTCGCGGGTCAGCTCAGCCGGCCGGCTCGGGCTCGTCGCCGAGACCCAGCTTGGTCAGCAGCGCGGCGAACCGCAGCCGGGCCGTCGGGTAGGAGACGCCCAGATGCTTCTCCACCTCGCGCAGGTTGCCGCGTGAGCCGAGGAACACCCGGAGCATCTCGATCTCGCCGGTGTTCAGGGCGCAGAACTCGCAGGAGCGGAAGACGCCGGCGAGTTCGCTGCCGCAGGACGGGCAGCCCAGCCGGGTGACCGCCAGCTGATCGCCGCACACCGGGCAGTCGCTCGGCGCCCGGTGTTCGTGCACGTCGGCCGGACGGCGTACCCGGTCGGTCACGAGGCCGCCGCTTCGGCCTGGCGATCGGAACCGACCCGGACCTGGGCGTGGCCCATGACCACCTCGACGTCGAGCCGGGCGCTGCCGTTGCCCATCACGACCTCGTCGCACGTCGCCGCTGTGGCCACCGGACCAGCTCACCTTGCCCAGCTGCGACTCGCCCTTGATGGTGACGTTCGAGTCGTCGGCGAGCGTGATCGACAGCGAGCCGGATTCGGCGCGGATCCGGTTGCGGCCGGTCTTGATGGCGCCCTTGATCGTCGCCTGACCGGCCTGGATGAGCGCGTCGTTGATCTCGGTGACGTCGAGCAGCTTCGCGCCGCCGGCGGTCACCCGGACCTTGCCGAGATGCGGCACCCGCTCGGTGTGCAGGCTGCCGGCGGTCACCTCGACGTCGACCACGATGTTCGGGTTGACCTTGAGCAGCAGCTCCTTGCCGAGCCCCAGGGCGCGGATGTCGTCCAGGTTGCGCGGAGCGCCGCGGAGGATGCTGAAGCCGTCGAGCGAGGCGCCGAGCTCACCGTCGCTGGAGACCTCGAGCACCGGGCCGTTGCGGCGCAGCACGTGCGGGCCGTCGGCCGACAGCGTGGCGACGGCGGTCTCGCCGAGGATGCGCACCCGGCGGCCGACCGCGCGCACCGAGATCCGCTCGACCCCGCTGGTGTTCACCGGCTTGGCGCGTACCGGCTCCGGGGCTGGCTCGGGATCGCGTCGGTTCCGGATCGCTGGCACCGTTTCGGAAGCTCTCGGTCGGATGGGTGGTGTACTGCGGCCGGTCGGTCTCGGCCGCCCACGGATCGGTGCTGCCGGGTCGCCGCGGCGGCCAGTTCCTCGTTGCTCGGCTCACGCGGCGCCGGCTCGGCGTTGAGCGCGTCGATCCGGCGCGCCGCCTCGGCGGCGTCGATCCGGCCCGCGGCGAGATCTTCGAGGATGGAGGTCATGTTCGGTGTGGTCATGCACGAAATGTAAAGCGAAACCTTCCATAATGGAAGGCTGCGTTTACACTTTCAGGGTTTGCCCTGACGGGACCCCGCTCCGGCCGCCTGGAGCGTCATCCGAGTGAATCACGACACACCAGTTGCGTGCAGCATGCAAACAGTTATATGGTTGCGGCATGCAAACAACTGCTCGCCGTCGCCGAGGCCGACGGCACCGATCACGGGTGACGATCGCTCGCCGGTCGACGGCGGTGCTGCACGCCCTGATGAGCATCGGCCGTCTGATGCGCCAGCGCGTCACCGGCGACACGCTCGAGCCGGGCAACTTCTGGCTGCTCAAGAACCTGCACAGCCGACGGCTCGATGCGGGTCACCGACCTGGCCGGCTGCGCCAACCTGGACACCTCCACGGTCTCCCGGCACGTCGCCCAGCTGCAGCGCAGCCGGTCTGATCGAGCGCACGCCCGACCCCGACGACCGCCGCGCCCAGCGGGTCGAGCTCACCCAGGCCGGGCGAGGACCAGCTCGCACGCGCCTACGAACGCCGGCGACGCGCTGCTCGCGCGAGGGCCTGGCGGACTGGGACGCCGCCGACATCGAGCGACCTCGAGCGACCTGCTGACCCGCTTCGTCACCAACATCGAAACCGTGAACCAAGATCTGGAGCACGCATGACCAAGCACGTACCTCGACGCGCACTGATCGAGGACGACGCCCGCCCCGCGGCACGCGGTCGACGAAGCCGACGGCCGCAGCCCCGCCCGCCGGCGCCGGCGGCCGACGCCGCAGCGCCACGCCGAGCGGCGACTACCTCAGCCACCGGCAGATCCTGGTCGTGATGGGCGGCCTGATGGCCGGCATGTTCCTGGCCGCGCTCGACCAGAGCATCGTCGGCGTCGCGCTGCCCAAGATCACCTCCGAGCTCGGCGGGCTGGACAAGCTGTCCTGGGTCGTCACCGCCTACCTGCTGACCTCGACCGCCGCCACTCCGCTCTGGGGCAAGATCTCCGACCTGCTCGGCCGGCGGCCGATCTTCCAGGCCGCGATCGTGGTCTTCCTGATCGGCTCGGTCATCTGCGGGTTCGCCGCCGAGATCGCCGACTGGATGAACGTCTCCGGCATCGACATCATGATCGCCGGCCGCGCGGTCCAGGGCCTCGGCGGCGGCGGCCTGATGTCGCTCGCGCTCGCCGTGATCGGCGACGTCATCCCGCCGCGGGAGCGCGGCAAGTACCAGGGCCTGTTCGGCGCCGTCTTCGGCGTCTCCTCGGTCGCCGGCCCGCTGCTCGGCGGCCTGTTCACCGACCACCTCGGCTGGGAGTGGATCTTCTTCATCAACATCCCGATCGGCATCGCCGCCCTGGTCATCACCTCGATGGCGCTCAAGCTGCACCACGTACGCCGCGCAGGCCTCGGTGGACTACCTCGGCGCCGCCACCATCGTCGGCTCGGTGACCAGCCTGGTGCTCTACCTCAGCTGGGCCGGTCCCGGACGCAGGGCTGGACCTCGGCCACGGGCATCGGCCTGCTGGTCGCGACCGTCGTCCTGGCCGGGCTCTTCGTCCTGGTCGAGCGCAAGGCGCACGGAGCCGATCATCCCGCTCGAGCTCTTCAGGCACTGGACCTTCGCCTCCAACATCATCTTCGCGATGATCATGGGCGTCGGCATGTTCGGCGGCCTGATCTACCTGCCGATCTACCTGCAGGCGGTCAAGGGCATGACGGCGACCGAGTCCGGCCTGGCCATGCTGCCGCTGGTCGCTCGGCATCTTCTCCACCTCGATCAGCGGCGGGCAGATCATGGTCCGGACCGGCCGCTACAAGTGGATGCCGATCACCGGCGCCATCCTGGTCGGCGGCGCGCTGTTCGCCTTCTCCCGGCTCGCCGTCGACACGCTCGTACTGGACGATCGCGGTGATCATGTTCTTCTTCGGCGCCGGCCTCGGCCTGACCATGCAGGTCGTGGTCACCGCGGTGCAGAACAGCGTCGACCGCAAGCACATGGGCGTGGCGACCGCGTCGGTCACCTTCTTCCGCTCGATGGGCGGCGCCATCGGGACCGCGCTGTTCGGCGCGATCCTGAACACCCGGCTGCGCCGCACCACCTGAACGAGGTCGTGCCGGCCGCAGGCCCAGGCCCAGCTGGGCGCGGCGTCGAGCTCGATCAACGACGTGACCGCGATCCAGGCGCTGCCCGAGCCGGTCAAGGGCTGGGTGCTCGAGGCCTTCACCCGGTCGATGGACGACGTGTTCCTGATCGCCGTGCCGTTCATGGCCGTGGCCCTGGTCATCGCGCTGACCATGCGGGAGAAGCCGCTGGCCGGACGCGGCGAGCCGCCGCGCCGGCGCCGCGCCAGCGCGTCTGACGAGCGCCGAACTCGTCTCGGTGGCACATTAGTCACCGCGGAACGACACGTTCCGGTGACCAAACGCGCCGACGCGCGAGGAGATCCCTCGAGCCGCGATCCGGCGCGCCGCACGATTAGGAAAACGCTCGGACCGGATGGCAGATTAGTAGCTACGGGCGCGCAGGATAGCCGGGCGTCAACAATCGCGATGCAACCGGGGCCAGGTGCTCAGGCGTTGACAGTAGCGACAAGGGTGTCGTCGACCGATGCCCGATCGTTGACGTACTCGAGCAGAGGAATGCTCATGCCGACCAGCAGAATGCTCGCGCTGACCGGAGCCGCCGGGACCGTGCTGCTGGCGACCGTCACTCGCCGCCTGCGGCGCCACGCCCAGCCGGCGCGGGCAGCCAGTCGAGCTCTCAGCAGCCCAGTGGCCACCGCGACCTCGGCGACCCAGCCAGCCGTCGCCGACCTCCACCTCGACGCCGACCAGCCGCGACCCGGTCAAGCTGACCGCCAACGTCAAGGACGGCGCGACCGAGCGTCGAAGGTCGACACCCTCGTCAAGGTGAAGGCCGAGCGCCGGCAAGGTGACCAAGGTCAAGCTCACCTACACCGACACGGACGCCAAGGGCAAGAAGCAGAAGGGCACGGTCGCCGGCAAGCTCAGCAAGAACAAGGCAAGACCTGGACCGCGGCCGGTCGGCTGGAGCCCGCGGCCGCGTACACGCTGACGATGACGGGCAAGAACACGGCGAAGACGACGACCACGACCGACGACGACCTTCAAGACCCAGTACGCTCAGCCTGCCGCAGCAGACCTTCCCGACGCTGTACCCGCTGAAGGGCATGAAGGTCGGCGTCGGGATGCCGGTCGTGCTCAACTTCGACGTGCCGGTCAAGGACAAGCACGAGATCGAGAAGAACCTGCACGTCACCTCCTCGCCGGCCCAGGCGGGCAGCTGGCGCTGGTTCAGCGACACCGAGGTGCGCTTCCGGCCGAAGAACTACTGGAAGCCGGGCACCAAGGTCACGGTCGTACGCCGACGTCAACGGCGTCGAACGCCGGCGGCGGCATCTACGGCCAGAACTCGGCCAAGACCTCGTTCACCGTCGGCCGCTCGATGATCATCAAGATCAACCTGGCCAGCGACGTCGCCAAGGTCTACCGCAACGGCAAGCTGGTCCGGACGATCTACGTCAGCGGCGGCAAGCCCGGCTGGGCAGACCCGCAGCGGCGACCAAGCTGATCATGGGCAAGGAATACAACAAGAAGATGACCAACGAGATGATCGGCGCCAAGGAGGACTACAGCCTGGTCGCCCAGTACGCGATGCGGATCACCAACTCCGGTGAGTTCCTGCACTCCGCGCCCTGGAACACCGGCTACTTCGGCCGCCGCAACGCCAGCCACGGCTGCACCGGGATGAGCAACGGCGACGCCGGCTGGCTCTACAGCCGCACCCTGGTCGGCGATCCGGTGGTCACCACCGGCACCAGCCGGCAGATGGAGCTCGGGCAACGGCTACGGCGACTGGAACCTCTCGTACGCGCAGTACAAGAAGGGCTCAGCGCGCTCTAGCTCGGCAACCTGCTCATCGGGGAGTCTCAGCCACCGCATGGTGGCCGAGACTCCCCAATGTGCTTCGCAGCTGGCCGTCGAGGGCCGGGTCAGGCGACCAGTTCGACCGGATCGAGCACCGGCCGGTGACGGCCAGGATCGCGCTGGCCAGGTCGCCGGCGTGCTGTCGGCGGCCGGACTCCAGCCGACGTAGCCGTCGGGTCGGACCAGCACGCAGCCGTCGGCGTCCAGCCCGTACGCGGGCCGCGAGCTCGCCCGTCGGATCAGCCAGTTCCTGGCCGAGCGCCAGCACGGCCACCGGAATCCCGGCCAGGGCCAGTTCCGCGACCGGTGCCCGCCACCCGGCGCCCGGCCGGGCCGGTCAGCACGGTCAGCCGCCCGTCGAACAGGTCCAGGCGTGGACGCCGAGCGACCGTTCACGGTGATCCAGGCGTGCGGCGCACGGCGCCCGACCAGCGGGCCCGGCCCGAGCACCGCCGCCGAGCTGATAGACCACACCGAAGTCCTGGGCGAGCGCGTGCTCGGCGGTGCGCCCAGACGCGGTCTGCAGCGAGGCCTGGGCGTTCGCCCGGCCGACCCCGGCGCGCTCGGCCTCGTAGCTGTCCAGCAGCGCCTCGCCGGCCCAGCCGCGAACGACCCAGGCCAGCTTCCAGCCCAGGTTGTGCCCGTCGGCGATGCCGGTGTTCATCCCGGTCGCCCCGCGCGGCGTGGTCCGGTGCGCGGCATCGCCGACCAGGAAGACCCGGCCGCACCGCTGCCGCTCGCGCGACGGCCGCGCCGAAGTCCCACGGGAACATCCCGATGACGTCCGGCTGGAGATCGGGCACCCCGGTCGCCGCTCGGATCCGCGCCGCCATCCGCTCGACCGGCCAGTCCGCCAGCGTCTCGCCGGCCTCGGGATGCCACTCGATGTCGTAGATCCAGCGGTCGGCTTCCCCGGTCGGCACGAACATGCCCTTCGAGGCCCGGCGCGACGATCGCGGTCAGCGCGTGCGGCATCGCCCGAGACGACGGCCGACAGGTCGGCCCGGAACAGCGTGGCCAGGTGGTCGCCCTCGGAGCCGAGGTGTCGCACGGGATGCCGAGCAGCCGCGCACGGTGCTGTGCGCCCCGTCGGCCCCGACGAGGTACCGGGCGCGGATCTCCTCGGTCCGGCCGTCGGTCCGTCGACGTGAGCACGGCGGTGACCCCGGCGTCGTCGACGGTCAGATTCGGTCAGCGCGGTCGAGAAGCGGACCACGCCGCCGCGCTCGAGCAGGTGGTCGAGCAGGATCGCCTCGAGCCGGTCCTGGGGGCAGACGGCGATCGGCGATCGGGCTGACCACCCGCAGCTCCGTCGGGCTCGGGCAGACCCATCGAGACCTCGGTCCCGGGACCGACAGCATCGGCCGGATCGCCATGCTCAGCCGGGTCGGCTGGGACTGGCTGAGCACCGTCTGCTCGAGTCCCCAGCTCCGGAGGATCTCCATCGTCCGGGGCCGCAGGCCGGTCGCCTTGGGGAAGACGACAGGCCGGGATGCTTCTCGACCAGCAGGGTCCGAGACCCCGGTGCGGGCCAGGGCGATCGCGGTGGTCAGGCCGGACGGCCCGGCCCCGACGACCATCACGTCGTAGTCGAATGGATCGGTGAGGTTGGTTCGTCATGATGCTGCAGTGCTCCTTGGTCCGTGGATGGTGGTGTTCATCCACTCTGCGAGAAGTCGCGCCGACGAGATCCGTGCCGGCTACGGAGTTAAGGATGCCGTCTGGCTCTGACCGAGGTACCAGGCGCGGAGCGTCTGCCGGTTGGCCGAGCCCGACTTGGCCAGCAGGCTGGTCGACGTGGGTCTCGACCGTGCGCGGGGACAGGAACAGCTGCTCGGAGATCGCGGCGTTGGACAGCCCGGCCGTCGACCAGCCGGAGCACGTCGAGCTCGCGGCTGGTGACGCCGAGCGCGCGCAGCGGGCCGGGACCACCGCGTCGCCGCGGCCCCGGCGGGTCTCGGCGCCGGCCCGACGCAGCAGTTCGCGGCAGATCCGGCCCAGTGCGACGTCTCCGGCCGCCTCGTACGCGGCCAGGTCGGCCCGCAGCTGCGGGACCGGATCACCCCAGCCGTCCGCGATCGCCGCCTCGAGGGCGATCAGCCGCAGGAAGCGCGCCCCACCACGGCGTGGCGGCCAGCAGCTCGGTGCCCGCCGCGAACAGCCGCGCCGCCGCCGTCGGCCGTCCTTGCGCCGACCGGCCACGATCGCGTCGGCGTACGCGAGCGCGCCCCGGTTGGCCCGACGCAGCAGCACCGGATGGGCGCGCAGCTCGGCACGGACCTGGTCCTGCTCGCCGCGGCCGGCCGCCGAGACCACCGCCCACAGCCCGAAATCGGCCAGCGGGGCCGTCGAGCCGTGGCTCGAGCAGCGGCCGCAGTCCGCTGTCGAGGTGGCTCACGCGCCGAGTCCAGGTCATGGGCGGCGAGCGCGGCGTAGGCGTGGACGGTCTGAGCCTGGCCGAGCGTGTCCGGCGGCAGGTCGGGCCACGGCCGCCAGTCGCCGCAGCTGCTCCTCCGCCGCGCGTGGCTCACCGGCCAGCGCGCGCTGGGCCCGAGCAGCTGCCGACCGACGAAGCCGAAGACCCCGACCGCAGCACCTCGCCGTTCTCGATCAGCCGCCGCGCGGGTCCGTCGAGCCCGGCCGGCCCGTCGACGACCAGCTGATTCTCGGCCAGCAGCATGTCGGCCTGGCCGAGCTTGATCAACAGGCCGAGCTGGAGGGCGAGGTCGCGGGCCTCGACCAGGGCCGGGAGTCCTCGTCGAGCAGGAGTTGGATGGTGCCCAGCCCGAAGAGCGCCTCCACCCGCCACGGCCGCAGGCCATGTTCGCTCGCCACCTGAGCCGCCTCGCGAAACGCGCCGGCCGCGGCCGGCAGATCGGCCAGCCGGTGGATCCGGGCCTGCGCGCACAGGGCCTCGCACAGCACCTCCGCCGGCTCCCCGTCCCGGGCGGCCGACGACCGCGGCCGCCAGCCATCGAGCCGCCTCCTCGATCCGGCCCTCGCCGTGGGCGGCATCGGTGAGCACGATCAGTGCTCGGCGCCTGCTGCGACGTCCGCCGCGGTCGACGAAGCCCTCGGCCTGCGACCAGCGCCCGCCGGTATCGCCGCGCGAGCCAGCCCGAGGCAGAGCTCGGCGTGATCATCACCGAGGGCGCCGTCGAGACCGGCGACCCCGACCTCGAGTGCCTGCTCGACCCGTCCGTCGCAGCGTCATCAGCTGGACCTGCAGGATCGCCACCCGGCGCGCCGCTGACCGGTCGCCGCCGCCCGCTGGATCAGCTCGTCGGCGCTGCGGAGCGCTCCGACCGCGATCGCCTTCGCGGCCAGTCCGAGCAGGATGTCGGCGGCGCGGTCGCTGTCGCCGGTCGCCAGCAGCAACTCGACCGCAGCGGCATTGGTCGAGTCGGTGTCCCGGGCGAGGAGCAGCTCGGCCGCTCGCCGGGCGAGTGCCCGGCGTTCGAGCGGGAGCAGCCCGGCCCAGACCGCCTGCCGGACCAGACCGTGCCGCCAGCGCAGGTCGTCGCCGGACGCCGCCAGCAGCTGCAGCTGGACGGCTGCTGGAAGCCCTCGACCGCCGCCTCGTCGGCCACCCCGGCGATCGCCGGCACCAGGTCCCATTCCGGCTCAGCCCCAGGACCGACGCCGCCGCCAGCAGCTTGCGCTCCGGCGGTTCAGCGTCGCCATCCGGGCCTCGATCAACGCGGCGAAGCTCTCCGGGACCAGCCAGGTGTCCGACGCCGTCGGCTGATGCCCGACCCCGGCGACCAGTTCGCCGACCACCAGCGGCAGGCCCTCGGCCCGCTGAACCACGAGCTCCCGCACGTCCGGCGGCAACGGTCGCGAGCTGTCGACGAGCTGCGCGACGGCGGCGGCGGACAGTCGCGGCAGCTGGATCCGGTCCGCGTACGCGGCCTGGGCCAGCCGGTCGAGCTGCGCCACCCGCGGCCAGTCACGATGCGTGCCGACGATCAGGATGGGCAGCGTGGTCACGGCGGCGGCCAGATAGTCGAGCAGCGACAGGGTGTCCGCATCGGCGTCGTGCAGGTCCTCCAGGGCGAGCACGTACCCGGGTCGGTCGAGCGAGAGCAGCAGGCGCAGAACGCCCTCGCCGAGCATCACCAGCGGATCGACGCCGGGCTCGGGCGCGGCGCCGGCCGCCCAGCCGGGCAGGATCCGGGCCAGGGCCGCCCGGAAGGGCCGCAGCTCAGCCGAGTCGGGGATCAGCCCGGCCCGCAGCGGCCTCATCAGCGCCTCGGTGAACGGCCGATAGATCCCGCCGCCCGGTGCGGCCCGGCCGGTCAGCACCAGCCGCCGCCGGCCTCGGCGTACCGGATGAGGTCGGTCAGCAGCGCCGACTTGCCGATCCCCGGTTCGCCGGCCAGCAGCACCGTGTGGCCGCGGCCCGCCCGGGTCTGGTCGAAGAGCCGGCGCAGCAGCCCGACCTCGCTGTCGCGGCCGACCAAGGGCGCCGGGGCGGTGCGGTCGGCCGGACCCGAGGCCACCGCAGCGAGCGGCTTCGTGCTGGACGTCGGCGCGGCCGGCGGGGCCGGCCGGTCTTCGTCGGGCGGCCGGCCCGCCGCACCCTCGGTCACCGGCGCGACGAAGTGGTAGCCCCGGCCGTGCAGGGTCTTGATGACCCGCTGCGCCTGGCCGTCGTCGCCGACCGCGCGCCGGGCCTGCTTGATCCGGCTGGTCACGGCCGCCTCGCTGACGAACCGGCCACCCCAGATCTGGTCCATCAGCTCTTCCTTGCTGACGATCCGGTCGCGGTGATCGATCAGGTAGACCAGGACGTCGAAGGCCTGGGGCTCCAGCGGGACCCGGGCGCCGTCGCGGCGCAGCTCGAACAGGGCGAGGTCGAGCTCGAGTCCGGCGAACCTCAGGCTCATACTCCGGCGCCTCTGCCGGTCTAGCTCCGGCGGTGACCGGACGGCCAGCGGACCCGGGCGATCGGCGGTTCGACCGCGCCCGCCAGGTACTGGATGAACGACTTGGTGAAGGCCAGCAGCGGCACGGCCATCAAGCGCCCCGACGATCCCGCCGACGATGATGCCGATGGCGATCGCCAGCAGCACCGCCAACGGGTGCAGCTTGACCGCCCGGCCGAGCAGGAACGGCTGCAGGATGTGGCCCTCGACCTGCATCACCACGATGATGCCGGCCAGCATGATCAGCGCCTTGACCCAGCCGAGGGCCACGAGGGCGACGAGCACCGCGACGAAGCCGGAGACGAAGGCGCCGACGAGCGGGACGAAGGCGCCGATGAAGACCAGCGCGGCCAGCGCGGGCGCGACCGGCACCCCGAGGATCAGGGCGACGATGAGCACGCCCACGCCGTCGGACAGGGCGACCAGGATGGTGGCCCGGACGTAGGACGAGAGAGACCGCCAGCCCTTCAGCGCGGCCTGGTCGACCCGCGCCCGCGGGGCGCGACGGGATGAACTTCAGCAGGAAGGTGAAGATCCCCCGGCCCTCGTACAGGAAGTAGAACAGCGCGAAGAGGGTGATGGCGAAGCCGGCGAGGAAGTGGCCGACCTGGGCGCCGATCTCGGCGGCGTACGTGGCGATCGCGCCCTGCTGTCCTGCAGGAAGTTGGGTGATCCGGGTGGACCACTGGGTCGAGTCGACCCAGGCCGAGTCAGATGCAGGGGACCGTTCCGCAGCCAGTCGACCAGCTGGTTGAAGCCCTGCACCACGTTGGTCGACAGCTCGATCCCTGCGACGCGATCTGGGTGCCGATCAGGGTCAGCGCGCCGGCGATCAGGGCCAGGCCGCCGAGCACCGTGATCGCGGTCGCCGCGCCGCGGGGCAGCCCCCAGCAGCTGCAGCCGGTTCGCCACCGGCGACAGCATCGCGGCGAGCAGGATCGCGATCGCGAGCGGGACGACGACCTCGGACAGGTAGCGGGCCAGCCAGACGAGGCCCTAGAGGACGACGACGACCAGGATCACCCGCCAGGACCAGGCGGCGGCGATCTGCAGGCCGCGCGGCACGGCACGGTCGAACTCGGGGGTCGTCGTGGTCGCGACCTCGACCTCCGGCTCGGTCACCGGCTGGGGCGGTGGCGGCTGACGCGGTGGCGGTCGTGGTGATCGCCGGATCCGGCGTCAGCGCTGGCGCCGGTTCCGGCACCGCCCGCTCACGCCGACGGGCCATCTGGGCCCGGATCCTGCTGGTGAGTCCCACGCACTGCCTCCTGGTCTGCGATCACGACGCCACAACCGTAGCGGACCCGGCGGATCGCGACCCGGAACCTCTCGCGCCCACGGGACGCCGCCGCCGCGGCCCGGACGCGATCTCGCACCGACTGGCTCGCAAACGGAGCGACGTTCCGGCTCTCGACGCGACCGTTTCGCACCAGCTGGTCGCCAACGGTCGCGCCGATCCGACCGCGTACTGGCTGTGAGCGACGACGTAGACCCCGCCGAGAGCGCAGGCTGCGACACTGGCCGGTGAGCAGACTGGCGGCGCTGCGCGATCGGGTCCGCGGCAGCAGCCCGTTGCCGCGCGAGGTCTACGTCCTGGGCCTGATCGCGTTCTGCGTCGCGGTCGGGTTCGGCGTCCTGGTGCCGGTGCTGCCGGTGTTCGCCCGCAGCTTCGGGGTCGAGCAACCTCGAGGTCGGCGCGGTGATCTCGGCCTTCGCGCTGATGCGGCTGGTGTCCAGCCCGTTCTGCGGCCGGCTGATCGACCTCTTCGGCGAGCGCATCGTGATGGCGGTCGGCATCTTCATCGTCGCGATCTCCAGCGGGCTGGCCGGCATCTCGCACAGCTACGTGCAGCTGCTGCGTGCTCCGCGGGGTCGGCGGCATCGGCTCGGCGATGTTCACCGTGTCGGCGTTCACCCTGCTGCTCACCTCGGTCGACGCCGGGCGTCCGCGGTCGGGCGGCCGGGTTCTTCCAGGGCGGCTTCCTGATCGGCGGCATGACCGGCCCGGCGGTCGGCGGCCTCCTGTCGGCGATCTCGCTGACCGCACCGTTCTTCTTCTACGCCGGCACGCTGGCCGTCGCCGGCACGGTCGGGCTGGTGCTGCTGCACCCGCACGGCGAGCGGCCCGAGGCAGGCCCGATCGCCGCCGTCCCGTTCCGGTCCGGTGCTGCGCGACGCCCGCTACCAGGCCGCCTGCTTCACCAACCTCGCCCAGGGCTGGACCTCGTTCGGGGTCCGGTCCTCGCTCGTCCCGGTGCTGGTGGTCGAGGTGCTGCACCGGCCGACGTCCTGGACCGGCATCGCCTTCGCCTTCGCCGCGGTGGCCCAGACGATCGCCGTCGGAGCCGGCCGGCAAGTTCGTCGACACCGTCGGCCGCCGGCCGGCCATGATCGTCGGCGGCACCCTGGCGCGGGCTGTCGATCATCGCGGTGCCGTTCGCGCCCAACATCTGGCTGCTGATCGTCGGCGCTCTGCGTGTTCGGCGTCGCCGCCGCCTTCCTGGGCACCGCCCCGGCGGCGGCGGTCGGCGACGCGGCCGGCGGCCGCGGCGGCACGGCGGTCGCCGTGTTCTCGATGTGCTCCGACGTCGGCGCGATCGTCGGCCCGCTGGTCGCCGGCTTGCTGGCCGACCCGCTGTCCTACCCGGTCGCCTTCGGGGTCGGCGCGGCGCTGATGCTGGTGGCGCGCTGCTGGCTCTGGCGGATGCCCCGCGACCGGTCGCGCCGGCGGCGAAGGAGGAGGCAGCTGAGCCCGCGACCCTTGAGCTGAGCTGGTCAGCCCGGACTGGGCCGAGGCGCTGGCCGCCGGTCGCCGACGACGATCGCCGCGATGGGCGACTTCCTCCGGGCCGAGCTCGCCGCCGGACGGCAGCTACCTGCCGGCCGGCGAGCAGGTGCTGCGGGCGTTCAGCCGGCCGCTGGCCGACGTGAGGGTGCTGATCGTCGGCCAGGACCCCTACCCGACCCCGGGCCACCCGGTCGGGCTGTCGTTCTCCGTCGCCCCGGACGTCCGCCCGATCCCGCGGTCGCTGCAGAACATCTACGCCGAGCTGCAGGACGACCTGGGCATCCCGCCGGCGGAGCACGGCGACCTGACGCCGTGGTTCGAGCAGGGCGTGCTGCTGCTGAACCGGGTGCTGACCGTCCAGCCGGGCACGTCCGGGTCGCACCGCGGCCAGGGCTGGGAGCAGGTCACCGAGCGCGCCATCGAGGCGCTGGTCGAGCGCGGCGGCCCGCTGGTGGCGATCCTGTGGGGCCGCGACGCCCAGTCCCTGATCCCGATGCTCGGCCCGGTCCCCTACGTGGCCAGCGCCCACCCGTCGCCGCTGTCGGCCCGCTCCGGCTTCTTCGGCTCCCGCCCTTCAGCCGGGCCAACGCGCTGCTGGTCCGCGCCGGCGGCGACCCCGTCGACTGGCCCCTCTGAACTCGACCGGTCGTCCGACGTCTGACAGGGTCGAGCGGCGGCGTCCAGGTCGGCGATCAGGTCCTCGACGTCCTCGATGCCGACGCTGAGCCGGACCAGGTCGGCCGGCACCTCCAGCTGGGTGCCGGCGACCGAGGCGTGGGTCATCCGGCCCGGGTGCTCGATCAGCGACTCGACGCCGCCGAGGGACTCGCCGAGGGTGATGACCTTGGTCCGGGCGCAGAGCGTCGAGGGCGGCCTGCCTCCCCGCCGGCGACCCGGAAGCTGACCATGCCGCCGAAGCGCCGCATCTGCCGCTTGGCCAGCTCGTGGCCGGGGTGGGACGTCCAGGCCCGGGTAGAACACCTCCGGACCCGCGGGTGCTCGGTCAGGAACGCCGCCACCTGCTCGGCGTTGTCGCAGTGCCGCTCCATCCGGACCGCCAGGGTCCGCAGCCCGCGCAGCACCAGCCAGGCGTCGAACGGGCCGGCGACCCCGCCGATGGCGTTCTGGTGGAAGCGCAGCTGCTCGGCCAGCTCGTCGTCGTTGACCACCAGCGCGCCGCCGACCGACGTCGGAGTGGCCGCCGCAGTACTTGGTGGTCGAGTGCACGACCACGTCGGCGCCCAGGGCCAGCGGCTGCTGCAGGTAGGGCGTGGCGAACGTGTTGTCCACGATGACCAGCGCGCCGGCCGCGTGCGCGAGCTCGGCGATGGCGGCGATGTCGGCGACGTTCAGCAGCGGGTTGGTCGGCGTCTCGACCCAGACCGCCGTGGTCTCGCCGGGCGCGATCGCCGCCGCGACCGCGGCCAGGTCGGTCAGCGGGCGCCGGGTCGGCCGTCACGCCCCAGCGCTCGTGCACCCGGGCGAACAGCCGGAAGGTGCCGCCGTACGCGTCGTTCGGGACCACGAAGTGGCTGCCGGGCGCGGCCGATCGTGCGCAGCAGGGTGTCCTCGGCCGCCAGCCCGCTGGCGAAGGCGAACCCGTGCTTGCCGCCCTCCAGCGCGGCCAGGCACTCCTCCAGCGCGGTCCGGGTCGGGTTGGCCGAGCGGGAGTACTCGTAGCCGCCGCGGAGCCCGCCGACGCCGTCCTGGGCGTAGGTCGAGGTGGCGTAGATCGGCGGCACCACGGCTCCGGTGGCGGGGTCGGGCTCCTGGCCGGCGTGGATGGCGCGGGTGGAGAAGCCCTGGTCGGTCATGCGTCGAGCCTAGCCATCGCTGCGGGCCTGACCCGCGGCTCACACCGAGGGAACAACCGCGTACGCCGGTCAGCGTTGCGTCAACCGCCGAGCCGTTCCGCTACGGTCGCGCAGAGAGGCAGACTGATCACCATGTTGTTCTCCCGCATGAAGTCGACCCTGGTCGAGCCGGAGCAGGCCCTCCGCGGCCGCGACCCCTCGGTGCTGGTCAACCCGACCTTCCACGACATCTTCGGCATCCCGGTGCAGAAGGTGCCCGACGGCTCCGAGGTCGCCTACTTCGCCCTCGGCTGCTTCTGGGGCGCCGAGAAGCTGTTCTGGAAGACCCCGGGCGTGACCAACACCGCCGTCGGGCTACGCCGGCGGCTACACGCCGAACCCGACCTACGAGGAGGTGTGCAGCGCGCGCACCGGCCACACCGAGATCGTCAAGGTCAGCTACGACCCGACCAAGACCAGCTTCGAGACAGCTGCTCAAGGTCTTCTTCGAGAACCACGACCCGACCCAGGGCATGCGCCAGGGCAACGACGTCGGCACCCAGTACCGGTCGGCGATCTACACCACCACGCCGGAGCAGCTGGCGACCGCCGAGCGGGTCCGCGACGAGTTCCAGACCGAGTTCACCCGGTCGGGCTTCGGCCGGATCACCACCGAGATCAAGCCGGCGCCGGACTTCTTCTACGCCGAGGACTACCACCAGCAGTACCTGGACAAGAACCCGCGCGGCTACTGCCCGTGCACGCCACCGGCGTCACCTGCAACTGAGCGTCGGTCGCTGACCGGGGTCCGTGCCGGAACGCGGGCTCCGGCTAGTTCAGGGCGTTGGCGGCGAAGGTGTCGCACTGCTTCGGGTCGCCGGTGTTGAAGCCCTGCCCAGCCACTTCTGGCGCATCGCGGCCGAGCCGTGGGTCCAGGTCTCCGGGGTCACCTGGCCCTGGGTCTTCTCCTGGATCCGGTCGTCGCCGACCGCCGGCGCCGCGTCGACGGCGCGTCGAGATCATCCTGGCTGACCTCGGTGATCGGGCTCGACGCGTCCTCGGTGGCGTGCTTGAACCACACCCCGGCATAGCAGTCGGCCTGCAGCTCCAGTCGGACCTGCGGCGACTTGGCGCCGGTCCCCTGACCCGAGCCCTGCACCTGGCGCATGGTGCCGGTCAGGTTCTGGATGTGGTGGCCGAACTCGTGGGCCAGCACGTACGCCTCGGCCGCGTCGCCGCCCTCGGCGCCGAGCTGGCCGGTCAGCTGGTCGAAGAACTCGAGGTCGAGATAGACCGAGGTGTCGCCGGGGCAGTAGAACGGCCCGACCGCGGAGGTGGCGTTGCCGCAGGCCGTGTCGACGCTGCCGGTGAACGTCTCGACCTTGATCACCTGGTAGTCCTGCAGCGGTGTCGCTCCAGTAGTCCTGGATCGAGTTGGTGTAGGCCACGAACCGGCAGTTGCGGTCCTTGTTGATGTCGGAGCCCTGGGTGCACTGCGCGAAGGGGCTCGACCCGGCGGTCTGCTCGGGCCCGGCCGTGCTGCCCGCCGAGGATGTCGCCCGGGTTGATGCCGAACAGCAGGGCGAGGACGACCACGATCAGCCCGGCGCCGCCGCCGATGGCGATCCGCCCGCCGTTGCCGCGGCCACCGCCCGCCCATCTGCGACGGGTCGAGCTGGGCCTGATCGTTGTACTTCACGCGCCTCCGCCTACCTGGCGGCTCCCCCGTCCACCTGCCGGGAAGCATACTCAGCGGTCGGCGACCCAGCCGATGCGCGGACGCGGATCAGATGCCGAGCTGAGCAGCACGGGATCGACCAGCCCGGCGCCCAGGCCTCGCGAGCACCACAGCATCACCAGCAGGAGCACGCCGATGCGGTGCGCAGGCGATCGCGCCGATCAGGCGTACGGTCGTGGCTGACCGAGGTGACTCATGGGCCGGGCCATGATCTGACGTCCTTCCGGCGGTTGAGCGGGCTGGTCCGGGCTCATGCGAGGAGTGGTCGCGCGCCGGCGAGATACGTCGGGTCCGGAATATCGGCCGATGCCGCCGCGTTGCACCGCACAGGTAGTTGAATGATAAACTTTCTTGGACACTTGAGGAGCGACAGACATGCAGTTCGGAATCTTCAGCGTCGGTGACGTGACGACCGATCCGACCACGGGACGTACGCCGACCGAGGCCGAGCGGATCAAGGCGATGGTGACCATCGCGCTCAAGGCCGAGGAGGTCGGGCTGGACGTCTTCGCCACCGGCGAGCACCACAACCCGCCGTTCGTCCCCTCCTCGCCGACCACCATGCTCGGCTACATCGCGGCCCAGACGAGCAAGATCATCTTGTCCACGTCGACGACCTTGATCACCACCAACGACCCGGTCAAGATCGCCGAGGACTTCGCCATGCTGCAGCACCTGGCCGACGGCCGGGTCGACCTGATGATGGGCCGCGGCAACACCGGGCCGGTCTACCCGTGGTTCGGTCAGGACATCCGCAACGGCATCTCCCTCGCCGTCGAGAACTATCACCTGCTGCATCGCTTGTGGCGTGAGGATGTCGTCGACTGGGAGGGCAAGTTCCGCACCCCGCTGCAGTCCTTCACCGCCACCCCGCGCCCGCTCGACGGCGTGCCGCCGTTCGTCTGGCACGGCTCCATCCGGAGCCCCGAGATCGCCGAGCAGGCCGCCTACTACGGCGACGGATTCTTCGCCAACCACATCTTCTGGCCGACCCACCACTTCCAGCAGTTGATCAACCTGTACCGGACGCGCTTCGAGCACTACGGCCACGGCACGGCCGACCAGGCGATCGTCGGGCTCGGCGGCCAGGTGTTCATCCGGCCCAACTCCCAGGACGCGATCAAGGAGTTCCGGCCGTACTTCGACAACGCCCCGGTCTACGGCCACGGCCCGGCCCTGGAGGACTTCATGCGGGAGACGCCGCTCACCGTGGGCAGCCCGCAGGAGGTCATCGAACGGACGCTCACCTTCCGCGAGAACTTCGGCGACTACCAGCGCCAGCTCTTCCTGGCCGATCACGCCGGACTGCCGCTCAAGACGGTCCTGGAGCAGTTGGACCTGCTCGGCGAGCAGGTGATTCCCGTTCTGCGCAAGGAGTTCGACGCGCTGCGGCCGGCTCATGTGCCGGACGGGCCGACGCACCAGAGCTCGGCTGAGTGCAGCTGCAGCCGATCGACGCCGATCATCGACTGACCGAGACCGACGAACTGGAGAGCGTGCGATGAACAAGATCATCATCGTCAGCGGCGGACTGGGCCAGCCGTCGGCCACCCGGCTGCTCGGCGATCGGCTCGGCGCGGCCACCACCGCCGCGTTGCGCGATCGGAGCGCCGAAGCCGACGATCGAGGTCGTCGAGTTGCGCGACTACGCGCAGGACCTGGCCAACAGCCTGGTGACCGGATTCCCGAGCGCCCGGCTGGCCGAGCTGATCGAGCGGGTGATCGACGCCGACGGACTGATCGCGGTCACGCCGGTGTTCAGCGCCTCGTACAGCGGGCTGTTCAAGATGTTCTTCGACGTGCTCCAGCCCGAGTCGCTGGCCGGCAAGCCGGCCCTGATCGCGGCGACCGGCGGCACCGCCCGGCACTCGCTGATGCTCGAACACGCCATGCGGCCGCTGTTCACCTACCTGCGCACGATCGTGGTGCCGACCGCGGTCTTCGCCGCGACCGAGGACTTCGGCCAGGCCTCCGGCGCCGGACGTTCCCTGGCCGAGCGGATCGACCGCGCGGCCGACGAGCTGGCCTCGCTGATCGGACCCGCCACCCGCCGGACCATGCCCCGAAGGCATCCGAGACCGCCGTCACCCCGTTCGCCGAGCTCCTGGCCCGCGGCCGCAGACTAGCCCCACGGGCCCGTCGGTTTCCCACGTATACGTGGGAAACCGGCACTGTACCCAGGAAGTTACCTGGGTACAGCGACAGGAAAGTGGGTACAGCGCGTGATCGAGTCGGCGCTCGGATTCTGGCGCTTGGGCAGTCGAGCCGCTGACGGCCGTCGATCTGGCACAGTGGCGCCATGAGCGTCACGCCTGCATGATCATCTGACCGAGTTCCGGTACGAGGCCCGCGTGGACGGCGAACTGGCCGGCACCGCCGCCTACGAGCTGACCGACTCCATGATCATCTTCACCCACACGGTCGTCGGCGAAGGGTTCGAGGGCCAGGGTGTCGGCGGCGCCCTGGCGAGGTACGCCCTGGACGACGCCCGGTCACGAGGATTGCGGGTGCGGCCACTCTGCCCGTTCATCCGCAGTTGGATCGACCGGCATCCGGAGTACGCCGATCTCGTCGACTGAAGAGATTTCAGAAGTTATCCCCAGATTCTGGGGATAACGTCGCCGACGTGATGCGAGCGGGCATGGTGCCGCCGCACGCTGTGCGGCATGACTGATATTCCTGCCCTGCGGCCTCCGCACGAGAGCCCCACCATCGACACCGTCCACGAACTGACCCGGCATTGGCGCGCCCTGATGGGGCCGCTCGGCTTCAGCCACCACCGGCTGTGGCTCCTGCTGCTCGACCCCGACGGCTGGGTCGTGCCCCACGTGGTGCAGATCGACGAGATCCCGCCCGCGCACCGATGCCGCGGACTGCCTGCCGCTGCTGGAGATGGCCGGCCACGTCGTGCCCGACGCCGGTTCACTCGCGATCCTGCTCAGCCGAGCCGGCAGCGACCCGATGACCACCGACGACCGGAGCTGGGCCTGCGGCCTCACCGAGGCCGCCGAGCGACAGGGCATCCGGATGTGGCCGGTGCACTTCGCCAACGACGTCGAGTTGAGAGTCTTCGCACCGGATGACCTCATAGGGTGAGCCCGTGACGGACTACGGACACGAACTGCGCTTCGGCACCTTCCTGACCCCGACGAACGCTCGAGCCGGAGGCGGTGGTCGGGCTGGCGCAGCTGTCGGAGCAGCTGGGGCTGGACCTGGTGACCTTCCAAGATCATCCCTATCAGCCGGCGTTCCTCGACACCTGGACGCTGCTGTCCTATGTCGCCGCCTCGACGGTGCAGATCGGGCTGGCGCCCAACGTGCTCAACCTGCCGCTGCGACCTCCGGCCGTGGTGGCCCGCGCCGCGGCCAGCCTCGACCTGCTCAGCGGCGGCCGGGTCGACCTCGGCCTCGGCGCCGGCGCCTTCGGCGACGCGGTCGCCGCCATGGGCGGACCTCGGCGTACGCCCGGCGAGGCGGTCGAGGCGCTGGAGGAGGCGATCACGGTCCTCCGGCAGCTCTGGGACACCGGCACCCGCGGCGGCGTACGGCTGGCCGGCAAGCACTACACGCTCGAAGGGGCCAAGCGCGGTCCGGCCCCCGCCCACCCGATCGACATCTGGATCGGGGCGTACAAGCCGCGGATGCTGCGGCTGACCGGGCAGAGTCGCCGACGGCTGGTTGCCGTCCAGCGGCTATCTCGGACCGGAGGCGCTCGCCGAGGCGAACCTGATCATCGACGAGGCCGCGGCCGCCGCCGGCCGGGTGCCCGCCGACGTGCGCCGGCTCTACAACATCAGCGGCTCCTTCACCGGATCCGGCGGCTTCCTGAACGGACCGCCGCGGCAGTGGGTGGAACAGCTGACCGAGCTGGCGATCACCGAAGGCATCGGCACCTTCATCCTCGGCTCCGACGATCCGGAGATGATCACGACCTTCGCCGACGAGGTGGTGCCGGCCGTACGCGAGGCCGTGGCCGACGAACGCGCCCGGCCCGACCATCGATCATGATCATCGCGGTCGACCGGCCGCGGCGCCGGTGATCGACGCCGGGTCCGGGCAGCTTCACCGTCGTACCGACTCCCGACGACGGCAGCCGGCTGAGCCCGGTTCCCTTGTGGGACGAGAAGGACCGGCCGACCGGGCCGCCCCCGGATCCGGACCGGCAGTACTCCCCCGCCGAGCTGGCCGCCGAGCCAGCAGCTGGTCGACATCCATGATCATCTACGGGCGAGCTGACCCAGGTCCGCGACCTGATCGCCCAGGTGCTCGACGGGTCGGTCGGCCCGGGCTCGGCCCGTTCCGCGATCAACGAGATGACCATGCGGCAGAACAACTGGACCGTCGGGGCCTACTGCGCGGCCTACTGCCGGGTGGTCACCACCCATCACGCGATCGAGGACCAGGCGCTGTTTCCCCGGCTGCGCCGCGCCGATCCGCGGCTGGCCCGGTCGTCGACCGGCTCGCCTCGGAACACGTGGTCATCCACCAGGTGCTCGACTCGCTGGACCGCGCCCTGGTCGACTTCGTCGCCGATCCGGCGTCCGGCATCCAGCTACGGCGCGCGCGCGGACGAGCTGTCCGACACCCTGCTCTCCCACCTGTCGTACGAGGAGCGCGAGCTGGTCGAGCCGCTCGCCCGGCTCGGCGTGCTGGTCTAGCCGGCTCGACGGTCAGGTCGCGGGCGAGCGGCCGGGTCCGCCGCAGCCAGATCAGGCCGAGGATCGGCAGCACCAGCGGAACGAACCCGTACCCGATGCCGTAGACCGACCACACCGTCGCCCGGGGGAAGGCGGCCGGATCGACCACGCTCACCGTGCCGACGGCGAGCACGCCGACCAGCTCGGTGGTCACGGCGACGATCGCGACCCGGCGGGACGCCCGGCTGCCGCGGCCCAGGGTCACCGTGGCGACGATGTAGACGACCGCCGCGAAGGCCGACAGCAGGTACGCCAGCGGAGCCTCGTCGAATCTGGTCGCCAGTTGCACCGCCGCCCGCGCGGTCGCGGCCAGCGCGAAGATGCCGTAGACCGCCACCAGGGCGCGGCCCGGACCGCTGTTGGTCCGCCGTGGCGGCTCGCTCACCCGGCCGGCGTCCACAGCACCAGCAGCCGAAGGGTCATGGCGAGCACGGCGAACGCGGCGATGGCCAGCACCACCCCGGAGAACCGGGTGCGCTCGGCGTTCGCCCAGAGCCAGGCGACCGGGATCAAGATCACGATGCCGATCAGGTAGCCGATCGTGGTGGCCCGCTCGACCGGCCGGAAGCCGCCGGCCAGCCGGACGAAGGCGATGATCGACTGCACGACGCACGACGACCTCGACCCCGGCCGCGAACAGCAACTGCGCCTTGCCGGGCGGCTTGTCGGCGATCGCGGTGATCAGCCCCCAGATCACCCCGATGCCGGCCAGCGCCAGCACCGCGTACGCGAGCGTGGTGATCATGAGCCGGCTCGAGCAGCTCGAGACATGGGGGTCCGCACGCGGCCCAACGTTACCGCCAGATCCGCCGATGCCTGACAGACTGGGACCGGCGCGGGCATTGCCGAGACGCGGCGCGAAGGAGAGCGCGTGGGTGCCTCACGGACATCGAAGGCGGGTCGCCGCCCGGGCAATCAGGACACCCGGGGCAAGATCCTGGATGCCGCTCGCGATGCCTTCGCGACGAAGGGCTTCGCCGGCACCTCGATGCGGGCGATCGCCGCCGACGCCAGCGTCGACGCCGCGCTGATCCACCACTACTTCGACAGCAAGCAGCAGCTCTTCCTGGCCACGGTGCAGATCCCGGTGCCGATCGGCGACATCGCCCAGCACGTCGGCCGAGGACGGGATCGACGGGCTCGGCGAGCGGCTGATCCGGACGATCCTGGGGATCTGGGACTCCGACCTGCAGCCGTCGCTGATCGCGGCGATCCGGACCAGCTGACCGATCCGAGCATGATCCGCTCGATCGGCGAGTTCCTCACCCTCGAGGTGATCGGCCGGATCCTGCAGCACCCTGGATCTGCCTGAGCGGCGAGGCCGAACGCCGGGCCGGGCTGATGGCCTCGCAGGTCCTCGGCGTCGTGGTCGGTCGCTACGTGCTCCAGTTGCCGCCGCTGGTCGCGCAGAGCTCGGAGTCGCTGGTCGCCGCCGTCGGACCGACCCTGCAGCGCTATCTTCAAGGCGAGTTGCCCGAGGAGGTGCCATGACCCAGCCGCAGTGGGACGACGTGCGGGTCGCCCGGTGGCTCGGAAAGCTCGACGCGTTGGAAGCCGAGTTGCAGCCGGTCTCGGACGCGCTGTTCGACGCCGCCGCGCCTGACGCCCGGGATGGCGGTGCTGGATGTCGGCTGCGGCGCCGGATCGACCACCCGGCGCGCCGCGCGACGCCGTCGGCGCCGGGCGGCCGGGTGACCGGAGTCGACATCGCGCCGGCCATGATCGCCGAAGCCGCCCGACAGGCCGCGGGCACCGCCATCGAGTGGGTGGTGGCCGACGTCGTCGACCACACCTTCGAACCCGCTCAGTTCGACGTGGTCATCTCCCGCTTCGGCGTGATGTTCTTCAGTGATCCTCGCCGAGCCTTCACCCACCTGGCCGCCGCCACTCGTCCGGGCGGGCGCCTGTGTCTGGCCGTGTGGGGCGCGCTGGGCGAATCGGCGGCCTTCGACCTGCCGTTCGACGTGGTCACCGCGGCCTTCCGCGACGCCGGGATCCCCTACGTCGACCCGCCGACGGATGTCGGGGCACCCAGCCTGGGGAATCGGGCCCGGACCAAGGCCATGCTCGAAGCCGCCGGCTGGCGAGATGTCGGCTTCGACCGGCGGTCCGATCGGCTCTATCTCGGCGGACCCGCCCCGTTCGAGCAGGCGCTGGATGCGGTCATGGACTTCGGGCCGGTACGACTCCTGCTCGAAGGCCATTCCGCCGCCGAGTTGTCCATCGCCCGGGATGCGTTGCGGTCCGAGCTCGCTTCGCACCACGACGGCACCGGCATCGCGGCGGCCGGCGGCTTCATGATCGTCTCGGCCATCCGGAGTTGATCATGGTGATGACCCGGTGAATGTCGTGGGCGTCACGCCTGACGGTTCGGTGGTCTTCACCGCACCGCTGGCCCACGGCCAGGACCCCGAGGTGCTGGCCTTCGACCAGGGGTACGCGATCGAGCGGCCGCTCGACGCCATCCGCGGACCGGATCTCGACATCGTGCTGCGGGTCCAGGTCGAGCCGCTGAGCGGCCAGCCCCGCCCGCAACCGCGACTGCGCGGGCTGGACCGGGGCCTGGTCCTGGAGGAGATCGACCCGGTCGTCCGGCAGCGGGTGGCCGCGTACGCGGTCGTGGTCTCCGACCGCGGGCTGCTGGCGACCGAGTACTCCGATCGGACGGCGGTCGCCGAGCGGTGGGGCATGCCCGGCGGCGGGATCGATGATCACGAGGAACCGGCCGACGCGGTGCTCAGGGAGGTGGCCGAGGAGACCTCGCAGCTGATCGACCTCGGCGAGTTGATCAAGATCCAGACCTCGCACTGGATCGGCCGGAGCCCGCGGGCCGAGATCGAGGACTTCCACGCGATCCGGCTGATCTACCGCGGCACCTGCGCCGCACCGACCGAGCCGGTGGTCGTCGACCACGGCGGCACGACGGAATCGGCCCGCTGGGTGCCGCTCGCCGAGTGGCGGCAGTTGCGCGTGGACGATCAACTGGCAGCAGATCCTCGGCGAACTCCTGAGCGCCGGAGACTGAGCGCCGCCGACTGACCCTCGAGCGGCTACCGGTCAGCCGATGTCGCCGAGCAGGTCCTGCCGGGTGAGCACGCCGACCGGCTTGCCGTCGTCCAGGACCAGCAGCGCGTCGCCGTCGACCAGCACCTCGACGGCCTTGGCCACCGGCTCGGTCGCGCCGAGCATCGGCAGCGGCTCCTCCATCACGGCCGCGACCGGGTCGGCCGGCCGCACCCGCTGGCCGAACAGCGCGCCGAGCAGGCCGCGTTCGCTGACCGAGCCGACGACCTCGGCCGCCATCACCGGCGGCTCGGCCCGGACCACCGGCATCTGGCTGACGCCGTACTCGCGCAGGATCGCGACCGCCTCGGCGATGGTCTCGTTCGGATGGGTGTGGACCAGGGACGGCAGGGCGCCGGACTTCTCCCGGAGCACGTCGCCGACGACCCGCACCGACTCGGTCGGGCGGGGTGCGAAGCCGTAGCGGGTCAGCCAGGCGTCGCTGAACACCTTGGTCAGGTAGCCGCGGCCGGAGTCGGGCAGCAGCACGACGATCACGGCGTCCGGGTCGTCGAGTTCGTGGGCCAGCCGGATCGCGGCGGCGGCGGCCATCCCGGAGGAGCCGCCGACCAGCAGGGCCTCCTCGCGGGCCAGCCGGCGGGTCATGGCGAAGGAGTCGGCGTCGGAGACCTCGATCACCCGGTCGCAGACGGTCGGGTCGTAGTTCGCCGGCCAGAAGTCCTCGCCGACGCCCTCGACGAGGTAGGGCCGACCGTCGCCGCCGGAGTACACCGAGCCGGACGGGTCGGCGCCGACCACCTGGACCCGGCCGTCGGAGACCTCCTTGAGATAGCGGCCGGCGCCGCTGATCGTGCCGCCGGTGCCCATCCCGGTGACGAAGTGGGTGATCCTGCCGTCGGTCTGCGCCCAGATCTCCGGGCCGGTGGTCTCGTAGTGGCTCGCCGGATTGTTCGGGTTGGAGTACTGGTCGGGCTTCCAGGCGCCCTCGATCTCGCGGACCAGCCGGTCCGAGGTCGAGTAGTAGGAGTTGGGGTGCTCGGGCTCGACCGCAGTCGGGCAGACGACCACCTGAGCGCCGTACGCGGCGAGCACGTTCCGCTTGTCCTCGCTGACCTTGTCCGGGCAGACGAAGACGCACTTGTAGCCCTTGGCCTGGGCGACGATGGCCAGGCCGACGCCGGTGTTGCCGCTGGTCGGCTCGACGATGGTGCCGCCCGGCTTGAGCTTGCCTTCCCGCTCGGCCGCCTCGATCATCTTGACCGCGATCCGGTCCTTCACCGACCCGCCGGGATTGAGGTACTCGACCTTGGCCAGGATCAACGGCTTCGCCCCACCGGTCACCCGGGACAGCTTGAGCAGCGGGGTGTTGCCGACGAGGTCGATCAGCGATTCGACGTACTGCACGGGCCGACTCTAGTCGGCCACGCCTCGGAGAACCCGTCCGCGCGTCCACGAACTGGCGAGGGCCGTCGTCTCCCGATCGGAGACGCGGCCCTCAAGTCCAGCTACTTGGTGACTGACTACCTGCGCAGATAGGACAGCAGGCGCAGGATCTCGATGTAGAGCCAGACCATGGTGACGGTCAGGCCGAACGCGCCGCGCCAGGACTCCTTGGCCGGAGCGCCCATCGCGACGCCCTTCTCGATGTAGTCGAAGTCGAGCACCAGGTTCAGCACGGCGAGCACCACGCCGAGCAGCGAGACGCCGATGGCCAGCAGGCTGACCGAGCCGGTGCCGCCGTCGCGCAGGCCGAGGTTGATGCCGGCGAGGGAGAGCAGGAAGTTCAGCAGCATGGCCACCGCGAACCCGATGGTCGCGATGATCACGACCTTCTGGAACTTCGGGGTCACCCGGATGTTGAAGAACTTGTACGCCGCGAGCGTCACGCCGGCGGCGGCGAAGGTGCCGAGCACCGCCTGGGCCACGATCCCGCTGTACAGGTACTCGAAGTACTTGCTGATCATGCCGATGAAGACGCCCTCGATCGCGGCGTACAGCAGCACCAGAGCCGGGTTGATCGTCCGGCGGAACGAGACGACCATCACGACGACGAAGCCGACGAGCCCCGACACGACGAGGGCCGGGAACATCAGCGTGGTCGGGAGCGCGAACCAGGCGAGTGCGGCCGTCACGACCAGCACAGCCATGGTGATCGCGGTCTTGGTGACCACGTCGTCGAACGTCATCCGCGCGCCGGAATCGACCGGCGGCTGCCGGTAGCCGGTCTCGGGCACCTGGTGGTAGCCGTGGGGCGACTGACCGTAGCCGCCGGGTGAATAGGGCGAGCCGTACTGCGGAGCTGCGGGCGTGAACGCGTCCTTCTTGGAGAGGATCGGGTTCGAACTGCGCAACATGAAAATGTCCTCCTGGATGGTGCACCGGGTCCGGTGCGCTGTGGTCATTCTACTGAACGCACACCAAAGACGCTTTCTTCCACTCTTTGAAACGGCTAAGAGAGTCCGCCGTGACGCGAGCCTGAGCCTGTCGAACGGGCCACCACGCCCCGACACGCCTCCAGGGCCGTGTCGCCAGCAGTGCGGGCAACGACCATCCGAGGCGCCCGTGCGAGGCGATGCCAGCACGTGCCGGAGCGAGCGACGACGAAGTAGGCGGCGGCGAGCGAATCCGCGGGCGAGCGGAGCGAGCCCAGACAACACGTGCCCCCGATGGGATTCGAACCCATACTGGAGCGGGTTTAAGCCGCCTGCCTCTGCCATTGGGCTACGGGGGCCCGGACCGCTCGGACCGCTGCGATCCTAACCTTCACTGGCCGAGCCTGGCGCTCGATCGGGCTCAGCGCGACGGCACGTCGGAGGGCAGCCGGCGGTCCCGCTCGGCGACGCCGTCGGCGTCGGGCGTGGCCGCGCCGCCGAGTCTGACCCGCGTCTCTTCGGGCAGTTCGGCAAGATCACGGGTGGGGATCCGGTCGTCGATCACCACCTTCGCGTCCGGCTCGAAGTGCACCGGTTGGACGCCGGTGATCAGTCCGGTCGCGTTGTCGCGGAAGTAGAAGTAGACGTCGGCGCTGATCAGCGGGGGCGAGAACGGCGTGCTGAACGAGGTGATCGTCGGCTGCCGCACGCCGCCGGCCGTGCCCTGCTGCATGCCGACCGTCCAGGAACCGTCATCGTGCATGATCACGGTCGGACCCGACTGGGAGTGGAAGTGACCCCACAGGACCAGGCGAGCCGGTGGGTTCGGCGTACTCATGATCATCGCGGAGGCCGCGGGCTGATGCACGGTGATCACATCGGCTCGCCGGCCGCGCGCGACGTCGACCATCCGCTGCCCCAGCTCTTCCTCGGTCTCGGGCCGATCCTTGGTGCGCTCGACACTGAACGGGATGTTGTGTTCGGGATCGTCGTCACCGAGCACGTCGATCTCCGCGGCCCGCACCACCGATCCGTCCAGCACGGTCATGCCGGCGCCCTTCATCTGGGCTTCGGTGACATCGGAGTCGTGGTTGCCGGTCGACACCAGGAACGGGGTCTCGCCGGCGATCGCGGCCTCGCGGCGGATGCAGCCGCGCTCCACCGCGGTGCCGTTGACGGTGTCGTCGCCGGAGCTGATGATCAGCGACGGTTCGCGTCGCCCCGGCCAGGATCTTGATCAACTCGGTGGTGGCCTGGTTGCAGTGCAGGTCACTGAATCCCATGATCATCGTCTCGTCGGGACCCGGCCTCGGCCGCCGGCGCTCCTGCTTGGCGAGACTCTCCAAGGCCGTCCGGACGTAGCGTGTCGACGGCCTTCTGCTGCCGCGCGGTGAGCAAGGTGACGCCCTTGAGGCCACGATCCAGCAGGTCGGCCAGCAGCACGCTGTCCACCGTGACGGCATCGAACCGGCTGCCGGCACCAAGATCAACCGGGATCCGCACACCCTCGGGATCCCTGGGTACCAGGATCGAGCCGCCGATCACCGCGAGGACCACCAGGTACGCGACCAGCCGTGCGCCGCCGGGTCAGGTGCGGGACCACCCACGGCGCGAGCAACCGACCGCGCAGCTTGAACAGTCCGAAGGCCAGCACCAGAACGGCTTCGGCGAGAAATCCCTGCTGCACCGCGTCCGCTTCGAGCCGCTCGACGATGCCCGCGATGGCTTCCTCGGGCTCGGCATAGAGGGCGGCGTACGCGGCCAGTGTCTGTTCGGAGAAGAGATCGTTCAGGGTCCCGGCCGCCGAGCCCACCCCGCCGACGGTGATCGTCAATCCGATCGGCCGCACCGGGACTGATCAGGTAGGCGTTGCCGATCGGACCAAGATCGATCTCCACCTCACCGGAGAAGTTGCTGGCGAAGTTCACCCGGTGCGGCCCCAGATAGTCGTCGACGTCAGCGTGGCCGATGCCCCAGACCGCCGCCAGGGGCAGGGCGGCGACGGCCGCGAGGACAGTCACCAGCACTGCCCTGGCCAGTCCACTGAGTAAGGTGCGCCGGGACCGGACGCGCGCAACGTGACGTGCGAGCACCATGGGCAGCGTTCGGCGCCGACCGGTTGCCGGATCCTCCATAGGCCGTCGACATTACCCGCGCTTATCGCACCTCAGGGCGGCATTGCAGCGACCGGAGGCGATCGCCGGGCCGGGGACGGAACGACGATCAGTCGAGGTAGACCTTGCGCGGATGGACGGCGTGCGCGCCGGCCACCCGGTCCAGGAAGAGCATTCCGTCGCAGTGATCGATCTCGTGCTGCAGGGCCCGGGCCTCGAACGCATCGGTCTCGATCATGCACCCGCTCGCCCGATCCCGGGAGCTGGCCGGCCACGGTGATCTTGGTCGCGCGCTTCACGTCGCCGGTCAGATCGGGCACCGACATGCATCCCTCGCGGCCCTTCTCCTGACGACTGGCCTCGACGACCTCGGCGTTGACCAGCACGATCAGACCGTGCTTGGTCCGGGCCTTCGGATGTGCGGAAACGTCGACACAGAACGCCTTCGCGGCCACCCCGACCTGAGGAGCCGCCAACCCGACGCAGCCGGGCGAGACCCGCATGGTCGCCACGAGATCGGCGCAGAGCTGGACGATCGCCGGGTCGGCCGGGTCGACGTCGGGACCGTGCGCCGACAGCACGGCGCTGGGTGCGCGGACGACCTCCAGGACCCGGCCCTCCGGCAGCTCGGGAAGGCTGAGACTCACAGCTCGTCGTTCTCCAGCAGTCGCAGTCCGGCGTCGACGCCGAGCTCGGCGGACACCTCGGCCAGCCGCGCCCGCAGCGCGTCGACCTCGGCCGACGCCGGCAGGTCGACCTCGGCCAGCAGCACGTAGAGCCCGCCGGAGAGCCGGGTCGTCAGATCGGTGATGTTCCCGCCCGCCGCGGCGATGACGCCGGCCAGCCGCGCCACGATCCCGAGCCGGTCGGCTCCGTGCACCGTGACCAGATAGGTGTCGCCGAACGGGCGCTGATCGTGATCGCTCGGCACCTCGCGTACGGTCACGTCGAGCGAGCCGTCGGCCAACGGTTGCAGCGCCGCCTCGACGAGACGGCCTCGGCGTCCCCGGCGCAGATCAAGGTCATCGCGAAATGGCCGCGGAGCAGGGTCATCGAGGAGTCTTCGAGATTCATCCCGCAGTCGGCGAGGATCTCCGCGGCCTGGGCGATGATGCCCGGCCGGTCATGTCCGACGACGGTGATGGCGAGGAAAGTCACCTGCGACATTCTCGCGCATCCTGTCGTGAGCCCGTCGAAGGCCGGGCTCAGTGTCAGCGAGCCATCAGCTCCAGCGCGATGCCGTCCAGGATGTCGGATTCGCTGATGATCAGTTCCGTGACCGGGGTCCGGGCGGCGATCCGTTCCGCGATCAGCGCGCCGCCGGTGATCACGTCGGCCCGCTGCGGATGCATCGACGGCAGGGCACGGATCTGCTCGACGGTCAGGCTGCGCAGCGTTTCCAGGAGATCGGCGATGCCCGCCAGCGGAATCGTCGAACCGTGCACCCGCTCGCGGTCGTACTGCTGCAGCTCCAGGTAGACGCCGGCCAGTGTGGTGGCGGTGCCGGCCACGCCGATCCAGGTGCCGACCGATCCGAAGTCGACGCCCGAGCCGTCCAGCAGCTGATCGACGTAGCGCGCCGCCCGCTCAAGATCATCTGCGGCCGGCGGGCTGATCTTGAGATACCGCTCGGTCAGTCGTACCGACCCGATGTCGAGTGAGATGGCCGATTGCAGCTCGCCCTGGGCGGAGCCGGTGATCAACTCGGTGGAGCCGCCGCCGATGTCCATCACCAGCACCGGTTCGCCGGTGGGGCGCACCCGGCTGAGCGCGCCGAGGAAGGACAGCTGGGCCTCCTTGTCGCCGCTGATCACGTCGGGCTGGACGCCGAGCCGCTGTTGCACGCCGTCGAAGAACTCGTCGCGGTTCCTGGCGTCCCGGGACGCCGAGGTGGCGACGAAGTGCACGTGGTCGGGCGGCACGCCCGCTTCGTTGATCAACTTCGCGTACTGCTCGACGACCGCGAAGGTGCGGCGCAGCGCGTCGGGATGGAACTCCCCCGTCGCGTCCACGCCCTGGCCGAGCCGGACGATCTCGGTGCGCCGATCGAGATCTTCGAGGCCGCCGCCGGGCTGCGGCTCGGCGATGAGCAACCTGATCGAATTCGTTCCGCAGTCGATCGCGGCCACTGTCGTCATGATTCCCCCAGCACTGGTTGGTCGGTCAGGCACGGTCGGGTCCAGAACTCCCCGATCATCGCCAGCGCCTCGTCCCCGAGCGGGTTCACTCCCGGACCGGCGGCCAGCGCGTGCGCGACGAGGGCATGCAGGCACTTCACCCGATCCGGCATCCCTCCCGCACTGACGCCGGCGATCTGGGCGACCTCGCCGAGCCGGCGGCGATCGGCCAGGTAGGCCTGATGGGCGCGCCGGTACGCGGCCGCAAGATCGGCATCCTGCAGCCGAGCCGGCTCGCCATGGCGGCCATGACGCCCTGCGACTCCAGGGTCGAGCAGGCCGCGCTGGCCCGCGGGCAGGTCAGGTAGTACGTCGTCGGGAACGGGGTGCCGTCCGCGAGCACGCGGTCGGGTGGCGACCACCGCGGGCTTGCCGCAGGGGCAGCGGTGCGCGACGCCGACCACGGCGCGCGGCCGGCGGCCGAGCTGAGCGGCGATGATCGACTCGTCCGCGGCGGTCATCGGCTCGATCACGGCCCCATCCTGTCAGGCCGCGTCCGTCGATAGGCTCGCCGCGCTATGACAGGCGGAGTGGCTGTGGTCGGCAGTATCAGCGCGGATCTGACCGTCTTCGCCGCTCCGCTGCCGCGGCCGGGCGAGACGGTGATCGCCGAGGCCTTCTCGATGGTGCTGGGCGGCAAGGGGGCCAACCAGGCCCTGGCCGCGGTGCGGGCCGGTGCCCGGACCTTCATGGTCGGCGCGGTCGGCGACGACCTGTTCCGCGAGCTGACCCTCGACACGCTGACCGGCGAGGGCATCGACACCTCAGCGGTGCAGGTGGTCGACGGGAACACCGGCATCGCGCACATCCGGGTCGACACCGCCACCGGGCAGAACGACATCGCGATCGTGCCGAACGCCAACCACCGGCTGACGCCGGACGCGGTGGAGCGGAGCCTGCGCGCGCTGGCCGGGGAGGTGTCGGTCGTGCTGATCCAGCTGGAGGTTCCGCTACCGGTGGTCAGTCGGGTGGCCGAGACCTGCCGCGCCCTCGGTCTGCAGCTGATCGTGGATCCGGCTCCCGCCCAGCCGCTGCCCGACGACGTCTGGCGGGGGGTTTCGATCGTGGTGCCCAACGAGACCGAGGCCGAGGTGCTGACCGGATCCGGTGCCGGTGATCGGGACTCGGCCGAGCGTGCGGGTCGGTGGTTTCTCGACCGCGGCGTCGCAGACGGCGATGATCACGCTGGCCGAGCGCGGGCTGCTGGTGATCGACGGCGAGCCGGTCTCCGAGCAGCCGGCGTTCTCCGTCGAAGCGGTCGACACCACGGCAGCCGGCGACGCCTTCGCCGGGATGCTGGGCGCCAGTCTCGCCGGGGGCCTGCCGTTGCCGGCGGCGGTGCGCCGCGGACTCGCGGCCGGCGCGCTGGCGGTGACCGTCCGCGGAGCGAGCCCGAGCCTGCCGACCGCCCGCGCGGTCGACGACTTCCTCGCCGGCTCGCCTTAGCGCGGGTCCGTCGGCTCAGCGCGGGGTCGCGCGGACGGCGTCGGGTCGGAGTCGGAGCCGTGTTGTTCGGCTTCGTCTTCGGCGGTGATCGGCTTCGGCGCCTTGGCCTTCGGCTTGGGCGGCGCGGGCTTGTCCGCCGCCTCGACCGAGCCCCACAGCTTCGACCACCAGGCCGTCCGGCGGCGGTCCCGTCCGGCTTGTCCGCGGCGGTGATCTCAGCACCCCCGCCCAGCGGCTTGCCGTCTGCGCCCACGACCCGGTAGCCGGTCTCGCCGGGCACCACCCAGCCGAGCCGCTCGCGGGCCTGGGTCCGCACGTAGTCGGGGTCCTCCCAGCGCGCCAGCTCGGCTCTGCAGGTCGTCGATCCGCTGCTGCCGCTGGGCGATCTCGGCCTGGGTCGCGGCGATCTCGTGCGCCTGGGCGAAGTAGATCCGCAGCGAGGTCGCGTACGAGATGGTCAGGATCAGCAGCACCACGGCCAGGGCGATGGCGCGGGCGGTGAAGCTGGTCCGCTGCCGGACTGGCCGCGGTCGCCGCTGGCTGCCCGGCCGCGTCCTGCTTGCTCGGAGCCGGGCGGCGGACCGGCCGCCGCCCCGCGGGCCTGGTTTCGGACGCGCGGCTTCCCTCGCCGGGACCTGCGCCCGGTCGAGAGGTGGACCGCGGTCCGCGGCCGCCATCAGCCCGCGAACCTCGGGAAGGCCGAGGCACCCGCATAGCGGGCCGCGTCGTCGAGATCCTCCTCGATCCGCAGCAGCTGGTTGTACTTGGCCACCCGGTCCGTCCGGGCCGGGGCGCCCGACTTGATCTGACCGCAGTTGGTGGCCACCGCGAGGTCGGCGATCGTGGTGTCCTCGGTCTCGCCGGAGCGGTGGCTCATCATGCAGCGGAAGCCGGCGCGGTGCGCGAGGTCGACGGCGTCCAGGGTCTCGGTCAGCGAGCCGATCTGGTTGACCTTGACCAGCAGGGCGCTGGCCGCCTTCTCGGTGATGCCGCGCTGCAGCCGGGTGACGTTGGTGACGAACAGGTCGTCGCCGACGACCTGCACCTTGTCGCCGATCTTGCCCATCAACGCACTCCAGCCGGCCCAGTCGTCCTCGGCCAGCGGATCCTCGATGGAGACGATCGGGAAGTCGGTGATCCACTGCTCGTAGATCGCGGTCATCTCGTCGGCGGACTTGGTGCCGCCCTCCCAGCTGTAGAGCCCGGTGCCCTCGGTGAAGAACTCGGTGCTGGCGACGTCGAGGGCCAGGGCGATGTCGGTGCCGAGCTTCAGGCCGGTCGACTCGATGGCGGTGGAGATCAGCTCGAGCGCGGCGACGTTGGCCGGCAGGTTCGGCGCGAAGCCGCCCTCGTCGCCCAGGCCGGTGGACAGGCCCTGCTTCTTCAGCACGGACTTCAGCGCGTGGTAGACGGTCGCGCCCTGCTCGAGGGCGTCGCGGAAGGTCGCCGCGCCGATCGGGGCGATCATGAACTCCTGCACGTCGACGTCGGAGTCGGCGTGCGAGCCGCCGTTGACGATGTTCATCATCGGCACCGGCAGGGTGTGGGCGTTCGGGCCGCCGACGTAGCGGTAGAGCGGCAGGTCGGCGGAGTTCGCGGCGGCGTGCGCCACGGCCAGGGAGACGCCGAGGATGGCGTTGGCGCCGATCTTGGCCTTGTTGTCGGTGCCGTCCAGGTCGAGCATGGCCTGATCGATGAGCCGCTGCTCGCTCGCCTCGTAGCCGATCAGCTCGGGGCCGAGCGTCGTCGACGACGCCGAGCACGGCCTTGCTGACGCCCTTGCCGCCGTACCGGGCCTCACCGTCGCGCAACTCGACGGCCTCGAAGGCGCCGGTGGAGGCGCCCGACGGGACGGCCGCGCGCCCCTCGGAATTGTCGTCGAGGATGACCTCGACCTCGACGGTCGGGTTGCCGCGCGAGTCCAGGATTTCGCGCGCGCCGATGAACTCAATACTGGCCACGAGTGTGCTGCCTTTCCGCTGCTGCCCGGACTCGCGGCTTCGCGAGGGCCCTTTGGGCACGAGAGATCGAATGGTGCGATCAGCCTATCGGCGCGGGGGGCGGCTGCCACCCAGGCACTCCGCTGCTGAGGCCGGTAAGTCCCGGCGGCCGGTCAGGACCGGCGCTTGCGGTTGCTCAGTGCGTGCGCGACATTGACCCCGACGATGCCGGCCCAGGCGATGGCCATCCCGAGTCAGGCTGCCCGACTCCATGCCGGTAGCGGTGATCGCGGTGATCGGCACGCCCAGCGAGAGCGAGACGATGCCGAGCGCGAACTGCTTCCCGCGGCCCGACTGCTCGCTGGTCTCCAGCCGTCGCGCGGCCTCGGCCTGGTACCGCAGCTCCCCGGCCCGGAAGGCCGCGAGCTCCTCCACCCGCTCGGCCAGGCCGGCGGCGATGTGCTCCTCGTAGTCCATGCCGAGTTCGAGGCGGGCCGCCCAGGCGGCGGCGACGTCCTTGCGGGTCTCCGGGCTGGGCTGCGGCTGATGGAACTGCTGCGGTGGCGGCTGATGGAACTGCTGCGGCGGGGGCTGGTTCGGGTACTGCGGCTGCGGTGGGTACGGTCCCGGCCCGTAGGACGGCGGCGGCCCGGGTCGGGGTGGCACCGCGGGCTGCGACATGAGCACACCTTAGCTCGGCGCGGTGCCGGCGTTGAGGACCTTCGACCCGGCGAATCGTCGGACTCCAGCCCGCGTACGGCCGCCCGCAGGGCCTGATCGGGATCGATCCCGTGACGGTGGGCCCGGGCCACCAGCGCGAGCATCTGCTGACCGACCTGGTCGGCGGTGATCACCTCGTCCGGAAGATCCACCTCGTGCCGCCGGGACCGCACCCGGCTGATGATCTTGTTCGCCCGCGCCAGCGCGGACAGCTGCTCCGGGATGCCCTGCAGCACCGAGGTTCGGCCCTTCTCGGCCGCCTTGCGCTGCTCCCAGGTGAAGTTGAGGTCGTCGGGGACGCGGTCGGTGCCGAAGACGTACGGGTGGCGCGAGATCAGCTTGTCGGCGATCCCGCCGGCGACCTCCTCGACGCTGAAGCCGTCCTCGGCCTCGGAGGCGATCTCGGAGTGGAAGATCACCTGCAGCAGCAGGTCGCCGAGCTCCTCCCGAAGATGATCTTGGTCGCCGCTCTCGATCGCCTCGACCACCTCGCAGGTCTCCTCGACCAGGTACTGCACCAGCGACTCGTGGGTCTGCTCGGCGTCCCACGGGCATTCCCGGCGAAGCCGGCCCATCACCGCGACGAGTCGTTCGACCTCGCTCGACGAGCTCCCGGCGCAACCACTGGCTCGGTCCGTGCTACGGAGTCTGCGGAACGACCGGCCTGGCGAGCGAGCCGGACTGGTCGCTGACGATCGTCTTCTGGTCGGGGTCGAGGACGCCGAAGCGTGGGTTGAGGGTCACCGGCTCCTTGGTGCGGGCAGCCACGTAGGCCTCGGCGCCGAGTTTCCGGGCCACGAGCTCCGGATCGACGGCGTCGTAGGCGAGCGACCTTGGCCCGCGGGTCGTTGAGCAGCGGGGCCAGGTTGCTGCCCTTCAGCAGGGCGTCCCGATCGCTGTCGGTGATCACGATGTTGTTCGCGGCCGCGATCCGGTCGGCGATGGCCCCTTGGATCAGCGCGTCGGCCACCGCGGCGCTCGGGATCTGCTGATCGGGCAGGGTCGCGGTGACGCCGTCGAAGGCCTCGTCCAACTGGCTCTGGGTGATCTTGGTGTCACCGACGTAGGCGACCACGCCCGGCTCGGCCCCGCTGCAGCCCGACGCCACGAGGGCCAGCACGGCCATCCCCGCGAGCCGGGCCGTGAACCTCGCCGAGCGAGCGGTCCGGCGATTCCGAGACTTCATTGACCATCCCATCTGCACTTGCCTGCGGTATTCCACGATCATCGGGGCCGATCCTACGACAGCCGACGGGCTCAGCCGGTGCCGAAGATGTCGGTGATCACCCGCGAGCACCAGTCCAGCAGCTCGGTGTCCTTCACCGGCGGACCGCCGATCACCGCGCTCATCGGCCGCGGCACCAGGATGTGTCCGGCGGCCTCCTTGACCACGCTGCGGGGATAGAGCCGCTGCAGCCGCAGCGCCCGGGACTCGGGCAGGCTGGCCGGTCCGAAGCGGATGAACGTGCCCTGGCCGACGATCTCGGTCAGCCCGGCCGATCGGGCCAGCAGCCGGAACCGGGCCACCGCCAGCAGATTGCCGACCTCCTCCGGCGGCGGACCGTATCGATCGTGCAACTCGGCCTCGACCGCCTTGACGTCGGCCTCGGCGCGCACCTCGGCCAGCCGCTTGTACATCTCCAGCCGCAGCCGCTCCGACTCGACGTAGTCGGTGGGCAGGTGCGCGTCGATCGGCAACTCGATCCGTACCTCGGGGTCCGGCTCGGTGTCGTGGCCGCGGAACTCCGCGACCGCCTCCCCGACCAGCCGGATGTAGAGGTCGAAGCCGACGTCGGCGATGTGCCCGGACTGCTCCCCGCCCAGCAGGTTGCCGGCGCCGCGGATCTCCAGGTCCTTCATCGCCACCGCCATGCCGGCACCGAGATCGGAATGGGCGGCGATGGTGGCCAGCCGATCATGGGCGGTCTCGGTCAGCGGCTTCTCCGGCGGATAGAGGAAGTACGCGTAGCCGCGCTCCCGGCTGCGCCCGACCCGGCCGCGGAGCTGGTGCAGCTGGGAGAGGCCGAGCAGGTCGGAGCGATCGATCAGCAACGTGTTGGCGGTCGAGATGTCCAAGCCCGCTTCGACGATCGTGGTGCAGACCAGGACGTCCGCGCGCCGCTCCCAGAAGTCGATCATGACCTGCTCGAGCCGCTGCTCGCTCATCTGGCCGTGGGCGGTGACCACCCGGGCTTCGGGGACCAGCTCGGAGATCCGCCGGGCGGTCTTGTCGATGCTCTGCACCCGGTTGTGGACGTAGAAGACCTGGCCCTCGCGGAGCAGTTCGCGGCGGATGGCGGCGGTCACCTGGCTCTCGTCGTACGGGCCGGCGAAGGTCAGCACCGGGTGCCGCTCCTCCGGCGGAGTCATGATCGTGCTCATCTCCCGGATGCCGGTGATCGCCATCTCCAGCGTCCGCGGGATCGGGGTGGCGGACATGGCCAGCACGTCCACGTGGGTGCGGAGCCGCTTGAGCTGCTCCTTGTGCTCGACGCCGAATCGCTGCTCCTCGTCGATGATCACCAGACCAAGATCTTTGAACGCGATCTCTCCACTGAGCAGGCGATGCGTGCCGACCACCACATCGACCTGGCCGTCCTTGAGGCCGGAGATGGTGGCCTTGGTCTCCGAGTCGGACTGGAAGCGGCTGAGCGGCGCGACGTTGATCGGAAAGCCGGCGTAGCGGTCGGCGAAGGTCGCGTGGTGCTGCTGCACCAGCAGCGTGGTCGGCACCAGGATCGCCACCTGCTTGCCGTCCTGCACCGCCTTGAACGCGGCGCGTACGGCGATCTCGGTCTTGCCGTAGCCGACGTCGCCGCAGATCAACCGGTCCATCGGGATGATCTGCTCCATGTCGCGCTTGACCTCCTCGACCGCCGCGAGCTGGTCGGGGGTCTCGACGAAGTTGAAGGCGTCCTCGAGCTCGCGCTGCCAGGTCGTGTCCGGTGAGAACGCGTGGCCGCGGGTGGCCTGGCGGGCCGCGTACAGCTTGATCAACTCGGCGGCGATCTCGCGCACCGCCTTGCGGGCGCGGCCCTTGCGCTTGGCCCAGTCCGCGCCGCCCATCTTGTCCAGGGTCGGATTCTCGCCGCCGACGTAGCGGGTCACCTGGTCGAGGGCGTCCATCGGCACGTACAGCCGGTCGCCCGGCTGGCCGCGTCGCGACGGCGCGTACTCGATCACCAGGTACTCGCGCACCGAGCCGGCCACCGATCGCTGGACCATCTCGACGTAGCGGCCGACGCCGTGCTGGCTGTGCACCACGGCGTCCCCGGAGGAGAGTTCGAGCGGATCGATCTGGTTCTTGCGGCGCGCCGGCATCTTGCGGCTGGCCTTGTCGGCGGACCGCTGACCCGAGAGGTCGGCCGTGGTGAAGACGGCGAGCTTGATCTCGTCGACGACGAAGCCGTGCTCGAGCTCGCCGGTGACCAGCGAGACGATGCCGGCCGCCGGCAGGTCGTCGAGCCGGTCGACCAGCCGCACCGGCAGCTCGTGCTCGATCAGCACCTCGGACAACCGCTGGCTGGTGCCGCGGCCCTCGGCGACCAGGGCGACCCGCCAGCCGTCGCGAACCCGGCCCGCGATGTCGCGCATCGCCGCCTCGGTGTCGCCGCGATACAGCTCGGCCACCCGGCCCGGGATCGGTCCGGGACTCGACGCCGACGCCGCTGATCCGGGCGCTGAAGTCGATGATCTCGCCGTCGTCGGTGCGGATGACGTCCGGACCCTCCTCCGACGGAGCCGCGCTGAACGGCGACAGCGTCCACCAGGTCAGACCCCGGGCGAGCGCCGTCGCGCGGACCTCGGCCAGCGAACGGTACGAGGAGGCGCCCAGGTCGATCGGCGCCTGACCGCCGCCCGCCGCCGCCGCCCAGGAGGCGTGCAGGAACTCCTCGCTGGTCTTGACCAGGTCGATCGCCCGGCCGCGGACGAGTTCGGGGTCGCAGATCAGCACGTGGGTGCCGGTCGGGGAGCAGTTCGACCAGCAGTTCCATGCCGTCGACCAGCGCCGGCGAGAGCGCCTCCATGCCGTCGACGGCGTGGCCCTGGGCGATCTTGTCGAGCATCTCGATCAGCTCGGGGTGCTGCTCGGCGAGCGCGGCGGCGCGGGCGCGTACCTCGTCGGTCAGCAGCAGCTCGCGGCACGGCGAGGCGATGACCTCGGTCAGCGACAGGTCGCTGGATCGCTGGTCGGCGACCGAGAAGTAGTGGATCTCCTCCACCGTGTCGCCGAAGAAGTCGACCCGTACCGGGTGCTCCTCGGTGGGCGGGAAGATGTCGACGATGCCGCCGCGTACGGCGAACTCGCCGCGCCGCTCGACCAGATCGACCCGGACGTACGCGGCACCGACCAGGGCTGCGGCCAGCTCGCCGAGATCGAAGTCCGTCGCCGACCGCGAGCCGGACCGGCATCAGGTCGGCCAGCCCCTTGACCTGGGGCTGCAGCACGCTGCGGATCGGGGCGACGATGATCTTCGGCGGCGGCACGCCGGCGTGACCGGCCAGCCGGCGGAGCACGGCCAGCCGGCGGCCGACGGTGTCCGAGCGGGGGCTCAACCGCTCGTGCGGCAGGGTCTCCCAGGCCGGGTAGTAGGCGACCTCGTCCTCGCCGAGCAGCGACTCCAGCGCCGCGGTGACGCCCTCGGCCTCGCGGAAGGTCGAGGTGACGATCAGCACCGGCCGGCCGGCGCCGCCGTGCTGCTTGGTCGCGGCCAGCGCCGCGGCGATGAAGGGGCGCATCGGCGGCGGTGAGGTGAGGTCGAGCACCTGCTGGCGGCCACCGCGCGCGTCGTCGACGGTGCGGACGATGGTGGGTTCGGTGCAGAAGAGGTCGACGAGTCCCGAGAGGGTCACCGGCACAACCTACCGGCGCGGACCGACGTTCCTTCGTGCCTCACAACGGGTACGGGCATCATGAGTTGAACGCGCTCTGGGTGGGCTCGAGGCCGACCTGGACGAGCGACTCGACCGCGTCGGCGGCGCGGCTGACCTCGATGGCGACCTCCTCGCGGGTACTGGACGGGAAGTTGCTGAGCAGGAAGTCGGCCGGATCCTGCCGACCGGGCGGGCGGCCGACCCCGACCCGGACCCGGAAGTAGTCACCGGTGCCGAGCGACTTCCGGATCGACTTGAGGCCGTTGTGGCCGTTGTCGCCGCCGCCGAACTTGACCCGCAGCTGGCCGGGGTCGATGTCGAGCTCGTCGTGGACCACGACCAGCTGGGTGAGCTCGATCTTGTAGTAGTCCAGCAGCTTGGACACGGGTCCGCCGGTCTCGTTCATGAACGTCCGCGACTTGACCAGAGCGAGCCGCTGGGCGTCCGACCCGAGCGGTCCGAGCCGGCCCTCGGCGACCTCGGCCCGGATGCCGCGGGCGACGGTGAAGCGGGCCGACAGCCGGGTCGCCAGCTCCTCGACCACCAGGAAGCCGACGTTGTGCCGGTGAAGCGCGTAGGTCGGGCCCGGATTGCCGAGCCCGACCACCAGCCAAGGCTGCATGACGAGTCGATCAGGCGGTTTAGGCCTCGGCCTCGGACTCGGCGGGCGCCTCGTCCGGGACTCGTCGTCCGGCGCGACCGTCGGCTCGATGCCGGCCTCGGCCTCGGCCTCGGCCAGCTCGGCCTCGGCGGCCTCGGCCGACTGCGCGGCGGTGATGTTGACGATCAGCGTGTCGGGGTCCATGCCGAGCGTCGAGCCCTCGGGCAGGTCGAGATCGCTGGCCTGGATCTGGGTGCCGGCGGGCAGGCCCTCGATGGACACGACGATCTGCGGTCGGGATGTGGGTGGCCTCGGCCTCGATGGTGATGCTGTTGCGGTCGACCACGACCAGGGTCTCCGAGGCGGCCTCGCCCTCGACGTGCAGCGGCACGTCGACGGTGACCTTCTCGCCGAAGCGGACGATCACCAGGTCGACGTGCTCGATGGTGTGCTTCATCGGGTCACGCTGGACCTGCTTGGGCAGCGCGAGCTGGGAGGTGCCGTCGACGCTCGATCGACAGCAGGGCGTTGGCGGTGCGCAGCGCGAGCAGGGTCTCGTGACCCGGCAGCGCGATGTGGATCGGATCGGTTCCGTGGCCGTACAGGACGGCGGGCACCTTGTGGGCGCGACGGATCCGGCGGGCAGCACCCTTGCCGAACTCCGTACGCAATTCGGCAGTGAGCTTTACCTCGGGCACGAACGAACTCCTCGAAACTGGCGATTGATGATCTAGCTGAGACCCAGCGAGGACGAACGCAGACGTCCGACCTTGTCGATCACGGTCCTGCGGACCCTCGCCGAGGCAACCTGGCAACTCTAGCCGAGTGGCTCCCGCGCCGCCAACTGAGATGCTGTTTCGGCGAGCTGACGACGCGTTTTGCGCGCTAGCTGTACCCAGTTTCCTGTCGCTGTACCCAGGAAGTTACCTGGGTACAGCGTGCGGGATTCCCACGTGATACGTGGGAATCCGACAGCCCGAGCGCGAGCCGGCTAGCTCTGGCCGCCGAAGAGGCTGGTCACCGAGCCGTCCTCGAAGACCTCGCGGATGGCGCGGGCGATCAGCGGGGCGATCGAGAGCACGGTCAGCGCGTCGAAGCGGCGCTCCTCGGGGATCGGCAGCGTGTTGGTGACGATGACCTCCTCGAAGGCGGTCGCCTTCAGCCGCTCGATCGCCGGGCCGGAGAGCACGGCATGGGTGGCGGCGGCGATCACCGCCTTGGCGCCGCGGGCCCTCAGCGCCTCGGCGGCCTGGCAGATGGTGCCGGCGGTGTCGATCATGTCGTCGACCAGCAGGCAGACCCGGCCCTCGACGTCGCCGACCACCTCGTGCACCACGACGGTGTTGGCGACGTTGTGGTCGCGGCGCTTGTGGATGATCGCCAGCGCGCAGTCCAGCTGGTCGGTCCACATGTCGGCCAGCCGCACCCGGCCGGCGTCGGGCGAGACGACGGTCATCTCCGAGGTGTCGTACTTGTCCTGGACGTACTCGACGAGCACCGGCAGCGCCCAGAGGTGGTCGACCGGGCCGTCGAAGAAGCCCTGGATCTGGGCGGCGTGCAGATCGACCGACATCAGCCGGTTGGCCCCGGCGACCCGGAACAGGTCGGCGATCAGCCGGGCCGAGATCGGCTCCCGGCCGCGGTGCTTCTTGTCCTGCCGGGCGTACGGATAGAACGGGGCGACGACGGTGATCCGCTTGGCCGAGGCCCGCTTCAGCGCGTCGACCATGATCAGCTGCTCCATCACCCACTCGTTGACCGGCGCGGCGTGGCTCTGGATCACGTACGCGTCGCAGCCGCGCACCGACTCCTCGAACCGGACGTAGATCTCGGAGTTGGCGTAGCTGATCGCCCGGGTCGGCACGATGTCGACCTCCATCAGCGTCGCCACCTCGGCCGCCAGCTCCGGGTAGGCCCGCCCGGAGAACAGCATCAGGTGCTTGACGTTGGGCCGTTTGAAGCCGGTCACTGGTCGGAGCCTTCCGACGTTACCTGTTGATCTTGGAGCGGGGCGCTCTCGGTCTGTTGATCTTCGAGCGCGGTCTCGCCGAGCCGGCGCTGATCGAGCGCGGCCTCGGCGGCCCGCGCGGTCTTGGTGCCGGCGCGCTTCCGGGCCACCCAGCCGGGCACGTTGCGCTGCCGGCCGCGGCTGACGGCCAGCTCACCGATCCCGACGTCGCCGGTGATGGTCGAGCCGGCGGCCACGTACGCGCCGTCGGCGATCTCCACCGGCGCGGCCGAGCACCGAGTTGCTGCCGACGAAGGAGTAACGCCCCGACGCTCGTCGTCGACTTGGTGACCCCGTCGTAGTTGGCGAAGATCACCCCGGCGCCGATGTTGGCGCCTTCGCCGATCACCGCGTCACCCACGTAGCTCAGGTGCGGCACCTTGGCGCCCGCCCCGATCTGGGCGTTCTTGGTCTCGACGAAGGTGCCGATCTTGCCGCCCGCACCGAGCGTGGTGCCGGGCCGCAGGTACGCGAACGGGCCGACGCTCGCGCCGGCGCCGATCACGCTCAGCGAGCCGTGGGTACGCGTCACCGTCGCGCCCTCGCCGATCTCGACGTCGACCAGCGTGGTGTCCGGGCCGATCGTCGCCCCGGCGGCGACCGAGGTCGCGCCCTCCAGCGAGGTGCCCGGCAGCAGCGTGACGTCGGGCGCCGAGATCGACCGAGGCGTGCACCCAGGTGGTCGCCGGATCGACGACCGTCACGCCCGTCGCGCATCCAGCGCTCGAGGATCCGCCGGTTGACCTCGGCGTTCATCCGGGACAGCTGGACCCGGTCGTTGACGCCCTCGGTCTGCCACAGGTCGTCGATCAGGAAGGCGCCGACCGGTCTGGCCGGCCTCCCGGGCGATGCGCCAGCACGTCGGTCAGGTAGAGCTCGCCCTGGTCGTTGGTCGGCGCCAGCTGGGCCAGGGCGGCGCGCAGCACCTCGGCGTCGAAGACGAAGGTGCCGGAGTTGATCTCGTCGATCGCCCGCTGGTCGTCGTCGGCGTCGCGGTGCTCGACGATGCCGGTCACCAGGCCGTCGGCGTCGCGCACGATCCGGCCGTAGCCGGTCGGGTCGGGCACCCGGGCGGTCAGCACGGTGACCGCCGCCTGCCGCTCGCGGTGGTCGACGACCAGCGCGGCGAGGGTGTCCGCGGTCGAGCATCGGGACGTCGCCGAGGGTGACGATGCACCTCGCCGGTGCAGGTCCGCCAGCTCGGCGAGCGCGACCTGCACGGCGTGCCCGGTGCCCCGCTGCTCGCTCCTGCACCGCGGTCAGCACGTGCGGCGCGATCTCGGCCAGATGGGCCTCGACCTGGTCGCGCCGGTGCCCGACGACGACCACGATGTGCTCCGGCTGGCACGTTGGTCGCGGCGGTCACCGCGTAGCTGAGCATCGAGTGGCCGGCGATCTCGTGCAGCAGCTTGGACCGGGAGGACTTCATCCGCTTGCCCTCGCCGGCGGCCAGGATGACGACGCGCTGCGGGCGCGCGGTCGGAGTGTTCAGGCAACAACTGGCTCCTTCACCCAACAGTGACGATCCGCTCCCCGGGTAGGAGTCGAACCTACGTCGCTAGTCCTGATTCAAAGTCAGGCGGGCCCTGCCGGCAGACCAACCGGGGAATGCAGACGCGGCCCATCCTCGCATCCGAGCGCCCGCGTCGGGCGAGCGGCTGCAGGTCGAGATGCGCAGCCCGGCGCACGGCTGCGCCGCTCCCTCGATCGCAGCCTGGTCCGCCGACGAGTAGGCTCTGCGCCGACCGCGTGCCTCGGCTAGTCGAATCGTGCGAAACTCGCTCCAGATGTCGAGATCCTGCTCGAGCTCGATCACCATGCCCGTCTGGCCAGCCGCTAGCGACGCGTCCGCCGCCGCCGTGACCGTGATGTTCGCCGTGAACGGCATGCTGCTCGGCGGCTACGGCGGCTCGCTGCCGTCGCTGCGCGACAAGCTCGGCATCGACGCGACGCAGATCGCCATCATGCTGTTCTTCGGCGGCGCTGGCCGGGATCTTGTCGATGCAGATCGGCGGCCGGCTCGCCGACGCGATCGGCGCCCGGCGGGTCACCCTCGGCGGCGCTGCCGATCCTGATCGCCGCGTCCGTGACGATCGGGCTGGCCGGCAATTTCGCCGTGGCCGTGCTCGGCGCCGTGCTGATCGGGCTGGGCAACGGCGCGATGGACGTCGCGATGAACGCGATCGGCGTCCAGGTCGAGACGCGCCCGCCGGCGCCCGATCATGAGCTTCTTCCACGCCTTCTTCTCGGTCGGCAACTTCATCGGAGCGGGCGCGGTGCTGCTGCTGGCCCAGCTGCTCGGCCTCACCGGCGGGGACATCGTCACGCCGTTGATGATCACGCTGGCCGTGGTCGCCGTCGATCGTGCTCGGCGTGCTGATCCGGATCGCCCCGGAGGCCGCGGTGATCGACCACAAGGTCGACGGCGTGCGGACCCGGATCCCGCGGGCCGCCTGGGTGCTCGGCGCTGATGGCCCTCGCCTTCGGCCTGTCCGAGGGCACGGCGGTCGACTGGTCCTCCCTGCACGTCACCGACGTGGCCCGGGTCGACCCCACCACCGGCGCGCTCGGGCTGATCGCGGTCAGCGGCTTCATGGTGGTCATCCGGCTGCTCGGCGACCGGCTGGTCGCCCGGTTCGGCCGCCGGGCCGTCGTCCGCTTCGGCGGCGCCTGCGCCGCCTCGGCTACCTGACCGTCACCCTGGTGAGCAGCCTGCCGCTGCTGGTCGCCGGCTGGGCGCTGGTCGGGTTCGGGGTCGGGATGATCGCCCCGCAGGTCTACGCGGTGGCCGGCCACATCGGCGGCGGTCGGGTCCTCGCGGTGGTGGTCACCTTCGGCTACGCGGCGTTCCTGATGGGCCCGGCCGTCGTCGGCTTCCTGGTCGACCGACTCGGCATCCACCACGCGATGGCCGTCCCGGCCGTGCTCTGTGCCGGCATCATCGGGCTCGCCGCGACCATGCCGCGCAACGACGACGACCTCGGCCCGGCCGTGCCCTGATCGTCGAGCCCCGGCATACGATCAGGCCCGTGGCCGAGCGGTGACGAGCAGGACGAGGTCGACGGCGTCGTCGAGGCCTGGCGGCGCGAGCGGCCCGACCTCGACGTCACGCCGATGGAGGTGCTGTCCCGGGTCAGCCGGCTGGCCCGGCACCTCGACCGGGAGCGGGCCGGCGCCTTCAGCCGGCACGACCTGGAGTGCTGGGAGTTCGACGTGCTCGCCGCGCTGCGGCGGGCCGGCAGCCCCTACCAGCTACGCCCGGTCAGCTGGTGAAGGAGACCATGGTCACCTCGGGCACCATGACCAACCGGGTCGACCGGCTGACCGCCCGCGGACTGGTCGCCCGGGAGGAGCATCCCGAGGACCGCCGCGGCGTCCTGGTCCGGCTGACCGCGCGAAGGCAAAGCGGCCGTCGACGCGACGATGGCGGACCTGCTCGCCGCGGAACGCACCCTGCTGCTGCCCCTGGACCCGGCCGACCAGGACCAGCTGGCCGAGCAGCTGCGCGACCTGCTGCTGCCGTTCCGCGATTCCGTCCAGTGACCGCGAGCTGATCCGGTGAATTTGGCCGCGACTACCCGGTCAAATTCACCGGGCTGGAGTCTCGAGGGCGGTTGTCAGCCGATGACCCGGGCGCCGAGCACCGGGCCGGTCGCGCGGCGGACGGCCCGGCACAGCCCGTCGGCGCTCAGCGCGACGCTCAGGTCGACGGCCGCGGACTCGCTGTCGACCAGGAACGCGCAGGTCGGGCCCGAGCCGGAGACCAGCGCGCCCGAGCGCGCCGTACTCCAGGCCGGCCTCCAGCACCTGCCGCAGCCGTGGCTGCAGCTCCAGCGCGGCCGGCTGCAGGTCGTTGCTCAGCGCGGCGCCGAGCTGGCGCGCGTCGCCGCCGCGCAGGGCGTTCATCAGCGCGGCCGGGATCTCGGGCTGGACGGCGTCGGGGTTGAGCTCGTCGAAGCGGCGGTAGACGTCCGGGGTGGAGAGCCCGTGGTGACCGAAGGCGAGCACCCAGTGGTAGGTGCCGCGGGCCAGGGCCGGCGCGACCTCCTCGCCCCGACCGCTGCCGACCGCGGTGCCGCCGAGCAGGGCGAACGGCACGTCGCTGCCCAGCTCCGCGGCCAGCGCCCGCAGGTTCTCCGCGGACACGTCGATGTCCCACAGCGCGGCGCAGGCCAGCAGCGCCGCGGCCCCGTTGGCCGAACCGCCGGCCAGCCCGCCGGCGACCGGGATGGACTTCTTGATCGACAGGCTGACCCCGAGCGAGTCGTGCGGCGCCGTGGGTGCGGGCCAGCAGCCGGGCCGCCCGGACGGCCAGGTTGGAGTCGTCGAGCGGCACCAGGTCGGCGCCCTCGCCGGTGACCTCGACCTCGAACTCGTCGGGATCGGCCCAGGCGGCGTGCACCTCGTCGTAGAGCGACACCGCCTGGTAGACGGTGGCCAGCGGGTGGTAGCCGTCCGGCCGCGGCGGCCCGACCTTCAGCGCCAGGTTGATCTTGGCCGGCACGCGCACGCGGACGCCGACCGGGCTCGGCGGGAGGGGTGAGGCCACGCGGTCGAGGCTATTGCCCTACCGATCGCCCCGGTCACCCGGTATCGCGGGCGGCGTCGACGGCTGCCGGGCGAACTGTTCGGCGAGCCGGGCGAAGTCGGCGACGTCGAGCACCTCGCCGCGGGCCTGCGGATCGAGCCCGGCGGCCTCGATCGCGTCGCTGGCCGCGGCCGACGACCCGGCCAGGCCGGCCAGCGCCGAGCGCAGCATCTTGCGCCGCTGGGCGAAGGCGGCGTCGACGACGGCGAACACCTGCTCGCGGCTCGCGGTGGTGACCGGCTGCGGGCCGGCGTCTGATCGACGACCAGACCCGACTCGACGTTGGGCACCGGCCAGAACACCGTCGGCGGCACGGTGCCGACCCGGGTCACGTCGGCGTACCAGGCCATCTTGACCGAGGGCACGCCGTAGATCTTCGAGCCCGGGCCGGCCGCCAGCCGGTCGGCCACCTCGGCCTGCACCATCACCAGTCCCCGCTGCCAGCTGGGGAAGGTGGCCAGCAGGTGCAGCAGCACCGGGACCGAGACGTTGTAGGGCAGGTTGGCCACCACGGCGGTCGGCTGGAGCGGCAGCTCGCTCGACCCGCAGCGCGTCGGCGGTGACCACCGTCAGCGCGTCCGCCCGCTCCGGCATCCGGGCGGCCACGGTCGCTGGCAGCTCGCCGGCCAGCAGCGGATCGATCTCCACCGCGACCACCTGCGTCGGCCGCCTCGAGCAGGCCGAGGGTCAGCGACCCGAGGCCCGGCCCGATCTCCAGCACGACGTCGTCCGGACCGACCCCGGAGGCGGCGACGATGCGGCGGACGGTGTTGGCGTCGGTGACGAAGTTCTGCCCGCGCTGCTTGGTCGGCCGCAGCCCGAGCCGGCCCGCCAGCTCGCGGACCGAGCTGGGATCGAGCAGACCGACGGATGGGCGCTAACGAAGACCCAGCTTGCTGGTGCAGGCCGGCCAGGCACCCCAGCCCTGGGCGGCCTGGACCTTCTTGGCCACGGCGATCTGCTGAGCGCGGCTGGCGTGGTGCGGCATGCCGGAGCCGCCGTACGCGCGCCAGGTGCTCAGGGTGAACTGCAGCCCGCCGTAGAAGCCGTTGCCGGTGTTGATCGACCAGTTGCCGCCGGACTCGCACTGGGCGATCTTGTCCCAGACGCTGCCCGAGGCCGACGCTCGGCGCGCTGCTCTTCGGCGCCTTGGTGCCGACCAGGACGATCTGGGCGACGGGCTTCCTGGTGATCTTGGAGCTGACCTTCTTGCGGCTGGTGATCTTGCCGTTGTGCCGGACGACCCGGTAGGTCACGGCGCGGGCGCCGCTGACGCCGGCCGTTGTCGATCTTGGTCACGCCCTTGGTGAGCTTGCTGGATTCCTTGCGGACGGTGCCGTAGGCGACCTTCTGCTTCTTGGTCACCCGCTTCACGTCGACCCGGGTGTAGCTGAACTTCGCGCCGTCGACCAGCGCGGTGGTCTTGGCGACGCTGACCTTGTCGTCGCCGTCGACGGCGATCTTGGCCTCCGCCAGCGCCTCGGCGACGGTCTGCGCGGTGGTGGTGACGGTCCGCTTCTTGCCGGCGACCTTGATCACGATCTTCTTCTCGGTCGCGATGTCCACGTCGAGGCCCTCGCGGCCGATGGCCGGAGCTGCGGCTGGTGGACAGCTCGGCGCCGGCGGTGTCGATGCCGAGGGCGGTCACGGCCTGGTCGACCGTGGTCGCGGTGGTCCAGATGGTCTGCGGCTTGCCGTCGACGTTGAAGGTCACCTGGCGGCCGAACCTGACCGCGACCCGCGAGCCCTCGTCGAGCTTGGCGGTCAGGCCGGGGGCGACGACGTCGTGGTCGCCGACCTCGATGCCCTTGCTCTCCAGCAGGTCGCCGACCGTGCCGGCCGCGGTGCGTACCTCGCTGGCCTGGCCGTCGACGGACAGCGTGACGGCCTTGTTCAGGGTGGCGTAGCCGAAGGTGCCGCCGGCGAGGGCGAGCGCCGTGGCTCCGGCGACGACAACGGGAATGATCTTGCGCAACAGGTCTCCCAAGGTGGTCCAGTCGGTGACGAGCTGGACTATCTGGATGGCAGGGCAGACAGCAGCGTCAGCCCCGTAGTGTCACGAAATCATAACGGTCGGCCCGACACGCGCCAAAATCGCTGGACCGGCTACCAGCGGCCGTGTGGAGCAATTCGGCCGGCGGGACGGCGGGTCCGGCGGGTCGGCGAACCACTCGGACGCTCGGTCGGCGCCGGGTAGCCGAGGCTGATCACGCCGACGCTGAGCTGGTCGTCCGGCACCCCGAAAGCCGCCCGGACGGCGGCGATCCGAGCGGTGGGCACGCCGAAGAAGCAGGCCCCAGGTCCTGGTCGACCGCGCCAGCAGCGCAGCCATGCTGGCCATCCCGGCGTCGACGTACCAGTACGGCGCCGGCCAGTGAGCAAGATCACGGTCGGTCCAGCCCTTGTCCGGCTCGGCGTAGCGATCCAGGTAGGCCTCCTGGCTGGTCCAGACCAGGATCAGCACCGGCGCGGTCCGCATCCCGCGCAGCCAGCCGGACGTCGCGGTTCGCCGGTCGCCGCCCAGTACGCCGCGCGGTCCTCCGGCGCGGACAGCACCAGGAACGAGGTGCCCTGGGTGAATCCGGCCGAGGGTGCGCGCAGCGGCCGCGGCCAGCACGGCGTCGACCGCCGCGTCGGGCACCGGCCGGTCCGGGTCGTACGCCCGGACCATCCGGCGACGGCGCAGCACCGCGTCGAACTCCATCACCAGCCCCCGCCGAAGGCGGCCTCGGCGTTGTCGTTCAGGGCGTGGCAGACGCGGTCGAGGTCGAGGCCGAGCACGTCGGCCATGAAGCGGGCGGTGTGCGGGATCAGGTAGGAGGCGTTGGGCCGGCCGCGGAGCGGCATCGGGGTCAGATAGGGCGCGTCGGTCTCGACCAGGATCCGGTCCAGCGGGGTCACGCCGAGCGCCTCGCGCAGTTGCGTCGTTGGCCTTGAAGGTGACGGTTCCGGCGAACGACAGGTGGGCCCCGCGGCTCAGGCACGCCCGGGCGAAGTCGGCGTCGCCGGAGAAGCAGTGCATGACGATCCGGTCCGGCAGCCCTTCGGCGTCGAGCACGTCGAGCACCTCGGCGTGGGCGTCCCGGTCGTGGATGACCAGCGTCTTGTCGTAGGCCTTGGCGAAGGCGATGTGCGCGGCGAACGCCTCCTGCTGCATCGCCGCGGCCGTGGGCGTCGGTCGTCCGGAAGTAGTCCAGGCCCGGTCTCCCCCACCGCCCGGACCCGCGGATGCTGCGCCAGCGCCTCGATCACCTCGAGCCCGTCGACGAGATCCGGACCCATCCGGGCCGCGTCGTTGGGATGGATGGCGACCCCGGCGACCACACTCGGCCAGCGCTCGGCCGCCTCGACCGCCCAGCGCGAGTCGTCCAGGTCGCAGCCGATCTGGACGATCCGGGTCACCCCGACCGCGGCGGCCCGGGCGATCGCCTCGGCCGGGTCGAGCCCGGACATCCGCATCGTGGAGTCCAGGTGGCAGTGCGAGTCGACCACCGGCGACGGCAACGGCTCGGGCGCTTCGGGCAACTCCACGGCGCTCATTCTCGCCCGACTGCGACTTCGGCTCAGCGCGGCTGACGCAGCGATGGCGGCGTAGAGCAGGTTCTTGGCGATGCCGTACGCGGCCGCCACCTCGGCCACGGCCGGCTTGAGCTTCATGCCGCCCGCCGTGAGGGCCCGCACCTCCTCGACGGCGGTGTCGAGATCGACGTCCGCGGCGGGGCGCCGGCCACCACCAGGGTCACCTCGCCCCGCACCTCGCCGGCCGCCCAGGCCGCCAGCTCGGCCAGCGGCCCGCGACGGATCTCCTCGTAGGTCTTGGTCAGCTCCCGGCAGACCGCCGCCGGCCGGTCCGGCCCGAAGGCCTCGACCATCGCGGCCAGGGCCTCCGCCGTGCGGTGCGGCGCCTCGAAGAACACCATGGTGCGCGGCTCGGCGGCCAGCTCGGCCAGCCGCCGGGCCCGCTCGCCGGCCTTGCGCGGCAGGAAGCCCTCGAAGCAGAAGCGGTCCACCGGCAGCCCGGAGACGGCCAGCGCGGTCAGCACCGCCGACGGCCCGGGCACCGCGGTGACCCGGATGCCCGCGTCGGCCGCGGCGACGACCAGCCGGTAGCCGGGGTCGGAGACCGACGGCATTCCGGCGTCGGTGACCAGCACCACCCGGGCGCCCTCGCAGCAGCGCGCGCACCAGCTCGGCGGTGCGCGCGGCCTCGTTGCCCTCGAAGTAGGACACGACCCGGGCCGCGGTGGCGATGCCGAGCCGCTCCAGCAGCCGGCGCAGCCGCCGGGTGTCCTCGGCCGCGATCACGTCGGCGCCGGCGAGCTCCGCGACCAGCCGCGGCGAGGCGTCGGCGACGTCGCCGATCGGCGTCGCCGCCAGCACCAGGACGCCCGCTCGGCTCGGCTTCGGTCACCGGCTCAGCCTCCCAGATCGCCCGGACCGAACCTCGCCGGATCCTCGGCGCACGGCTACCGGCACCTACGATGACCCGGTGACGCGCCAGGTCCTCGAGGTCGAGCCCGGACCCGTGGACCCGGCCCAGCCGACGCTTCCGCCGCCGCCGTCACCGCTCCCGGCCGCCGTCGCCGCCGCCGAGCGAGACCACCGTCCAGCGGCTGCGGGTGCCGATGCCGGCCGACCGGATCACCGGCTGGCTGGTCACGCTGGTGATCACCGCCATCGCCTTCGCGATGCGGGTGGTCAACCTCGGCTACCCCAACAAGCTGGTCTTCGACGAGACCTACTACGCCAAGGACGCGTACTCGCTGCTGAAGTTCGGCTACGAGCGGAACTGGCCGAGCAAGGCCAACGCGCAGATCACCGCCGGCAACGTCGACGTGATGGAGAAGACGGCGTCGTTCATCGTCCACCCGCCGGTCGGCAAGTGGCTGATCGCCGCCGGCGAGCACTTCTTCGGGATGAACTCCTTCGGCTGGCGGGTCGCGCCGCTGGTCTTCGGCACCCTGCTGATCCTCGTCACCATCCGGCTGGTCCGGCGGGTCTCGCGGTCGACCCTGATCGGCGGCCTGGCCGGGCTGCTGCTGACCTTCGACGGGCTCGAGTTCGTGATGTCGCGGACCGCGCTGCTCGACATCTTCCTGGCCTTCTTCGTGGTCGCCGCCGTCGCCTGCCTGGCCGCCGACCGCGACTGGTTCCGCAACCGGCTCGCCGACCACCTCGAGCGACACGAGCTGCCCGACCTCGGCGGGCGCTTCGGGCCGGCGCTCTGGCTGCGCCCCTGGCGGATCGCGGCCGGGATCAGCTTCGGGCTGGCGCTGGGCACCAAGTGGAACGCGCTCTACCTGCTGGCCGCGTTCGCCCTGCTCTCCCTGGCCTGGGACGTCGGCGCCCGCCGGCTGGCCGGGGCCGGCGTCCGGGCCAACCTCGCGGTGCTCCGGGACGGCGTCCCGGCCTTCGTCTCGCTGGTCGTGCTCAGCGGCGTCGTGTACGTGGCCGAGCTGGGCGGGCTGGCTGGCCACCTCCGGCGGCTACGACCGCGACTGGGGCGCCAAGCACCCGGACGCGCGCAGCGTCAAGCTGTTCGGCCAGCCGCTCGCCTCGCTGCTGCACTACCAGCGCGACATCTGGAACTTCCACACCGGCGACTTCATCAACCACGCCGAGCACGCCTACCGGGCCAACCCGGCCGGCTGGCTGGTGGTCGCGCGGCCGATCGGCATCGACGCGGTGAACGACATCAAGCCGGGCACCGACGGCTGCGTCGGGCCGGACAACTGCATCCGGGTGATCAGCGGCATCGGCACCCCGGCCCTGTGGTGGGTGGCGATCTTCGCCCTGATCGCCGCGGCGATCCTGTGGGTCGGCGGCCGGGACTGGCGCTTCGGCATCCCGGTGGTCGGCGTGCTGGCCGCCTGGCTGCCGTGGTTCCAGTACCGGACCGCCCGCTGTTCTTCTTCTACGCGATCGCGATGATCCCGTTCTCGGTGATGGCGGTGGCGCTGTGCGTCGGCCGGCTGCTCGGTGACGCCCGGGCCGGTGACCGGCGGATGATCGGCGCCATCGTCGCCGGGGCGTTCGTCGCGCTGGTCGCGGCGAACTTCGCCTACCTCTACCCGATCCTCACCGACGAGCTGCTGCCCTACCCGGCCTGGCTGTCCCGGATGTGGTTCAAGAGCTGGATCTGAGCGAGTCAGCCGGCTCAGGCTTGCGGCCGAGCACCTGGGAGACGTACCAGTTGCCGTCCGGCGTCCTGATAGGCGCCCAGCCCGATCAGCCGGTGCCGGGAGTTGAGCAGATTCTTCTTGTGGCCCGGTGAGTGCATCCAGGCCTTGACCACCGCCTTGCCGCTGGGATAGCCGAAGGCCACGTTCTCCCCGACCTGGCTGAGGTGGCATTTCTCCAGAATCGGGTCCATCGGTTGGTGGTACATCGTCGTCTCGGCGGCCATCGCCCGAGCCTGCTTCTCCGCGAATCGATCGAGGCATTTCGACTTCTTCAGCTTCACCCGATCGCGCTGCGCCCGTTCGGCGTTCGTGTGCGCGATGGCGCTGTTCTCATACGTGCGCACTGACCGAAGCCGACGGCGGGCTGGACGAGCGGACCGACCAGCAGGGCGAGGCTGGTGGCGGCAAGCAGCACAAACGAGCGCGCGCGACGGGGGGCGAGCACCGAAACTCCTGGAGTTGTTGGACGCTGAAGTCCCCCGAGCGCCGAATGAGGTGTGACCCTCGTGCGCACCGACCGAGATCCCCCGCATTCATCCAGCTGCGAGGTAGGCTCATGGCGTACCGTTCGGCGTGTCTCGATGGTAGCCGAATCGCCGACGATCGCGAACACTTCGGCGCCGAATCTGGACGTCCTCACCGCTTCAGTCCGCCTCCCCGATCGGCGCTGACGGCAACTTCAGGCCCGTGTCAGCAGTTCGGTTGGACAGCGGGACGGCTTCGTCGCTTAGGGTTGTCACAGTTCGTCAGCGCGGTGATCGCATCGAGGCGTTGCGCGCCGAACGGGCAGGCACGACGTGTCGGCGAAGGAGTGGGATGCACCAACACGATCGGATACGGTTCTCGATCGTCGTCCCGGCGTACAACGAGGCCGGCTATCTGGGCTGCTCGTTGACCTCGCTGCAGCACCAGGATTTCGCCGGTCCGTACGAGATCATCGTGGTCGACAACAACAGCACCGACGACACCGCCGCGGTCGCGGCGAGCTACGGCGTACGGGTCGTGCACGAACCGGAGCAAGGGGTCTGCGCAGCCCGGCAGCGCGGCGCCGACGTCGCGATCGGCGAGATCATCGTCTCCGTCGACGCCGACACCGTCTACCCGCCGGACTGGCTGAGCACCATCGACGCGCGATTCACCGGTCCGAGGAGATCGTCGCCGTCGCCGGCCCGTGCCGCTACGAGAATCCGTCCTGGTGGTCCAAGCGCTTCCCCACCCTGTTGTTCGGGATGGTCGCGGGCCTGTTCGCGATGACCGGGTTCGTCGTCTACGTCAGCGCGACGAACATCGCGATGCGCCGGTCGGCGTTCCCCGGTTACGACCTGCGCCTGACCCAGGGCGGGGATGAGTTCGACCTGCTGCGACGGCTGCGTCGGCGCGGTAAGGTGGTCTGGGACCGGCGCAATGTCGTGGTCACCTCGGCCCGCCGGATGCAGCGCGGGCTGATCTACAACCTGTTCGTGTCCGGCTTCGTCTACTACTTCCTCGGCTACCTGCTGAACCGGATCTCGGCCCGCCGGACCATCGGCATGGCTCCCGCCTTCCGGTACGACGCGAGCAGCTCGAGCGATCAGGCGATCGGCACGACCGGCCGCTCCGCGCCTGGGTCGGCGCGCCCTCTTCGGCATCGGCGTCGTCGTGGCGTTGACCTCGCTGGGATCGCCAAGTTCGCCGGTCCGGCCGCAGCCAGCCTGAGCGACTTCTGGAACGGCCCGTGACGGCTGCGGCGAGAGCCCGCACGGTGGCCCTCGGCCTGTCCGCGGCGGGCACCGTCGCGTACTGGACCGGATTCCGCCCCCGCTCGCAGGTGTTCGGCTCCTTTCCTTTCCGGGGCCCGACGGCCGAGAAGGTCGTCGCGCTGACCTTCGACGACGGGCCCAACGAGCCGTACACCTCCCGGCTGCTCGACGCGCTGGACGATCGGGGCGTCAAGGCGACGTTCTTCCAGGTCGGCCGCTGCGCCCAGCGCTTCCCGTCCACGACCCGGCGGGTCGTCCAGACCGGGCACGTGCTGGGCAACCACAGCTACAGCCACTCGTTCACGCCGGTATCTCAGCCAGCCGCGTCAGCAGCGCGAGATCAGCCGGTCGCAGGATGTCCTGCGCTCGATCGCCGGTCTGACGCCGGCGCTCTACCGTCCGCCGTGGCTCTGCCACTGGCCCTGGGTGTTGCGCAGCGTGCAGGATCACGGCCTGCAGGTCGTGTCGGGCACCTTCGCCCACCCGCTGGAGGTCTTCCAACCGCCGGCGCGAACTGATGACCGCCGCCGCCGCCAGGATCACCCGGCCGGGCACGATCTTGATCTTCCACGACGGCCGGGAAGCCCGCGGTGGTCCGCGCGACCAGAGCGTGGCCGCGATCGGCCCGCTGATCGACCGGCTGCAGCGATCGGGGATACCTCTTCACGACCGTCGACCAGCTGCTCGGCGTGCCGGCCTACGCCGCCTGAGTGATCACCGGTCGAGCGGCAACCGGCCGCGGATCAGGGTGCCCGTCCCCGGGCTGGAGATGATCTTCAGCTCTCCGCCGGCTGCGCCGATCCGGTCGGCCATGCCGATCAGGCCGGATCCCGAGACCGGAGCCAGGTCGACGTCGAAGCCGGGTCCGTCGTCGGCGATTTCGAAGATCAACACGTCGCTGTCCAGGCGGAGCGAGATCCGCGCGGTGCTGGCCGGCGCGTGCTTCGCGATGTTCTGCAATGCTTCCAGGCAACAGAAGTAGACCGCCACCTCGATCCGCTCGCCGAACCGATGATCATCGACTCCCTCGTCGATCAGCTGAACATCGGCCGTGAGGGTCCGGATCCGGGCCCGGAGCGCCGGCACCAGGCCGCGGGCGATCAACACCGGCGGATAGACGCCGCGAGCGAACTCCCGGAGCGCGTCGATGCACGCGTCCAGTTCGCGGCGGACGGCGGGCAGCTCGGTCAGCCGGGCGGTGTCCTCGATCTCCGCCAGATGCACCGCGAGCGCGACGAGCTGTTGCTGAGCTCCGTCGTGGATGTCGCGTTCCAGACGCCGCCGTTCCTCGATGGTCGCCGTGGCCAGCCGCTCGCGGCTCGCCCGCAACTGCTCGGACTGGATCGGTGACCTGGTCGATCCGCGCGCGGAGCTGCGCGGTCAGGGCCACTCCGTGCAGCGCAGGACCGGCCTGGGCCGCGAGATCGGCGAGCAGCCGTTCATCGGTGCGGCCGAGAGATCGATCGGTCGGCTGGACCACCGCGACATCGCCCACCACCCGCCCGAGCTGGCGTACCTCGACGACGTGCAGGTCCGGGTCTCGACGCTCGCCTCCGGCGGCGACCAGGACGTCAGGGTCGCGTCCTCGCCGAGCAGGACGCGAACCCGGGCGGCCGACAGCCCGAGTCCGGCGCGCAGGGCTTCGGCGATCCGCGGCAGCACCACGTCGACGTCCGGGGCGTCGGCGAGCTGATGCGGCAGCGCGGTCAGCGTCTCGTACGGCGAGGCCCGCTTGCCGTAGACCAGCCGACGGGCCTGACGGGTGAGTGCTTCCCGAGCCGGCGCGAACCCGAGCGCGACGAGCGCGGTGGCCGCGATCGACAGCGCCAGCGGCGGCTCGGCCCGGCCGATCAGCGCGCTGATCCCGACGACGACAGCGACGTACACGCCGATCACCCCGATGGCCAGCGCGCCGTAGACCAGGGTGGCGACGATCGCCCGGTCCAGGTCCCAGAGCCGATACCGCAGGACGGCGACCGCCAGCGCGACCGGCAGCCCGATCGTGACACTGGCGACGAGGGTCACCACGCCCAGTTGCCGGGTGGCGTCGAACGACTGGATCAGCAGCCCGGCGGCCATCACGCCCACCACGATGAGTAGCGGCTTGAACTGCTGCCGGGTCGTCCCGCGGGCCCGGACGAACCGCACCACGAACCAGATCGCGCAGCCGAGCAGGACGAACACCAGGACATCGTTGATCCGCTCCGGCAGCCCGGCGACCAGGCCGTCCGACGGGACCAGCCCGCGCCAGGGGATCTGGTAGCCGAACGAGGCGTCCTCCAGCGGACCCGAGCGGATCGCGAGTGCGACGACCTCGACGGCGACCGCGACGACCACCACCACCATGACGACCCGACTGAGCCGGGAACCGGTCCGGCCGTCGGGAAAGAGCAGCAAGATCATGATCAACAACGCCGGGAAGAAGATCGGATCCAACGCGAGTCCGAGCCAGCCGGCCAGCGCATGACGCGGCTGAGCCGATCCGTCCAGCTGCCCGATGTAGGCATAGGTCCGCAGGCCGAACTCCGCGACCAGGCTCGCACCCCCGATCAGCAGGATCGGCCCGAGCAGGCCGCCCGTCCGGGCGCGGAGCAGCAAGCCGCCGACCGCACTCAGCGCGGCGCCGATCCACAGGCTGACCAGGATGAAGCCCACGCTGACCGCCGGCCCGGCCTCGGTCAGCACCCCGACCGCCGAGGCCACCGCGGCGACGACGACCACCAGGGCGAGCCACCACGCAAGGCGTCGGTGCGCCGATCGAAGGGCCATGAACCGAATCCTCTCGCGGGCCGCCGCGCACCGCGACCGGGCGCGCACCACCCGTGATGGTCGTGCTGGCACCCCCATCGCGCCGCCAGCCGCTAGGCTCCGAGCGTGACGCTTCGGGTGGTGCTCGCCGAGGACAACCTGCTGGCCCGCGAGGGTCTGCGCAGCCTGCTCTCCGGTGACCCCGACATCGAACTGGCCGCCGTCGTCGCGGATCTGGACGGGCTGCTCACCGCGGTCGATGATCATCAGCCCGACGTCGTGGTCACCGACATCCGGATGCCGCCGACCGACACCGACGAGGGCGTACGCGCGGCGAACCTGATCCGGAAGAGCCATCCGCGGACCGGCGTGGTGGTGATCAGCCAGTACGACGATCCCGAGTTCGCGCTTGCCGTGCTGGAAAACGGCAGCGCCGGGCGGGCGTACCTGCTGAAGGAGCGGATGTCCGATCCGGCCCAACTGCTGGGGGCCATCCGCTCCGTGGCCGAAGGCGGATCCAGCATCGACCCCAAGGTCGTCGACGCGCTGGTCCGGGGGCGCACCCGCCGGTCCCCCGTCGATCAACTGACCGAGCGCGAACGCGAGGTGCTCTCGGAGATGGCCGCAGGCAAGGACAACGCGGCGATCGCCGGCTCACTCAGCCTCACCGTGCGGGCCGTCGAGAAGCACATCAACGGCATCTTCAGCAAGCTCGGGCTGTCCGAGGAGACCGAGGTACACCGCCGCGTCAAGGCCGTCCTGGTCTATCTCGCCGCGAGCACCGGAGGCTGACCCGAAGCTGCGTGGTGGTGCGACCACGCAGCAAAGTGTGGTGGCGGCGTCATCGCCCAGCGCACGCTCAACTTTCAGGCTGGTGATCACCAACAACCACCTCCTGAAGGAGCACCAGCAATGTCTAGTTCCACCACCCTCGGCAGCCGGCCGGACCTCAGTCCGGACGCCGATTCCACCGCCACTCGCGGCTGGGGAATGCCGGCCCGGATCGCCGCCCTCGGCGTCGCCGGATTCCTGATCGCCTCGGTGATCGCCGGATCACTGAGCACCGGCTACAGCCCGGCCCGCGAGGCGATCAGCGCACTCGCGGCCACCGACGCCCAGCATCCGGTGATCATGATCACCGGATTCGTGCTCGGCGCGATCGGCCTCGGCGCCGCCGCCGTCGGCATCTGGCAACGGCATCGAGCCACCTTGGCCGGCCGGGTCGCCACCGTGATGATCATGCTCGGCGCCCCGGGGATGATCGTCGCCGGCTTCGCCCGCCAGGACTGCTCGGAGCGGCTGCCCAGCTGCCTCGACTACGACAAGGCCGAGCTCGCGACCACCCACTTCTGGGTGCACCAGTACGTCTCCCTGGCGATGTTCGTGATCATGTCGATCGCCATGTTCGTGCTGGCCCGGGCGCTCTGGCGCAGTGTCACCTGGCGTCACCTGACCGGATGGAGCATCCTCGCCGGACTGCTCTGCTTCGGCACCATCGCTCTGCTGATGGTCGACCCACCGGCGGTCGCGCCGTACATGGGCTACCTCCAGCGGATCTTCATCGTGATCTTGTTCGGCTGGCCGGTGCTGGTCGCCGGACTGGCCGGCCGGAACCGGGTCCGTGCCGTTGCGGCCCGCTCCACCCACACCGTCGCTTCGGCGCTCCGCGACTATCCACGGCCGCAGCGATGAACCCCGACGGCCAACCACCCACCAATCACACCAGAAAGAGATTGATCATGAAAACCTCACGCATCATCGCCGCTTCGGCGCTGGCCCTCGCCATCGCTGCCGGGGCCGCACCCGCCGGCGCCGCCGGCCTCACCCCACCGGCGAACGACGACATCGCCCACGCGGCCACCCTGCCGGGCGAGAACAACTCGATCAAGGGCAGCAATGTCGGTGCCACGACCGAAGCCGGCGAACCGTCCCACGGCGATCAACTCCACCCGGCCGACAACTCGGTCTGGTACCGCTGGACGGCCCCGAGGTCCGGCCGGGTGATCTTCCGGACCCTGGGCAGCAACTTCGACACCACCCTGGCCGCCTACACCAGTGGCGGCGACCCGGTGAGCACCGCGAACCTCACCCAGCGGGCCGCCAACGACGACGTGGTGCTCGACAACACCATCCAGACCAGCCAGCTCCGGGTCAAGGTCAATCAGGGCGACGTGCTGTTCCTCGCGGTGGACGGGTTCGGCGCCGCGACCGGGGACATCACGCTGACCTGGACCACCAACGACGACTTCGTTGCGGCGCAGCCGTTGCCGGGGCCGACAGCCGGCAGCTTCTCGACCGCGGCGGTGCACAACGAAGGAGCCACCCCGGAGCTCGGCGAACCGCGCCACTCGGGCAAGCCGGCCGTGACTTCGGTCTGGTACTCCTGGACCGCGCCGTTCAGCGGGATCGCGAACTTCCAGGCGACCAAGTCGACCTACGACTCGATCCTGGCCGTCTACACCGGTGACCGGGTCGATGCGCTGACCACCGTCGCGTTCAACGACAACGTGGCCGGCGGCGATCCCCGGGCGCGGGTGCTGTTCCCGGCGAAGCGCGGGCACCACCTACAAGATCGCCCTGACCGGAGCCGGCAGCGAGGCCGGATTCCAGGTGATCAACTACCAGCTCACCAAGCCGGAGATCATCGCCGGGTCGGCGTCGATCACCGAAGGCAAGGCGGGATCGACCAAGATCCTCAACCTGCCGGTGACCCTCAGCACGCCGAGCCCGACCAAGGTCACGGTGAGGTTCGCCACGGCGGACGGAAGGGCGAAGGCCGGCACCGACTACACCGCGACGTCCGGAACGCTGACCTTCGAGGCGGGTCAGACCACCAAGTTCGTGCCGGTGACGATCAAGGGTGACGCCACCAAGGAGCCTGACCGAGACCTTCTCGGTCAAGCTCACCTCGCCCACCGGAGGGTTCAGCGTACGTCCGGGCGGTGGCATCGGGACCATCACCAACGACGACTGAT
>CAVXIY010000031.1:0-50280 GCA_963761955.1 uncultured Actinomycetota bacterium | reverse complement strand
CGCGGATCAATTTTGTCCACCCCAAGGACACTGGTGGGACCTTGATTGAACTGGTCGAGCCCGCCGTCAAAGATCCCGAGTCCCGTTGAGCGGGGGGCAGTCGCTCCGGCTTTGACATTACTGCTGTGCACGAAGATGGAAAGGTTTTGCAGTGAGCGCTTCAGACAACACGGGTTTGGGACTTTTTGACGATATGGCGAGCGCGGTAGGCAACTTTCCCAGCGCATTGCGCGGATATGACCGAACCGCCGTCGACGACTATGTGCGAACGCTCGAGGCGAGTGTTGTGCAGTCACGCCGGCATGCGGCCCAGCTCGAGCAACAGGTCAGCTCGCTTCAAGATCAACTTTCAGCGTTGCAGAACGGCAAGGGCGGCGGCTCCGGCGCTGATTCGGACTTCATTTATCTGGGTGGTCGCACCAACGACATCCTGCGGTTGGCCCAGGACCAGGCCCGCGAGATCGTGGCCAAGGCCACCGTCGAAGCCGAGAAGCTCAAGGAGGCGGCTCGCCGGGATGCGGACGGGTTGCGGAGCAACGCGGCTCGTGAAGGCAATGCGATCAAGACCGGCGGAACGGCCGAGATCGATCAGCTGCGGCAGAAGCTGCAGAGTGAGGTGCAGGCTCAGGTCGAGAAGTCGAAGGCCGAGGCCGAGGCGCTGCTCGCCGCCGCTCGCCGGCAGGGGCGACGCGCTCCGCCGCGAGGCCGAGCACGAGGCCGGCGCAGCCCGCGAGAGTGCGGCGCTGGACGCGGAGAACCTCCGTCGTACGGCCGAACGCGAGGTGGCCGAGGAACGACAGAAGATCGCGGTCGAACGCGAGCAGGCGGTGGGTGAGCTGCGAGCCACCCACGAGGAAGCGCAGCAGAAGACGGCGGTGCTGCTGGCTGAGGCCACCAAGCACAACGGAGAGTCGGCCGAACGGCTGGAGGCGGATATCGCCGAAGCCGCTCGGATCCGAACCGAAGCCATCGCCGAGGCCGAAAAGACCAAGCTTGCCGCCGTCGAGGAATCCGAAGCCCGGATCAGCACGGCGAAAAAGCAGGCCGCGGCGATCAGCGAGCGCACCCAGCAGGAATTCGCCTGGCGCAAGCAGCAACTCAAGCGCGAGACCGACCTGCTGCACCGGCGCAAGCAGGCTGTTCTCAGCCAGCTGGCCAGCCTGTCCGCGTTGGCCGAGCAGACCGCGAGCGCGTTCCCCGATCTGGACGACCCCAGCGAGCCCGACGGAGAGTCCGGCGACCAGACAGTGCTGCGTCCCGAGGGCCTGCCGCCGGCCGTACCGGATGACGCCGAGTCCCACGGCGCCCGATGAATCAGAGTGCCGAGTCCGAGTCCGATCTCGAGGTCGACGGTGACGCGACCGTCTTCGTCTCAGCGTCGGATCTGCCAGCCGGAACGGAGCATCTGTCCGGCAAAGAAAAGGGCAAGGGTAAGTAGGCGCCTTAGTCGACGCCCGCTGCTCGGCTTTGCCGAGCCGCGGGTGATGCGGTTACTCTGATTTGTATCGGGGTTACCGGCATTCACGATCATGGAGCTGAAAGTGAACCTACCCCGCTCGGCCGACGGATCTCATTCCGGCCCGTTTCCCCTTGTCCGTAAGGGATACCAGCGTGAATCCGTTGATCGTTTCGCGCGGGCGACCGAGGACCGGATCGCCGCCCTCCAGCAGCGTTGCGATTCCTTGATCAGCGAGAACACCCAACTCGACAGTGCGCTCGGCGATGCCCGGTTCAAGACCACGCAGGTCGACTTCTCAGCGCTCGGCGAGCGGGCCCAGGAGATCCTGCGGACCGCCGAGGAACAGGCCCGCGATGTCACCCGCAACGCCGCGCAGGAGGCCGAGCAACTGATCGGCCACGCGCATGCCGAGGCCGACCAGTTGACCGGGAGGACGACCACGGAGCTGGGCGAAGTACGCAGAAGCCAGCTCGCCGAGCTGGAGACGCTCCGCGCGCAGGGTGAGCGACGATGCCGCCGAACTGGCCCGCCGGGCCCGGGTCGAGTCCGAGCAGTTGCTCACGTCGGCCCGTCTGCAGGCCGCCTCGGTGTCCGCCGAAGCCGATGCGACCGGACGCGGCATCGGGCAAGCCGCCCTGCTGGAAGCCCAGGCACGCACCGCGGCCGCCGAGAATCAGGCGGCCGGCATCCTCCGACAAGCGGCCGAGCAGCGCGACCGCATCCTCGGCGACCTCCGTCAGGCTCAGGACGCAGCCAACGCGACGATCAAGGCGATGCTCGCCGAGGCCACCGCGCTGCAGCGGGCCTCGGGTGAGCACCTGGCCGCCGAGACCGACCAGGCCGCAGCCCTGCGAACGCGGACCTTGGCCGAAGCTGAGCGGGTCAAGGTCGAGGCGGCCAAGGAGGCCGAGCAGATCGTCAGCCGGTCGCAGCAGCAAGCGGCGCTCATCGATGAGCGGGCGCGGCAGGAGTTCGCCTGGCGCCGCCGCCAGATGCGGCACGAGCAGGAACTCCTGGACCGCCGGAAGGTGGCCATGCTGAGCCAGCTCAACTCCCTCAGCGCCCTCGCCGTGGAATCTGCGCCGAGAACTTTCCCGACGTGCCCGAGTTGTCCTTCGAGGACATGGGTGAACTCGAGGAGTATTCCGGAGGCGACCCCGGCTCCGGTGAGTTGCGCAAGATGGCGGACGCCGTTCAGGCCTGAGCGCTTTCGAGCTAAGTCTCACGGATCCGCGGGGGGTCGTTTCCCGGCACGTGCTGGCAAACGCCGCCCGAAATGGCCCGCGGAGGGGTCGTTTCCCGGCACGTGCTGGCAAACGTCCCTGAGACGTGCTCGGCGGGCGGTCATCGACTCACGTGCCGAATGGCCATCGAAGCGGCCAGCGCTAGAACAGCCGGCTGCTCGGGTCGTCCATGCCTCGCAACACGTCGTAGTCGAGCACGACGCAGCGGATGCCCCGGTCCTCCGCCAGTGTCCGCGCCTGCGGCTTGATCTGCTGCGCGGCGAAGATCCCCTGCACGGCGCCCAGCAGCGAATCGCGGCGCATCAGTTCCAGGTAGCGGGTCAATTGCTCGACCCCGTCGATCTCGCCGCGCCGCTTCACCTCGACCGCCACGTACCCGCCCGCGGCGTCCCGGCAGAGCAGGTCGACCGGCCCGATCGGGGTCAGGTGCTCCCGGCGAACCAGCGACAGGCCCGCGCCCAGGGCCTCCGGATGCTCGGCGAGCAGCGCCTGGAGGTGCGCCTCGACGCCGTCCTTCTGCAGGCCGGGATCGATGCCCAGGTCGTGGGAGGAGTCGTGAAAGACCTCCGCCAGGGAGATCTGCAGGGTGTCGCCGTCCCGCCCCCGGATCTCCCACAGCGCCGAGAGGTCTCCGGTCGGCGGCAGCTCGGCCAGTGAGCAGGGCGGGCTCATCCAGTTGAGCGGCTTGTACGCGCGATCGTCGGCATGGATCGACACCGACCCATCGGACTTGATCAGAATCAGCCGTTTCGCCATCGGCAGGTGGGCGGTCAGCCGTCCTGCGTAGTCGACCTGGCACTGGGCGATCACCAAACGCACCCAGACAACGTAGTACTCACGCCTGGAAGCCACGCGCGAGCACTAGCCTGTTCCGGTGACCCCGATCGACAGCGCTCCGCTGCGCGCCGTTGCCGCGCGAGAGCGAGCGGTGATGGCCCGCCGGCCCAGCAAGCACACCCGACCGGCCCGGCCGCTGAGCTCGGGGCACGCGACGGCGGAGATCAAGAGCGACGGACGCTGGATCGTCAGGAACATTCCGGGTGCGGCGGCCGCCAAGGTCTATCGCTGCCCGGGCTGCAACCAGCTGATCCAGCCGTCGACACCGCACCTGGTGGCCTGGCCCGACCAGCCCGGCCTGTTGTCCGCATCCGGTCTGGACGAGCGCCGGCACTGGCACACGAGCTGCTGGCAGCGTCGGGCATGAGCGCCACCTCGAGCGAGCTGTTCAGCACGCAGACCGGGAGCACCGGGCCGCGCGTCGCCTTCCTGCACGGCCTGTTCGGCCAGGGCAAGAACTGGACGACCGTCGCCAAGGCGCTCAGCGACGAGGCCCGGGTCACGCTGGTCGACCTGCCCAACCACGGCCGTTCGGCCTGGACCGACCACTTCTCCTATCCGGAGATGGCCGATCAGGTCGCCGGGCTGCTCGAGTCCCAGGGCGACGGCGAGCCCTACGCCGTGGTCGGTCACTCGATGGGCGGCAAGATCGCCATGGCGCTGGCGCTGCGACACCCGGCGCTGGTCGAGCGTCTCTGTGTCGTCGATGTGTCGCCGGTCGCGACGTCTCAGATCAGCAATTTCGAGACGTTCGTCCGCGGAATGCGCTCCGTCGACCTCGCGAGCCTCACCGACCGCGAATCGGCCAGTGCCCAGCTCGAGCCGTACGTACCCGAACCCGGCGTGCGCAGCTTCCTGCTGCAGAATCTCCGCCGCGACCACGGCAGGGATCCCGGCTGGCGCTGGCAGATGAACCTCCAGCTACTCGGGGATCACCTGCCGGAGATGGGCTCCTGGCCCGAACTCGACGTGCCGCCGTACACCGGACCGGTGCTCTGGTTGGCCGGCGCCGACTCGCGCTACATCCAGCCCGAGTACGCGGCGGCCATGCGGGCCCTGTTTCCGCGCGTCCAGCTGGTCAGGATCAAGGGGGCCGGTCACTGGGTGCACAGCGATCAGCCGCAGGTCTTCATCGCGACGATCCGTCAGTTCCTGCATCTGTAGCAGTTGCCGATGTGGAATTGTTAGGACTTGACCACTCCCGAGGAGACCTGCAGATGCCTGCTGCCGTGATCGTGGCCCTGGACGTCGCGCGCGAGCCGTTCGCCTTCGCGCCCATCTTGATCTTGCTGCTGCTGGCCTTCGTCGCCATCGTGCTGGTCGTCTTCCTGCTCCGGTTCCTGCGGAGCCGCAAATGATCGAACTGGCCGCGAGCGTGTGGCTGATCCCGCTCGACGTGCTGCCACCGTCATCGGCGCCGCCGTCCCCCGGGGTCTATCCCCAGCAGAGTCACGGATTCGCGGCGTACATCGTCGGCGGATTCATCGGCCTCGGGGTACTCATCGTGGCGATGATCTTGCTCAGTCTGAAGCCTAAGCGGGTCGACCCGGACTCGGCATGATCAGCAATCCGATCAGCAACGAGAGCGCATTGACCCCGAACGCGGCCATCATCGACCAGCCGAATCGGTTGACCAGGCTATCGGTGCCCCGCCGGCGCCGGACGACCGCGAAGATCACCAACCCTTCGACGAGGGCCACCGCCAGCTTCAGCCATGATCAACTGCTGGGGCCGGTCGAAGTCGAGCGACAGCCACCAGAGCAGCGGGTGGGTGATCAGGTTCACCGCCAGCGCCAGGCCGAGCCCGGTCAGCAGCGACAGCGATCGGTCGGGGCGCCGGCCCCGGCCGCACCAGCCGAGCACGACGAACGCACCGAGGTAGGCGGGCAGCTCGATGACGCAGGTGAGCACGAACGCCACAGGAAAGCCGGACCACCACGACAGCGCGGACCTGAGCCAGAACACGTCCACCAGTGTGCCGCCCGCCCGGTTGCTGATCACCGGCATGCTGGCCGTCGCCGGCGTGTCGCTGGCTCTGGCCACCCGGGCGCCGCTGACCGTCACCGTGCTCGGCTTGATCCTTTTCGGCGTCCTGCACAACATCTTGGAGATCCGCTACGTCGCGGGCCGGTTCGCGTCCCTGCTCACCGGGCGGTTCCTGATCCTGCTGCTGATCTTGACCACCGGCATCGCGCTGTGCCGGCTGTCGGCGCAGTTCTGGCCGGACGTGGCTCGCTACGCCGAGATCGGCATCGGCTACCTGATCTTGCTCGCCGGCTGCCGGATCGGACTTCGCGGCGGCTGGCTGGTCGTGGCCGTGGCGGTTCTGGCGGTGGCTGCGATCGGCTCCTTCTCCTATCCTGCTTACCATTTCGTGGTCCTCACCCACCTGCACAACCTGGTGCCGCTGATCTTCCTCTGGGACTGGGCGCGGCGGATCCACGCAGCCACGGGCGCGGCTTGGCTTCCGGCTGACCCAGGTGTTGTGGATCGTCGTCCTGCCGCTGTCGATCTTGCTCGGTTCGGTGGATCGCTGGATATCAGCCGGGCCGGGCGTGGTGGCCCGATTCGTCGGGGACGGCAGCCGGGTGATCGCCGGAGCCGCGCCGCCCGAAGTCGGCGACCCAGATCGGGCTGCGCTTCCTGGTGATGTTCGCCTTCATGCAGACCATGCACTACGTGGTCTGGGTCGGCTTCCTGCCTCGGTTCGCGCCGGATGCCACCGCGGCCTTCGACGCGCGCGTGCCCTGGCTGGCCGGACGGCGCGCCTGGCTGGTCGGCCTGGGCGCGGGCGGCTTCCTGGCCGTGCTCTTCCTGAGCGACTACTTCCAGGGCCGGGCCCTCTACGGCGCCCTGGCCACCTATCACGCGTACCTGGAGTTCCCGGTCCTGCTGGCGCTGCTGATGGCACCCCGGCCGTTCATGACGGCAACACCGCTCATTCCGGCGACACGGAGATGATCTCGGCCGGCGCGATCGGCCGGTCCTTGGCATCTCGGCCCTGGCTGGCGATGGAGGCCACCACGTCGCGTGGAGGCGCTGTCCATCTCACCGAAGATCGTGAACTCGTGCTCGGCGTCGAGACTGCTCGAGTCGTCCCAGAAGAGCATGAACTGCGAGCCGTTCGCATCGGGACCGGCGTTGGCCATCGCCACCACGCCCCGCCGGTACTTCTCGGTGCCGTCGGTCTCGTTGGCGAACTGATAACCCGGTCCACCGTCCCCGGTACCGGTCGGATCGCCGCACTGCAACAAGAAGATGCCGGTGTCGACCAACCGGTGGCAGTCGGTCTTGTCGAAGAAGTGTTGATCGGCCAGCGAGACGAACGAGTTGACCGTGCACGGCGCCTTGCTGCGATCCATGGTGATCTTGACCTCACCACTGGACAGCTTCAGCACGTAGCGGACCGTGCCGCTGGTCGGCACGCCGGTCGCCGGCGGCAGGTCGACCGGCCTGGACGCCTTCCCGGTGGCGACGTACTCACACGTGTCGCCCCCGTCGGCCGGCGGGCTGCTGACGACCGATGATGCCGGCCCGTCCGGTGTGGACGCGGCATCCTCCGGCGGGATCCGCCCACAACCGGCCAGCACGGTCGACGCCGTGATCACGACCACGACCACGAATCGAAGGGATGCTCTCACTGGTTCACTGTGGCACAACGGATCCGCCGATCCCGGGAGCCGACAAGGGTGGTCTGGCCAGCAGCTGGACGACGACCACTAGGGTGGTGAATCATGGTTCGGCTGACCCGCATCTACACGCGCACCGGCGATGGCGGGCAGACCCGGTTGTCCGACATGTCGCTGACGGCCAAGACCGATCCGCGGGTCGAGGCGTACGGCGACGTGGACGAGGCGAATTCGGCGATCGGGGTCGCGCTGGCCGCCGGCGAGTTGCCGGCCGAGATCCGCGACGCGCTCCGCATCATCCAGAACGAGTTGTTCGATCTTGGTGCCGACCTGTCCAATCCGCTGCGGGTGCCCGGTCCGGATGACCCGCCGGCCCTGCGGATCATCGCCTCGAGCATCGAGCGGCTGGAGCACTGGTGCGATCAGTTCGGTGATCCGCTGCCCGCGCTGAAATCCTTCATCCTGCCCGGCGGGTCGCTGGCGGCGGCGCAGTTGCACGTCGCCCGTACGGTCGCCCGGCGGGCCGAGCGGGCCGCCTGGGTGGCTGCCACCGCGTACGGCACCGAACCGGTAGCCGATCCCGAAACACCCGGCGGGGTCAATCCGCTGGCCATCACCTATCTGAACCGACTGTCGGACCTGCTGTTCATCCTGACCCGAGCCGTCAACGGCGCGGACGGCGATGTGCTGTGGGTGCCCGGCCGTGACCGCGAACCTGACCCGAGGAGTTGATCATGAAGGAAGCAACCGGAGCCGCCCAGGCCAAGCAGTCCCGGCCGGTGACCTTGTTCACCGGGCAATGGGCGGACCTCCCGTTCACCGAGGTGTGCCGGCTGGCGTCGGAGTGGGGCTACGACGGGCTGGAGATCGCCTGCTGGGGTGATCACTTCGACGTGGCGCGAGCGGCCGAGGACGACGCCTACGTGCAGGAGCGCCGCGACATCCTGGCCTCCCACGGTCTGGGCTGCTGGGCGATCTCGAACCACCTCAACGGCCAAGCCGTCTGCGAGGCGATCATCGATGATCGCTACAAGTCCATGGTCAACCCGCGGGTCTGGGGTGACGGCGATCCCGAGGGCGTACGCCAACGGGCCGCCGAGGAGATGAAGATCACCGCGCGGGCCGCCGCGGCGTTCGGCGTGGACACCGTGGTCGGCTTCACCGGTTCGGCGATCTGGCACTACGTGGCGATGTTCCCACCGGTCGCCGACGACGTCATCAGCGCCGGCTACCGCGACTTCGCCGATCGGTGGAATCCGATCATCGACGTCTTCGACGAGGTCGGCGTCCGGTTCGCCCACGAGGTCCACCCGAGCGAGATCGCCTACGACTACTGGTCCACGGTCGCGACCCTCGACGCCATCGGTCACCGACCCGGCTTCGGTCTCAACTTCGACCCCTCGCACATGGTGTGGCAGGACCTGGACTACGTCGGATTCCTCTGGGACTTCAAGGACCTGATCTACCACGTGGACTGCAAGGACACCAAGGTCAGGATGAACAACGGCCGCAACGGCCGGCTCGGTTCGCACCTGCCGTGGGCCGACCCGCGCCGGGGCTGGGACTTCATCTCCACCGGTCGCGGCGACACCCGCTGGGAGGACATCTTCCGGATGCTCAACCACATCGGCTATGACGGCGCCATCTCCATCGAATGGGAGGACGCCGGGATGGACCGCCTCGACGGTGCCCCGGAGGGGCTGGAATTCATCCGCGGCATGAACGCGATCAAGCCGTCCGCGGCCTCGTTCGACGCCGCCTTCGCCACCAAGGACTGACTCGGCGCCGGGACCTACTCGACCCGCCGAACACCCGGCGGGGCCGCCTCCAGCCAGCTCAGCAGGCCGGTCAGGGACTCCGGACTCATCGCGAGTTCCCACTCGCGGTCGGTGTCGCCGTCGGGCATCTCGACGCGGAGGATCCGGTTGTCGGCGTTCAGCGCAACGGCTTCCACCGGATCAGGATCGCGCGTCGCGAGCACCCTGACCTCGCCTCGCTGGAAGACCTTCCGCGGCCGCAGCGCGTAGGAGAAGAACCGGAACCACTCGAGGATGCCCTCGTTGTAGCGTCCGACTCCGAGCGTCCAGCCGGCACCGGGAGTCGTGACGTTCAGCCGGAGACTGCAGTCGAAGGTGCCGCCGAGCCGGTTCAGCCAGCGACGGCGGACGGCGAGCAGAACCAGGCTGAGGACGACCAGCAAGACCAGCAGCGCGACGCCTTCCACGACGCCGAGCCACCCGTGCATACCCGTCCTTCAGTCGCTAGTCCCCGATGTGTAGCTGGGACCTTACAACGCGCACTGAGATCGGCGGGTTCCCGGTAGTCGTTTGCAAGGGGGCGACCCCTTGAACCCCCGCGGCGTGCGCAGCACCGGGAGCACGCCCGATAGCAGCGCCTCGGCGACCTACTGAACCTTCTGAGCCGCGCGCAACTGAGCGGTGGCCCGCAGGAAGTGTTTGCGGTCGTCGTCCTCGAAGTCGCCGCTGTCGAGCGTCCGCTGCGCCTCGGCGAGTTCCTTCTCGGCCTCGGGAATGCTGATCTCGTTGGCCATCCGGGCGTACTCGCTCAAGATCGACACCCGACCCTGCGACACCGAGATGAAGCCGCCGTCGACGGCGATGACCTCGCGATTCCCGTCCTCGCTGAAGATCTCCACGCCACCGGGCTCCAACACGGCGAGCACCGGCGAGTGCCCGGGCAGGATCCCGATGTCACCCTCGACGGTCTTGGCGATGATGTTGGACGACTGGCCGGACCAGACGACCCGGTCGGCCGAGACCACCTCGACCTGCATGGGCTCAGCCATGTCTCACCTCGGGGGGGTTCGGGGGGTCGTCCCCCGCCGCGTCATTGCTCGACAGCCATGCTCAGTTGCCCTTCTGCAACTCAGACCACTTGCGTTCCACGTCGTCCAGGCTGCCCACGTTGAAGAAGGCCTGTTCGGCGATGTGGTCGACCTTGCCGGAGACGATCATCTGGAACGACTCGATGGTCTCGGCGAGCGGCACCGTGGAGCCGGGGATGTTGGTGAACTTCTCGGCCATGTAGGTGTTCTGGCTGAGGAACTGCTGCAGTCGGCGGGCCCGGTTGACGACGATCTTGTCCTCTTCGGAGAGCTCGTCGACACCGAGGATGGCGATGATGTCCTGCAGTTCCTTGTTGCGCTGCAGGATCTGCTTGACCTGCACGGCGACGTCGTAGTGGGTCTGACCGATGAACTGCGCGTCCAGGATCCGGCTGGTCGACGTCAGCGGGTCCACGGCCGGGTACAGACCACGGGACGCGATCTCGCGGGACAGCTCGGTGGTGGCATCCAGGTGGGCGAACGTGGTCGCCGGGGCCGGGTCGGTGTAGTCGTCGGCCGGCACGTAGATCGCCTGCATCGAGGTGATCGAGTGACCGCGGGTCGAGGTGATGCGCTCCTGCAACTGCCCCATCTCGTCGGCCAGGTTGGGCTGGTAGCCCACCGCGGACGGCATCCGGCCGAGCAGCGTGGACACCTCGGAGCCGGCCTGGGTGAACCGGAAGATGTTGTCGATGAAGAGCAGCACGTCCTGGCCCTGCACGTCGCGGAAGTACTCCGCCATGGTCAGCGCCGAGAGCGCGACCCGCAACCGGGTCCCCGGCGGCTCGTCCATCTGCCCGAAGACCAGCGCGGTGTCCTTGAAGACGCCGGCCTCCTCCATCTCGTGGATCAGGTCGTTGCCCTCACGGGTCCGCTCCCCCACGCCGGCGAACACCGAGGTGCCGCCGAAGTTGTGGGCGATCCGGTAGATCATCTCCTGGATCATCACCGTCTTGCCGACACCGGCGCCGCCGAACAGGCCGATCTTGCCGCCGGTCACGTACGGGGTGAGCAGGTCGAGCACCTTGATGCCGGTCTCCAGCATCTCGGTCTTCGACTCGAGCTGGTCGAACTTGGGCGCCGAGCGGTGGATCGGCCAGCGCCCGTTGGGCGCGCCCTCGATCTCGTTGATCTCGATGGTCGACGGGTCGACGTCGAGCACGTCACCGGTGGTGTTCCAGACGTGGCCCTTGGTGATGTCACCGACCGGGACCGAGATCGGTCCGCCGGTGTCGCGAACCTCGGCGCCGCGCTGCATGCCGTCCGTCGGCTTCAGCGCGATCGCCCGGACGAGGTTGTCACCGATGTGCAGCGCCACCTCCAGGGTCATCGGCCGGGTCTCGCCGCCGACCGTGGTGTCGATCAGCAGGGCGTTGTAGATGTCGGGCATCTGGTCGACCGGGAACTCGATGTCGACCACCGGGCCGATCACCCGGGACACGCGGCCGATGCCGCCCGCGGGGGCCTCGGACTTCTTCTCTTCAGCGGTGGCAGTCATCTCGTCCTCACAGTTCTCAATCAACACGGGTTATTCGGCGGCGGCGGTGGCTTCGGCCAGGGCCGATGCTCCGCCGACGATCTCGGAAATCTCCTGGGTGATCTCGGCCTGGCGGGCCTGGTTGGCCTCGCGGGTCAGCCGCTCGATCAGTTGCTGGGCGTTGTCGGTCGCCGACTTCATCGCCTTCTGCCGGCTGGCCAGTTCCGAGGCGGCCGCCTGGAGCAGGCAGTACTGGATCCGGCTGGCGACGTACAGCGGCAGCAGTTCGTCCAACACGGTTTCGGCGTCCGGCTCGAACTCGTACAGCGGCAGCAACTCGTCCTTGGCCGGCGGCTCGTCGCCCTCGACGACCTCCAGCGGCAGCATCCGGATGACCTCGGCCTTCTGGGTGAGCATCGAGACGAACCGGGTGTAGACGACGTGGATCTCGTCGACCCCGCCCTCCTCGGTGGGCGTCAGGAAGGCCGAGATCAGCGCGTCGGCGATCTCCCGGGCGTGCGCGTACGTCGGGGCGTCGGAGAAACCGTCCCAGCGGGCCGCGACCTCGCGCTTGCGGAAGTTGTAGAAGGCGCCGGCCTTGCGACCGGTCAGGAACGGCACCGGCTCCCGGCCGCTGTCCCGCAACAGCTGATTGAGCTGCTCGCCCTCCTTGATCACCGACGAGGAGTAGGCGCCCGCGAGTCCGCGGTCGGAGGTGATCAGCAGGACGGCCGCCCGGGTCGGATTCTCCGCCTCGGTGGTCAGCGGATGCTCGACGTTGGAGAACGTCGCGACGGCCGACACGGCCTTGGTCAGCTCACGGGCGTACGGAGCCGCCGCCTGGGCGCGGCCCTGGGCCTTGATGATGCGCGACGCGGCGATCAGCTCCATCGCCCGGGTGACCTTCTTGATGGTGGTCACCGAGGAACGGCGCTGTCGCAGCTCGCGGAGGCTGGCGGGCATCGGTCAGCTCCGCCGCTGCTTGACGATCTTCTCCTGATTGACGTCGTCAGGATCGGTCGCGACGTGCTCCTCGCGCCCGGCCAGCAACTTGCCTTCCGAGGTCTGGAAGCCCTTCTTGAACTCCGCGATCTGCTCGCGCAGTCCGGCGCCGGTGTCGTCGTCGAAGACCTTGGTCTCGCGGATGTTCTGCAGCGCGCTGCCGTTGTGCCGAAGGTAGTCCAGCAGCTCGCGCTCGAAGCGCAGCACGTCGTCGACGGGCACCTCGTCCATCAGACCCTGCAGCCCGGCCCACACCGAGACGACCTGCTCCTCGACGGGATACGGCGAGTACTGCGGCTGCCGGAGCAGCTCGACCAGCCGGCCGCCGCGATCCAGCTGCCGCCGGGTGGTGGCATCGAGATCCGAGGCGAACATGGCGAACGCCTGCATGTCGCGGAACTGCGCCAGCTCCAGCTTCAGCGAGCCGGAGACGTTCTTCATGGCCTTGATCTGCGCGGCGCCACCCACCCGGGACACCGACACGCCGACGTCGATGGCCGGGCGCTGGTTGGCGTTGAACAGGTCGGACTGCAGGAAGATCTGGCCGTCGGTGATCGAGATGACGTTGGTCGGGATGTAGGCCGAGACGTCGTTGGCCTTGGTCTCGATGATCGGCAGGCCGGTCATCGAACCGGCGCCCAGCTCGTCCGACAGCTTCGCGCAGCGCTCCAGCAGCCGCGAGTGCAGGTAGAAGACGTCACCGGGGTACGCCTCGCGGCCCGGGGGGCGGCGCAGCAGCAGCGACATCGCCCGGTACGCCTCGGCCTGCTTGGTCAGGTCGTCGAAGACGATGAGGACGTGCTTGCCCTGATACATCCAGTGCTGGCCGATGGCCGATCCGGTGTAGGGGGCGACGTACTTGTAGCCGGCCGGATCCGACGCCGGTGCGTGCACGATCGTCGTGTACGCCATGGCGCCGGCCTCCTCGAGCGCGCCGCGGATCGCCGCGATCGTCGATCCCTTCTGGCCGATCGCGACGTAGATGCAGCGCACCTGCTGTTCGACGTCACCGGACTCCCAGGCGGCCTTCTGGTTCATGATCGTGTCGATGGCGATGGCGGTCTTGCCGGTCTTCCGGTCGCCGATGATCAGCTGCCGCTGACCGCGACCGATCGGGATCATGGCGTCGATGGCCTTGATGCCGGTCTGCAGCGGCTGCCGGACCTCCTGGCGATCCATCACACCCGCAGCCTGGAGCTCGAGCGCACGCCGCTCGTCGATGTCGGTGATCTCGCCGAGTCCGTCGATCGGATTGCCCAGCGCATCCACCACGCGGCCGAGGTAGCCGTCGCCGACCGGCACGGAGAGGATGTCCCCGGTCCGCTTGACGACCTGGCCCTCCTCGATGCCACCGGAGTCGCCCATCACCACGACGCCGATCTCCCGGACGTCGAGGTTCAGCGCGATGCCGAGGGTGCCGTTCTCGAACTCGAGCAACTCGTTCGCCATCGCCGAAGGCAGTCCCTCGACGCGGGCGATGCCGTCGCCGGAGGTGACGACCGTGCCCACCTCTTCACGGCTGGACGTGTCCGGCGTGTAGTTCTGGACGAACCGGTCCAGTGCGTCCCGGATCTCCTCTGGGCGGATCGTGAGTTCTGCCATCGCCTTAGTTTCCTGCTCTCGTATCAGTCGTGTGAATGCTGAGTTCTGGTCTGTCCGGCTATCCGAAGAGCCGTCGAGCCTGCTCGAGCCGGTCAGCCACCGTGCCCTCGATGACCTCGTCGCCGAGCTCGACCCGGATCCCGCCGAGCACGGTCGGGATCGACGATCTCCTGGATCACGATCGAGCGCCCGACCTGCTTGCTGAGGGCGGCCCGCAGGCGATCCCGCTGCTCGGAGGTGAGCGGCCTGGCCACCCGCACCGTCGCGACCACCCGGTTCTTCTGATCGGCCGCGAGCGTGACGAAGCCTTCGATCGTGTGCGCGAAGGTGCGTTCACGAGCCCGCACGGCGCGCTTGGCCAGCACCACCGTGGCGTCGGTGGCCCGACCCTCGAGCAGGTCGCCGACCAGCGCCTGCCGGTTGGCCAGCGGGACCGCGCGGTCGCCGATCGCCTCGCGCAGCTCCGGGTTGGACTCGACCATCCGGGCGAACCGGAACAGCTCGTCCTCGGTGTCCTCCAGCGTCCCGTCGTTGTCGGCCTGGATCAGCGTGGCCCGAACGGCTTGCCGCTCGATCGCCGCGGCGAACGTCCGACCACCGGCCCACCGCATGGTGGCGCCTTCGGCGACGATGTCCGCCGCCGTCTTGGAGATCCGCTTGCCGAAGAGATCGTGGACGAGATCCTTGCGGCCGTCCTCGGAGGTGCTCGGATCGGTGACGGCACGTCGCAACGCCACCGAGGACTCGAGCGCGTCGACGACCGCGAACAGGTCACCCGCCAAGCGATCGATGTCGGAGGCACTGGGCGCCCCTTGCACCGCTCCGAGGATCTTTCCGACGATGCCTTCGTCAGCGGTGCTGCGGGCCAAGGCTGCGTCGAGCACCGAGTCCAGGGCTCGGAGCCTGGTTTCCGATCCGGCGCTCATGACCTGCCCGCGGTTGCCGGCTCGTCACTCTCCAGATCGGCGATGAAGCGCTCGACCGTCCGCCGGGCGCGCTCGTCGTCCTCCAGGGACTCCCCGACGATCCGGCCGGCCAGCGTGGTGGCCAGACCGCCGATCTCGCTCCGCAGCTGGACCAGGATCTGGGACCGCTCGGCCTCGAGCTGGGCCTCGGCCGAGGCCTTGATCCGGGCCGCTTCGGCCTGGGCCTGCTCCCGCAGCTCGACCAGGATCTGGGTGCCCTGGGTCTTGGCGTCCTCGCGGATCCGGGCGGCCTCGGTGCGGGCCTCGGCGAGCTGCTCGTTGTACTGAGCGAGCGCCGCCTCGGCGGCCTCCTGGGCCTTCTCCGCCTTCTCGATGCCGCCCTGGATGGCGGCGGTCCGCTCCGCGTACGTGGCCTCGAACCTTGGCACCACGAACTTGGCGATGACGACAGTCAGCAACAGCGCGAAGACTATCGACAAGATGATCTCGAGCGGCTCTGGAAGCAGAGGATTCTCCGTTGCCAGGGTGACGGACATCGACGGACAAGGTCATGGCTGGCCGACGAAGCCGAACACGAAGGCCAGCGCGATACCGATGATCGCGAGCGCCTCGGTCACGGCGAAGCCGATCCAGGCCGTGCCCATCATGGCGCCGCGGGCCTCAGGCTGCCGGGCGGTCCCTTGAATGACCGACGCGAAGATCAGGCCCACGCCGATCCCGGGACCGATGGCGCCGAGGCCGTAGCCGACGATGCCGAGCGACCCGACGAGCTCCATTGGAACAGACATGAATGCTTCCTTTCAGTTTTCCGCTGTGTATCAGGGAAAGGGTTTGATCAGTGCTCCTCGGCGGCAGCCGAGGAGATGTACTGGGCGGTCAGCAGAGCGAAGATGAAGGCCTGCAGGGATTGCACGAAGATCTCCAGGGTGAAGATCGCCATCGAGAAGATCCAGGCCACCACCCCGGCGACGTTGTTGACGATCTTGTCGCTGTGCAGCACCAGGATACTCTCCGCCCAGCACGAAGACCAGAATCAGCAGGTGCCCGGCGAACATGTTGGCGAAGAGTCGCAAGGAGAGCGTCAGCGGCCGGATGATGATGTTGGACAAGAACTCGAGCGGAATGATCAACGGCCACATGGCCTTGGGCACGCCGGCCGGGAGCGTGGTGTTCTTGAGGTAGCCGAGTGGGCCGAACTTGGCGATGCCGACCCCGTTGTAGATCACCCAGACCAGAAGGGCGAGTCCGTAGGCCCAGCCGACGTGTGACGGCGTGGGCAGCAGCAGCAGCGGGAAGACGCCCCAGAGGTTGTTGACCAGGACGAAGGAGAACAGCGCGATGATCAACGGCAGGTACTTGCGGTAGTCGTGGCCGATCATGTCGCGGGCGATGGTGTTGCGGATGAAGAAGTACGCCGTCTCGCCGAGGAACTGGCTCTTGCTCGGCACCATGGCCTGCTTGCGCGCCATGATCAACCAGAAGGCCAAGATGATGATCACCGCGAGGATGGCCTGGAAGATGTACTTGTCGAACCACTCGACCCCGGGAATGATCGGCGGGTAGTCGAAACTGTGGACACCGGGTGGCTCGAAGCCCTCCAACGGCATCAGGCTCAGCAGGCCGCTCACCGTTCCCCCTCCGTCGTCGTCTGAGACACCATCGGCTTAGTCCGCCGCCCCGCTGCACGTTGTCGTCGCAGCCCGGCGAGCTTGGTCAGTTCGGCGGGGTCGACCTGACCGAATCGCCTGATGATCGTGTAGACCCCGAAGCCGGCACCCAGCAGGATTCCCACCGGCACAAGGAAATGCGTGCCCAGGAAGTGATCGCCGAGCCAACCGAGGAAGCCGTAGAACAGGACACCCGAGAGCAGATACGACAGAACGCGCATGCCCTCGTTCATGCCGGCTAATTTCTCGCCCCCTTGCGATCTCGGCTGGTCCCCGTGCATTTCACCGTCGTCCGTCATGGCGAGAGACACGCTAGCAGTGATTGTGTTCTCGGTCACTGATCGGATTCCTCGATGGACGGGGACACGTATTCGGTGTCGTAGGCGCCGATCCGGAGCCGGGAGAACACGAACACCTCGACCGCCAGCCAGCCCGCGACGACCGCGATGGTGGTCACGAAGATCACCATCGGAGTGAGTGACGGCCAGGCGTCTTGATTCTTGCCGTAGAGCAGCAGGACGAGCCCGAGGATCACCACCCGAGCCGTGTAACTGATCATCGAGACCGTCAGCAGGGTCCGTGCGCCGGCGTCGGCGAACAACACCATCACGTACTGGCCGACACCGTAGAAGAAGAGCACCATCGCCGCGGCCAACGCGGCCGAGATGACGCCGCTCCGCCCGTAGCCGATGCCGAATCCGACCAGGCAGATCACCGCGGCGCTGACCCCGCCGATCGCCCCACCCAGCAACAGTTTGCGAGCACGGACGACATGGATGCTCGGCGCGCCGGCAGGCTTCGCGACACCCTCGTGTCTGCTCTGAACACTCATGGAGACTGGGAATTCCTTCTCTGCGTCGGCGGTGGACCGTGATCACCGGAACGGATCGCACCGAACGGGAGTTTGTGAAAACTAGCACAAGCGCGACTCCGCAGCGACGCAAGGGTCGTGTGTCTTCAGTCCGACGATTTCGGGTCCGTCCGGGTCGCGCGCGGGCGCGTCCCGGGCTGGTCGTTACGGCAGTGATTCGCCGCGCCGGGCGGCGCTGTCGTGCAGCGGCCGGCCCAGGGTCACCAACATCAAGATCAGCGCGCAGACCGCGACCGTGGCGACGACCGCCCACTGCTGATCCGTGCTGACCAGTCCGAGCACGATCACGCCGAAGGACACCAGCGCCGACCAGATGTACATCAGCAGCACCGCCCGCCGCTGGCTGTGTCCGCGTTCCAGCAACCGGTGATGGAGATGCTGCTTGTCGGCGACGAACCACCACCGGCCCGCATAGGTGCGCCGGATGAAGGCGAGCATCAGGTCGAGGAAGGGCAGGGCCAGGATCGCCAGCGGCAGCACCAGGGGGAGCACCGTGGGCACCACCCCCCGATCGGCCAGTTGCGAGCTGTCGATCTGACCGGTCAGGCTGATCGTCGACGTGGCCAGCAGCAGGCCCAGCAACATCGCGCCCGAGTCGCCCATGAACATCCGGGCCGGAAAGAAGTTGTGCGGCAGGAAGCCGAGGCAGGCGCCGGCGATCGCCACCGTGACCAGGCTCGACGTCGTCGCCCGGGTCAGGCCCTCGGTGACCGTCAGCAGATAGGAGTACGCGAAGAACGCCAGGGCGCCGATGCCCACGACGCCGGTGGCCAGCCCGTCCAGACCGTCGACGAAGTTGACCGCGTTGGAGCAGAGCACGATGAAGAAGACGGTGATCGCGACCGATGCCGAGGCGTTCAGCGCCACGATCTCCCCGGGCAGCGGGATCCAGAGCATCTTCACGCCGAGCGCGACCGCGATGCCGGCCGCCAGGATCTGCCCGGCGAACTTGGCCAGCGGCGGCAGTTCGAAGAGGTCGTCCAGCACGCCGACCAGGCAGATCACCGCGGCGGCGACCAGCACCGCGCGGGAGTCCTGCTGCATCGTCGCCTGCCGGCCGAGGAACGGCAGCTGCCAGGCGATCAGGATGGCTGCGGCGACCCCGGCGAGCATCGCCACGCCGCCGAAGTAGGGCATCTCGATGGTGTGCACGTCGCGGTCCCGGACCTTGGCCAACGCGCCCGTTCGCAGCGCGATCCGCCGGCACAGGCCGCTGACCAGGTACGTGACGGCGGCCGAGATGAGCAGGACCAGCAGATACTCGCGCACTCAGCCGTCCTCTTCGGGCCCTGAGCCTGTCGAAGAGGCTCGTCTCGTGCTCTGAGCTCTTCGTGCCCTGAGCCCCCATCTTCGTGCCCTGAGCCTGTCGAAGGGCCGGAGATCCTGGCCTTCGAGGCTCGGGCTCGCTCAGGCCTGGCGTGCCTTCTGGCTCCTCCTCGGCCTTCGACCAGCTCAGGCTCGAGGTCGGCGCCTCCTGGGCTTCCTCGGTCGCATCCAGCAGATCCGGCAGCGTCTCGCGGAGCACCTCCACGTCGATGGCTCCGTGGCGCAGCACCTCGCCCTCGTCGAGCTGGCTGAAGTCGACGATGGTGGACGGCCGTCCGTCGCCCCCGCCGAGCTGCCCGCCGTCGAGATAGACCGCGACCGAGTCGCCCAGCTGCTCGATGGCTTCGTCGCAGGTCAATGCCGCCGGCTGACCGCTGAGATTCGCACTGCTCACCGCCATCGGGCCGGTCTGCCGAAGGACCGCTCGCGCGAGGTCATGGTCGGGCACCCGGAGCGCGATGGTGCCCCCGGTCTCGCCGAGATCCATCCGCAGGCTCGGCTGGATCTTGCAGATGACGGTCAGCGCGCCGGGCCAGTGCTTGTTGACCAGTTGCTTCGCCGCCTCGGGAACGTCGGTGGCCAGCGCGCGAATCAGGCTCGACTCGCCGATCAGCACCGGCGGAGGCATGTCGCGGCCGCGACCCTTGGCGTCGAGCAGCCGTTGCACCGCGTCGGGACTGAACGCGTCCGCGCCGATGCCGTAGACGGTGTCGGTCGGCAGCACGATGCATTCGCCGGCCTCGATGGCCTTCCGGGCGGCGTCGGTCGCCAGGAAATGATCGGCGGTCGTGTCGGTGCAGTCGAAGCGCTGATAGCTGCTGGTCGCTTCGGGAGCCTCGTCCTCGACGAGCACAGGCGTCGGCTCGTCGGGATCGGTCTCGCTCACCGGGCCCATCTTGCCAGAGTCAGCCGCTGCGGACGGCCGTGACGAACCGCGGCCGACCGGTCAGATCGAGGTTGTCGCGTACGCCGACGAACGCCCCCGTCGCCCGGACGACGGCCGGTGCCGACTCCCCTTGCAGGTCGGCGTGCTCGAAGCACAGCAGGCCGGCCGGGTGGAGCAGCCGAGTCGCGACCCGGACCAGTGCCCGGATCGCGTCCAGGCCGTCGGGTCCGGAGAACAGGGCCAGGCTCGGATCATGATCACGAGCCTCGGGCGCCACCGACTCGTAGGCCTCGAGCGGGATGTAGGGCGGGTTGGCGATGACCAGATCGACGGTGCCGTCCAGCTCGTGCAGCGCGTCCGCCATGTCGCCGACATGCAACCAGACCGGCACGTCGGCGAGATTGCGGGCCGCGTACCCGGCCGCCTCCTCCGACAGCTCGACCGCGTGCACCACCGCCCCGGTGAGTTCGGTGGCGATGGCCTTGGCGATGGCGCCCGATCCGGCGCAGAGCTCCACGACCAGCGGCATCTTCTTGTTCATGATCATCGGTCGCAGCTGGTCGATCGCCCACCCGGTCATCACCTCGGTCTCGGGGCGCGGCACGAAGACGCCGGGGCCGACCTCCAGCTGCAGGTAACGGAAGTACGCGCGGCCGGTCAGGTGCTGCAGCGGGACCCGGCGGGCCCGATCCATGATCAACTTCTGGAAGCGGGAGGCTTGATCATCATCGATCTCGTCCAGCAACGGCAGCCGGAGCAGCTCGATCCCGCAGGCGTGCGCCAGCAGCAGCCGGGCATCCTGCTCCGGTGACTCCACACCGGCGGCCCGCAGCGTCGCGGTGGCTTGCGCGAGCACGGGCCGGGCCGCGCTGCTCACGAGACGGTTCTCACGGCCGCGCGATCACGACTGCTGGTCGCCGACCTGCGACAGCCGCTCTGCGGTCTCGGCATCCTGGAGTGCGGTGATCACCGCCGTGAGATCGCCGTTCAGAACTTGATCAAGGTTGTAGGCCTTGAAGCCGATCCGGTGATCGGAGATCCGGTTCTCCGGGAAGTTGTAGGTGCGGATCCGTTCCGAGCGGTCGACGGTGCGGACCTGGACCCGGCGGGCCGCCGACGCGGCTGTCGCCGCTTCCTCCTCCGCCGCGGCGATCAGCCGGGCGCGCAGCATCCGCATGGCCTGCTCGCGATTCTGCAGCTGGGAACGCTCGTTCTGGCAGGACACCACGATGCCGGTCGGCAGGTGGGTGATCCGGACCGCGGAGTCGGTGGTGTTGACGCCCTGCCCGCCGGGGCCCGACGAGCGGTAGACGTCGATGCGAAGATCATTCTCGTCGACCGCCACCTCGGTCTCCTCGACCTCGGGCATCACCAGGACCCCCGCCGCCGAGGTGTGCACCCGGCCCTGGGACTCGGTGACCGGGACCCGCTGCACCCGGTGCACGCCGCCTTCGAACTTCAGCACCCCGTACGGCATCGTGCCCGGTTCGCCGACCGACGGCGCCTTGATCGCGACGGTCACCGACTTGTAGCCGCCGAGATCGGTCTCCTGGGCGTCGAGCACCTCGACCTTCCAGCCGCGGCCCTCGGCGTACCGGGAGTACATCTTGAGCAGGTCGCCGGCGAACAGCGCGGACTCCTCGCCGCCCTCGCCGGACTTGATCTCCATCAAGGCGTCGGCGGAGTCGTTCGGGTCGCGCGGAGCGAGGAGCTTGGTCAGCCGCTCGGTGATCACCGCCAGTTCGGCCTCGAGCTCGATCGCCTCGGCGGCGAAGGTCTCATCGACCTCGGCCAGTTCGCGCGCCGCAGCAAGATCATCCGCGACCCGCTCGTAGGAGTCCATCCCCCGGACGATCGGCGTCAGTTCGGCGTACCGCCGGCCGACCTTCCGGGCCCGAGCGAGATCGGTGTGCACGGCCGGATCGGAGAGCGCGGCTTCGAGCTCGGCGAACTCATCGCGCAACGGCCTCGCAGACTCGAACACTCGCTCCCCTCCCTCCGACTTGACAGCTCATACCCGCAGGCGTGCGAAACGCCGGGAGGCAGGACGATGTCCCGGCTCCCGGCGCTGTGTCGCTACTTCTTCTTGGCGGGCTGCTTCGCGGCGTACCGCTTCTCGAAGCGGGCCACGCGGCCGCCGGTGTCGAGGATCTTCTGCTTGCCGGTGTAGAACGGGTGGCAGGCCGAGCACACGTCGGCGCGGAGCACTCCGCTCGGAGCGGTGCTGCGGGTGGTGAAGGTGTTACCGCAGGTACAGCTGACCTGGGTCTCGACGTACGCCGGATGGATATCTGGCTTCATGGGTTTCTCCTTATATCTGTGCACCGGGTCCCCGCGCATGTCGCGCCTCAAATGGGGTGAACCGGCACCAAGGGTCTAGTCTGCCTCAACCGCCTGCAGCGCCGCAGCAAAATTCCGCGATCCACAGCGGCTCGCGAGATCGCGAGCGTCAGGCGCCCATGCGGGCGCGAGCGATCAGGCCGGAATTGACTTCGTGATGGCCATCAGGAACTCGGCGTTGCTCTGGGTCTTGCGCAGCCGGTCGAGCAGCATCTCCAGGCCCTGCTGGTTGTCCAGCCCGGACAGTACCCGGCGCAGCTTCCAGACGATGGCCAGTTCCTCCTTGCCCATCAGCAGTTCCTCGCGACGAGTGCTGGAGGCGTCGACGTCGATGGCCGGGAAGATGCGCTTCTCGGAGAACTCGCGGCGCAACCGCAGTTCCATGTTGCCGGTGCCCTTGAACTCCTCGAAGATCACCTCGTCCATCTTGGAGCCGGTCTCGATCAGAGCCGTGGCCAGAATGGTCAGCGAGCCGCCGCCCTCGATGTTGCGGGCGGCACCGAAGAACTTCTTCGGCGGGTAGAGCGCTGCCGAGTCCACGCCACCGGAGAGGATCCGGCCGCTGGCCGGTGCGGCGATGTTGTAGGCGCGCCCCAGCCGGGTGATGCCGTCGAGCAGGATGACCACGTCGTGGCCCATCTCGACGAGCCGCTTGGCCCGCTCGATCGCCAGTTCGGCGACGGTCGTGTGGTCGTCGGCCGGGCGGTCGAAGGTGGATGCGATCACTTCGCCCTGCACGGCGCGCTGGAAGTCGGTGACCTCCTCGGGACGTTCGTCGACCAGCACCACCATCAGCTTGACCTCGGGATTGTTGGTGCTGATGGCGTTGGCGATGGCCTGCATGATCATCGTCTTGCCGGCCTTGGACGGCGAGACGATCAGTCCGCGCTGGCCCTTGCCGACCGGAGCGACGAGATCGATGATCCGGCCGGTGACCTGGCTGGGCGTGGTCTCGAGCTTGAGCCGTTCCTGGGGATACAGCGGGGTGAGCTTGGCGAACTCGGGCCGGTTCTTCGCCAGTTCCGGATCGCCACCGTTGATGGTCTCCAGGCGGACCAGCGGATTGAACTTCTCCTTGCGGTCGCCGTCCCGGGGGGCGCGGATGACGCCGGTGACGACGTCGCCCTTGCGCAGGCCGAACTTCTTGACCATCGACAGCGAGACGTACGCGTCATCGTTGCCGGGCAGGTAGCCCTCGGTGCGGACGAACGCGTAGTTGTCCAGCACGTCCAGGATCCCGCGCGCCGGTACGAGCACGTCGTCCTCGGAGACCGTGGGCTCGGACTCGTAACGCTCGATGGTGGCGGTTCCCCCGCGATTGCGGCGGTTCTGCCGGTCCCGGCTGCGGCGCCGCCGGCCACGACGGTTGCCGCCGTCGTCATCCCAGTCCTGGCCGCCGCGGTTCTGGTTGTCCCGGTTCTGGTTGTCCCGGCCCTGGTTGTCGCGGCCCTGGTGCGCCTGGTTGTCGCGGCCCTGGGACTGATTGTCCCGGCCCTGGTTGTCGCGGTTCTGGTTGTCGCGGCCTTGGCCCTGGTTGTCGCGGCCCTGGTTGTCGCGGCTCTGGTTGTCCCGGCCCTGGTTGTCCGGTTCTGGTTGTCGCGATTCCTGGTTGTCGCGGTTCTGGTTGTCGCGGTTCTGGGACTGGTCGCGGTTGTTGCGCCGGTCGCGCCGGTCGTTCTGCCGACCGTCACGCTGGCCCTCGGTGCGCTCCGCGTCGCCGGACGGCGCCGGCTGGCTGCCGTCCGCGTCCTCGCGGACGACGGGCTGGGACTCCTCGCGCCGCTCGTTGACTTCCCGCGGCGCCTGCTGCTGAAGGTCGTTCAGCGCGGCGGCCACCTCGGAGTTGGCGGTCTGTTCGCGCGGCGGATGATCGCCGTTGGTCCGGGGCGGCGCCGCGGCGGCGCTCGATGAACCCTGCCCGCCCTGGGCGGACTTGATCGCGTCGATCAGTTGACCCTTGCGCATCGCGCCGGTGCCCTTCAGGCCGAGCGAGCTGGCGAGCTGCTTGAGCTCCGGCAGCACCATCGCGTCGAGCCCGGAGCCCTTGCGGCGGCGGGTGTTCTGCTCGCTGTGATCGCCTGCGCCAGCCTGTTCGAGGGGAGCGCTCGTCACTTCGGCGAGATCTGTCAAGGTGTGTCCTTCTCATTTCGGGCGCCTGAGCGCCCACCACTATCGGGTCGTTCGTAAGGTCTTCAGCCGTCGGATGACGGTTCACGTGATGTTGGTGACGGAGACTTGATGGCAAGGAATTTCGTCCGCGTCGCGCCTGACCTTTGAGGCGCTGCCTGGGCTTTGCTCGCATGCTCTGAGTTGCTCGGCATGATCAGATTAGCACCTGACGCCACGATTGCGTCACATTCGGCCATCGTGGCTATGCCGGGCTCTGTTCGGTTCTGCGGCACGATCGAGGCGCCGGTCCCGATGCGCGCCTGCCGCAGCGCGAACCCGGGAGTCGGGAGATCGCGCAGAACGGCCAGGTCGGCCGTCTCGCCCAACACCAGCACGCTCGGCCCCGCCCCGCTGATGACTGCGGCGAATCCCTTGTTTCGTAAGGGTTTTCACCAACTCGTACGAGCGCGGCATGGCCGGCTCGCGATAACTCTGGTGCAGCCAGTCGTGAGTGGCGTCGTAGAGCCGGGCCGGATCGCCGGCCATGGCGTGGACCAGCAGCGCGGCCCGTCCGGAGTTGGCCGCGGCGTCGACGTGCGGCACCGTTGCCGGGAGCAGGTTGCGCGCCGCCTTGGTCGACACCCCCGCCTCGGGGAATGAAGATCGCGGCGCCGATCGACCCCGTCACCGCTGATCGCACCACGCTCACCCCGTCACGGCCCTCGTACGCGAGCACGAAGCCGCCGTAGATGGCCGCCGCCACGTTGTCGGGATGGCCTTCGATCGCGTTCGCGTGGCGCAGCAACCACGCGGGTTCGGGATCGGTCTCGGCCAGCCCGGCCGCCGCCACCAGTCCGGCGACGATGGCCGCCGCGGACGAACCCAGACCCCGGCCGTGCGGGATGGTGTTGTGGCAGCTCAACCTGAGGCCGGGTGCCGCAACGCCGAGATCGGCGAGACCGACCAGAACCGAACGGATGATCAGATGGCTCTCGTCCCGCGGGATCGCGTCGGCGCCCTCGCCCGAGACGTCGATCTGATAGCCGTGCTCGAGCACGGCGATCGTGACCTGCTCGCGCCAGTCGAGGGCGAGACCGAAGCAGTCGAAGCCCGGGCCCAGGTTGGCGCTGGTCGCCGGCACCTCGACGGTGACCGCGGCGCCTAGTCGCGCAGACCGCATACCGACGCGATCGCCGTCAGGTCAGCGGCCACGACCTCGGCCTGCACGGGCCCGCGGCCGGAGAGTGCGGTTTCGATGTCCTTCAGACCGTGGCCGGTGACGGTGACCGCGATCTGCAGCCCGGATTCGATCTCGCCGCGGGCGTGCTTGGCCAGCAGTCCGGCCACACCGGCCGCTGACGCCGGCTCGACGAAGATGCCTTCCTTGGCGGCCAGGAATGCCTGCGCCGCGAGAATCTGCTCATCGGTGACGGCTTCGATCAGCCCGTGAGATTCGTCGCGGGCGGCGAGCGCCAGGTGCGCCGAGGCCGGATTGCCGATCCGGATCGCGGTCGCCACCGTTTCGGGATCGAGCACCGGGTGGCCGAGGACCAGAGGTGCGGCACCGGCGGCCTGGAAACCCCACATCCGCGGTAACCGCGTGGCCTTGCCGGCCGACGCGTACTGGGTATAACCACGCCAGTAGGCCGAGATATTCCCGGCGTTTCCGACCGGCATGACGTGCAGATCCGGTGCGTCGCCGAGATCGTCGACCACCTCGAACGCGGCGGTCTTCTGACCCTCGATCCGGATCGGGTTGACCGAGTTCACCAGCGCGACCGGGTAGTCGTCGGCCAGTTTGCGGGCCAGTTCCAGGCAGTCGTCGAAGTTGCCGTCGATCTGCACCACCTTGGCGCCGTGCACGATGGCCTGGGCGAGTTTGCCGGTGGCGATCCGGCCGGCGGGCAGCAGCACGATCGGCAGCAGGCCGGCCTTCGCCGCGTACGCCGCCGCCGAGGCCGAGGTGTTCCCGGTCGAGGCGCAGACCACGGCCTGCGCGCCGGCTGCCGGCGGACACCGTGACGCGCGACCGTCATCCCGCGATCCTTGAACGAGCCGGTCGGGTTGGCGCCCTCGACCTTGATCCAGACCTCGCAGCCGAGCCGGTCGGACAGCACCTCGGCCTCGACCAGCGGGGTACTGCCCTCACCGAGGGTGATCACCGGATCGGTGTCGGCCACCGGGAGCCACTCGCGGTAGCGGGCGATCACGCCGCGGGAGGGCTGACGCCGGATCGGCGCGCGCAAGGCACCGCCTCCGGCTGACTCTGGGATCACGTCACTCCCCTTCGACTCGCATCACGCTGGTCACGTCGCGGACGACGTCGAGATCGCGCAGTGAGGCGACCGTGTCACTCAGGGCCGAATCGAGCGCGCGATGGGTGACGATCACCAGTTGCGCCTCCGCACCGCGCTCATTCTGCCGGACCGTCTGGATCGACACGTCATGCTTGGCGAAGACCTGGGCGATCTGCGCGAGCACGCCGGCGACGTCGGCGACCTCGAGCTGGAGGTGATAGCGCGTCGACACGCTGCCGATCTGGGTCACCGGCCGCGCGGCGTAGCTCGACTCCCCCGGTCCGACGGCGCCGCGGACGCGGTTCCGCGCCACGGTGACGAGGTCGCCGAGGACGGCGCTGGCCGTCGGCGAACCACCGGCGCCGGGACCGTAGAACATCAGCCGGCCGGCCGACATCGATTCGACGAAGACCGCGTTGTACGCGCCGCCGACGCTGGCCAGCGGATGGCTTCGGGGGATCATCGCCGGATGCACCCGGACCGACACGGTGCGCTCCGCGCCGGACGGGTCGGGCGGGGACAGCTGGCAGATGGCCAGCAGCTTGACCACACAGCCGATCTGCCGGGCGGAGCTGATGTCGGAGGAGGTGATCTCGGTGATGCCCTCGCGATACACGTCGGCGCTGGTCACCCGGGTGTGGAAGGCCAGGCTGGCCAGGATCGCCGCCTTGGCCGCGGCGTCGAACCCCTCGACGTCGGCCGTCGGGTCCGCCTCGGCGTAGCCCAGTTCCTGGGCCTGGGCCAGCGTCTCGGCGAAACCGGCGCCCTCGGTGTCCATCTTGTCGAGGATGAAGTTGGTCGTGCCGTTGACGATGCCGATGACGGCGGTGATCTCGTCGCCGACCAGCGACTCCCGCAGCGGCCGGATGATGGGGATCGCGCCGGCGACCGCGGCCTCGAAGTAGAGATCGGCCTTGGCCTGCTCGGCGGCGGTGAACAAGGTCGCCCCGTCGGCGGCGAGCAGCGCCTTGTTGGCGGTGACCACCGACGCGCCGTGCTCCAGGGCCGACAGGATCAGCGACCGGGCCGGTTCGATGCCGCCGATCACCTCGATCACCAGATCCACGTCGTCGCGGGAGACCAGAGCCTCGGCGTCGGCGGTGAACAGGGCTGGGTCGATGCCCGGCCGCTCGCGGTTGAGCCGTCGCACGGCGATGCCGACCAGGTCCAGCCGCCGGCCGACCCGAGCCTCCAGGTCCGCGGCCTGTTCGATCAGCAGCCGGGCCACCTCCGAACCCACGGTGCCGCAGCCCAGCAGGGCGACGCCCAGCGGCGGGTTAGCCACTGTCAAGGCAACTCGATGTCAAGGCACTCAATGTCAACGCAACTACCTCATCTGGACCAATTGCCGCGGGCAGGGGCGAGCGGCGGATTTATTCTTCCCCATCGGGCATTGTGGCGCGAAACTATCCCAGATCAGCCGACATCGAGGGCGAGCAGATCCTCGATGGTCTCCCGCCGGATCAAGATGTTGATCTTGCCGTCGCGAACCGCGATCACCGGTGGCCGCGGCACATGGTTGTAGTTGCTGGCCATCGACCGGCTGTAGGCGCCGGCCGCGGGCACGGCGATCAGATCGTCGTCGGCGATGTCGGCGGGCAGGAACTCGTCCCGGACCAGGATGTCGCCGCCCTCGCAGTGTTTGCCCACGACCCGGGCCAGGGCCGGCGGGGCCGTCCGAGCGCCGCGAGGCCAGGGTCGCGGAGTACTCCGCCGCGTACAGGGCGGTGCGGATGTTGTCGCTCATCCCGCCGTCGACCGCGACGTAGAGCCGGCTCGCGCCGCCGTCCAGCGCGACCGGCTTGACCGTGCCGACCCGGTACAGCGCGAAGGCGCTCGGCCCGCTGATCGCCCGGCCGGGTTCGATGGACAGGTGCGGAACCGCGATGTCCAGCGTCGCGCACTCGTGCTCGATGATGCTCCGCAGGGCGCCGGCCAGCGCCTCGGGCGTGGACGGGGAATCGGCGCTGGTGTACGCGATGCCGAACCCGCCACCGAGATCCAGTTCGCCCATCTCCACCCCGGTCGCGGTCCGGAAATCGGCGTGCAGCCGGAGCGTCCGGCGCGCGGCGACCTCGAACCCGTCCGCGTCGAAGATCTGCGATCCGATGTGGGAGTGGATGCCGACCAGGTCGAGCGCCGGGTGGTCGTGGCAGGCCCGCAGCGCCTGAGCCGCGGTGCCGCCGGCGATCGAGAAGCCGAACTTCTGGTCCTCGTGCGCGGTGGCGATGTACTCGTGGGTGTGCGCTTCGACGCCGGTGGTGACCCGGACCATCACCCGCGGGCGGACGCCGAGCTCGGTCGCCAGCCGGCCGAGCCGGGCGATCTCGTCGAACGAGTCGACGATGATCCGGCCGACCCCGGCCGTGAGGCCCTGGCGCAGTTCGTCGACGCTCTTGTTGTTGCCGTGCAGGCCGACCTTGTCGAGCGCGACGCCGGCCCGTTGCACCACGGCGAGCTCACCGCCGCTGCAGACGTCGATGCCGAGACCTTCCTCGCTCACCCAGCGGGCGACCGCGGAGCACAGGAACGACTTGCCCGCGTAGTAGACATCCCAGCCGGCGAAGGCGTCGGCGAAGGCCCGGGCGCGCGCCCGCAGGTCGGCTTCGTCCACCACGTAGGCCGGCGTACCCACCTGGTCGGCGATCTCGGTGACACTGACTCCGGCAACCGTCAGCACACCGTCGTCACCCTTGCTGACGCCGGCACTCCACAGCCGGGGCAGCAAGGCGTTGACGTCTCCGGGGACCGCCAGCCAGCCCGGGGCACGCGCCGCGACATCGGCGTGGATCGAACCGGCGACGTGCATGTGCGTCATAGCTGGGAACTGTGCCAGCCGCCGATCGGGCGGGAGCCGGGTTTCACGCGCTGGACACGGCGATGTCGATCGCGCTGCTGCGGGCCAGCACGACGGCGCGCGGATCGCCCGGCGCGCTGGTTCCGTCGACCTGCACCCGCACCCCACCGCAGGCCGCGCCCAGACACCGGTCGTCGAACCGCACGCCCCAGACCGTGAAGAACTGGCCGAGGGTGATCGTCGCCGTGTCCCGGCCCTCCAACCACACCGCACCGGACGTGTCGTGGGTGTGCACGGCGGCCTGCACGGCGCGGACCCGATCGACGCCGACGTACGCCGGGATCTGGACCGGAGCGCCGTCGACGGTGATCGTGACCTGGGTGACATGCCGGTTCTCGGTACTGTCCAACGGCTGCGGCACCAGCGCGGCCGCCTCGATGTAGGAGACCGCGTCGCGCGGCGCGTCCCACGGTGGCGGCGAGTCGCGAATCACCGCCGGTGCGGGCGCGGCCGCGTGCACGCATCCGGCGAGCAGCAACACACCGACGGCGCCGGCGAGGGCAACGTCGATCCGATGTCGTCGACGACGGGCCACGCGCCGAGGATAGAACCTGGTGGGGTGGGCAGCTTCGTGCTGGTAGATTGTCTCGCCGGGCCCCCGTAGCTCAGGGGATAGAGCATCGCCCTCCGGAGGCGGGAGCGCAGGTTCGAATCCTGCCGGGGGCGCCCACATCTGACCTAGTCAAGCGCTCTGATGATCTTGAAATCCCGGTGCCGCGTGCAATATATGTGCAATATCGCGACCCTTAGGTTGGCCTTCCACCCGCGCCGACCGGGCCTCGTGGCGCAGCACCGCTTCGCCCCGGGAACGTCCAGCCCCACGGCCAGCACCACCCCCCGGGGGGCGGCGCAGGGCTGGTTGTGCTGATGGTGGTCTTCGGGGGCGCGTTTCGGGTGCCCGTTTCGAACTCCTCGGCCGCCGACCGGTTCGTGGGTCAGCGCGAGAAGGGATTCGGCCACCCCGGCGCTGGGCTTAGGTCGGCCCGCGGAATCCCTGACAACTGCTCGGGTTAACGAGCTGATGCCGCGGGTTTCGATTCACGCCCACCGCCTCAGGTGGGCGGCACGAGGTCGACTTGTCCATGTCTCCAAGTCGAGCAGCCGCACACGATGGAAGCGTGTGAGAAAAGGGCTTCGCCTGTTAGAACGTCTGTGAGAAATCGGCCGCCCGGCCGCCTGTCGGCGGTGTGGGCTTGGTCCCGTGATTGACGTTGTCTTCGTTTCGGTGATCCTGGCGGTCTTCGCCGTGATCTGGTTGATGCTGCGCGCGGTGGAGAAGCTGTGACCGCGGAATACGTCGTCGGCTTGATCATCGTCGGCGGCGCTCGTGGTCTACCTCTCGCCGCCTTGGTGTTCCCGGAGAGATTCTGATGTCCGACACCGTGGCCGGCCTGCTCCAGATCGGCCTGCTGCTGCTCCTCCTGGCCGCGTGTTACGGCCCGCTGGGTTCCTATCTGGCCTGGACGTTCACGTCCGAGCGGCACCACCGGGTCGAGCGGGGCGCGTACCGGCTCCTCGGGGTGAACGGTGACGCCGAGCAGAACTGGGCCGGTGTACGCGCGCTCGGTGCTGGCGTTCTCGGCGGTCAGCGTCCTGGTCCTGTTCGGGCTGCAGCGGCTGCAGGCCGCCTTGCCGCTGTCGAACGGGCAGCCCGGCGTGGAGCCGGCGCTCGCGTTCAACACGGCGGCGTCGTTCGTCTCGAACACCAACTGGCAGAACTATGTACCCGAGGTCGTGATGGGCCACCTGGTCCAGATGGCTGGGCTGGCGGTGCAGAACTTCGTCTCGGCGGCGGTCGGGATCGCGGTGGCCGTGGCCTTGATGCGGGGCTTCGCCCGGCAGCAGACGACGCTGGTCGGCAACTTCTGGGTCGACCTGGTCCGCTGCCTGCTGGCGCGTGCTGCTGCCGATCGCCGTGCTCGGGGCGCTGGCGCTGGTGGCGATGGGCATTCCGCAGAACCTGTCTCCGGGCCACGCGGTGACCTCGTTGGTCGGTCAGGCCCAGACGATCCCGGGAGGTCCGGTGGCGTCGCAGGAAGTGATCAAGGAGCTGGGCACGAACGGCGGCGGCTTCTACAACGCGAACTCGGCCCACCCGTTCGAGAATCCGAACCCGTTGTCCAACCTCTTCACCACCTTTCTGATGCTGGTCATCCCGGTGAGCCTGACCCGCACCTTCGGGCTGATCGTCGGTGACAAGCGGCAGGGGTACGCGTTGCTCGGGGTGATGGCGACGATCTGGGGCGTGTTCCTGGCGGCGGCCACGTTCTTCGAGGTCCGGGGGCTCGAGCGCGCTGGCGGCGGCCGCGGCCGGAGGCGCGATGGAGGGCAAGGAGACCCGATTCGGGATCTGGGCCTCGACGCTGTGGGCGATCTCCACGACCGGTACCTCCACCGGCGCCGTGAACGCGGCCCATGACTCCCTCACGCCCGTTCAGCGGCGGCTTCGCGCTGTTCCACATGATGCTCGGCGAGGTCACTCCGGGCGGCACGGGTTCGGGGCTGTACGGAATGCTCGTGCTGGCCGTGCTCGCCGTGTTCGTGGCCGGCCTGATGGTCGGACGCACCCCGGAGTACCTGGGGAAGAAGATCACCGCACGCGAGATGAAACTGGTCTCGCTCTACATCCTCACCACGCCGGCGCTGGCGCTGGTCGGCACGGCGATCGCGATGGGCCTGTCGAGTGCCCGGTCCTCGATCTTCAATCCCGGACCGCACGGCTTCTCCGAGGTGCTGTACGCGTTCACCTCCGCGGCGAACAACAACGGCAGCGCCTTCGGCGGCCTGAGTGGGAACACGCCGTTCTACAACACCGCCCTCGGTCTGTGCATGCTGCTCGGGCCGGTTCGTCCCGATGGTCCTGGTCCTGGCCCTCGCCGGCTCCCTGGCCCAGCAGCAACCCGTGCCGGTGACCTCCGGCACCTTGCCGACCCACCGCGCTGCTGTTCGTCTCGATGCTGGTCGGCGTCGTGCTGATCGTCACCGGCCTGACCTACTTTCCCTGCCCTCACGCTCGGGCCGCTGGCCGAAGGACTGTGATCATGACCGTTTCGCTGCAGAAGCGGCCGAAGCCTGAGCCGCCGGCCGCGCCGGCTGGTGCGACGCATCTCAGCTCCGGCCTGTTCGAGCCGAGGATGCTGGTGACCTCGCTTCCCGGCGCCGCTCGCGCAAGCTCGATCCGCGGGTGATGGTGAAGAACCCGGTGATGTTCGTCGTCGAGGTCGGCGCCGCGGTCGACCACGGTCCTCGCCGTCATCGACCCGATCGCTCTTCGTCTGGTCGATCGTGGTCTGGCTGTGGCTGACGGTCATCTTCGCCAATCTCGCCGAAGCGGTCGCCGAGGGCCGCGGAAAGGCGCAGGCCGCCACGCTGCGTCGCGCCAAGACCGAGACGACGGCTCGTCGACTGCTCCCCGACGACGCCGAGGAGCCGGTGCGCGGCGTCCGACCCTGCGACTCGGTGATCGGGTCGTCGTCGAGGCCGGCGAGACGATCCCCGGTGACGGGGACGTCATCGAAGGCGTCGCCAGTGTCGACGAGTCGGCGATCACCGGCGAATCGGCTCCGGTGATCCGCGAGTCCGGCGGCGATCGGAGCGCGGTGACCGGCGGCACCAAGGTGCTGACCGACCGCATCGTCGTGCAGATCACCACCAAACCGGGCGAGAGCTTCCTCGACCGGATGATCGCCCTGGTCGAAGGCGCCGCCCGGCAGAAGACCCCGAACGAGATCGCGCTGAACATCCTGCTGGCCAGCCTGACCATCATCTTCCTGCTGGCCACCGCGACCCTGCCGCCGTTCGCCCGCTACGCCGACGCCGAGCCGAGTCTGGTCATCCTGGTCGCCCTGCTGGTCTGCCTGATCCCGACCACGATCGGCGCCCTGCTGTCCGCGATCGGCATCGCCGGCATGGACCGGCTGGTGCAGCGCAACGTGCTCGCCATGTCGGGACGGGCGGTCGAGGCGGCGGGTGACGTCAACACCCTGCTGCTGGACAAGACCGGCACCATCACCCTCGGCAACCGGCAGGCCGCGGAGTTCATCCCCAGCGCCGGGCTGTCCGACGCCGAGCTCGCGGACGCCGCCCAGCTGGCCAGTCTCGCCGATGAGACACCGGAGGGCCGGTCGGTCGTCGTGCTCGCCAAGTCCGCGGTACGGCCTGCGCGAGCGGCACCCCGGCGAGCTGCCGCAGGCGCACTTCGTCGGCTTCACCGCCCAGACCCGGATGAGCGGGGTGGACATCGGCGACCCGTCAGATCCGCAAGGGCGCGGCCGGGGCCGTGATCGCCTGGATCCAGCGCGCACGGCGGCGAGGTCGACCAGCAACCTCGATGACCGTGGTCGAGCAGATCTCCGCCTCCGGCGGGACCCCGCTGGTGGTGGCGGAGAAGCGACGGCGCGGAGGCTCGTGCGCTCGGCGTGATCCATCTCAAGGACGTGGTCAAGGAAGGAATCCGGGAGCGCTTCGACCAGATGCGCCGGATGGGCATCCGGACGGTGATGATCACCGGCGACAACCCGCTGACCGCGAAGGCCATCGCGGACGAGGCCGGGGTCGACGACTTCCTCGCCGAGGCGACACCCGAGGACAAGATGGCGCTGATCAAGGCCGAACAGCAGGGTGGCCGGCTGGTGGCCATGACCGGCGACGGCACCAACGACGCGCCGGCGCTCGCCCAGGCCGACGTGGGGGTGGCGATGAACACCGGCACGTCGGCCGCCAAGGAGGCCGGCAACATGGTCGACCTCGATTCGAACCCCACCAAGCTGATCGAGATCGTCGAGATCGGCAAGCAGATGCTGATCACCCGCGGTTCGCTGACCACCTTCTCGATCGCCAACGACGTCGCCAAGTACTTCGCGATCCTGCCGGCCCTGTTCGCCGGGGCGTACCCCGGGCTGGACGGCGCTGAACATCATGCGGCTGGGATCGGCCGAGTCGGCGATCTTGTCGGCGGTCATCTTCAACGCGCTGGTCATCGTCGCGCTGGTCCCGCTGGCGCTGCGCGGCGTTCGCTACCGCCCGTCGTCGGCGTCAGGCGCTGCTCCGCCGCAACCTGCTGATCTACGGAGTCGGCGGCCTGGTAACGCCGTTCGTCGGAATCAAGCTCATCGACCTGCTGATCACGGCTGATCCCGGGCATCGGCTGAGACCCGTTACAACGAGACAAGGAAATGGTCATGATCAGTCAGGGATGGACATCGGCTACGCCAGCTCGGCGCCGCGGTTCGGGCCGTCGCTGGTGTGCACGGCCGTCCTGGGGCTGCTGTATCCGCTCGCGATGACCGGGGCCGCGCAGGTGCTGTTGCCCGCCCGCGCCGACGGCTCCCTGGTGCAGGTCGACGGCCGCGATGTGGCGTCGAGCCTGATCGGGCAGGCCGTACACCCAGGCCGGTGATCAGGACGGCCAGCCCCAGGTCGATGCGGACGGCCAACCGGTGATGGAGCCTGACCCGGCGTGGTTCCAGACCCGCCCGTCAGCGGTCGACTACGACGGGCTGGGCAGCGCGGCGTCGCAGCTCGGACCGAACAACCCCGACCTGATCGCCGCGATCGAGGAACGCCGGGCCGCGGTCGCCGCGCTCGAAGGGGTGCCACCGACCGCGGTCCCGCCCGACGCGCTGACCAGCAGCGGCAGCGGCCTGGATCCTCAGATCAGCCCGGCCTATGCCGCGATCCAGGTGGCCCGGGTGGCGCGGACCCGGGGAGTCGACGCAGCGCGAGGTCCAGAACCTGGTCAAGGCGCACACCGACGGTCGTACGCTGGGCTTTCTCGGCGAACCACGGGTCAATGTCGTCGAGCTCAACCGTGCCCTCGCCGAGATCCGAGTGAGCAGCGGTCTGACGGCCTTGGGATAGGACGGCATGACAACGGCACGCGGGCACCTGCGGATCTACCTCGGCGCGGCGCCGGGCGTCGGCAAGACCTACGCCATGCTCAGCGAGGGCAGCCGACGGCTGGAACGCGGCACCGACGTCGTCGTCGGCTTCGTCGAGACCCACGGCCGGAGCGCACACCGCGGAGCTGATCGACGGCCTCGAGACCGTGCCCCGCAAGGTCGTGCGAGTACCGCGACGCCAGCTTCACCGAGATGGACCTGGCCGCCGTGCTGGACCGCAGGCCCGAGGTCGCCCTGGTCGACGAACTCGCGCACACCAACGTGCCGGACGGCGGCCCGAACACCAAGCGCTGGCAAGACATCGACGACCTGCTGGACGCCGGGATCGACGTCATCTCGACGGTCAACATCCAGCACCTCGAGTCGATCAACGACGTGGTCCAGAAGATCACCGGCGTGCCGCAGCGCGAGACCGTGCCCGACGTGGTCGTCCGCCGCGCCGACCAGATCGAGCTGGTCGACATGACGCCCGAGGCGCTGCGCCGCCGGATGGCGCACGGCAACATCTACGCCGCCGACAAGGTCGATGCCGCGCTCAGCAACTACTTCCGGCCCGGCAACCTGGCCGCGCTGCGCGAGCTGGCGCTGCTCTGGCTGGCCGATCGCGTCGACGCCGGGCTGCAGGTCTACCGGCAGCAGCACGACATCGTGGAGACCTGGGAGGCGCGTGAGCGCGTCGTGGTCGGTCTCACCGGTGGCCCGGAGGGCGACACGCTGATCCGCCGGGCGGCCCGCATCGCCGCCCGGTCCACCGGCGACCTGCTCGCCGTGCACGTCAGCCGGTCCGACGGCCTCACCGGCGCCGATCCGCGGCGGCTCGGCCAGCAGCGCCAGCTCACCGAGGACCTCGGCGGCTCGTACCACCAGATCGTCGGCGACGACGTGCTCGGACGCCCTGCTGTCGTTCGCCCGGGCCGAGAACGCGACCCAGCTGGTGCTCGGCGGCAGCCGGCGGTCTCGGCTGGCCAGCATGGTCAGCGGCCTGGGCATCGGCGCGACCACCATCCGCGACTCCGGCGACATCGACGTGCACATCGTGACGCACGCCCAGATCGGCAAGGGTCACGGACTCCCCCGCCGCCAGGGCGCGTTGAGCGTCCGGCGCCGGGTGCAGGGCTTCGCGCTGGCGGTCGCCCTGCCGCTCCTGCATCACCGTCGTCTCTGTCGGCGAGTCAGGACGCGTTCAACCTCACCAGCGACGTGCTGGCGTTCCTGCTGGCCGTCATCGTCGTCGCGCTCGTCGGCGGCCTCTGGCCGGCGGTCGTGGCGGCCATCGGCGGCTCGATCCTGCTGAACTACTTCTTCACCCCGCCCGCTGCGCACCTTCACCATCGCCGAGACCAACAACGCCCTGGCGCTCGCGGTCTTCGTCCTGGTCGCGTTCCTGGTGAGCTCGGTCGTCGATCGGGCGGCCCGGCGGACCCGTCAAGCCGCCCATGCCTCCGCCGAAGCCGAAACCCTGGCCACCCTGGCCGGCACGGTGCTGCGCGGCGAAACCGGACTGCCGGCGCTGCTCGAGCGGGTACGCGAGTCCTTCGGCATGACGTCGGCCGCGCTGCTGGAGCGACGGACGAGTCCGGGTTGGCACCAGATCGCCAGCGCCGGGCCCGCCGACCTGCCAGCGCCCCGAGGACGGTGACGTCGCCGTGCCGGCTCGGGACGACCTGGTCCTGGTGCTGCAGGGCCGGAACCTCGCCGCCGACGAGCACCGCCTGGTCGGCGCGTTCGCCGACCACGCCGCGGCCCTGGTCGACCGGGCCCGGCTGACCGAGGCGGCCGCCGAGGTCAAGCCGTTGGCCGAGGCCGACCGGCTGCGGACGGCGCTGCTGCGGGCCGTCGGGCACGACCTCCGAACCCCGCTGGCCGCGGCCAAAGCGTCGGTGACCAGCCTGCGGAGCTCCGACATCGAGTGGCCGGCCGCGGAACGCGACGAGCTGCTCCGAACCGCCGACGAGGCCCTCGACCGGCTGAGCCGACTGGTCGACAACCTGCTCGACCTCAGCCGGCTGCAGGCCGGCGTCCTGCCGGTGTTCCTGCGCCCCACCTCGCTCGACGAGGTGGTGCCGGCCGTGCTCGAGGAGCTCGGCGACGAACAGCTGCCCGGGTCCTGGTGGACATCCCGCACACCCTGCCGCTGGTGCAGGCCGACCCCGCCCTGCTGGAACGCGTCGTCGCCAACCTGGTCGGCAACGCGATCCGGCACGCCCCGTCGGAGTCGCCGCCGATGCTGACGGCCAGCGCCTTCGGCGACCAGGTGCAACTGCGGGTCGTCGACCGTGGACCCGGCATCCCGCCGCGACCAACGAGACCGGGCCTTCGTCCCGTTCCAGCGGCTCGGCGACACCGACAACACCACCGGCGTCGGCCTGGGCCTCGCGCTGGCCCGCGGGCTCACCGAAGCCATGGGCGGCACCCTCGAGCCGGAGGACACCCCCGGCGGCGGGCTCACCATGGTCGCCATCGCTCACCGCCGTCCCCGGCCAGGACCCCGCGGACCTCGTGCCGGGCAGCCGGGAACGAAGCCTCGACGAGGAGGATGCCGAGTGACTGAGGTACTGGTCGTCGACGACGAGCCGAGCCTGGTACGAGCCCTGCAGATCAACCTCAAGGCCCGGCACTACCAGGTCCGCACCGCCGTCACCGGCAGCGACGCCCTCTCGGTCGCGGCCAGCCATCCGCCCGACCTGGTCATCCTCGACCTGGGCCTGCCCGACCTGGACGGCGTGCAGGTGATCCACGGACTGCGCGGGTGGACCGACCGTACCGATCCTGGTGCTGTCCGGCCGCGCCGACAGCGCCGACAAGGTTCAAGCGCTCGACGCCGGCGCCGACGACTACCTGACCAAACCGTTCGGCATCGACGAACTGCTGGCCCGGATCCGCGCGCTGCTGCGACGCGCCGACCAGACGATCGACGAGCCGGTCGTCGAACTGGAGGCCGCGACCATCGACCTGGCCGCCCGGCGCGTCACCGTCGGCGATCAGGGCGTCCGGCAGGAGGTGCGGCTCACCCCGACCGAGTGGCATCTGATCGAGGTCCTGGTCCGCCATCCCGGCAAGCTCATCTCCCAGGCGCAACTGCTCCGCGAGGTGTGGGGCCCCGGCTACGAGAACGCCCAGGGCAACCTGCGCTTCTACATGGGCCAACTCCGCCGAAAGCTCGAGGCCGACCCCGCCCGTCCGCGGCACCTGATCACCGAACCCGGCATGGGCTACCGCTTCCAGCCATCAGCCACCGTCGGCGCCGGAGCTGTAAGAAGGCGGACTGAACTGATCGCGCGGATCATCGCGTCGCTTGCCAGCTCGGTCGCGAAACGTGCCGCAGACGGAAGCGGACGAGGATTCCTTCGACCCAGGCTGCAGCCTCTGAGCCGCCGAAATCTTGACGCTCGGATCGTGGTGCGGATCTCGCTTTGCCAGCACGTGCCGGGAAACGTCCCCACGCTGCGAAGCCGAATCGAGGGGTCCCTTTGCCAGCACGCTGCCGGGAAACGTCCCCGATCAGCTGTCGGTGATGACCAGGTGCTGGTTGTCGGCCTCGACCCGGCCGTCCTGGAGGCTGGCCACGTAGGCGTCGAGCAGCCGTTCGGTGTCGGCGATCTGCGCGGTCCAGATGTCCCGCGGGATGTCGACGCGGTCGTCGGCCTCCTGCAGTCGGGCGAAGTAGGCCGCGACGCCCGCGCCGCCCGGACCCGCCTGCTCGTGCAGCCGGATCATCCGCTCGGCGAGCTTGGCCTGGACGCCGTAGACCGGGATCTGCGGACCGCGCGGGGCCGACAAGCCGATGTAGTACAGCTTCTCCAGGCCCTGCGGGATGATCCCGCCCGCGTAGCGCAGGGGGTGGCCGCCCCGGCGCGGCACCAGGGCGTCGTCGAGGAACGGCAACGTCGAGCGGAAGCCGGTGGCCCACAGGATGGTGTCGTACTCCCGCGACGACCGGTCGGCGAAGTGCACGGTGTTGCCGTCGAAGCCGGTGATGCCGTGGCCGACGACGTTCACCCGGCCGTGATGGATCCAGTAGAGCAGCAGGTCGTTGACCACGACCGGTCCCTCGGCCAGCCGGTCGTGCGTCGGCACCGGCAGTCCGGGGTAGTCGGAGTTCTGGCCGATGGAGACCCGGGCCAGCAGCCGGGCGATCAGATCCTGGTCGGCCGGGCTGAACTCGGACATGAACGACACCTGCTGGCGCGGCCGGCCGAAGTACATCTTCGGCTGGAAGTACGCCCCGTGCCGGATGACGATGTCGACCTCGAAGCGGTGCTGGGCGGCGTCCACGGCCAGATCGCAGCCGGAGTTGCCGGCCCCGACGACCAGCACCCGCTTGCCCTCGATGTCGTCGGTGTTCTGGTACCGGCTGGAGTGGATCTGCGGTCCCGCGAAGGTCCCGGGAACCTGGGGGATCTTCGCATCCCACAGGTGGCCGTTGGCCACCAGCACACCGTCGTAGGTGTCGGCTCCGTCGGAGGTGGTGACCGTCCAGCCGGCCGAGCCGACCGGCCCGTCGGTCGTCGACCGGCACGACCGAGAGCACCTCGGTGCCGAACGACACCCGCTGATCGTGGCCGCGGGTCTGGGCGTAGGAGGCGATGTAGTCCCGGATCTGGTCCCGCCGCGGGAAGTGCGGGTACTCGGCCGGCATCGGAAAGCCCTCGAAATGGGTCAGGTCCCGGGAGGTGATCAGGTGCAGGGCGTCGTAGTCGGTGTTCCAGTGCCCGCCGACCCGGTCGGCTCTTCTCGAAGCAGTCGACCTGGTGGCCCTGGCCGGTCAGCACATCGAGCGCCGACAGGCCGGCCGCGCCGGCGCCGATCACGCAGTAGGTGGCCATGGTGTGGTTTCTCCTTTGAACGGTGCAGATGGTGGGGGATGGGTGGATCAGCGGATGACGTCGCCGCCGGACAAGACGACGGTCTCCCCGGTCATGAACGAGGCGTCCGGGCCGGCCAGGAAGAGCGACCCAGCGGGCGATCTCCTCCGGCTCGGCGACCCGGCCGAGCGGGATGCCGGCGGCGGCCGCCGCCATCCGTCCGGTCGCCGCGTTGCCGGGGGTGTTGACCCAGCCCGGCGCGATGGCGTTCACCCGGATCCGCCGGGGCGCGAGCTCGAGGGCCAGCTCCTTGGTCAGCATCACCACGGCCGCCTTGGAGGCGCCGTAGAGCAGCTGGCCCGGCGAGACGGTGAAGGCGTCGACCGAGGCGAAGTTGACGATCGATCCGCCGTCGGGCATCACGGCGACCGCCTCGGCCGTCACGTTGAGGACGCCGAGGACGTTGACGTCGAACACCTTGCGGTACAGGTCCTCGGTGAAGTCGCCCAGCGTGCTGGGCGGGTAGATCCCGGCGATGTTGGCGACCAGCCGCAGGAGGAGTCCGCGATCCAGGTGCGTGGTGATCGCGGCCCGGCCACCTCGTCGCGGCGGGTGACGTCGACCGCGACGGTGCGGACCGTCTCACCGGCGACCTCGAACTCGGTCGACGACCCGATCGAGGGCGAGGACGTCCCAGCCGTCCTTGACCAGCGCCGCCGCGGCGGCCCGGCCCATGCCACTGGCGGCGCCGGTGACGACCGCGGTCGGCCGCTCGTGCGACGGGTTTGTCATCGGAATCTCCTTGAGCAGATCTGGCGCTAGCGTCTCGAAATGTCGTCCTGACCAGTCTGAATGCCGACCGCATGCACCGTCCATGGTAAATTGCCGCTAGGTTCGCCATAGGTAGTTTACCTGATGACGCACGATACCGACGGTGCAGCAGCTCCGGTACTTCCTCAGCGCGGCCGTCACGGCACGCTGTCCGCGGCGGCCGTGGCCGAGCACATCGCCCAGCCGAGCCTGTCCGATCAGGTCCGTCGGTTGGAGTCAGCGCTGGGGGTCGAGCTGTTCACCCGGACCAACCGCCGACTCCAGCTGACCGAGGCGGGCCGGCTGCTGCGGCCGTACGCCGAACGCGCGGTGGCCGAGATGGACGCAGCTGGCCGAGGTGATCCGTGAGGCCCGCAACCTCGAGGGCGGCGTCGGTCTCGTTCGGCACCTTCAACAGTGCCCACCTGTACCTGCTCACCGGGCTGATCCGCGACTTCCACGCCCGCATCCCAAGGTGAAGATCCAGGTCGTCGGACTCAACTCCTCCGAGGTCGCCGACTCGGTCCGGGAGGGTGAGCTCGAGGCGGGCATCGTGCAGCTGCCCGTCGACGACCATGGCCTGTCGGTGAGCAGACCGGTGCTGACCGACGAGGTCGTCTACGTCAGTGCCGACCCGGAGCGGGTCGCGGAACCCGTGACCATCGAGCAGCTCGCCACCCGTCCGCTGATCCTGTCCGAGGCCCGCTGGTCGAATTCCGATCCGCTACGGCTGTCGCTGACCGCGCGCGCCCAGCAGGCCGGCGTCTCCATCGCCCCGCATCGCCGAGGTCGAGTTCCAGACCCACGCCGTCGAGCTCGCCGCCCGAGGGCGTGGGAGACTCGCTGGTCTCGTTCTTCGTCGGCCAGACGAATGATCCGAGGCTCACCAGCCTCGGCTGGGTTTCCCTCGACGCCGCCGGTCGAGGAGCACTTCGCCTTCATCACCCGCGAGAAGGGCGCCCTCTCACCGGCCACCCGCGCGTTCATGGCCCTCGCCGCCGACCACGTCGCCACCATCCGGCAGCGCAGATGACCATCCAAGCCAAGGAGACGACGCCCATGTCGGAGCAGGTCAGCCAGGTCGCACTTGATCACCGGTGGAGCGCGCGGCCAGGGCGCCGCCCACGCCGCAGCACTGGCCGCGACCGGTGTCCGGGTCGTCATCGCCGACGTCCGTGACGAGGACGGAGCCGCGACCGCCCAGGAGCTCACCGCGCAGGGCCTGTCGGTCCGCTACGCCCACCTCGACGTCACCGATGAGGCGGCGTGGACCGAGGTCGTCGCCGGCATCGAGGCTCAGGAAGGCGGGCTGGACATCCTGGTCAACAACGCCGGCATCATCCGGGTCACCCGGTTGACCGAGCTGGACGTGAGCGAATGGGACCTGCTCCAGCGCGTCAACGCCACCTCCGTGCTGCTCGGCATCAAGATCGCCGCGCCGGCGATCGCCCGCCGCGGCGGTGGCTCGATCATCAACATCGCCTCGACGGCGGCCCACCGCGGCGCCGAGGGCTACGGCGCGTACTCGGCCTCCAAGGCGGCGGTTCTCGCACTCACCCGCGCGGCGGCGCTCGAGCTGGCGCCGAAGGGGATCCGGGTCAACTCCATCAGCCCCGGCGGGGTGGACACGCCGATGAACGACGACGAGCCGGCCGGCGGCACCTCCTCCGGCGCCCCGCTCGGCCGCCGCGCGACGCCTGCAGAGATCTCCCCGCTGGTCGTCTTCCTCGCCTCAGCGGGCGCCTCGTACGTGACCGGCGCGGACTACCTCGTGGATGGCGGCGTGACCGTTCGCTAGTGGTTGCGCCTGTGACCACTAGATCCGGAGATTGGACATGCCGCCGTCGACGGCCAGCAGGGTGCCGGTGGTCGACGAGGAGAGCGGGGAGGCCAGGTACGCGATGGCGTGCGCCACCTCGTCGGCCGTGACCAGCCGGCCCATCGGCTGGCGCTGCTGCAGCGCGGCGAGGGCCACGGCGCGATCCTCGGCGTTGTCGAGCAGCCGCCCGACCCAGGGCGTGTCGGCCGTTCCGGGCGTGACGGCGTTCACCCGGATGCCTTCGCTGACATGGTCGGCGGCCATGGCGAGGGTGACGGCCGCGACCGCGCCCTTGCTGGCCGAGTAGAGCGCCCGATTGCGGATGCCGATCACGCCGGCCACCGAGCAGGTGTTGACGATCGCCGCGTGCTGCGACTCGCGGAGGTGGGGCAGCGCGGCCCGGCTCACCCGGGCGAGACCGACCACGTTCACGTCGAGCACCCGGGCCCACTCGTCGTCGCCGTTGGCGGCGATGTCTCCCTCGGCGCCGATGCCGGCGTTGTTGATGACGATGTCGAGGGCACCGAAGTGCTCGACCACCGCCGCGATGGCCGCGTCCACCTGCGCCGTGTCGGTGATGTCGCACGGCGACGCTGAACACGGCTTCGTCGACGGATTCGACGTTCCGGTCGAGCACGGCGACCCGCGCTCCCCGCTCGGCGAGCAACGCAGCCGTCGCCGCGCCGATGCCGCTGGCCCCTCCGGTCACGACGGCGACCAGGTTGTCGAACTCACTCATGGGATGTCCTTCGGGTCGGTTGAGCACTACGGTTCAGATTCGCGGGTCGATGTGGATCTTCGGCCCGAGGCCGGCGCCGGGCGGGCGCTCGCCGGCCAGGATCGCGCCCACGCCGTCGAGGCCCACCGTCGCGGCCACCAGCGGACGAGGGTCGACCGACCCGGAGGCGTAGAGGTCGATGGTGCCGGCGAGCCCGGGCGAGGCGCTCAGAATGCCCACCGCCGTCACGTCCTTGAGGACCAGGGTCCGCGTGTCGACCAGGCTCGGGGATACCGGCCAGGCCGACGTAGACGACGCGCTTGCCCGGCTCGACCAGGTCGAGCGCCCGCGCCGGCAGGGAGGGCGCGTTGGAGGCGTCGATGACCGCGTCGAACGGCAGATCCGGGATGTCCTCGGCCGCCCAGACGCCGTCGAAGCCGAGCGTCCGCGCGTACTCGAGCGAGCGGCGTCGTCCGGCCCAGCAGATGGACCTCGGCGCCTTGGGCCTGCGCGAAGAGGGCGACGAGCAGGCCGATCGTGCCCGGGCCGAGCACGAGCAGCGCGATCACCCGGCGACAGGCCGGCCGCCCAGACGGCACGGAGCGCGTTCCCGCCCGGCTCGACCAGCGCCCCGAGTACGTCGTCCACGGCGTCGGGAAGCTCGTGCAGCGCGGTCACCGGCACGGCCAGCTGCTCGGCCAGGGCGCCCGGAAACCCGCCGCGGACCCCGACCTCGAAGCGGAACGCGCAGACGTGCTGGCTTCCGCGCTGACAGCGGCGACACGTCCCGCAGCCGAGCATCGTGTCGCCGGTGACCCGCCGCCCGACCCAGCGCTCGTCCACCCCGTCACCGACCTCGACCACCACGCCGCACCACTCGTGACCGAGCCGGATCGGGAACTCGGCCTGGCCGTCGTGCAGGTAGGGCATCTCGCCGGTGAAGAACTCGACGTCGGTGCCACAGACGCCGACCCGCTCGACGTCGACCACCACCTGGCCCGCGGCGGCCGACGGCGGAGCGACGTCCTGCACCTCGCACTGTCGGGGCGCGGTCACGACGAACGCCCTCACCGCCGCACCGGCTCCGGCTCGACGCGGCCCGCATCGGGCCGGGTCCCGCGCGGACGTTCGGCCGGCTGGTCGAGGATGGTCATGGAGTTCCATATGTTAGACATCGACTTCAGCAACCGGAAGGGGAGTCTTGGTGGGTACCCAGCGCAGTTCCCAGTGGTACGGCGGCGCGGACCGCAACGGCTACATCCACCGGGCCTGGATGCGTCGGGGGTTGCCGGACAGCGCGTTCGACGGCCGGCCGCACATCGCCATCGCCAACACGGCGTCCGACCTCACCCCGTGCAACGCCCACTTCAACGAGGTGGCCGAGAGCGTCAAGCAGGGCGTCTACGCCGCCGGCGGAGTGCCGCAGAACATGCCGGTGGTCTCCCTCGGCGAGACGAATCTCCGCCCGACCGCGATGCTGTGGCGGAACATGGCGGCGATGGCGACCGAGGAGATGCTCCGCGGCAACCCGATCGACGGCGTCGTGCTCCTCGGCGGCTGCGACAAGACGATCCCGTCGCTGCTGATGGCCGCCGCCTCGGTCGACCTGCCGGCGGTGGTCATCCCCGGCGGTCCGATGCTCACCGGAACGTTCCAGGGCGTGGCGCTGGGCTGTGGCACGGACGTCTGGCGGTTGAGCGAGGAGGTCCGCGGCGGCACCCTGTCGGCCGAGCAGTTCCTCAAGTCGGAGTCGTCGATGATCCGCAGCCGCGGGCACTGCAACACCATGGGCACCGCCTCGACGATGGCGCCTGGTGACCGAGGCGCTCGGCATGATCATCCCCGGCCTCGCCGGCACCCCGGCCGCGGACAGCCGGCTGCTGGAGAGCTCCCATCACACCGGCGAACTGGCCGTCCAACTGGTCATGGAGGGTCGCCGGCCGAGCACCATCCTCAGCCGCGGCTCGTTCCAGAACGCCATCGTCGCCCTGGCCGCCATCGGCGGCTCGACGAACGCCGTCGTGCACCTGCTGGCGATCGCCGGCCGGCTCGGCATCGACCTGACCCTCGACGACTTCGACACGCATCGGATCCCACGTGCCGCTGCTGGTCAACCTGCAGCCGGCCGGCCACTTCCTGATGGAGGACTTCCACCGGGCCGGCGGGCTGCTGTCGGTGCTGCGCGAGGTCAAGGACCTGCTCGACCCGACCGCCCTCACGGTCACCGGAAAGCCGCTCGTCGACTATCTCGACGACGCCGCAGATCTGGGATCGCGAGGTGATCAGCGTCCGCTCGGAGCCGCTGCAGCCGGACGCCGGCATCGCCGTGCTGTACGGCACCCTCGCTCCCGCGGGAGCCATCATCAAACCGGCCGCCGCGTCCCCGCGACTCCTCACCCACCGCGGCCGGGCCGTCGTGTTCGACAGCGTCGAGGACGTGCACGCCCGCATCGACGACCCCGATCTCGAGGTCGACGCCGACTCGGTGCTGGTGCTCCGCGGCTGCGGACCGCGGGGCTACCCGGGCATGCCGGAGGTCTCGAACATGCCGCTGCCCAAGAAGCTGCTCGAACAGGGCGTACGCGACATGGTGCGCATCTGCGACGGCCGGATGAGCGGCACCGCGTACGGCACGGTGGTGCTGCACGTCGCTCCCGAGGCGGCCGCCGGCGGACCGCTGGCGATCGTCGCAGACCGGCGACTACGTCATTCTCGACGTCCCCAACCGCATCCTGGACCTCGACGTCGACCCGGCCGAGCTCAGCCGGCGGGTGCCGAACCGCGCCACCACCGACGGGTTCGCCGCGCCGAAACGCGGCTGGGAACGGCTCTACATCGACCACGTCACCCAGGCCGACAGCGGCGCCGATCTCGACTTCCTGCGGGGATCCAGCGGCGACAAGGTGGCCCGCGAGTCGCACTGAGCCGAAATCATCAGCAGCCGGCGGATGGCGTCAGGCCCGGCCGCGGCGGGCACCGGCCCGGTGGACTCCCCCGGGACGAGCACTCCGGCGCGCAGCACCGGCTCCGTCGGCGGCTCGCCCTCGAGCTGGCGGAGCAGCGTGCGCACGCCGAGCCGACCCAACTCGCTCGCCGGCGTCGAGACGACGGTGAGCGGCGGGTTGCACGCTGCCTTGTACTCCAACGCAGTCAGCAACGAGACCACCGACATGTCGTCGGGGATCGTGATGCCGCGGAACTGCAGTCCGGCGACGAGGCCGGACGACACCGCCTCGTTGCCGACCACCACTGCGGTGGCGTCGGGCGCCTCGAGCGCGAGCCGCGCGGCCGCGTCCCGACCGTCGGGAACCGATGACCGGCACGGCATCACGACCGGCGGGATCCGGTGCCGCTTGGCCAGCCGGCGGTACGCCGCCTCGGTCCGGATATGGCGACCCAGCTGCTCCTCACCAGGGTCGACGCTCGGCACGAAGACGATCCGGCGGTGGCCGAGCGCCACGAGGTGCTCGATGGCCAGCTCCATGGAGGTGTCGAAGTCGATGTCCACGCAGTACAGCCCGGCGTGGTCGCGGGTTCGACCGATCAGCGCGAACGGCATCTTGTGCTCCGTCAGCATCTGGCACCCGCTGGTCCTCCATCTGGACCTCCATCAGCACGAGCCCATCGACCAGGCCCTGCCCGACCAGCGCCGGCAGTTGGCTGCCCTCGGCATCGTCGGGATAGACGACCAGGTGATAGTCGGACTCGCTGGCCTCGCGGGCCGCGCCGACGACGAAGTCGGATCCGGCGCCACGGATGCCGTGATCGAGGGCGGCCATCACCAGGGCGATGATCCGCGTCCGCCGACTCGCCAGCGCCCGGGCGACCAGATTGCGACGGAAGCCCAGATCGGCCATGGCCTGCTCGATCCGCGCCCGCGTCTGCCGGTGTCACGTTCTTGGTGTTGTTCACCACGAACGAGACCGTGGCGATGGAGACCCCCGCCCGATCGGCCACGTCTTGCATGGTCGCCGCCATCTCATCTCCATCTTTTTCGTCCTGGAGCCTTGACAAGCGCTTAACCTACCCCGCAGACTCGGTACCCAAGGCGAGTTAAGCGCTGAACCTGCACCCCACCATAGACCTCTGATCGCCAAACGGTCTAGACCCTGAGTTAAGCGCTTATCCATATCTGACAGCAAAGGAGCTCAAGTGAAGATCACCAAGCGACTCGCGGCCATTGGCCGCCTGTACCGTCGTGGCCCCGTTGGCCTTGACCGCCTGCGGCGGAGGCTCGAGCAGCAGCGGAGGCGGGGCCAGCGAGAGTGTGGCGGCCGTCGACTCCTTGACGGTGCTGGACTACTACACCGACGAGCCGAGCCACACCGCTGATCGGTGATCAGCTCAGCGCATGCGGCACGTCGATCGGTGTCGCCAAGATCGATCACCAGTCGGTGCCCGGCCCGACCCTGATCCAGAAGGTGCTGCAGCAGGCGTCGTCGAAGTCGTTGCCCGATGTCTTGATGCTCGACAACCCCGACATTCAGCAGATCGCCGAGACCGGCGCGCTGGCCCCGCTGGAGGACTTCGGGATCACCCTCGACGGGTTCGCGCCGGGTCCGGTTTCGGCGGCGACGTACGACGGCAAGGTCTACGGCATGCAGCCCGGGGCGAACACCCTGGCGATCTTCTACAACAAGGACGTTCTCGAGAAGGCCGGAGTCAAGCCCCCGACCACCTGGGACGAGCTGAAGAGCACCGCCAAGGAGCTGACCGTCGACAAGCAGTACGGCTTCGCCTTCAACGCCACCGCCGACTACGAGGGCGCGTGGCAGTTCCTCCCGCCGATGTGGACCAACGGCGGCGACGAGACGGCCCTGACCAGCCCTGAGGTGGCCGGTGCGCTCCAGCTGTGGAAGGACCTGGTCGACGAGGGCTCGGTCTCCAAGAGCGTCGTCAACTGGAAGCAGGCCGACGTGAACGACCAGTTCATCGCCGGCAAGGCCGCGATGATGCTCAACGGTCCCTGGCAGATCCCGGCTCTCACCAAGGCCAAGATCAACTACGGCGTGGTTCCCTTCCCGGTCAATACGCCCGGACAGACCTCGGTCGCGCCGTTGGGCGGCGAAGCCTGGACCGTCCCGCTGACCGCCGATGAGGCGAAGATGACCAAAGCCGCCGAGCTGGTCAAGTGCATGAACACCGACGAGAACCAGGTGAAGCGGGCCAAGGAGGGCGGCCTGGTGCCGACCAAGCTCGCCCTGGCCGAGCAGTTCAAGACCGACGTCCCGGAAATTGCCGGCTTCGTCGACTCGGTGGGCACGGCTCGGGCCCGCACCGGAAAGCTCGGCGCCAAGTGGCCCGAGACGGCCAAGACCATCTACACCGGCATGCAACTGGTCCTCACCGGCCAGGCCGAGCCGGCGGAAGCGATGGCCAAGGCCGGCGCGAGCTGATCCGCAGTTCAGCGAACGAAAGGAGCAGCCCCATGTCGGATTCGAACATTCTGACCGACGCGTCGACCGAGGCCGCCACCTCCACCCGCCCGCCGCCGGCCCCCCGCAAGGGGGGTCGGCGCCGGGAGGAGATCGCACAAGATCCTCTTCGTGGTGCCGGCCTTCCTGGCCATCGTCGCGCTGTTCGGCTACCCGGTGGTCAAGAACCTGACGATGAGCTTCCAGGAGTACACGCTCCGGACGTTCTTCACCGGGAAGGCGCCCTGGGTCGGCCTGGAGAACTACCTGACCGTCGTGACCGACGACGTGTTCAGCAAGGCGCTCGCCAATACGGCCCTGTTCACCATCGGTTCCATCGTGGGCCAGTTCGTGCTCGGGATGCTCCTCGCGTTGTTCTTCCACAAGAACTTCCCGCTCAACGGAGTGCTCCGGGCGCTGTTCCTGCTGCCCTGGCTGATCCCGTTGATCGTCGGCAGCGCAGCGTGGCGGGCCCTCCTGGAGCAGGACAGCGGGATCCTCAACGTCATGCTGGAACGGCTCGGGATCATCGACAACCCGATCCCGTGGCTCACCTCGCCCGACGTCGCGTTGATCGCCATCATCCTGGTCAACATCTGGCTGGGTGTCCCGTTCAATCTGACCCTGCTCTACAGCGGCCTGCAGGACATCCCGGAGGAGTTGTACGAGGCGGGTGCGCTGGACGGGGCGACCGGGTGGAAGGCGTTCTGGCACATCACCTGGCCCAACCTGCGCGCCGTGGTCAGCGTGGTGCTGATGCTCGGGGTGATCTACACCCTCAAGGTCTTGGACATCATCCTCGGCCTGACTCAGGGCGGTCCGGCCAATGCCACCCAGACCATCGCCACCCAGTCCTACCAACGCTCCTTCGTCGAGTTCAAGTTCGGCCAGGGTGCGGCACTGTCCAACATCTTGATCCTCATTTCACTGGTATTCGCGATCGTCTATCTGCGCGCCACCCGGCGCCAGGTCGACGAGTAGGGAGACGACGATGTCTGTTCGCACTCGCCGCACTCGCAGCGGTATCCGTACCGCCATCGCCATCGTGCTGCTGGCCTTCATGTTGTTCCCGGTCTACTGGATGCTCAACATCTCACTCCAGTCGACCGGAGGCACCCTGGCCAGCTCGTTCTTCCCGACCCAGCCCAGTCTGGACGGCTACCGGACGGCGATCGCGGACCAGGGCGGCAACCTGGTCACCAGCATCACCATCGCCATCGGCACCGTCGCGCTGACCTGCTGGTCGCCGCGCCGGCGGCGTACGCGCTGGCCCAGTTCCGTTTCCGCTGGATCAACTGGGCCCTGCTGGGGATCCTGATCTCCCAGATGATCCCAGGGATCGTCATCGCGAACGGGCTGTACAGCGTCTACGAAGGCCTCGGCCTGCTCGACTCCATTCCCGGCCTGATCATCGCCAACGCTGCCAGCGGGGTCCCCTTC
>CAVXIY010000030.1:0-151195 GCA_963761955.1 uncultured Actinomycetota bacterium | reverse complement strand
CCGGGGACGTCGAGCACATCGTGGAGCGGGTGATCGACCCCGAACGGATCGCCGCGATCCAGGCGGTCCTCGGCACCGACGACGTGCTCATCGCTGACGGCCATCACCGCTACAGCATCAGCCGGACCTACCGCGACGAGGTGCGCGCGGCGACCGGTCGCACGGATACGGCCGCCGAGCAGACGCTGGCCTTCGTCAGCGAACTTGTCGCAGACCAGTTGAGCGTTCGGCGATCCATCGGCTCTACGCCGACATCACCTGCCCGACCTGTCCGCGGCGCTGGCCCGCAGCTTCGAGATCACGCCGACGGACCGGCCGGGCGACGCCACCCTGGCGGCGATGGAGGACGAAGGCTTCCTGGTGCTGGTCGGCCCCGGCGCCTGGTGGCGACTGACGGCGAAGCCGCACGAGTTCGACCAGATCCGCGCCCTGGACGGAGCCTGGCTGGAGACCGCGCTGGCTGACGTCTCGACCACCGTGAGCTACCAGCACGGGCTGGCGGAGACGCTGGCCGAAGTGGACAGCGGACGCGCGTCCGCGGCCGTACTGATCCGCCCGGTCAGCGTTGCCGAGATCGAACTGACCGCCCGCGAGGGACTGCTGATGCCGCCCAAGTCGACCTTCTTCACCCCGAAGCTCAAGACGGGATTCGTCATCCGGACGTTGGGACTCCAGGCGGGTTCTCCGCCTGGGTCGAGCGTTGATCGTCAGCTGACCCGACCGGCCGCGCGCCTCCGCAGACCGTCTCGACTCCGGCATACTGTGGCCAAGGAAAGAGTCGATCCTGGCGAGGGACATGAACCAGCTCAAGGTGTTCATCAGCTACCGCCGGTCGGACACCCAACATGTCGCCGGACGGCTGGGCGACCGGATCGGCACCCGGTTCACGCTCTTCATGGACATCGATGACATCCCGCCCGGGGTGGACTTCACCACGGTCGTACGCCGGGCGATCGACGAGTCCGACGTGCTCCTGGTACTCATCGGTCCTCATTTCCTGGGCGTCGGCGCCGACGGCGAGCGCAGGCTGGACAAGTCGGGGGACTGGGTTGCCGAGGAGGTCGGCACCGGACTGGCCCGGGACATCGCCGTGGTGCCGGTCCTCGTCGACGGGGCACAGATGCCGTCCGTCGCCGACCTGCCCGGCAAGTTGAAGGGTCTGGCGCACCGGCAGGCGCTGCGGTTGACCCACGTGTCGTTCAACTCGGACGCCGAAAGGCTGATCGAGACCCTCGATAACATCGAACGGATCAAGTTCGGCACCTACCGATCCGCCGGGCCGACCCGCTCCGCCGCAGATCCTCACCGCGTGACCTGTTCGGCGATCCCGACTATTCCCGGGCCATTGCCGCCGCGTTCAACCGGCGTTGGGCGCAGGCGATCGAGCTGTTCGAAGCCGTCGATCAGCGGTTTCCCGACGACGACCGGGTCCGTGGCCCGCTCGCGGACGCGCGGCGCGGTCTGCACATCGAGCAACTCGAGGCGCAAGCGGCCGAGGCCGAACGTGACGGACATTGGCGCGCGGCGACCGCGAGCCTGGAGGAACTGGCGACCGAGACGGCCCGACGACACCGACCTCCTGGATCGCCTCGAGAGGGCGAAGCGCGAGGCCCGGATCGAGGATCTGTCCGGCCAGTTGCGCGCGATGTTCGTCGCCGAGGAGTGGGTCGGGGTCGGGGTGTTGAGCAGCCAGATCGCCCAGATCGACCCGGAGCGCGCGGACCCTGAGGGACTGGCGACGACGGCCGCCGGCAACCTCGTCGACCGACAGCTCGGCGAACGGTACGCGACGGCGCTGGCCGCGTACGCCGAGGGCCGATCGGCCGACGCGCTGGCCGAGTTCGAGGCCATTCAGGAGCAACGGCCCGGCTTCCGCGAGGTCGACGACCTCGTGGCCATGCTGCGTCAGCGGCTGGGTATCGGCACCGGCGGCGCCGCCGGAGCCCGAGCCGGCCGCCGGTTCCAGACACCCGAACCGGCACAGACACCGGCCCCGGAGCCAGAACGCCGGCGCCGATTCCAGCCCGGCGGCGACCACAGCCGGCCAGAGGCTCCGGTCGACCGTGACGCCGCCGCACCGGCGCCACTCGCCGACAGCGGGCTGACCTGGCTGGCCGTGCTGGCCGTCGGCGTGCTGTTCGTGATGACGCAGGTGACGTTCAGCTCGTACGGCGCCATCGCGCCCCTGCTGGGTGTCGTGTTGCTCGGCCTCGGCATCCTGGTCGGACTCCTCGTTCGTGATGCTCGGCGCCTGGACGCCCGCCGCGGGCGGATGCTGCGGATCAGTGCGATCTGGGCGCCGGTCGTCGGGGTCGGATCGCTGCTGGCGTCGGTGCCGTTGGTCGACTATCTCGACAACAACGTCGTCGATGTCGATACACGGTGCTCGTCGTCTGGGGCTTCCTGATCCCGGTGCCGGTGGCCGTGGTCGCCTATGCCGCCATGCGCCGCCTGGTCGGGCGGACCGCGATCTGGCCGGCCTTGATCGTCCTGGTGGCGGCACTCGCCACGGCCGTGATCTTGTTCATGGCCCTAGGATGATCGCTCCCGACTCCGAACGCGAAGAGGTACTGCCTTGCCCCTCACCCCAGACGACGTGGCCGACCTGGCCCGGCTGGCCCGGATCGAGCTGACCGCCGCCGAACTGGCGCACCTCGCTCCGCAGCTGGACGTGATCTTGGAGTCGGTCGCCCGGGTGGCCGAGGTGGCTGCCGACGACATCCAGCCGACGTCGCACGCCCTGCCGCTGACCAATGTCTTCCGCGAGGACGTGGTGCGGCCGTCGCTGCCGTTGGCCGATGTGCTGGCCGGCGCGCCGGCGGCCGAGCAGGACCGTTTCCTGGTGCCCCGGATCCTCGAGGAGGAGGCGTGATCAAGCGACGACGGCCGTCGATCTCGCCGGCAAGATCCACTCGGGCGAGCTCAGCTCGGTCGAGGTGACCCAGGCCCATCTCGATCGGATCGCCGCCGTCGATGATCAGGTGCACGCGTTTCTGCATGTGGACAGTGCACGGGCACTCGCCACGGCCGCCCGGGTCGACGCCAAGATCGCCGCCGGCGAGCAGGTCGGCCCGCTGGCCGGCGTACCGCTGGCCCTGAAGGACGTGCTGACCTATTCGGGTGCGCCCGACGACGTGTGGTTCCAAGATCTTGGCGAACTGGATCCCGCCGTACGACGCGACGGTGACCCGGCGGCTGCTGGACGCCGACATCGTGATCTTGGGCAAGACCAACATGGACGAGTTCGCGATGGGCTCGTCGACCGAGAACTCCGCGTACGGTCCGACGCACAACCCGTGGGACCTGACCCGCATCCCCGGCGGTTCCGGTGGCGGATCGTCGGCCGCACTGGCGGCGTTCGAAGCGCCCCTGGCGATCGGCACCGACACCGGTGGCTCGATCCGCCAGCCGGCCGCGGTGACCGGCACGGTCGGCGTCAAGCCCACCTACGGCGGCACGTCGCGGTACGGCCTGGTCGCCATGGCCTCCAGCCTCGATCAGGCCGGCCCGTGCGCGCGTACGGTGCTGGACGCCGCGCTGCTGCATCAGGTGATCGCCGGCCACGACCCGTGCGACTCGACCTCGATCGACGCTCCGGTGCCCGATGTCGTCGCCGCGGCCCGCTCCGGTGACGTCAGCGGGATGAGGATCGGCGTGGTCACCGAACTCAGCGGCGAGGGCTACGCGCCGGGGGTCGAGCAGCGGTTCGCCGAGGCGGTCGAGCTGCTGGCCGGACTGGGTGCGGAGATCGTCGAGGTCTCCTGCCCGCACTTCGACTACGCGCTCGCGGCCTACTACCTGATCATGCCGAGTGAGGTGTCCTCGAACCTCGCCAAGTTCGATGCGATGCGCTTCGGGCTGCGCGTCGACGACGGCATCAGCAGCGCCGAACAGGTGATGGCCGCGACCCGCGAAGCCGGCTTCGGCGACGAGGTGAAGCGCCGGATCATGATCGGCACCTACGCGCTGTCGAGCGGCTACTACGACGCCTACTACGGCCAGGCCCAGAAGGTGCGCACGCTGATCTCGCAGGACTTCGATCGCGCCTTCGGTGCGGTGGATGTGCTGGTCTCGCCGTCGACGCCGGTCACCGCGTTCAAGCTGGGCGAGAAGGTCGACGACCCGCTGGCCATGTACATGAACGATCTCTGCACGATCCCGTCGAATCTCGCCGGGAACGCGGCGGCGTCCTTCCCGATCGGGCTGGCCCCGGAGGACGGGCTGCCGGTCGGCCTGCAGGTGATGGCGCCGCCGCTGGCCGACGATCAGCTCTACCGGGTCGGCGCCGCGCTGGAGCGGGAACTGCAGTCTCGCTGGGGCGGTTCGCTGCTCGACCGGATTCCGGAACTGGAGGTGGCCCGATGAGCGCGGTGCTCGCGTACGACGACGCCCTCGCGCAGTTCGACCCGGTGCTCGGCCTCGAGGTGCACGTCGAGCTCAACACCGCCTCGAAGATGTTCTGCGGCTGCTCGACGGCGTTCGGCGCCGATCCCAACACCCAGACCTGCCCGGTCTGTCTGGGTCTGCCGGGCTCGCTGCCGGTGGTGAACGCCAAGGCGATCGAGTCGGCCATCCGGATCGGGCTGGCCCTGAACTGCTCGATCGCCGAATGGTGCCGCTTCGCCCGGAAGAACTACTTCTATCCGGACATGCCGAAGAACTACCAGATCTCCCAGTACGACGAGCCGATCGCGTACGACGGCTGGACCGAGGTCGAGGTGGACGGCGAGATGTACCGGATCGGCATCGAGCGGGCCCACATGGAGGAGGACACCGGCAAGTCGCTGCACGTCGGCGGCGCGACCGGGCGGATCCATGGCGCGGACCATTCGCTGCTCGACTACAACCGCTCCGGCGTGCCGCTGATCGAGATCGTCACCAAGCCCATCGAGGGCACCGGGGTCAAGGCCCCTGAGGTGGCGCGGGCGTACGTGGCGATGTTGCGGGAACTGCTCCGGGCGCTCGGCGTCTCGGACGTCCGGATGGAGCAGGGGTCGTTGCGCTGCGACGCGAACGTGTCGCTGCGCCCGTCGCCGGAGGCCGAGTTCGGCACCCGGACCGAGACCAAGAACGTGAACTCGCTGCGCAGCGTCGAGCGCGCGGTGCGCTACGAGATCACCCGGCAGGCGGCGATCCTCGCCGACGGCGGGTCGATCAAGCAGGAGACCCGGCACTGGCAGGAGAACTCCGGCACCACGAGCCCCGGCCGCAGCAAGGAGACGGCGGAGGACTACCGCTACTTCCCCGAGCCCGATCTGGTGCCGGTGGCGCCCAGCCGGGAGTGGGTCGACCAGCTGCGCGGCACGCTGCCGGAACCGCCGGTCGAGCGGCAGAAGCGGATGAGTGCCGAGTGGGGCTTCTCCGACCTCGAGCTGCGGGACGTGATCAACGCCGGCGCGCTGAACGCGATCGAGGCGACCGTGGCCGCCGGCGCCTCGCCGCAGTCGGCCCGCAAGTGGTGGCTGACCGAGGTGACCCGGCGGGCCAACGAGGCCGGTGTTGATCTTGAGGATGCCGGGGTCACCCCGCAGCAGGTGGCCGAGATCCAGGCCCTGGTGGACAAGGGGACGATCAACGACAAGCTCGCGCGCCAGGTCTTCGACGGCGTGATGGCCGGCGAGGGGAGTCCGCAGGAGGTGATCACCGCGCGCGGGCTGGCCGTGGTCTCCGACGAGGGCGCGCTCGGTGCGGCCGTCGACACCGCGATCGCCGCCAACCCCGACATCGCCGACAAGATCAGATCCGGCAAGGTCCAGGCCGCCGGCGCCCTGATCGGCCAGGTGATGAAGGCGATGCGCGGCCAGGCCGACGCCGCCCGGGTCCGCGAGCTGATCCTGGAGCGCCTGACCTGACCGAGGTCTGCCCACAGATTGCGGTCGCCCGAGGTGTCCGTTTGCGCCCAACGGGTGCGAAACGACGCAGCAGCGTCGCCGAGCCTCGAAGGATCGTCCGTTTGGCGCCCAACGTGGTGCGAAACGTACGCATCACGCGGGCGGGCAGAGCTCAGACCGCCGCAGACCAGATGCGGGTCGGTCACAGATTCGTGGTCAGGAACCGCAGCATCCGCTCGATCAGTGTCCGGCGCGAGTCGGCCCGGCGGTATTCGTGGCCTTCGCCCTCGAGCAGCAGGAACTCCACCGGTCGGCCGAGCTCCTCCAGGGCGGCGACGATCTGGGTCGCCTCGCCCAGCGGGACGTTGGTGTCCAGTTCGCCGTGCGCGACGAGCAGCGGCACGTCGATGTTGGCCGCGGCGCGCAACGGCGACAGCGCCTGCAGCAGCATGTAGTCGTGCTCGGGGTGGCCGTACTTGCTGATGGCCGCGGCGGCGATCCACGGCTCGCTGTCGCGGTAGAAGGTGTGCAGATCCGACATCCCGCAGATGTCGACGCCGGCGGCGAAGACGCCCGGGGAGAAGGCCAGCATGGCCAGGGTCAGGTAGCCGCCGTACGAGCGACCGGTGACCGCGATCCGATCCGCATCGGCGATGCCGAGATCGAGCAGGAAGTCGCGGCTGGCCAGCACGTCGTCGAAGGCGTCGCGACGGCCGTGCACGTCGTCGGCGTGCACGAACGAGCGGCCGAAGCCCGACGAGCCGCGGATGTTCGGCGCGAAGACGGTGATGCCCGCCGCGACCATCGCCTGATGCTGCGGGTTGAAGGTCGGTCGTTCCTGGGCCTCCGGGCCGCCGTGCAGGCTGAGCATCGCCGGACCGGGCCCGACTCTGACCGCGCGGCCGGTACAGCCAGCCGGTCAGCGGCAGTCCGTCGCGGCCGAGGAAGAACTCCAGCGTCGGCACCACGAGGTCGGCGGTCGGGCAGGCGTGGCACGTCGGTCGCGCGGGTCCAGGTCATGCTGGCGACGTCGAGGCTCCACAGTTCGCGCGGTCGCCGCGATCCCTCGACGCTGATCAACGCGGTCGACCCGTCCCGACTGAGCAGCGCGCCGCTGACCACGAGCCCGTGCAGGTCCGGCACCGTACGCGAGGCCCCGGTGACGGTGTCCAGCAACTCGATCTCGCTGCCGCCGCCCGCGGTGTTCCAGACCAGCAGCAGCAGCCGTCCGAGATCGTCGGCGTCCAGTCCCTCGAGCTCGGCGTCCTCCCGCGGCGCCAGCACGCCGGACTCGCCTTCCCAGCCGGCGGGCCCGATCGGCGTCGCCACCAACTGGCGGCGCGGCAGGCCCGCGTCGGTGGCCAGGTACGCGACCAGCGGCTCGTCGACGCCCCGCGGTGACGGCCGGATGATCGCCCGTTCGGTCGAGCCCAGGCCGGGATAGGGCAGCAGCGGATGATCCGAGGTCGGCGACCCGGTCGACGACCACGCAGAACTGCTTCCCGCGCTGGCCGTCCTTGATGATCACGAAGTCCTCGTCGATCGACAGGTCGAGCACGCTGATCAACTCCCCGCGGGCCAGCAGGGTCAGCTCGCCGGTCGCCGGATCAGCCAGGTGACACACCGTGGGATCTCCGGCCTGCTCGCCGGGAAGGTTGACCACGACCCGGTGACCGCTCCGGGTCCACGGACCGAGTTCGGCGTGCCGGTCGGCGCCGCCGGCGATCAGCCGGGCGTCCGATCCGTCGGGCCGGACCACCCACACCTGGGTGCGTACGCCGCCCCCGGTGGCCAGGCTGCAGGCCAGCCAGCCGCCGTCGGCCGACCAGCTGACCGCGATCACCGGATCGTCCGAGATCTTGATCATGGTCGGCTCCGGCTGGACCGTGCTGCCCGGCGCCGGCAGATCCTGCACCCACAGGCACGGCGTGCCGCTCCGGTCGCTGACGAAGGCGATCCGGTCGCAGTCGGGCGAGAGCGTCGGCGCCCAGCTGCCCCAGGCGTCGACGAGCTGTTCGGCCAACTGCTGCGCCGGATCGACCAGCTCAGCCGACGTCATGGTGCTGCAGCCACATCTCGAGCAGGGCCAGTTGCCAGAGCGCGTTCGAGCCGAGGGTCGTGCGGGTGGTGTTGGGATCGGCGAGCATCTTCCGCACCGCCTTGCCGCGGAACAGTCCACGCCGCCGGGCCTGCGGATCGGTCAGCGCGGCGCGTACCCGGTCCAGATAGGGTCCCTCGAGCTGCCGGATGGCCGGCACCGGGAAGTAGCCCTTGGTCCGGTCGATCACCTCGTCGGGCACCACGCCGCGGCTCGCATGCTTGAGCACGCCCTTGCCGCCGTCGGCGAGCTTGAGCTCCGGCGGGATCCGGCCGGCGAGCTCGACCACTTCATGATCGAGAAACGGCACCCGGGCCTCGAGTCCCCAGGCCATCGTCATGTTGTCGACCCGCTTCACCGGATCGTCGATCAGCATGACCGTCGTGTCGTTGCGCAGCGCCGCGTCCACGGCGGTCTCGGCGCCCGGGCGGCCGAAACCCTCGCTGATGAAGGAGGTCGGCACGTCATGATCACCGAGCCAGTCGCGGGAGACGATCTTGCTCATCGCCTTCCAGCGCCGATCGAAGAACACGCCCGCGTACGCCTCGACGGCGTCGCCGCGATCGACCGAGGCGAGCGGGGGATACCAGTCGTAGCCGCCCAGCACCTCGTCCGCCCCCTGCCCGGACTGGACGACCTTCACGCTGGCCGAGACGTCCTCGCTGAGCAGGTAGAAGGCCACGCAGTCGTGGCTCACCATGGGCTCACTCATCGCCGCGATGGCTCCGTCGATGCCGGGCAGCAGTCTCGAGCTGTCGATCTTGATCCGGTGATGATCGGTGTCGAAGCGCTCCGCCACCAGGGTCGAGTACTCGAACTCGTCCCCGGACTCGCCGCCGGCCGAGTCGAAGCCGATGCTGAAGGTCTTCAGGCCGTGCTGGCCGGCCTCGGCCAGCAGCGCCACCACGAGGGAGGAGTCGATGCCGCCCGACAGCAGCACCCCGACCGGCACGTCGGCGACCATCCGGCGATCCACCGCCGTCCGCAGCGACTCCAGCAGCGCGGCCTGCCAGTCCTGCTCGGTCCAGTCGGCCTTGTCCGGGTCCCGGGTGAACTCCGGAACCCAGTAGACGTGATCATGGAACTCGCCGTTCGGCTCGACGACCCGGACGGTGGCCGGTGGCAGCTTGCGGATCCCCTTCAAGATCGTCAGCGGCGCCGGAACCACACTGTGGAAGGTCATGTAGTACGCCAACGCCGACTGGTCGATCTCGGTATCGGTGCCGCCGCCGGCCAGCAGCGCGGGCAGCGTCGAGGCGAAGCGCAGCCGCTCGGGTGTCTGGTCGAGATAGAGCGGCTTGATCCCGAGCCGGTCCCGGCCCAAGATCAACTTCCCGGTCGCGTGCTCGAAGATCGCGAAGGCGAACATGCCGAGAAAATGATCAACGCAGTCCAGACCCCAGACCGCGTACGCCTTGCCGATCACCTCGGTGTCGGAGGTGGAGAAGAACCGCTGGCCGAGGGACTCGAGCTCGGATCGAAGCTGCCGGTAGTTGTAGATGCACCCGTTGAAGACCACGGTCAGCCCCAGCGGCGAGTCGACCATCGGCTGCGAGCCGGCGACGCTCAGGTCGATGATCGACAACCGTCGATGGCCGAGCGCGACCGGGCCGCGCGACCAGAGACCGCAGCCGTCCGGTCCGCGCGGGGCGAGCCGGGCGGTGATCCGCTCGCACGCCGCCGTGTCGGCGAACCGCCCGTCGAACCTCAACTCGCCAGCCGACGCCGCACATGAGATCAGTCCTCTCCCAGAATCCAGGTGTCCTTGGCCCCGCCACCCCGCGAGGAATTGACGACCAGGCTGCCGGCGGGCGCGACCCTGGTCAGGGCCAGGTCGGCCAGGGTGCAGTCCTCGGCCTCGGTGCCCCGGAGATAGACGAACGCTCGCAGGTCGACGTGCCGGGGTTGCAGCCGGGTCCCGGACAGGGTCGGGTGCGAGGACAGCGCGACCACCTCCTGGGCCACCCAGCCGGCCGGGATCCGCGGCGATGGCCGACCGTCGCTCGGCCACCTCGGCCGCGGACGCGTCGGGGCCGATCAGCACGCCGATCCCGCCGTGACCGTCGACCGGTTTGGTGACCAGTTCGCCGACCCGGTCCAGCACGATCCGGGCCTCGGCCTCGTCGCTGGTGCGGTAGGTCGGCACGGCCTCGAGCGTCGGGTGCTCGTCGAGGTAGTAGCCGATGAGCTCGGGCACGTTGCAGTACATCGCCTTGTCGTCGGCCACCCCGTTGCCGGGCGCATTGGCCAGGAAGACCTCGCCGGCCACGGCCAGCTCGAAGATCTCGGCGCCGATCGGCTGCCCGGCGGAGTTCGTCAGGTCGACGAGTTCGCCGTCCAGGCGCAGGTACAGGGCGTCGATCCGCGCTCCGGTGTCACGGTGCCGGACCTCGCCCTCGGCGACCATCAGGTCGTCGGCGACGGTGAGCTCCAGGCCGCCCCGTTCGGCCAGCAGCCGATGCTCGAACCAGGCCGCCGCGCCGGGTCCCTCCGACAGCAGCGCGGCGGTGCCGTCCGGCCCGGCGTGCGCCAGCAGGCACTCCCGCATCCGCGGCAGCGCATGGGCCGGGTCGAGCAGCCCCTTCGGGCGGGGCAGGTCGGGCAGCACGTCGTCCATCAGGTCCCGGATCGCGATCGCGTACGCCGCACCGCTCGGGTTGCGCACGTTGTCCTCGAGCACCCGCCAGCCGCCGAACTCGTTGCGGACCAGGTCGAAGCCCATGATCGGCGCCCGGATCGTGCCCGGCGGCAGCCGGGTCGCCTCGGGGCGCCAGCCCGGTGCACCTTCGACGTGCTCGCGGCGCAGCACGCCTTCGGCCAGGATCCGTTGCTCGCCGTAGACGTCGGCCAGGAAGGCCTCGATCGCCCGGGCCCGCTGGATCAGTCCCTCGGACAGGGTCTGCCATTCGTGCGGGCTGATCAGCCGCGGCACCAGGTCGACCGAGAAGCGCCGCTTCTGGCCCTCGACCCCGAACGTCATCCCGATCCGCTCCACCCAGTCGCCGGCGCGCCTGGGTGCGGGCGCTGAGCTCGGCCTCGCCGGTGCGGCGGTAGTACTCGATGAGATCGCGATACACCGGCCGGGGCCGACGGCCCGGGCCGAGCGCCTCGTCGCCGGCCCGGAACCGGTAGCGCCGGAACGGGGCCGCGTCCAGGGCCTCCTCGGTGCCGCCGGCCGGACCGTGCGTCTCGGCGACCACCAGCTCGACCACGTCGGTGAGCCGGCCCCGTTCGGCGAAGGCGGCCCGCTGCCGGTCGGCCGAGTTGCCGCGCGCGAGCGTCGTCTTGGCCAGCTCGTTGACCTCGGCCCAGTCGCCGAGCTCCTCCAGCTGGGGCCGGAGCCGCTTGAGCAGCGACCGGACCGCCCGCTCGGCGGGCAGCGGCTTCGGGTGGCGGGTGTCGTCCAGCAGCGCGCCGGACAACCCGCCGCGCGCGGCCTGCCAGATCGCCGCCCGGTGCACCGGCGGCGGCACCGGATCGAAGGGCCGCCCGTTGGCGATGTCGCGTTCGGCGGCGAGGACCGAGGCGCGGAACAGGCCGGCGATCAGGACCGCGTCGTCGACGATCGGGCACGCGTCGCAGGTGCGCAGCTCCAGGGTCGGCGCGTGGGCGGACGGGCGGACGTCGAAGTAGGCCATCTTCGCGTCGGCGATCACGCCGGTGTTGATCAGGTCGGCGAGCAGCTGGTCGTACTCGGCGGCCGAGCGCAGCCGCCCGGTCGCGCCGGCACTCGGCCAGCGCTGCCAGATGATCGAGCGGATGCTCGCGTACCCGGTGTCCTGCTCGTTCCAGTACGGCGAGCTGGCCGACAGCGCGAGCAGGATCGGCAGGTCGCGCGCCACCCGCTGCATGATCTGCACCGCGAGGTCGCGGTCACTGACCCCGACGTGGATCTGCAGACCGCAGATCAGCTGCTCGTCGACCAGCAGCCGATACTGCTCCTGCATCCGGCCGTAGCGCCCCGTCGAGGTGAGTTCGAAGTCGGCGAACGCCGAACTGGGCGCGGTGCCGGCCGCCGCGATCCCGATGTTGTCCTCGGCGGCCACCTCGACCAGACCGCGCCGGAGCCGCAGCAGCTCGGACCGCAGGGCGGCGAGCGAGTCGACCACGTCGGTGTTGGTCTCGACCGTGGTTCGCTGGATCTCCGCGGAATAGTTGTCGGCCGGCAACCGGGACAGCAGCGAAGGTGCGCGCGCCGACAGCTTCCAGCTCTCCTGGTCGATCAGGTGCAGCTCTTCCTCGGCACCCAGGGTCAGTTCGGCACTCATCGCTGGCCACAGTAGTTACGCCGTGTTACACGCGGGTGTCCTGGTCCGTCCATCGGAACCGCCGTGTCCACCGGGCGGATCACCGGCGGAATCGCTGCCAGCGGACGGCGATGATCAGCGCGAAGATGCCCGCGGCCAGGCAGATCAGCCCGATGTAGAGCCAGGTCTGGTTGCCGGTCATGAAGCTGCCGGGGATCACGCCCAGACCCTGAAGGGTCCAGATCAGCCCGATCGAGGCTGATCACGGCACCGATGGCGCCGAGCACGATCCGTGGCGTACGCGAGGTCATGGACCGATCCTGCCCGAGCCCCGTCGCTGATCAGAAATGTCGGCTCGAGAAAGTGTCAGTGCCGGCTTCTAGGCTGCTGATCATGGACTACAAACTCGAGCTCGTCGGAGTGCCGGTCAGTGACGTCGACCGGGCCAAGGCTTTCTACGTCGACCAGGTCGGTTTCGTCGCCGACCACGACCAGGTCGTCAATGAGGACATCCGATTCGTCCAGCTGACCCCGCCGGGCTCGGCCTGCTCGATCGCGATCGGCAAGGGCATCACCAAGATGGCGCCCGGATCGCTCGACAACCTGCAGATGGTGGTCGCCGACGCCGAGGCGGCGCGGGCCGAGCTGGCCGGTCGCGGCGTCCAGGTGAGTGATGTCGACGTCATGCCCTGGGGTTCGTTCGTGTTCTTCTCCGACCCTGACGGCAACACCTGGGCCCTCCAGCAACTGCCCGACTGGTCGAAGGGCGTCGGTGGCTCGGGGGACTCGAGTGAGGGCTGGACCGGCTAGCCGGTGAGTTCCAGCAGCCGGTCGTCGTCGGCCGCGGGGTCCCCGCGGCCGTCGGTGTTGGAATTGGTGACGAGCAGCGCGTTCCCGTCGGCCGAGACGGTGACCGAACGGATCCGTCCGTACCGCTGGGTGAAATGGGCCACCGGGGTGCCGGTGTTCTCGCCGTCGACCGGGATCTGCCAGAGCCGGGCGCCGCGGAGTGCGGCCATCCAGAGCGAGCCCCGCCAGAAGGCCAGCCCGGCCGGCGACGCCTCGGAGGTCGACCAGACCACCTTCGGATTGATCATGCCGGCGAGCCTGGCCGGAGCCCTCGACCTCCGGCCAGCCGTAGTTGCCGCCCTTGGTGATCAGGTTCAGCTCGTCCCAGGTCTGCTCACCGAACTCGCTCGCCCAGAGCCGCCCTTGATCGTCGAACGCCAGCCCTTCGACGTTGCGATGTCCGTAGCTGTAAACCTCGTTGGAGAAGGGATTTCCGGCCGCCGGCTTGCCGTCGGTGGTGATCCGCAGGATCTTCCCGCCGAGGGACGTCTTGTCCTGGGCGAGGTCGGTGTCACCGGTCTCACCGGTGCCGACGTAGAGATCGCCGTCGGGTCCGACCACCATCCGACCTCCGTTGTGCCGGCCGCCCTTGGGGATGCCGGTCAGGATCGGCTTCGGCTCACCCAGCGTGGTGCCGTCCCAGCTCATCGAGACGATCCGGTTGTCCTGCGCCGCGGTGAAGTAGGCGAACACCGTCTGCTCGTCGGCCGTGACCGCGAGGCCGAGCAGGCCACCCTCGCCGGCGGGGCTGGCGTCGTCGATGGTGCGCAGCGGTGCCGCCTGCCCGTCGTCGACCACGACGATCCGGCGGGTGTCACGTTCGCTGATCAGCAGGCGCCCGTCGCGCAGGGTGACCAGGCCCCAGGGTGTGGTGAGCCCGGAGAGGAGTTCGGTCACCTGAGGCTCGTCGGCCGCGGACGGGCCGGCTGACGCCGGTGCACTGGGTCGCGCCGTCTCCGTGTCCGGACTCGGCGCGGTCGCCGGGCTACCGCAGCCGGCGACCAGGAGAAGCGCCCCGACGACTGCTGCTGCTCCGCGGCGCGCCATCTCGACAGTCTTACTCAGAGCTCAAGTGCTCAGGTCGGCGGCGTTCAGGATGTCGATCGCGTCGGGTTCACCGACCAGCTTCACCTCGGCCGCGGACCGGCCGTGGGCGAAGAGCATCAGCTCGCTCGGCTGGCCGACGAGCGTGACGATCGAGGAGCCGGTCACCGCGCGGATGGTCTCCGGCGCTCCGCCGTCGCCGGCCGAACCGAGCCGCTCGAGCACCACTCCGACCTGGACCCGGCGAAACCAGGCGCGAGCCAGCAGCTTCAGCCGCCGCCACATCCATTCCTCGACCTCCGGTCCGAGGTCGCGGGCGGTCTGCGGGGAGTCACCGGCCCGGCGCACGTCCTCGTGGTGGATGAAGAACTCGGTGGTGTTCGCCCCCTCGTCGACCCCGGGGATGGCGAAGACCGAGAATCGCGCCGGCCCGTTGCGCACCCGCTCGACCAGGTCGCCGAACGGCCACCGCTGCTTGACCTCGGCCACCCGCCGCTCGTAGAGGCCGGACAGGGGCTTGGCCACCAGTCCACTGACGCCGACCGGGTCGGTCTCCCGGATCCACAGGTGAGCGGCCAGATCGTGCGTAGCCCAGCCCATGACACAGGGTTGGGGCCTCCGGCCCGACCCGGTCGAACAGGTCGCACAGCTCGGCGCGCTCGGACTTGGCAAACGTCACGAGCGCTCATGCTAAACCCTGCAGCGCCACGTCTCGGAAATCGCCGGGCAGCGCGGCCGGTTCGGAGAACAATGGTCGGGTGACCGACACCGCCACACCGTCCGAGCCCGTCGAAGCCCTCGACCCCGAGATCGCGGCGCTGCTGAAGCGCGACAGCAGCGGCCTGATCACCGCCGTGGTGCAGGAGGAGCACAGCGGCGATGTCTTGATGGTCGGCTGGATGGACGATCTCGCGCTGCATCGCACGCTGACCACCGGCCGCTCCACCTTCTACTCCCGGAGCCGCCGCGAGTACTGGGTGAAGGGCGAGACCAGTGGCCATCGGCAATGGGTCCGCGAGGTCCGGCTGGACTGCGACGGGGACACCGTGCTGATCAAGGTCCGGCAGGAAGGCGGCGCCTGCCACACCGGCGATCACAGCTGCTTCGACGCCCGCGTGCTGCCGGCCGTGGTGACGTCCGAAGTGGGCTCGCGATGAGCGCGTCCGACATCAGCCCGTCCCTCGAGGAGTTCCGCCGGCAGGCAACCGAGCGCCGGGTGATCCCGGTGTATCGGCGGCTGCTGGCCGATGCCGAGACCGCGATCGGCCTCTACCGGAAGCTGGCCCAGGACCGCTCCGGGAGCTACCTGCTGGAATCGGCCGAGCAGGGTGTCTGGTCGCGCTACTCCTTCATCGGGGTGAACGCGGCGGCGACCCTGACCGAGCGCGGCGGCGAAGCCGTCTGGACCGGTCATGCCCCGTCCGGCCTGCCCAGCGGCGGCGATCCGCTCGCCGCGCTGCGGGAGACCCTGCGGCTGCTGCACACGCCGCGGGCCGAGGGACTCCCGCCGTTCACCTCCGGGCTGGTCGGATTCCTCAGCTACGACGCGGTACGGCGGGTCGAGCGGCTGCCCGACGGCAACGTCGACGACCTCGAGCTGCCCGAGCTGGCCTTCGTCCTCGCCTCCGACCTGGCCGTGCTCGACCACCACGACGGCGAGGTGTGGCTGGTCGCCAACGCGATCAACTTCGACGACAGCGACGAACGGGTCGACGAGGCGTACGCGGACGCGGTCTCCCGGGTCGAGGCGATGACCGAGCTGCTGGCGCGACCCGACGCCGTCATCGGTCGTGTCGGCCGCCTTCGGGGACCAGACGCTGCCGATCCGCCGGCAGCGCACGCCGGAGCAGTTCCAGGGCGCCGTCGCCGCGGCCGTGGAGGAGATCAAGGCGGGCGAGGCCTTCCAGATCGTGGTCAGCCAGCGGTTCGAGGTCGACACCACCGCCGACGCGCTCGACATCTACCGGGTGCTGCGGCTGACCAACCCCAGCCCGTACATGTACCTGCTCCGGCTGACCGACGAGCGCGGGCGGGAGTTCGACATCGTCGGCTCGTCGCCGGAGGCGCTGGTCACGGTCAAGGACGGCACGGCCGTCACCCACCCGATCGCCGGCTCCAAGCCGCGGGGTGCGACTCCGCACGAGGACGCGGCCCTCGAGGCGGAGCTGCTCGCCGACCCCAAGGAACGGTCGGAGCACGTGATGCTGGTCGACCTGGGTCGCAACGATCTGGGCCGGGTCTGCCGGCCGGGCACGGTCGAGGTGATCGAGTTCATGGAGGTCCGCCGCTACAGCCACATCATGCATCTGGAATCCACCGTCACCGGCCAGATCGCCGAGGGCCACTCGGCCCTCGACGTCGTGCTCGCCGCCTTCCCCGCCGGCACCTTGTCCGGCGCGCCCAAGGTGCGGGCGATGGAGATCATCGACGGGCTCGAGGTGTCCCGCCGCGGGCTCTACGGCGGCGTGGTCGGCTATCTGGATTTCGCCGGCGACGCCGATGCCGCGATCGCCATCCGGACCGCACTGCTCCGCGACGGGGTGGCCTACGTGCAGGCCGGCGGCGGGATCGTCGCCGATTCCGATCCACCGACCGAGGACCAGGAGTCGCAGAACAAGGCCGCGGCCGTGGTGCGGGCGATCTCGGTGGCGCAGAGCTTCCAGTCGGTCGAGCCGGTTCGATGAGGGGCCGGGCGAGCGCGCTGGCCCTGTTGCTCGCCGGCGGAGCGCTGGCCCTGGTGGCCAGCGCCCAGCCGTGGTGGCGGGCGATCGGTGAGGGCGTCTCGGTCGGGTTCAAAGGCAGCGAGGCCACCGGCGGACTGAGCCAGGCCCTGGCCGTGGTCGTCCTCGCCGGCACGTTGTTGATCTTGGTCCTGCGGGTCCGCGGGCGCCGCATCGTCGGCGGGCTGCTGATCGCCGCCGGGGCCGGGGTGGTCGCTGCTCGGCGCGTTGCGGGTCCGGCCCAGTGCCGACGCGGTGCGGACGCAGGTACGCGAGGTCAGCCTGGCCGACCAGTTCGCGCTGACCGGCACCGCCTGGCCGTGGGTCTACGCGGCGGCGGGCCTGCTGGTGCTCGCCGGAGCCGCCTCGGTGATCATCAACGCTCCGCGGTGGCGGGCTTCCGCGGCCCGCTTCGAGCGGGGATCGAGCACCGGCCCGACGTCGGTCGCGGACGGATCCGGCCGATGTCTGGCGGGCGCTCGATGCCGGCGAGGACCCGACCATCGAGGCGGGCAGCGAGGCGGCCGATGACCCCGATGTGCGTAAAAGCCCGACAGGAGACACAATGGAAAACGCCGAACCAGGCCCAGTCACCGCAATCTCCGAACGGCAACGCGCGAGGGAAATGAGGGAACAGATGGCAGACACCGCAGAACACACCTCGCAGACGGGCCGCCCGCAGGCCGCGAATACGGCGGGCAACGCCAAGCATGTCCATCACGGCCGGACCGCCGCCGCCTGGGCGGGCACCACCATCGCCATGGTCGCCATCGTGCTCGGCGGCATCGCCGTCATCGTGCAGGTCTGGCCGCTGTTCTGGGTCGGAGTCGCGCTGCTGGTCGCTGTCCTTGATCGTCACCAAGGTCCTGCAGGTCATGGGCCACGGCGCGTACTGATTCGGTTCGTCACTGTGGGTGCGTTGGACGACATCATCGCCGGGGTCCGGGAGGACCTTGTCGCGCGGCAGCAACAGATGCCGCTGCACCGGCTCAAGGAACGCTGCCAACGCATCGATCCGGCCATCGACCCGATGCCGCGGTTCCGTGGTCCGGGTGTCGCGGTGATCGCCGAGGTCAAGCGAGTCGAGTCCGAGCAAGGGCGCCCTGGCCGCGATCGCCGATCCGGCGGCGCTGGCCGTGGAGTACGAGGCCGGTGGCGCCTCCGCCATCTCCGTGCTGACCGAGGAGCGCCGGTTCTCCGGGACTCTCGATGATCTTGTCCGGGTGCGTTGCGCGGTGGCGATTCCCGTGCTGCGCAAGGACTTCATCGTCACCGCGTACCAGTTGTTCGAGGCCCGGGCCGCCGGTGCCGACCTGGTGCTGTTGATCGTCGCCGCGCTCAGCGATCTCCAGTTGGTGTCGTTGATCGAGCGGGCCCGATCCATCGGACTGACCCCGCTGGTCGAGGTGCACGACGCCGACGAGGTGCGGCGCGCGATCGACGCCGGGGCCTCCATCATCGGGGTCAACGCCCGCAACCTGCAGACCCTGCGAGGTCGATCCCACCACCTTCGCCCGGCTGGCGCCGCTGATCCCCGACAGCATCGTCCGGATCGCGGAGTCCGGGGTACGCGGACCGCACGATGTGATCGACTTGGCGCGCGCCGGCGCCGACGTCGTGCTGGTCGGCGAGGCGCTGGTGACCGGTCGCGATCCCCGCAGCGGGGTGGCCGACCTGGTCGCTGCCGGGGCTCACCCAGCCGTGCACAAGTCGTAGCCGTTCCGGCCGCGACGCAACCCGTTGACCCAAACCCGTTTGACACCGAGGGGAAGCTGAACGCGTGTCCAGCCATACCGTGCTGCCTGAGTCGCCGGTGCGCGAGCTACCCGATGCCGACGGCCATTTCGATCGGTTCGGCGGCAAGTTCGTGCCCGAGGCGCTCTACGCGGCCCTGGCCCAGCTCGAGCAGGAATTCCGTGCCGCGGTCGAGGACCCGGCCTTCACCGACGAACTGGCCGGTCTGCTGGCCGACTACACCGGACGTCCCAGCCCGATCACCCGGGCGCTGCGGTTCGCCGCCCACGCCGGCGACGCGACGATCCTGCTCAAGCGCGAGGACCTGAACCACACCGGTTCGCACAAGATCAACAACGTCCTCGGTCAGGCCCTGCTGACCCGGCGGATGGGCAAGGCCCGGGTGATCGCCGAGACCGGCGCCGGACAGCACGGCGTCGCGACGGCGACGGCGGCGGCGCTGTTCGGGCTGGAGTGCACGGTCTACATGGGCAAGGTCGACACCGAGCGGCAGGCGCTCAACGTGGCCCGGATGCGGCTGCTCGGCGCCGAGGTGATCGCGGTCGAGTCCGGCACCCAGACCCTCAAGGACGCGATGAACGACGCGATGCGCGACTGGGTCGCCAGCGTCGACCACACCCACTACCTGATCGGCTCGGTGGCCGGGCCGCATCCGTTCCCGATGATGGTCCGGGAGTTCCAGCGGGTGATCGGCACCGAGGCCCGGGCCCAGGTGCTGGACCGCTACGGCCGGCTGCCCGACGCGGTGGTCGCCTGCGTCGGCGGCGGTTCCAATGCGCTCGGCATCTTCGCGGACTTCATCCCCGACGCCGAGCGTGGCGTTGTACGGCTTCGAGGCCGGCGGCGCGGGCGTCGAGACCGGCCGGCACGCCGCCACCATCTCCGCCGGGGAGATCGGCGTGCTGCACGGCATGCGGACCTACGTGCTGCAGGACGAGGACGGCCAGACCAAGGAGTCGCACTCCATCTCGGCCGGCCTGGACTATCCCGGTGTCGGTCCGGAGCACTCCTGGCTGGCCGAGACCGGCCGCGCCCACTACGAGCCGATCACCGACGCCGAGGCCATGGACGCGTTCCGGCTGCTGTCGCGGACCGAGGGCATCGTGCCGGCCATCGAGTCGGCCCACGCGCTCGCCGGCGCGATCAAGCTCGGCCAGCGGCTGCCCCGCAACAGCGACGGCGAGCCGCCGATCATCCTGGTCAACCTGTCGGGTCGGGGCGACAAGGACGTCGACACGGCGATCAAGTGGTTCGATCTGGACACCACGGGCACCGGCTCGGAATCCGGTGAGCCGGTCGGCACCGACGTCAGCGCCGGGACCGACGCCGATCTCGAGGTCGGCGGCAGTTCGACCGGAGCCGGGCAGGAACTGTGAGCCTGGATCCCGGCCGCACCGGCAAGGTGTTCGCCGACGTCCGCGCCGCCGGCCGCGGCGCGCTGGTCGGCTTCCTGCACGTCGGCTACCCCGACGTGCCGACGTCGCTGCAGGCGCTGCGGGCGTTGACCGGCGAGGGCAACTCCCCGGGAGTCGACCTGGTCGAGGTCGGCATGCCGTACAGCGACCCGATGATGGACGGGGTGACGATCCAGCGGGCCGGCACCCGGGCGCTCGAGCGCGGCGTCCGGACCCGGGACGCGTTCGCCGCCGTCGAGGCGGTGGCCGACGCCGGCACCGCGGCGGTGGTGATGACCTACTGGAACCTGATCGAGCGCTACGGCCCGGACCGCTTCGCCCGCGACCTGGCCGCCGCCGGTGGCGCGGGCGCGATCACCCCGGATCTGACCCCCGACGAGGCCGCGGAGTGGTTCCAGGCCTCGGACGCGCACGGCCTGGACCGGATCTTCCTCGTCTCACCGTCCTCGAGCGACGAGCGGATCGCCTCGACCGTCGCCGCCTGTCGCGGCTGGGTCTACGCCACCTCGGTGATGGGCGTGACCGGCGCTCGGGCCCAGACCTCCTCGGCCGCACCCGAACTCGTCGCCCGGATCCGGGCCGCCGATCCGGACGCCCTGGTCGGGGTCGGGCTCGGCGTGTCGAACGGCGTCCAGGCGCGCGAGGTGACCGAGTTCGCCGACGCCGTGATCGTCGGCTCGGCGCTGGTCAAGGCGCTGCTGGATGCCGAGGATGCCGGCGAACCCGGTGACCTGAGCCGGCTGCGCGCGGTGGTCGCCGATCTCGCCGCCGGCGTCCGCGAGGGCCGGTCGGACCGCACGGGAACTTCAGAGGCATCGGCCGGGTTAGTCCGGTCGTGACCCGAACCGTACGGCTGCTGCTCGCCGTCGGCCTGCTCCTGGTGGTGACCGGCTGCACCCCGGCCGCCACTCCGACCCTGGCCGGCCGAGATGCCGACCCGGGAGGCTATCTCGGAGGCACCTCGCTGCCCGACCCGTACGCGATGCCGGACGCCTCACTCACCGACGCCGCCGGGCAGTCGTACAACCTGGCCTCCTCACCGTCCAAGCCGGTCACCCTGCTCTTCTTCGGCTACACCAACTGCCCGGACGTCTGCGTCGCGGTGCTGTCCGACGTCGCCTTGGCCCTGCAGCGGATGGAGCCCGCGGACCGCGACCAGATCCAGGTCGTCTTCGTCACCACCGACCCGGCCCGGGACAAGCCGCGGCAGATCCGGACGCTACCTGCGCCGGTTCAACCCGGACTTCATCGGGCTGACCGGATCGCTCGCCACCATCAAGCAGGCGGCGAGCCAGGTCGGGGTGGACATCGAGGGGATGGAGAAGCTGCCGAGCGGCGGCTACGAGGTCGGTCATTCCGCCCATGTGATCGGATTCAGCCGCAACTCCGGCGTCGTCGTCTGGACGCCGGGCTCCTCGATCGGTTCACTGAAGCATGACTTCGCGCTGCTGGTGGACCGGTCGCGGTGAGCGCGGCGCCCAGCCGCGACCGCCGTGCTCGCCGTGGGTGTCGACGGTCGCCCGGCTCGCCCTCGGCGGGATCCTGGTGACCGCGGGCGCGTTGAAGGCCATCGATCCGCAGTCGTCGGTGGCGGCCGTTCGCGCCTACGAACTGCTGCCGGACGGGCTGGAGACGCATCGTCGGCTGGGCCTTGCCGTTCGCCGAGATCGCGCTCGGCCTGCTGCTGATGGCCGGCATCGCCACCCGGGTCCTGGCGGTGTTGAGCGCCGGGCTGCTGGTGATCTTCATCGTCGCGGTGATCTCGGCGGCGGCGCGCGGGCTGAGCATCGACTGCGGCTGCTTCGGCGGTGGTGGTGAGGTGGCGGCCGGACAGACCGCGTACGGGGTCGAGATCGCCCGCGACCTCGGGTTCCTGATGCTGGCCCTGTGGCTGGTGTGGCATCCGCGCAGCCGGTTCGCGCTCGGTCGCACGGACCGCGAAAACGACGTCGAGGAGGTGTCGGATGGCAGGACCTGACCGGCAGCAACGGATCTTGATCATCGCGGTGGTCGCGTTCTTCGTCCTGGTGGTCGGCGGCGGGATCGGGCTGCAGGCCTGGCGGACGCAGCGGGCCCCGTCGGCGGTGCCCAGCCCGGCGGCGACGACCGCTCCGATCACCGTCGCCGACGGCATGCCGCTGGTCCTCGGCTCGGCCGACGCACCGGTCAAGATCGCCCTGTACGAGGACTTCCACTGCCCGCACTGCGCGGAGTTCGAAGAGCAGTTCGGTGAGCACCCTGACCGCAGCCCAGCAGGCCGGCAAGGCCCGGATCGAGCTCTATCCGATGTCGTTCATCGACGAGGGTTCGGCCGCGGCGGCCAACGCCATGGCGTGCGCGGCCGAGGCCGGATTCGGCCAGAACTACTACCTGGGCCTGTTCGCCAACCACACCCTGCAGTGGAACGACGAACAGCTCATCGACCTGGCCGGCAAGGTGGGCGGGAACGTCTCGGACGGCGTTCCGGACCTGCGTGAGCACGAAGCAGCACGCCGGCTGGGTCGAGTCGATCAACGCGGCCGCGGACAAGAACGGGGTGCAGGGGACCCCGACGATGTTCCTGAACGGCAACCCGGTGGACCTGGAGACGCTGACACCTGAGAGCCTCAAAGCCATGATCGACCAGGCGGCCGGATGAGCCGGGACCCAGTGAGGGTGATCTTGTGAGAGCTCTGTCGATTCCCAGTCCAGGCACGAATATCTGGTACCTCGGCCCCTTCCCGCTCCGGGCGTACGCGCTGTGCATCATCGCCGGCATCATCGTCGGGATGATCATCGCCACCCGCCGCTGGCAGGCCCGCGGCGGCACGGCCGACAGCCTGGAGATGGTGATCGTGGTCGCCGTGCCGTGCGGCATCGTCGGCGCCCGGATCTATCACGTGATCACCGACTACCAGCTCTATTTCGGTCCCGGACGGCACCCGATCGACGCGCTGAAGATCTGGCAGGGCGGGCTCGGGATCTGGGGGGCGATCGCCCTGGCCGCGCTCGGCGCCTACCTGGTGGCGCGCCGGCGCAAGATCGTCTTCCCGGCGCTGCTGGACGCGGTCGCTCCGGGGATCCTGGTGGCCCAGGCGATCGGCCGGATCGGCAACTGGTTCAATCAGGAGCTCTTCGGACGCCCGACCACGCTCCCGTGGGCGTTGGAGATCGAGCCGCGGTATCGCCCGGCCGGCTTCCAGCAGTTCGCCACCTTCCACCCGACGTTCCTCTACGAACTGCTGTGGAATCTGGCCGTCGCGGTGGTCCTGGTGCTGCTGGACCGCAAGTTCCGGCTGGGGCACGGCAAGGTCTTCGCCCTCTACGTGATGCTCTACTGCGCCGGCCGGTTCTGGATCGAGGCCCTGCGGATCGACTCGGTGAACGAGATCGGCGGCTTCCGGCTGAACAACTACACCTCGCTGATCGTCTTCCTCGCCGCGCTGATCTGGCTGATCTGGCTGGTCCGCAACCGGCCCGGACGCGAGGAAGTGGTGGAGGGCGACCCTCCGGGGGCCGAATTCGAGGCCGGTGAGTCCGACGCCGAACAGATTGATGAGGAGTCCCCGGAGGCGGTCGACGAGGAGCCGCCGAGCCGGGAACCGGCCTGAGTCCGGCTCAGGCCCGGATGACGAGATTTCCCGTCGGGCGAAGCGGTCCGGGTGCGTTAATCTTGCGACAACTTCTGGGCCAACGTCGTCCCGCTCGTGACAGCGCGCCCACCAAGGCGTGCGAGCCGTGACCCAGTGTCAGAGCCTCTCTGTCACCGGCTTCGACGACGGGAGTTTGTGCCATGACAGCTGTTTCAGGACAGCGGGGTCTGCCTCAGGCCCAGGGCCTCTACGACCCCTCTTTCGAGCACGACGCGTGCGGTGTCGCCTTCGTCGCGACGCTGAGCGGCGTACCGAGCCATTCGATCGTCGCCCAGGGCCTGGAGGCGCTGCGCAATCTCGACCACCGCGGCGCCACCGGCTCCGACCCGAAGACCGGGGACGGTGCCGGCATCCTGCTGCAGATCCCCGACGCCTTCCTGCGCGAGAACGTCGACTTCCACCTGCCCCGGCAGGGCGCGTACGCGGTCGGCAACGCCTTCCTGCCGACCGAGCCGGACGCGGCGGCCAAGGCCAAGGCGACCATCGAGCAGATCGCCGCGGAGGAGCACCTGACCGTGCTCGGCTGGCGCCGGGTGCGGACCGACGACTCGTCGCTGAGCGACCTGACCCGCTCGAACATGCCCTACTTCGAGCAGCTGTTCGTGGCGGCCGCCGGGCGCCCGGTGATGGGCATCGCGCTCGATCGGCTGACGTACTGCCTCCGTCGCCGGACCCAGCACGAGACCGGTGTCTACTTCGCGTCGCTGTCGGCCCGGACCCTGGTCTACAAGGGCATGCTGACCACCGAGCAGCTCGAGCTGGTCTTCCCCGAGCTGCTGGACGAGCGGATGGCCAGCGCCATGGTCGTCGTGCACTCGCGGTTCTCCACCAACACGTTCCCGGCCTGGGAGCTCGCGCACCCGTTCCGGATGATCGCGCACAACGGCGAGATCAACACCGTCAAGGGCAACAAGAACTGGATGCGGGCCCGGGAGGCGCTGCTGGTCCAGCGACGTGATCCCGGGCGACCTGGAGCGGCTGTTCCCGATCTGCACCCCGGACGCATCCGACTCGGCGTCGTTCGACGAGGTGGTGGAGCTGCTGCATCTGGGCGGGCGTTCGCTGCCGCACGCGATGCTGATGATGATCCCCGAGGCGTGGGAGAACAACGAGCAGATCAACCAGGCCAAGAAGGACTTCTACGCGTTCCACTCCTGCCTGATGGAGCCGTGGGACGGACCGGCCGGCGTGGTGTTCACCGACGGCACCCAGATCGGCGCGGTGCTGGACCGCAACGGCCTGCGGCCCGGTCGCTTCTGGGTCACCGACGACGGGCTCGTGGTGCTGGCCTCGGAGGCGGGCGTGCTGGACATCGCGCCCGAGAAGGTCGTGGAGAAGGGCCGGTTGCAACCCGGCAAGATGTTCCTGGTCGACCTGAACCAGCACCGGATCATCTCCGACTACGAGGTCAAGGCCGGGCTGGCCAGCGCGGCACCCTACGGCGAGTGGTTGGTCGCCGGCCGGATGCTGCTGTCCGACCTGCCCGAGCGGGAGCACATCGTGCACACCCACGCCTCGGTGACCCGGCGCCAGCAGGTCTTCGGCTACACCGAGGAGGAGCTGCGGCTGATCCTCGCGCCGATGGCGTCCGGCGGCGCCGAGCCGATCGGGTCGATGGGCACCGACACCCCGATCGCCGCGCTGAGCGACAAGTCACGCCTGCTGTTCGACTACTTCTCCCAGCTGTTCGCCCAGGTGACCAACCCGCCGCTGGACGCGATCCGGGAGGAACTGGTCACCTCGCTCTACAACACGATCGGCCCGGAGCAGAACCTGCTCAATCCGGGACCGGCGTCCTGTCGCCGGCTGGTGCTGCCCTTCCCGGTGCTGGACAACGACGCGCTGTCCAAGATCGTCCGGATCAACCGCGAGGGCGACCTGCCCGGCTACGCCACCTACGTGGCCCGCGGCCTGTACGAGGTGAACGGGGGAGCGGAGGCGCTGGCCGCCAAGCTGGACGAGCTGTGCGCGGAGATCTCGGCCGCCATCGAGGGCGGCGCGCGGATCATCGTGCTCTCCGACCGGCACTCCAACGCCGAGGTCGCGCCCATCCCGTCGCTGCTGTTCACCGCGGCGGTGCACCACCACCTGGTCCGGGAGAAGTCCCGGACCCAGGTCGGGCTGATCGTCGAGGCCGGGGACGTCCGCGAGGTGCACCATGTCGCGCTGCTGATCGGCTACGGCGCGGCCGCGGTGAACCCCTACCTGGCCATCGAGTCCGTCGAGGACCTGGCCCGCAGCGGGGTCTACACCACGGTGGAGCCGGAGAAGGCCGTCGCGAACGTGGTGAAGGCGCTCGGCAAGGGCGTGCTCAAGGTGATGAGCAAGATGGGCGTCTCGACCGTCGCCTCGTACACCGGGGCCCAGATCTTCGAGGCCCTCGGCCTGTCCCGCGAGCTGGTCGACCGGTACTTCACCGGCACCACCAGCAAGCTCGGCGGCGTCACGCTGGAGCAGCTCGCCGAGGAGATCCGCGACCGGCACCTGCGCGCGTACCCGGCCGACGGCATCCCGCTGGCGCACCGGCTGCTGCCGGTCGGCGGGGAGTACCAGTGGCGGCGCGAGGGTGAGCCGCACCTGTTCGACCCGGAGACGGTCTTCCGGCTGCAGCACTCGACCCGCTCGGGCCGCTACGACATCTTCAAGCAGTACACCCACCACATCGACTCCCAGGCCGAGCGGCTGATGACGCTGCGCGGACTGCTGAAGTTCAAGGGCGACCGGAAGCCGATCCCGATCGAGGAGGTCGAACCGGTCAGCGAGATCGTCAAGCGGTTCTCCACCGGCGCGATGTCGTACGGCTCGATCAGCCTCGAGGCGCACCAGACCCTGGCCATCGCCATGAACAAGCTGGGCGGCAAGTCCAACACCGGCGAGGGCGGCGAGGACAAGGATCGGCTCTACGACCTCGAGCGGCGCAGTGCGGTGAAGCAGGTGGCCTCGGGTCGTTTCGGCGTCACCTCGGACTACCTGACCAACGCCACCGACCTGCAGATCAAGATGGCCCAGGGCGCCAAGCCCGGTGAGGGCGGTCAGCTGCCCGGCCAGAAGGTCTACCCGTGGGTGGCGAAGACCCGGCACTCCACGCCCGGCGTCGGACTGATCTCCCCGCCGCCGCACCACGACATCTACTCCATCGAGGACCTCAAGCAGCTGATCCACGACCTGAAGTGCGCCAACCCGTCCGCCCGGGTGCACGTCAAGCTGGTCGCCGAGGTCGGCGTCGGCACGGTCGCCGCCGGTGTCTCCAAGGCCAAGGCCGACGTGGTGCTGATCTCCGGTCACGACGGTGGCACCGGTGCCGCACCGCTGACCTCGCTGAAGCATGCCGGCGGTCCGTGGGAGCTCGGCCTGGCCGAGACCCAGCAGACCCTGCTGCTGAACGGATTGCGGGACCGGATCGTGGTGCAGGTCGACGGCCAGCTGAAGACCGGCCGTGACGTGATCATCGGTGCGCTGCTGGGTGCGGAGGAGTTCGGCTTCGCGACGGCGCCGCTGGTGGTCAGCGGTTGCATCATGATGCGGGTCTGCCACCTGGACACCTGTCCGGTCGGCGTCGCCACCCAGAACCAGGAGCTGCGCTCCAAGTTCACCGGCAAGCCGGAGTTCGTGATCAACTTCTTCGAGTTCATCGCCGAGGAGGTCCGCGAACACCTTGCCGCGTTGGGATTCCGGACGCTCGCCGAAGCGGTCGGCCACGTCGAGGCGCTCGACACGACGCCCGCCGAGCAGCACTGGAAGGCCCACGGTCTCGATCTTCGACCGATCCTGCACAAGCCGGAACTGCCGGAGGGCACGCCGCTGCTCAACACCGTCGGCCAGGACCACGGGCTGGAGACGGCGCTGGACCAGATGTTGATCAAGCTCTGCCGGCCGGCGCTGGACAGCGGCGAGGCCGTCCGGGCGTCGCTCAAGATCAGGAACGTCAACCGCACCGTCGGCACGATCCTCGGCCACGAGGTGACCAAGGCCACCAAGGGTGCCGGGCTGCCCGACGGGACCATCGACCTGACCTTCGAGGGTTCGGCCGGGCAGAGCTTCGGTGCGTTCCTGCCCGCCGGGATCACCTTGCGGCTGGAGGGTGACAGCAACGACTACCTGGCCAAGGGTCTGTCCGGCGGCCGGATCGTGCTGCGGCCGGCGCGCAATGCGCCGTTCGTCGCGGCGGAGAACATCATCGCGGGCAACGTGATCGCGCTACGGCGCGACCTCGGGCGAGATCTTCATCCGAGGCAAGGTGGGCGAGCGCTTCTGCGTCCGCAACTCCGGCGCGACCGCGGTCGTCGAGGGTCTCGGTGATCATGGCTGCGAGTACATGACCGGCGGCATCGCGGTGGTGCTCGGCCGTACCGGTCGGAACGTGGCCGCCGGCATGTCCGGCGGCATCGGCTACTTCCTCGATCTCGATCTCACCCGGCTGAACACCGAGATGGTGGATCCGTTCACAGCCCAGTGATGCCGATCTCGAACTGCTGCGGAAGCTGATCACCCGGCACCACGAGGAGACCGGCTCCGATGTGGCCGCCGATCTGCTGAGCGACTGGGCGGCTGCCGGCGCGCGGTTCACCAAGGTGCTGCCGCGCGACTACGCCCGGGTGCTCGCCGCCCGGGACCAGGCCGAGTCCGAGGGCCTCGACGAGGCGGCCACCACGATCAAGATGATGGAAGCGGCCAACGTGCATAGGATCCTCGCGGTGCTGCTCGGACGGCTCTTCGCAACCATCCGCCCTCGCAGGCTCGGGCTCCCGCCAGACCCATCCACGCTCAGAGCCGAGCCGGATCGAGCTCCTCGCTCGCGCACTCAGTCACAGAAGGAATACGCATCATGGCTGATCCACGGGGTTTCATCACCACGCCACGGCAGGTGGCGGAGCGGCGCCCGGTCACCGAGCGGATCCATGACTGGAAGGAGGTCTACCCCGGTACGCCGGGGCGGGCGCTGTTGCCGATCATCTCCGAGCAGGCCGGACGCTGCATGGACTGCGGCATTCCCTTCTGCCACACGGGTTGCCCGCTGGGCAACCTGATCCCGGAGTGGAACGACCTGGTCTGGCGGCGGGACTGGGACGAGGCGTTGGAGCGGCTGCACGCCACCAACAACTTCCCGGAGTTCACCGGCCGGTTGTGTCCGGCTCCGTGCGAGACCGCTTGCGTGGTGGGCATCAACCGCGATCCGGTGACGATCAAGAACGTCGAGGTCGCGATCATCGACAAGGCGTGGGACGAGCGCCGGGTCAAGCCGCAGGCTCCCGACTGGCTGACCGGGAAGACGGTCGCCGTCATCGGGTCCGGTCCGGCCGGTCTGGCGGCGGCTCAGCAGCTGACCCGGGCCGGTCACACCGTCGCGGTCTACGAGCGCGCCGAGGAGCCGGGCGGACTGATGCGCTTCGGCATCCCCGAGTTCAAGATGGAGAAGGCCGTCCTCGATCGCCGGATCCGGCAGATGCGGGACGAGGGCACCAACTTCCGCTGCGGGGTCGAGGTCGGCAAGTCGGTGACCGGCCAGCAGATCAAGGAGCGCTACGACGCCGTGGTGCTGGCGGTCGGCTCGACCATCGGTCGTGACCTGCCGGTGCCCGGGCGCGAGCTGGACGGCATCCACCAGGCGATGGAGTTCCTGCCGCAGGCCAACCGGGTCGCTCGCGGCCGGACGGTCGACGATCAGATCACCGCGAAGGACAAGCACGTGGTGATCATCGGCGGCGGCGACACCGGCGCCGACTGCCTCGGCACCGCCATCCGGCAGGGCGCGAAATCCATTACCCAGTTGGAGATCCTGCCGACGCCACCCGACGAGCGGCCGGATCACCAGCCGTGGCCGACGTACCCGATGATCTATCGGGTGTCCTCCGCGCACGAGGAGGCCGGCGACCGGGTCTACTCGGTGTCGACGTCGGAGTTCCATGGCGACGAGAACTCCCGGGTCGCGTCCCTCACGCTCTCGGAGGTGAAGTTCGAGGGCGGCAAGCTGACGGCGATCCCGGGCACCGAGCAGACGATCCCGGCCGAGCTGGTGCTGCTGGCCATGGGCTTCGTCGGTCCCGAGCGGGACACCGTCGTGGCCCAGCTCGGCGTCACGCTCGACGAGCGCGGCAACATCGTTCGCGATCTCAACTACGCCACCGACGTCGAGGGGGTCTTCGTCGCCGGTGACGCGGGCCGCGGCCAGTCCCTGATCGTCTGGGCCATCGCCGAAGGCCGCGCCTGCGCGGCCGGAGTGGACGAGTACCTGTCCGGCTCGACCAAGCTGCCCCGCCCGATTCCGCCGACCGCGCGCCAGATGATGGTCTGACCGACGCCCATCGACGCGCCCTGAGCCTGTCGAAGGGCTGAGTCGGTCCTTCAACTCGACCGAATTGCCAACTCGGCCGTTTGCGCGCATAACGGACCAGAAAGCCCTGATTCGGCCGAAAATCGAGCTGTTTGCGCGCACAACGGACCTAACGGCTTGATCAGCTCGCCGTGAGTTCGGCGACGGCGGCGCGGAACACTTCGGTGTGCGTGGACACATCCGCGACCGTGGTCTCGCGGGCACATCAGGGCCATGTTGTGGAACGGGGTCATCACGATGCCGCGGTTGATCATGTAGAGGTGCATGAACTCGTCGAGTTGATCATCAGCGGCGGCGGCCGACTCACCGCCGGTGCGCGGCGCGGGCCGAACGAAGCGATACTCCGCGCGGGCGCCGAGCTGGGTGATCGACCACGGCAGGTCGTTGGCATCCAGGATCGCCTGCACGTCGGCGGTGTAGCCGGTCGGCCAAGTTGATCATGTGCTCGAAGGCGTCGGCGGTGAGCACCTCGCCGAGCGTCGCCCGCATCGCGGCCAGGGACAGCGGGTTGCCGGCCAGCGTGCCACCGACGCCGCCGACGTCGACGATGTCGGCCTCACCCGACGCCGATCGCCGCAGCACCTGCTCGGCGACCTCGTTGGTCAGCCCGTACGCGCCGCACGGCACGCCACCGCCGATCGACTTGCCGATCACCAGCACGTCCGGCTGCAGCCCGTCCCGGGCCGTCATGCCACCCGGCCCGGCCGAGAACGTGTGCGTCTCGTCGATCATCAGCAGCGTCGCGTGGCGGGTCGCCAGTTCGCGCAGCCCGGCGAGGAAGCCCGGCTCGGGCAGCACGATGCCGATGTTGGTCAAGGCCGGCTCGGTGAGGATCGCGGCCACGTCGCCGTGGGCGAGTTCCCGCTCGACGGCGTCCAGGTCGTTCCACTCGACGACCCGGGTGGTCGTCGTCGGGTCGACGGCCGGCGCCGACGTTGCCGGGTCGGCTGCGCGGCCGCCCGTCCGGTCCGAGCACGACGAACGTCTCGTCCACCGACCCGTGGTAGCAGTAGGAGAAGACCAGGATCTTCGGCCGCCCGGTCACCAGCCGGGCCAGCCGGATGGCCCACCGGTTCGCGTCGGTCGCGGACAGCGAGAAGGACCAGATCGGCAGGCCGAAGCGGCGGCTCAGCTCGGCGCCGACCCACTCGGCGTCCGCGTTCGGCAGCATCGTGGTGATGCCACCGTCGACCGCGATGCGCTGCTGCACCGCCGCGATGGTGGCGGCCGGGGAGTGGCCGGCCATGGCGCCGGTGTCCCCGAGAGCGAAGTCGATGTACTCGTTCCCGTCCACGTCGGTGATCCGGCTGCCGCGGGCGGTGCTGAACGACAGCGGGAAGCCGCCCGACCACATGTTCATCCAGGTCATCGGCACCCGGCCGAGCAGGTGGTCGGCGGCCCGGTACGCGGCCAGCGATCCGGGATGGTCGGCGCGGTAGCGCCGGCGCTCCCGATCCAGCAGCCGGCCCAGCGTGCCGGTGTCGATGATCATGGCCGTACCGTACCCAGGCCGTACCGAGGACCGCGCCGGCCAAGATCAGTAGCGACTACCGATGGCCGCGCCACGCTGCCGCCCGTAGAACTGATCCATGTCCATCACTGTTATTGATCTTGATTCTCCGGTCCTGGTGGTCGGAGCCACCGGCACCGTCGGCGGAGCCGTTCTCGATGCCCTCCGCGAGCAGGGCGCCACCGTCCGGGTGCTGGTTCGCGCCCGGCGATCGGGCGGCTTCGGCGCCGACGTCAGCAGGTCGTCGGCGACCTCGGCGACGAGGCGTCGCTGCGCCGCGCACTGACCGGAGTCCGGGCCGCGCTCTACGTCTCGCCGCACGCGCACGACGAGATCGCGTACGCGGAGAACTTCATTCGGGCCTGCGAGGCGACCGGCACCCGGATCGTGTTCGTCGGCGTGCACATCTCCTCCCAGACCTATCCGTCGCGGCTGCAGCGGAAGATGCTCCAGCTGATGTTTCCGAGCTACGCGCCGAAACTGCACATCGGTCAACTGATCGCCGCCAGCCGCACCGAACCGGTGTTGCTCGCGCCGATCAACCTCTTCCAGAACGACGAGATCTTCCGCGACGACCTGCGCGGCGGGCAGTTCCCGATGCCGATGCGCTCGGTCAACCGGGTCGATGTACGCGACGTCGCCGAGATCGCTGCTCAGGCACTGCTCCGGCCGGCGTTCCCGGCGGCCGAGCACGTGATCGCCGGTCCGGAATCCCTGTCGGCGGCCGATTGCGCCCGGATCTGGACCGAGGAGTCCGGCCGCCCGGTGCAGGCCAGCTTCACCGGTGACGTCGACTGGGATGTGCTGACCAGCAACCGGCTGTCGGGCAAGAAGGCCCACGACTTCCGCAACGTTCATCTGGCGCTGCGGCGGCGGGCGTGGCCGGCGACGGCCGAGCAGATCCGGCAGACCACGAACTGCTGGGACGCAGCCCGCGGCGCTACCGCGACTACGTCGCCGAGATCGTGGGGGTCGCCGAGGTCGCCGGGCCGACGACGCCGACCTTCAGTCAGCGCTGCCCGAAGCGGCCTGACGGGCGCTCAGCCGGACGGCATTGAAGCGGTACCCGCGCTTGACCACGGTGGTGATCAGGCCGGGCACGTCGAGCGTGCGGCGGAGCCGGCTGACGGCCACCTCCAGCGCATGATCATCGAGCTCCTCGGGCAGACAGTCGACGAGTTCGGCGCGCGACAGCACGGCGTCGGTCTCCGACAGCGCGGTGAACAGGGCCAGCGCGTGCGGGCCGAGGGTCACGCTGCGCCCGTCGACCGTCACGACCCGGCCGCGAAGCTCGATCACGGTGTCACCGCAGAGGAATCGCCGGGCGTGGGCGCTGGTCAGCTGGTCCGAGACCAGCCTGATCAACGCGCCGAGCCGGTACCGCTCCGGAATGACCGGGGCGATGCCGGCCTCGCGCAACGGTCCGGCGGTCACCGGCCCGACGGCCGCGGCCGTCACCCGCCCGGAGAGAGCGCGGACGAAGTCGGGAAGTGCCCCCATCCCGGCGGCGGTCTCCAGGGTCGCCTCGGCGGCCGGCGCGCTGGTGAAGGTCACCGCGTCCAACTGATGCTGGCAGGCGGCGTTGATCAACTTGGGCAACCGGTCCTGCGCGGTCGGGTGGATCCACCGGTACGGCGTGACGGTCAGCACGCTCGCACTCGCCTCCCGAAGCCGGGCGAGCTGGACCTCGTCGGTGTAGCCGTGGAGCTGGATCGCCACCCGGCGACCGGTCAGGCCGGCCTCGATCACGGCATCCACGAGGGACGCCGTGGTGTCGAGGATGGTCGGCTGGGCGTCGAGCAGGCCGGCGGCCCGCACCGCACCGTGGGCCTTCGGGCCGCGGGCGAAGATCCGCGCGTTCTCCAGTGCGGCGGTCAGTTCCGCACCCAGTCCGGCGGCGTCGGCCACCTCCAACCATCGGCGCATCCCGTAGCCGGTGGTCACCAGCACCACCTCGGGGCGGGCCATGATCAACTCCCGGGTCTCGATGATCAAGGACGCCGTCCTGGTCGTTGGGGGCGATCATCAGCGCCGGCGCGTGCATGACCCGGGCACCGCGCCGCTCGAGCGCGGTGATCAGGTCCGCCGAGCGGCGGTCGGAGGTCACGCCGATCCGGAAGCCGCGCAGGACCTCGGCCGACGCGGCCGCCGGGCACGCCGTCGACGTCATCACGAAGCCTGGCTCTGCGGCACGGACGTCCGCCAGTCCCAGCCGGACCGCTCGCCGACCGCCGCGGCGAACTGCGGCGCCACCGTCACGACCTCGCCGATGATCACCACGGCGGGAGAGCAGAGATCCAGTCGGAGGACCTCGCCGGTCAAGGCGTCGAGGGTGGTCAGCAGGCTGCGCTCGGCGTCGGAGAATCCGCGTTCGATCACCGCAGCGGGCGTGTCGCCGCGCAACCCGGCGCGGCCCAGTCCGGTGACGATCTGGTTCAGGTTGGCCATCCCCATCAAGATCACGATCGTGCCGCCGAGCCCGACCAGGGCGTCGAACTCGTAGTCCTCCAGCGGGGTATGCCCGGAGATCACGGTGAAGGCCCTGCTGAGCCCGCGGTGGGTGACGGGAATCCCCGCCGACGCCGGTACGGCGACCGCACTCGAGATGCCCGGGACCACGGTGACCGGCACTCCGGCCTGGACGCAGGCCTGCAGCTCCTCACCGCCGCGACCGAAGACGAACGGATCGCCGCCCTTCAGCCGGACCACCGACTGACCCAGCCGAGCCCGGATGATCATCTGCTCCTCGATGCTGCGCTGACCGACCGGGTGGTGGTACGGAGACTTGCCGACGTCGACCAGCTCGGTGCCGGGAGCGATCTCGGCCAGTTCGGTCGGTCGGAGCCAGCCGGTCGTAGAAGATCACGTCCGCGCGGCTCAGCACCCGGACCGCCTCGAGCGTCAACAGGCTCGGTCCGGCCGGGTCCGCCGCCGACCAGGGTGACCTGGCCGCGTTCGGCCGCCGGTTCCTCGTCGATCATCAGGACGTGCAGGTGCCCGGCCAGTTCGGCGATCCGGTCACGCAGCGGTCCGCGGTCGCCGCACATCGACGACCAGCCAGGCGGGGCCGATCAGGCGCAGGATTCCGGCCGTGTCGTCGGCCGCCGGGCGAGTCGCGTAGCGCACGGTGCTGACCCGGTCGGTCTGGGCCGGCAGCGGGCCGTCGACCACCAGGGTCACCGTGGCGCCGCCGGCCAGGAATCGCCGGAGGACCTGCCGAGAGCCCGAAATGCCGCCGAAGATCACGACCTTGCGCCCTCGTGGATCAAGATCAACCTTCATCGTTCACCATCCGCCTCGCCGTGACCCCGGGCATGGTCCGACTCTAGGCAGCCGCGATTACCCGGCGGTTTCCCTCAGGTAACGGCGAAGGTCACCGAACGCGACTCACCCGACGGGCAGCGGGTGAGACCGCTGTAACGCCACCGCAACGCCGGCGGCGCTGTGGTCTGCGTCACTGTCCCTCACCGGTCGGCTGACTCGGATGTGAGGGAAAGGTGAAGCTGTCGTAACGGCGACGGCAGGCCGGCGTAACGCCCGGTGCGCAGCATGGAGCCGTGAGCACCACCGCCACCTTGACGCACTGCCCGTACTGCTCGTTGCAGTGCGGGATCTCGATGGTGGCCGGCGACCGTCCAGCGACATTGCAACCCCAGCAGGACTTTCCGACCAACCGCGGCGGCCTGTGCTCCAAGGGCTGGACGGCGGCGTCGCTCCTTGATCATCCGCAGCGCCTGCTGACGCCACTGGTCCGCAGCGTTCCCGGCGATCGCGCGCAGTGAGTTCCGATCGGCATCGTGGGACGAAGCGCTCGACCTGATCGCCACCAAGATCATCGAGCTGCAGGCCGCGTACGGTCCCGACAGCATCGGCTGCTTCGGCGGCGGCGGGCTGACGAACGAGAAGGCGTACGCGTTCGGCAAGTTCGCCCGGGTCGGGCTGCGCACGGCCATGATCGACTACAACGGCCGGTTCTGCATGTCGTCGGCCGCCACCGCCGCGAATCGGGCGTTCGGGATCGACCGCGGACTGCCGTTCCCGCTCGCCGACATCGCCGCAGGCGCAGACGATCCTGCTGGTCGGCTCGAATCCGGCCGCCACCATGCCGCCGGCGATGCAGTGGTTCGACGCCGGCCGGGCGAACGGGGCGACCCACATCGTGGTCGACCCACGGCGTACCGCGACCGCCGCCGGCGCCACGCTGCATCTCGCGCCGCTGCCGGGCACCGATCTGGTGCTGGCGAACGGGCTGCTGCACCTGGCGATCAAGGAAGGCTTCGTCGACCAGGACTACATCCGGACCCGGACCAAGGGCTTCGCCGCGGTCAAGGCGGGCGTGGCCCTCTACTGGCCCGACCGGGTGGAGCGGATCACCGGCGTGCCGGTGTCGGAGCTGCGGCGCACCATCGAGGCACTCGCGACGGCCGAGAGCGCGATGATCCTGACCGCGCGGGGCGCCGAGCAGCACAGCAGCGGCACCGACACCGCGCAGGCCTTCATCAATCTGGCCCTGGCCCTCGGCCTGCCGGGCCGGCCGTTCTCCGGCTACGGCACGATCACCGGCCAGGGCAACGGCCAGGGCGGGCGGGAGCACGGGCAGAAGGCCGATCAGCTGCCCGGCTACCGCAAGCTGGCCGACCCGGCCGACCGGGCCCACGTGGCCGCGGTGTGGGGGATCGATCCGGCCGAGCTTCCCCAGCCCGGGCTGTCGGCGTTCGAGATGCTCGACCGGATGGGCACGCCCGAGCGGCGTGAAGGCCCTGCTGGTGCTGGCCTCCAACATCGCGGTGTCCGCGCCCGACGTGAACCGGGTGATCGACCGGCTGCGCGCCCTGGACCTGCTCGTCGTGTCCGACATCTTCCTGAGCGAGACCGCCGAGCTCGCCGACGTGGTCCTCCCCACGGCCCAGTGGGCCGAGGAGGAGGGCACCATGACCAATCTCGAAGGCCGGGTCCTCCGGCGCCGCCGGGCCCTGCGGCCGCCGGACGGCGTCCTGGACGACCTGCAGATGATGAAGCTGCTGGCCGACCGGTTGGGCCGGGGACAGTACTTCTCCGCCGAGCCGGTCGAGGTGTTCGAGGAGTTGCGCCGGGCCAGTGCCGGCGGCATCGCCGACTACGCCGGCATCAGCTACGAGCGCATCGAGGCCGAGCAGGGCGTGTTCTGGCCGTGCCCCGATGTCGATCATCCCGGGACGCCGCGACTGTTCGCCGACCGCTTCCCGACCGCCGACGGCCGGGCCACCTTCATCCGGGTGGAGTATCGCGAGCCGGACGAGACCCCGGACCCCGACTACCCGTACGTGCTGACCACCGGCCGGCTGATGGCCCAGTACCAGAGCGGCACCCAGACCCGGCGGGTGCCGGCCCCGTCGCAGGCGCAGGCGCAGCCCGAAGCCCAGCTGCATCCCGATCTGGCCCGGCGGCTGGGCATCGAGGCGGCCGACATCGTGCAGCTGACCAGCCGCCGCGGCGCGGCGGCCTTCCGCGCCAAGATCAGCACCGACATCCGGCCGGACGTGATCTTCGTGCCCTTCCACTGGGGCGGCGCGTCGGCCGCCAACGCACTGACCAATCCGGCGCTGGACCGGTACTCGAAGATGCCCGCCTTCAAGGCCTGCGCCGTCGACCTGAAGCGGATCGGCTCACCCGACGACAACCATCTGCTGGCAGCGCCGCCGGCCCACACCGCTCTCGCCCGCGACACCCCGCCGACCCACGATCAACCAGCTGCTGCAGAAGTCCCGACGGAAGGATCTCCCGATGCTCACCCAGAACCGTTTCCTGCAAGGTGTCTATCCCTTCGAGGGGGCCGGGCTGGAGAAGCCGGTGCCGATCAGCGACCAGCTCAGCCACCTCGTCCCCGACGGCGTGATCAGCCAGGCGCTGTACTTCCGCGGCGGCAACTCGAGTGATCAGTTGATCATCGCGGTGCTGCTGCGCGACGGCGTGCCGATGCGCTACTTCCCGATCGGCGCCAAGTCCGACGTCCACGTGCCGCTTCGGGTGGTCGAGGACATCGAGGGCGGTTCGGTGGTCGAGTTGCAGATCGCCGCGCCGCTCGGGGTCAGCGGCACCGTCGTCGTCGACCTCGGACTGGTGGAGCACTAGCGATGACGGTGACCATCGATCGCGCCCTGAGCTCGGCGAAGGGCCCGGACAAGCGACGCCGGCTGGTGGTGATCGGCAACGGCATGGCCGGGGCCCGGGCGGTGGAGGAGATCCTCGCCCGCGGCGGCGCCGACATGTTCGCGATCACCATGTTCGGCGACGAGCCGTACGGCAACTACAACCGGATCATGCTCAGCCACGTGCTGTCCGGTGAGGAAGCCGACGCGGACATCTTCCTCAACTCGCTGGAGTGGTACGTCGAGAACGGCATCACCCTGCACGCCGGGGTCCGGGTCAACCGGATCGACCGCTTCGCCCACGTGGTGTTCTCCGACGACGGCCAGATCACCCCGTACGACCAGTTGATCATCGCCACCGGCAGCCGTTCCTTCATGCCACCGATGGACGGGCTCTACAACGCCGCGCGCGGCTTGCTGCCCGGCGTGTTCGCGTTCCGCACCATCGACGACACCCGCGCGATGGTCGACTACGCGACCCATGATGATCATCACCAGGCCGTGGTGATCGGCGGCGGGCTGCTGGGTCTGGAAGCCGCGCGCGGTCTGCAGAGCCACGGCATCAACGTCGACGTGGTGCACTCCGGCAAGCACCTGATGAACGCCCAGCTCGGTCGCGAGGGTGGCGAGGTGCTCCGGCGGAGCATGGCCAGCCTCGGCATCGGGATCGTCACCGGCACCCGGACCACCGCGATCTGGGGTCCCGACAAGGTGCGCGGCGTGCGGCTGCGGGACCAGACCGAGATCGCCTGCGACCTGGTCGTGGTGGCCGCCGGCATCAGGCCGAACACCGAGGTGGCCGCTCACCAGTGGCTTCACGGTGGAGCGGGCGATCGTGGTCGACGACCAGATGCGGACCGTCGAGGACGACGACGTGTACGCGGTGGGCGAGTGCGTGCAGCACCGCGGCGAGGTCTACGGCCTCGTCGCCCCGCTGTGGGAACAGGCCGTGGTGCTGGCCGACCAGATCACCGGCGCCGACCCGAGCGCCGCCTACCTGGGCTCGCGTACCGCCACCAAGCTCAAGGTGGCCGGGGTGGAGGTGGCGTCCATGGGACTCACCGAGCCGGAGCGCGAGACCGACGAGCACATCGTCTTCTCCGAGCCCAGCAAGGGAACCTTCAAGTCGATCGTCATCCGCGACGACAAGATCATCGGCGCCACCATGCTCGGCGACAGCCGGAAGGTCGCCTTCCTGCAGCAGGCGTTCGACCGCGGCCTGGCCCTGCCGCAGGAGCGGGTCGAGCTGATGTTCGATCTCGGCGGTCCGAGCGAGGAGGTCGGCGTCGCCGAACTCGCCGACGACGCGCAGGTCTGCAACTGCAACGGCGTCAGCAAGGGCCACATCGTCGACACCGTAAGGGCGGCTGCAAGACCGTCGCCTCGGTGATGGACAAGACCCGGGCCGGCAAGGGCTGCGGCTCGTGCAAGGAACTGGTCTGCAAGATCGTCGAGCTCGCCGCGGGCGGGGCGGTGCAGGAGGACCCGGCCGCGCACTACTACGTGCCGGGCATCCCGATGGACAAGCCGGCGCTGATGGAGAAGATCCGCGAACTCGACCTCAAGTCACCGTCGGCGGTCTTCGCCGCGCTCGCTCCCGAGGGGGCCGAGGACGCCAAGTCCAAGATGGGGCTCGCCTCGCTGCTCAAGATGATGTGGGGCGAGGACTACGTCGACGAGAAGGACGCCCGGTTCATCAACGACCGGGTGCACGCCAACATCCAGAAGGACGGCACCTTCTCGGTCGTCCCGCAGATGCGCGGCGGGGTCACCACCCCCGATCAGCTGCGGCGCATCGCCGATGTCGCGGACAAGTACGCGGTGCCGATGGTCAAGCTGACCGGCGGGCAGCGGATCGACCTGCTCGGCATCAAGAAGGAGGATCTGCCCGGAGTCTGGGCCGACCTCGGGATGCCGTCGGGCTACGCGTACGGCAAGTCGTTCCGGACCGTGAAGACCTGCGTCGGCCAGGAGTTCTGCCGGTTCGGCACCGGCGACTCGACCAAGCTCGGCATCGAGCTGGAGACCCGGATGCAGGGCATGGAGTCGCCGGCGAAGATGAAGCTCGCGGTGTCCGGCTGCCCGCGCAACTGCGCCGAGTCCCTACGTCAAGGACGTGGGCATCGTCGCGATCGAGGGCGGCCGGTGGGAGATCTACATCGGCGGCGCCGCCGGGGCGCACATCCGCAAGGGCGACCTGCTCTGCACCGTCGACGACGCCGAGGCGGCCAAGGTCATCACCGGCCGCTTCCTGCAGTACTACCGGGAGAACGCCAAGTGGCTGGAGCGCACGTACGCGTTCGTGCCCCGGGTCGGGCTGGACCACATCAAGGCCGTGGTCGTCGACGACAGCGAAGGCATCGCCGAGCGGCTCGACGCCGCGGTCCAGGAGCACGCCGACACCTACGTCGACCCCTGGACCCAGGGAGCCGCGCCGGTGACGCCCGGGCAGTTCCGCACCTCGCTGCCGCTGGAGGTGCTGCCCCGGGTGCCGTCCGACCGCGCCGAGCAGTTGCTGGGCGGTGCCTGGTGACCGCGGCAACGCGCCCGACGTACCGCCTCGGTCCGGCCGACCAGATCCCGTACGGCGAAGGCCGGGCCTTCGACGGTGGGCGGTGAGCAGATCGCCGTCTTCCGCAAGCGTGACGGCAGCCTGCGCGCGCTGTCGGCGGTCTGCCCGCACAAGGGCGGCCCGATCGCCGACGGCCAGACCGACAACACCGTCGTGCTCTGTCCCTTGCACCTGAACGCGTTCGAGCTGGACACCGGCTGCTCGACCACCGGGGCACCGCCGCTCCGCCGCTACGACGTACACTCGACGACGGCCAGATCGTCGTCCTGGCCTGACCTCCACCCGAAGGAACATGATCATGAGCACTGTCAACACCACCGACCCCGGCGGATACCTCAACAAGCCCAGGCGGCGCCTCGGCGGGCACTGGATCGACGACTGGCGACCCGAGGACGGTGAGTTCTGGGCCACCACCGGCAAGACCGTCGCCCGCCGCAACCTGATCTTCTCCGTGTTCAGCGAGCACATCGGCTTCTCGGTGTGGAGCCTGTGGTCGGTGCTGGTCCTCTTCCTGGGCCCGGACTACGGCTTCGATCCGGCCCAGAAGTTCCTGCTCACCGCGCTGCCAACGCTGGTCGGTGCCGTGGTCCGGATCCCGTACACCTTCGCGGTCGGCAAGTTCGGCGGCCGGAACTGGACGATCGTCTCCGCCCTGCTGCTGCTGATCCCGACGATTCTGATTGCGATCTTCCTCAAGCCGGGCGTGTCCTTCGACACCTTGTTGATCATCTCCCTGTTCGCCGGCGTCGGCGGGGGAAACTTCGCCTCGTCGATGACCAACATCAATGCGTACTTCCCGGCCCGGCTGAAGGGCTGGGCGCTCGGCATCAACGCCGGCGGGGGCAACCTCGGGGTTCCGGTCGTCCAGTTGGTGGGTCTGCTGGTGCTGGCCACGCTCGGGGTGAACTACCCGCGGGTGCTGGTCGCGATCTACATCCCGCTGATCATCCTGGCCGCCGTCGGCGCCGCGCTCTTCATGGACAACCTGACCCAGAACAGCAACGCCAAGGGCGCGATCCGGGAGGTCACCCGGCATCGGGAGACCTGGATCATGGCCCTGCTCTACATCGGCACCTTCGGGTCGTTCATCGGGTTCGGCTTCGCCTTCGGTCAGGTGCTGCTGGTGCAGTTCCCCGAGCAGTTCCCCGTTCCGGTCAAGGCGGCGGCGCTCACCTTCCTCGGCCCGCTGCTCGGCTCGCTGATCCGGCCCTTCGGCGGCGGGCTCGCCGACCGGTTCAAGGGCTCGGTGGTGACGTTCTACAACTTCATCGCCATGGCCGTCGGCGCGATCGTCGTGCTGATCGCCTCGCAACTGAACTCGCTGCCGGTGTTCTTGATCGGCTTCGTGATGCTCTTCGTCTTCAGCGGGATCGGCAACGGGTCCACCTACAAGATGATCCCGATGATCTTCCACGCGAAGGCTCAGCTGGAGGTCGGGTCCGGCGTCGACGTGGCGGACGCGGACAAGCGGGCCATCCGCCGGGCCGGCGCGCTCATCGGGCTGGCCGGGGCGATCGGCGCCCTCGGCGGCGTGATGGTCAACCTCGCCTTCCGGCAGTCGTTCCTCACCCTGAAGAACGGTGACGGCGCGTACATCGCCTTCATCGCCTTCTACGCGGTGTGCTTCGTCGTCACCTGGTTCGTCTTCATCCGCAAGCACGAGGGCCGCCTCGAAGGGGTCTGATCCCTCCGCTGCGAGCGTCGAGCGATCGCGCGCCGCCGTGGCTGTGCGAGGCACGTGCTGCACGCATTCGTCGGCGAGTGGCGATCGAGTAGTCGGCTTGCGCGCGATGCGCCAGGCGGACAACGCGAGAATCAACCCATGGGTACGTATGTGGCTTTTCTCCGCGGGATCAATCTCGGCCCGACCAACAAGATCAGCATGCCGGCGCTGCGCGAGCTGGCCGACCGATCTCGGGTACGCCGAGGTCCGCACCTACATCAACAGCGGCAACTTGATCTTCAGCTCCACCAAGACCGCGGCCACCCTGGAGCGGGAGATCTCGGCCGCGATCAAGTCAACGATCGGGCACAGCATCGACGTCGCCGTGCGGACGCCGGCCCAGCTGAAGAAGGTGTGGCGAACAATCCCTATCCGGACGGCAACCCGAGCCAGGTGACGGTGGCGTTCCTGACCAAGGCCAGCGGCCCCGACGCCAAGGAGAAGGTCGCGGCCATCGCCAAGGACTACGAGCCGTTCACCTTCGCCGGCAAGGAGGTCTACGTGCACTATTCCCAGGGCCTCGGCACGAGCAAGCTGGCCGAGAGATTCTCCGCGATCATCGGGGTCAGCGCGACCGTCCGCAACATTCGTACAGTCGAGAAGGTTATTGCGCTCTGCGATCTATGATTTTCACATTCGGTTACCTCTGCGCAACCTAGCGCGCTCGTCGCGCTCCTAGCGTGAGCCAGGAGCGCCCAGACCCCCGACTGGAGGAGCACCATGACCGACACCGTTTCCTCGACGGATGCCGACCACCATCACATCCTTGACACCCCCGGCCATCCGGCCGGCGACGGTGTCATCAAGCCGGAGTACGACGACCGGCTCGCCAACACCGACCTGGTGCCGCTGAAGAAGCAGACCTGGTCGTCGTACAACATCTTCGCGTTCTGGATGTCCGACGTGCACAGCGTCGGCGGCTACCTGACGGCCGGCAGCCTGTTCGCACTCGGCATCGCCAGTTGGCAGGTGCTGATCTCACTGATCGTCGGCATCGTGATCGTCAACGTCTTCTGCAACCTGGTGGCCAAGCCCAGCCAGGTGACCGGGGTGCCCTATCCGGTGATCAACCGGTCGATCTTCGGCGTCCGCGGGGCGAACATCCCGGCGATCATCCGGGGGTTGATCGCGATCGCCTGGTACGGCGTGCAGACCTACCTCGCCGCGACGTCGCTGATGATCATCTTCCTGAAGTTCTTCCCGGGCACGGCGGCCCTGAACGACTCGACGTTCCTGGGCCTGTCCCCGCTGGGCTACATCTGCTACGCGATCTTGTGGCTGGCCCAGGCGGCCGTGTTCTGGCGCGGCATGGAGGCGATCCGCAAGTTCATCGACTTCGCCGGCCCGGCGGTCTACGTGGTGATGATCGCGCTGGCGATCTACCTGGTCAGCAAGGCCGGCATCTCCAACATCAGCCTCACCCTGGCCGAGAAGGACCTCACTGTCGGCCAGCAGATCGGCACCATGCTGATCGCCATCGCGCTGGTGGTCTCCTACTTCTCCGGCCCGATGCTGAACTTCGGCGACTTCGCCCGCTACGGCCGGTCGTTCAAGGCCGTCAAGCGCGGGAACTTCCTCGGCCTGCCGATCAACTTCTTGTTCTTCTCCCTGCTCACCGTGATCACCGCGTCGGCCACCGTGCCGGTGTTCGGCGAGTTGATCACCGACCCGATCCACACGGTCGAGCGGATCGACAGCGCGTTCGCGATCCTGCTCGGCGGTCTGACCTTCGTCATCGCGACCGTCGGCATCAACATCGTGGCGAACTTCATCTCACCGGCCTTCGACTTCTCCAACGTCAATCCGAAGCGGATCAGCTGGCGGACGGGCGGCATGATCGCCGCGGTCGGCTCGGTGCTGCTGACGCCGTGGAACTGGTACAACAACGACGACGCGATCCACTACACGCTCGGCATCCTCGGCGCCTTGATCGGACCGCTGTTCGGCACGCTGATCGCCGGTTACTACATCGGCAGCAAGCAGAAGGTCTGGGTCGACGAGATGTTCACCATGGACACCAAGGCCCGTTACTGGTTCAAGAACGGCTTCAACCCCAACGCCGTGGCCGCCACGGTGATCGGCGGCCTGCCGGCCATCATCTCGGTCGTGCTGCCGAAGCTGCTGTTCGACCTGGGTGCGGTGCAGACCGACGCGACCTGGATCGGCTCGTTCAGCTGGTTCGTCGGCTGCGGTCTGGGCTACGCCGCCTTCGTGCTGCTCGAGCGCCGCAACCCGATGATCCGGCGGCTGGGCAGCCATCTGGAGCGCGCGACGGACGGGGTCGGCCAGTAGTCGCTCAGCGGACGGCCGACGGCGACTCGGCGTCGGGGATGATCATGGTCGGCGCGCCGGTCCCGTCGGCCGGCACCGACCAGATGGCGATCGTGCCGTCGGACTCGTCGAGCTTGCCGTACATGATCGTCTGGTCGTCGATCCAGGCACCTTGATCATCGACATTGGCGGGCTCGGCGAGCTGGGTCCGCGCTTGGCTGGCCAGGTCGTAGACCCACAGCTGCCAGCTGAGATCGGGCAACCGCTTCTTGTAGACGAGCCGGTTGCCGTCGGGGGAGAGCGACGGGCACTCCACCCCGTCGTCCAGCACGGTGATCGTCTCCGCCGCGAAGTCTCCCTGGACGAGGTACAGGTGGGTACCGGTGGACATCGTGGCGTAGAACGTGTTGTCGTCGGCGGCGAAGCTGATCCCCCAGAAGTTGGCGTCGGTCGGCGGCTTCCTGTCCGTCGATGGTGAAGTCCTCCAGCGAACTGGCCAGCACGTCGGTGCCCAGGTCGAGGATGCCGCTGCGGGTGGAGAAGCCGGACGACAGGTAGGAGTCCCCGGACACGAAGACCGTGTAACCCAGCATGCGTCCGTCGGCCGAGACCCGGGTACGGGTCGGGACGCCATTGATCGGCAGTTCGCGGATCGGGTTGAAATGATCATCGAGGACGCTCAGCTGGAAGGTGCCCGTCGCCTGCGGATCCGGGTGCAGGCAGAGGATCCGGCCACCCGCGGCGTACCCGCGCGAACACTCGGCCTTGCTCTGCCGGCGGCGGCCGTCGGGCGTGACCAGCGCCAGGTGCCCGGTCGTGGTGTCGCGCACCAGCAGTGCCCGTCGAGCCGAGAGTCAGTTCCGGGTCGACCTCGACGTCGGGACCGCGCCGGGTGATCGCCCACAGCACGGCGATGCTGACCAGCAGGGCCGCCGCCAGCACCGTCGAGATGATCTTGGTCCTCATGCCGCCCGCTCGGTCCGGACCGGCCGCAGCAGCAGCGCGCTCATCGGCAGGATGATTGCCGCCGCGATCGCCGCCGCGAGACAGGCGACCTCGACCCCGACGTACTGCCAGAGCACGCCGAAGATCACCGAGGAGGCGAAGTAGGCCAGTGCCTGGCCGGTCTGCAGCAACGCCAGCCCGGTGGTCTTCAGCTCGTCGGGGATCAGCGGGGCGGCCAGCGCCGAGAGGACCCCGTCGGTCGCGGCGTAGAACGCCCCGTAGAGCAGCACGACGAGCACGATCGGGCCGCGGCCGAGGCTGAGGATCAGATAGACCGCGAGCAGGCAGCCGTAGCCGGCCACCACGATCGGCCACCGGCCGACCCGATCGGCCAGCCGGCCCAGCGGGATCGCGAGCAGGACGAAGGTCAGGCTGGTGCCGACGGCGAGCAGCGGGAAGGCCGTGACGGGGAGATCGTCCCGATCCGCCAGCACCAGATAGACGAAGCCGTCACCGACCGTCACCAGGCCGAGCAGCGCGGCCACCGCACACAGCCGGCGGAACGGCCGGCGGCGCAGCAGCGGCCGGATCCGGAACGCGTGGATCGTCTCCGGTCGCGGCCGGGCCCGGGCGATTGCGGACGAACAGCGACCATCACCAGCAGTCCGATCGCCGCCGCGCACACGCTGCCGACGAAGACCGCGTCGTACGCGTCGGCCGCGGCCAGCCCGAGCAGACCGAGCGCGGCCAGCGGGCCGAGGAACGCCCCGAAGCTGTCCATGGCGCGGTGCAACCCGAACGCCTGCCCGAGATCGCGTTCCTCCACCGAGAGTGCGATCAGTGCATCGCGGGGGGCGGTGCGGATGCCCTTGCCGGTCCGGTCGGCCGCGATCACCGCGCCGACGGCGGCCGGCGCGTTGCCGGTGAACAACAGCCCGACCTTGGCCACCGCCGACATCGCGTAGCCGATGAAGGCGACCAGTTTGCGCTGCCGGAACCGGTCGGCCAGGTAGCCGCCGAGCAGCCGGGTGAAGGCCGTGGCCCCGGTATAGAGCCCGTCCAGCGCGCCGTACTGGGCCATGCTCAGGTGCAGTCCGAGCACCAGGTACGCCGGCAGCACGGCGGTGACCATCTCCGAGGAGATGTCGGTGAACAGGCTGACCAGGCCGAGGGCGATGACGTTGCCGGTCGCGACCCGGCGCAGGGCGGGGCCGGTGAGCCGGGCGCCGCGCGCGACGCCTGCCAGGTACACCCGTCAGCTCAGCGTGACGTCGTCGAAGTAGCTGCGGTTCGGCGTCGACGGGTTCCCGTCGTCGTGGTTGATCAACAGCACGGTGTAGGCGTGACCGGCGGTGACCGCCAGCTTCGCCTTCCGCCAACCGCCCGTTCGGGTGCAGGTCCGGGGCAGCATCGTCCACTTCTGGTGCGAGGCGGTGTCCTCGACGAGGATCGTCGCCCAGGCGTTGGACAACCGGTCGTCGCAGCGGCCCTGCCAGGCGACCGCCAGCTTCGTCCGCCCGCTCGGCACCTGAATCGTCTGGCTGATGATCGAGTCGCCCTTGGTGCCCTTGCTGGTCCCGGCCCGTACCGCCTGGCTCCCGCCGTGCCGGCCGGTGCGCACCGAGGTCGTCGAACCAGAGGTCGCCCAGCCGGCGACGCCGAGTTCGAAGGAGCCGTTGGCGATGCCCGACGGCCGGCACCGCGCCCTGCGGCGACGTGGTCCAGATGGTGCGCAGCGGGCGGGCGGCGGCCGCATTGCCCAGGGCCGGCAACCCGTACGCGGTCTCGATGGTGCGCAGCAGCGTGTAGTGGTTCATCTGCTCGGCCGAGGTACCCGGTCGCACCTTCTCGCCGACGATGATCGTCGGGATCTGATTGACCGTGCCGCCGGCGTTCTCGTCGAAGGTGACGACCAGCAGGCTGTTGTGACTCCTGGCCCAGGTCGCGTACCCGCCGAGTTCGGTCCTCAGCCAGTCGTCACCGGTGCGGATCGAGCAGTCGTGCATGTCGTTGCACATGTTCGGCGTCACGAAGGCGACGGTCGGCAGCCGGGCGTAGTTGCTGGGGAAGGCGGTGAACGGCTGATTGACCGACTTGGGCAGGTTGTCGAACGACACCCACGGATTGTGCTTGCGGTGGTACTTCCCCTGCCTTGCAACCGGTGTAGCCCGCACTGGGCATCGACTCGGCGTAGCCGGTGAACGTCAGCCCGCGGTCGAGCAGTTGCCGGCCGAGATTGTCGGCCCCGGAGACGGTTCGGCAGTCGTTGGTGGTGATGCCCTGCTGCGAACCGGAGAAGAGCGCGATGTAGTTGGGCTGACTGGGATGGGTCACGCCGTACGAGGCGGACATGTTGGCGCCGAGCCCAGCCAGCCGGTTGATGAAGGGCGCCTCGGGACTGCCGATCACGCTCGAGCGGTGCTTGTTCTCCATCACCACCACGACGACATGATCGGGTCGCGGGACGACCGGGGCCGATGGTTCCACCCGGACCGGCGTGCTCGGCTCGCTCGCCTCGGCCTGCGGCACCTGCTCGCGCTGGGTGAGAACGCAGCCGACCGCGAGCAGGCACAGCATCAGCGCGATGCTCAAGGCCGGGATGGGCGTGCGGAGGAGATGTCGCATTGCTGCCTTGCAGTTCAGGGCGGGGTGCCACTCTGGACGGTACCTGACGACCCTGTCCGAAGCATCTTCTCCGGCCTCGCCGACCGACGCTCGAGCGACCCGCCTACGCTGGCGGTGGGCGGTCGTCGGAGAACCTCGGTTCGGCCGAACGGTCCGTGGCGAGTCGCAGACTCGGCACCGCGATCGGCGGCTAATGTGGACGCTTGCTGACTTCCCCAATCGGCTCGCCGGACCGGTGGCCGGACAGCAGGTTTTCGAGTTTCAGCTGGAGGTTGTCAGGGCATGCCGAGCGATTCGTTCGTCCACCTCCACGTGCACTCGGAGTACTCGATGCTCGACGGAGCGGCCCGGGTGCCCGACCTGTTCAAGGGCTGCCAGGAGATGGGCATGCCGGCGATCGCGGTCACCGATCACGGCAACACCTTCGGCGCCTACGAGTTCTACAAGGCCTCGAAGTCCAGCGGCGTGAAGCCGATCATCGGCATCGAGGCGTACCTGACGCCCAAGACCCATCGCTCGGAGCGCAAGCGGGTCCGCTGGGGCGACGGCGCCCAGAGCTCGAACGGCGACGACGTGTCGGGCGGCGGGGCCTTCACCCACCTGACGCTGTGGAGCGAGAACACCGCCGGGATGCACAACCTGTTCCGGCTGAGCTCGCTGGCCTCGCTGGAGGGCTACTTCTACAAGCCGCGGATGGACCGCGAGCTGCTGCAGACCTACGCGAAGGGACTGCATCGCCACCACCGGCTGCCCGTCGGGTGAGGTGCAGACCTATCTGCGGCTCGGCAAGTACGACGAGGCGATCGCCAGCGCGGCGGAGTTCCGCGACATCTTCGGCGCCGGGAACTACTACGTGGAGTTGATGGACCACGGCCTGTCGATCCAGAGCCGGGTCCGCGACGACCTGCTCAAGATCGCCGCGCGAGCTGCAGCCTGCCGCTGGTCGCCACCAACGACCTGCACTATGCGGCGGCGGCCGACGCCGACGCGCACGAGGTGCTGCTCTGCGTGCAGACCGGCGCGACGATGGCCGACGCCAACCGGTTCAAGCTCGAGGGCGGGCAGTACTACCTCAAGTCGCCGGCCGAGATGCGGAAGCTGTTCGCCGAGCTGCCCGAGGCCTGCGACAACACGCTGGCCATCGCCGAGCGCTGCGACGTGTCCTTCACCGAGGGCAACGGCACCTTCATGCCGCGCTATCCCTGCCCGCCCGGGGAGAACGAGGAATCCTGGTTCCTCCGCGAGGTCGAGCGCGGCCTGCAGAACCGGTATCCCGCCGGCATCCCCGACGCCGTCCGGGCGCGCGCCGACTTCGAGTGCGGGATCATCGCGTCGATGGGCTTCTGCGGCTACTTCCTGGTCGTCGCCGACTTCATCCAGTGGGCCAAGGACAACGGCATCAGGGTCGGCCCGGGTCGCGGCTCGGGCGCCGGATCGATCGCCGCGTACGCGATGCGGATCACCGATCTCGACCCGCTCGTGCACGGCCTGCTCTTCGAGCGCTTCCTCAACCCCGAGCGGATCTCGATGCCGGACTTCGACATCGACTTCGACGAGCGCCGGCGGGGTGAGGTGATCCGCTACGTCACCGAGAAGTACGGCGACGACCGGGTCAGCCAGATCGTCACCTACGGCACCATCAAGGCCAAGCAGGCGGTCAAGGACGCCTCCCGGGTGCTCGGCTACCCCTTCGGGATGGGGGAGAAGCTCACCAAGGCCATGCCGGCGCCGGTGATGGGCAAGGACGTGCCGCTGGCCAAGATCTTCGACCCGAGCGACAAGCGGTACGGCGAGGGCGGGGAGTTCCGCGCGCTCTACGAGTCCGACGCCGACGTCAGGACCGTCGTCGACACGGCCAAGGGGCTGGAGGGCCTGAAGCGGCAGTGGGGGGTGCACGCGGCCGGCGTGATCATGTCCAGCGAGCCGCTGATCGACATCATCCCGATCATGCGCCGGGAGCAGGACGGCGCGATCATCACCCAGTTCGACTACCCGACCTGCGAGTCGCTCGGCCTGATCAAGATGGACTTCCTCGGTCTGCGGAACCTGACGGTGCTGGACGACGCGGTGCAGAACATCAAGCTCAACCGCGGTTTCGATCTGGTTCTGGAGGACCTGGCCCTCGACGACCCGGCCACCTACCAGCTGCTGGCCCGGGGGGACACGCTGGGCGTCTTCCAGCTGGACGGCGGCGCCGATGCGCTCCCTGCTGCGCAGCATGCGACCGGACGCGTTCTCCGACATCTCAGCGGTGCTGGCCCTCTACCGGCCCGGCCCGATGGGCGCGGACTCGCACAACAAGTACGCCCGCCGCAAGACCGGACGGCGAGCCGGTCGAGCCCGATCCACGCCGAGCTCGCGGAGCCGCTGGCGGAGATCCTGGACGAGACCTACGGGTTGATCGTCTATCAGGAGCAGGTGCTGCAGATCGCGCAGAAGGTCGCCGGCTACAGCCTGGGCCACGCCGACCTGCTGCGCAAGGCGATGGGCAAGAAGAAGAAGGAGGTGCTCGACGCCGAGTACGTGGGCTTCGAGGCCGGGATGACCCGGAACGGGTTCAGCCGCGGCGCGGTGAAGACGCTGTGGGACATCCTGGTGCCGTTCTCCGACTACGCGTTCAACCGCGCGCACACCGCCGCGTACGGACTGGTGTCGTACTGGACCGCCTATCTGAAGGCCAACTATCCGGCCGAGTTCATGGCCGGGCTGCTGACCTCGGTGCAGGACGACAAGGACAAGATGGCCATCTACCTGAACGAGTGCCGGCGGATGGGCATCCAGGTGCTGCCGCCGGACGTCAACGAGTCGGAGGCCAACTTCACCCCGGTCGGCGCCGACATCCGGTTCGGGCTGACCGCGGTGCGCAACGTCGGCCACAACGTGGTCGACGGCATCGTCGCGGCCCGCGACGGAGCACGGCAAGGCCGTGAACTTCCACGGATTCCTCGACTCAGGTCCCGCTGGTGGTGTGCAACAAGCGGGTGATCGAGTCGCTGATCAAAGCCGGGGCCTTCGAGTCGATGGGCCATTCGCGACGGGCGCTGATGAGCGTCTACGAGTCGGCGGTGGACGGGGTGCTCGACCTGAAGCGCAACGAAGCGCACGGCCAGGACGACCTGTTCGGCGATCTCGGTGAGACCGACCCGGTGCTGGTCGGCAGCGTGCCCGGACCTGCCCGACTGGGACAAGCGCACCAAGCTCGCGTTCGAGCGCGAGATGCTCGGTCTCTACGTCAGTGACCATCCGCTGCAGGGGCTGGAGCACATCCTGAGCGCCGAGCGTGATCTCGGTATCGGTGAACTGCTGGCCGACGACGGACCGCGGGACGGCATGGTGACCATCGCCGGCATGATCACCAGCGTCACCCGCAAGACGTCTCGGCGCGGGGACATCTGGGCCGTGGTCACCGTCGAGGACCTGGAGGCGTCGATCGAGGTCCTGCTGTTCCCGAAGGCGTACGACCTGGTGTCGACCGTGCTGGCCACCGACACCGTGGTGAAGGTCAAGGGCCGGATCAAGTCCGACGACGATGCGGTCTCGATCAACGCCCAGGAACTGACCCTGCCCGACATCAGTGATGCGCCGAGCGGGCCGGTGGTCATCTCACTGCCGGCCGTGCGCTGCACGCCGCCGGTGGTCCAGCAACTCCGCGATGTGCTGTCGGCGCACCCGGGGATGACGGAGGTGCGGCTCCGGCTGCAGTCCTCGGGCAAGACCACGCTGATGAAGCTCGACGCCCAGCTCAGGGTGACGCCGTCGCCGCCGCTGATGGCCGATCTCAAAGCGCTGCTGGGACCGTCGTGTCTGGCGTCGTGACCGAGCCGGCCGACGTGTCGGCCCCCCGGCGGAAGTACCGGGGTGCCGCCCGGATCGGTGCCTTCGTCGCCCTCGGGCTGGGACTCGGAGCGGCGGCCGGCGTGCTGTGGGAACTCGTCGTCGACCTTCCCGTCTACAAGATCGCCAGCGACGGGGCCGCCTCCACCACCGAGCGCGGGCTGACCGAGTTCTTCGGCGGCGACGCGTGGTTCGTGGCGATCGGCCTGCTGGTGGGTCTGGGTCTGGGCATCCTCGGCTGGCGACGGTTTCGCGATCTGGGCTGGCCGCTGGTGCTGGTGGTCGGCCTCACGGCCCTCGGGGCCGGACTGCTGTGCTGGATGGTGGGCTACCGGCTCGGACCCGGCGACTTCACCCCGCGGCTGGCCGCCGCTCAGGCCGGCGACCTGGTCCCGATCGAGTTGACCCTGCGGGCCCGCGCCTCGCTGCTGACCTGGCCGTTCTTCGCGGTCATCCCGATCCTGCTCGGCTCGTCCCTCGGCCGCGACGACGAGGACCCCCAGCCGTTCTTCCGCCGTCCGACGCCGGCGTCAGGCGGTCGGCAGGCGGAGGACTGACAGCACCGGCTCAGTGTGCCGATGGCGCGCGAATTTCCCGCCGGTGACGCCGGGCGAGATCGGCCGGCTTCAGCTCCACCTGGAGGCCGCGCTTGCCGGCGGAGACCATGATCGTCTCGAAGCCGGTCGCGGACTGGTCGATGACCGTCCGCAGCGGGGTGCGCTGGCCGATCGGCGGAGATGCCGCCCACCACGTAGCCGGAGCTGCGCGCGGCCGCGGCCGGATCGGCCATCGCGGCCTTCTTGTCCCGACCGCACTCGCGAGCGCCTTCAGGTCGAGCTTCTGCGCCACCGGGACGACCGCGACGACGAGTTCGCCGCCGATGTCGGCGACCAGGGTCTTGAAGATCCGCGTCTTCGGCACGCCCGAGCGCCTCGGCCGCCTCGTCGCCGAAGCCGGTCGCGTCATCGTGGTGCTCGTACGGGTGCAGGGTGAAGTCGATCCCGGCGCGGGTCAGGGCGACCGTCGCCGGGGTTCCGCCCGGATTGCGCTTGGCCATTCAGCCGTCCTCAGGTCAGGAGTCGCAGCACGGCCGTGACGCCGATGGCGACCAGGAAGACGACCAGGAAGCCGCGGCGCAGCAGCAGCGCGACCACGCCGGCGAGCACGCCGGCCAGGGTGCGCCAGTCCACCGCGTAGTGGCCGCCGCCGTCGAAGAGTTGCACGACGACCAGGGCGGCCAGCATGGCCGCGGGCAGCAGCCCGGCGACGCGCTGGACCTTCGGGTGATTCAAGACCGACTCCGGCAGCGACATGCCGGCGAGCTTGAGCAGGTACGAGCCGATCGACGCGATGATCAACGCGATCCACAGCGCGGTCATGAGGCGCCTCCGTCGCCTCGGCCGGGTCGGTGCTGCCTTGGTCCGCTGCGGCAGCAGACCGCCGACCAGGGCGGCACCGGCCGCGGCGATCACCGGCACGCCGGCCGGTGCGACCGGCACCAGGGCCAGGGCGATCGACGGCGCCGATCACCGCGACCCAGCGCGCCTCGACCCGCTTCAAGGCCGGCCACATCAACGCCAGGTAGATCGCGGGAGAGGCGGCGTCCAGCCCGAACGTCTTCGGGTCGATCGCCTTGCCGACCAGCGCGCCGACCAGGCTGCCGAGCTGCCAGCAGCGCACACAGGATCAGGCCGGTCGACCAGAAGGCATACCGCTTGCCGGCCGGCGTCTCCTGGCCGACGGCCATGGCGGTGGTCTCGTCGATCACGAAGTGCGCGGTGATCAGCCGGCGGAGCCCGCGGGGATGCAGGATCTCCGACATCGGCACGCCGTAGAACGCGTTGCGCACCCCGAGCAGCAGCGCCGCCGGGACCGCCGCGAACGGCGATCCGCCGGCCGCGATCACCCCGACGAAGGCGAACTGCGAGGCGCCGGAGAACATCACCAGGCTGAGCACCATGGTCTGGCCCACGCTCAGCCCCGAGCCCACCGACGACGGCGGCGAACGAGGCCCCGAACGCGGCGGCGTACAGCCCGATGCCGACGGCGGCCCGCAGGATGGTGCCGCGCTCGCTCGGCCAAGATCATCACCCTTCTCGTCCGCTGAGCGGCGACTGTAGCAAGGCGGATCTCCCGTGCCGCTGAGATATTCACGGGCCGGCGCCGGGCACCTCCGTAGAATCGCGGCGTGCTGCGGACCATCGATCTTCGCGGCCGGCGGGCTGCCGGCGAACGGCTGGACTATGCCGCCATCGTGCCGCGCGCCGGCTTCGACGTCGACGCCGCGGTCGAGGTGGTCCGGCCGATCTGCGCCGACGTGGCCGAGCGCGGAGTCGCCGCGCTCGCCGACTACTCGCAGCGGTTCGACCACGTCGTCCCGCCGTCCTTCCGGGTGCCGGCGAGTGCGCTCGCCGCGGCCGCCGCACAGCTGGATCCCGAGCTCCGGGCGGCGTTCGAGGTGGCGATCGAGCCGGCGGCGGACGGTCAGCGCCGCCGAGCTCGGAGACCGCGCCGGTCGACGTCGCCGTCGCGCCCGGGGCGGTGGTCACCCAGCGGATGGTTCCGGTCAGCCGGGTCGGGCTGTACGTCCCGGGCGGGCTGGCGCCGCTGGCCTCGAGCGTGATCATGAACGTGGTCCCGGCCCAGGTCGCCGGGGTCACCGAGATCGCGCTCGCCTCGCCGCCGCAGGCCGATTTCGGCGGGCTGCCGCACCCGGGGATCCTCGCGCTGTGTCACCTCCTCGGGGTCGACGAGGTGTACGCGGTCGGCGGCGCCCAGGCGATCGCGATGTTCGCGTACGGGGTGCCGGAGCTGTGCCGGCCGGTCAACCTGGTCACCGGGCCGGGCAACATCTACGTGGTCGCCGCCAAGCGGCTGCTGAAGGGCCGGGTCAACATCGACTCCGAGGCCGGGCCGACCGAGATCGCGGTGCTGGCCGACGACACCGCCGATCCGGTGCACGTCGCGGCCGATCTGATCTCCCAGGCCGAGCACGACCCGCTGGCGGCCGCCGTCCTGGTCACCGACTCGGCCGAACTGGCCGAGGCCGTCCTGGCCGAGGTCGCCGTCCAGGTGCCGCAGACCAAGCACGTCGAACGGATCACGACCGCGCTCGGCGGGCAGCAGTCGGCCGTCGTGCTGGTCGACGATGTCGATCATGGAGTGGACGTGGTGAACGCCTACGCCGCCGAGCACCTGGAGATCCAGACCGCCGACCCGGAGCGGGTGGCGGCCAAGATCATCAACGCCGGCGCGATCTTCGTCGGCCCCTGGTCGCCGGTGTCACTCGGCGACTACTGCGCCGGCAGCACCCACGTGCTGCCGACCGCGGGCTGCGCCTGCCATTCGTCGGGGCTCAACGTGAAGAGCTTCCTCAAGGCCGTGCACGTGATCAACTACTCCCGCGACGCGCTGGCCGAGGTGGCCCGGTCCGTCGAGGTGTTCGCCGAAGCCGAGGACCTGCCGGCCCACGGCGCGGCGGTGACCTGGCGGTTCGCTCCATGATCGAGTTGCCGGTGCGGCCGGAACTGGTGGGGGAGGTGCCGTACGGCGCCCCGCAGCTGGACGTTCCGGTGTGCCTCAACGTCAACGAGAATCCCTATCCGCCGAGCGAATCGGTGATCGCGGAGATGGCGGCGGCCGTCGCCCGAGCGGCGAGATCGATGAACCGCTATCCCGAGCGGGACGCGCTGGCGCTGCGAGATGATCTTGCTCACTACCTCGGCCACGGGCTGACCGCGGACCAGATCTGGGCGGCCAACGGCAGCAACGAGGTGATGCTGCACGTGCTGCAGGCGTTCGCCGGCCCGGACCGATCGGTGCTCTCCTTCGCCCCGACGTACTCCATGTATCCCGAGTACGCCCGCAACACCCACAGCCGTTGGATCACCTTCCCGCGCCGTGACGACTTCACCATCGACCCCGAGGCGGCGGTCGCGGCCGTCCGCGAGCAGCGGCCCGACGTGGTGTTGATCACCAGCCCGAACAACCCGACCGGCACCGCGGTCGGCCTGGAGACGATCATCGCGATCTGCGAGGCGGCACCGGGCGTCGTGGTGGTGGACGAGGCCTACTACGAGTTCGCGCGCACCGGCACGCCCAGCGCGCTGGAACTGCTGCCGCGGTTCCCCCGGCTCGCGGTCAGCCGGACGATGTCGAAGGCCTTCGCCTTCGCCGGTGGGCGGTTGGGCTATCTCGCCGCCACGCCCGCATTCGTCGACGCACTGCGCATCGTCCGGCTGCCGTACCACCTGTCCTCGATCACCCAGGCCGTCGCCCGGGTCGCTCTCGCCCACGCCGGGGAGATGCTCGCCGGCGTTGATCAACTTCGGGCGGCCCGCGATGATCTTGCCCGGTGGCTGGTTGATCATGGACTCGAGGTCGCCGACTCCGACGCCAACTTCGTGCTGTTCGGCCGGTTCGCCGACCGGCACGCCGTCTGGCAGGCGCTGCTCGACCAGGGCGTGCTGATCCGGGAGACTGGTCCGGACGGCTGGCTGCGGGTGTCGGCCGGCACCCCGGACGAGATGAGCGCATTCAAGGCCGCACTGCTCGACGTGCTGGCTCGACGTGAGGATGATCATGAGTAAGCAGCCGCGTACCGCCAGCATCGAGCGGGCCACGTCGGAGTCGAGCGTCAAGCTCAGCCTCGATCTCGACGGCACCGGCCAGGCCGAGATCTCCACCGGGGTGGGGTTCTACGACCACATGCTGACCGCCCTGGCGAAGCACTCGCTGATCGACCTGACCGTCGAGGCCACCGGCGACTGGCAGATCGACGCCCACCACACCGTCGAGGACACCGCGATCGTCCTCGGCCAGGCGCTCCGGACCGCGCTCGGCGACAAGGCCGGCATCACCCGGTTCGGCGATGCCCTGGTGCCGCTGGACGAGGCCCTGGCCCAGGCGGTGGTCGACGTCTCCGGCCGGCCGTACTGCGTGCACAGCGGCGAGCCGGCCGGGCAGGAGTACGTGCTGATCGGCGGCGGGGCCGGCGGCGTGCCGTACGCCGGATCGCTGACCCGGCACGTGCTGGAGACCCTGGCCTTCCACGCCCACCTGTGCCTGCACGTCACGCGTGCTCGCCGGCCGCGATCCGCACCACATCGTGGAGTGCCAGTTCAAGGCCGTCGCCCGGGCCCTGCGCACCGCCATCGCCGTCGACCCGCGGCTGGAGGGCCAGATCCCCAGCACCAAAGGCGCTCTGTGACCCCTCGCACGCGCCCTGAGCCCCACCCAACGCGCCCTGAGCCTGTCGAAGGGCAACATCGCGGTCCTTCGACAAGCTCAGGACACGACAACGCCAGGCTCGCTATGACATCGGTCGTGGTCCTCGACTACGGCTCGGGCAACATCCGCTCGGCCGAGCGGGCGGTGGCCCGGGCCGGGGTGGAGGTGACGGTGACCGCTGATCCCGAGGCCGCGCTCGCGGCCGACGGCCTGGTCGTGCCGGGCGTCGGTGCCTTTGCGGCCTGCATGGAGGGGCTGACGGCGGTGGGCGGCCCGGCCGTGATCGCGCGGCGCCAGGCGGAGGGCCGGCCGACGCTGGCCATCTGCGTCGGGCACCAGGTGCTGTTCGCGGCCGGGATCGAGCACGGCGTACGCGCCGAGGGCTGTGGCATCTGGCCCGGCTCGGTGGAGGAACTGCAGGCCGAGCGGCTGCCGCACATGGGCTGGAACACCGTGATCGCGGCCGAGGGCAGCGCGCTGTTCGCCGGGATCGAGGGGGAGCGCTTCTACTTCGTGCACAGCTACGGCGTCCGCGAACTGGCCGAGGCGCCGGGGCGGCAGGATCACCTGGGCCGAGCACGGCGGCGACCGCTTCGTCGCCGCGGTCGAGGAGGGCCCGGTGTGGTCGACCCAGTTCCATCCGGAGAAGTCCTCCGACGCCGGCGCCCGGCTGATCAGCAACTGGGTGGCCACCCTCTGAGGAACACCTCCCGTTGCCCGAGTCTCGACCTGCCACCGGACAACCTGGTGCTGGCCGGGCTGCCCCTGCTGCACGGCATGCCGCAGCCGGTCCGGACCATGTCCGCTGCTGGCCGCCGCCCGACCCCTGGCCCGTTCGGTGGCCGGGCACTGAGATGCTGAGCCGGTGACCTCGAAGGACTGGCTCGCCTACTGCCTGGCCAAGCCGGGCGCCTGGCGGGACGAACCGTGGGAGGGCGACGTGGTGGCCAAGGTCGGCTCGAAGATCTTCGCCTTCGTCGGCGGCGGCCCATCCTCAGACATCGATCGGGCTGAAGTGCGGCGACCGGGAGCAGGCCGACCTGTGGCTGGAACGCTATCCGGGCCAGGTCAGCAAGATGGCCTACATCGGTCAGCACGGGTGGAACACCTTCACCCTCGACGGGTCGATCCCCGACGACGAGGTCGCCGAACTGGTCGACACGTCGTACCAGTTGATCGTGGCCAAGCTGCCGAAGAAGGACCGGCCCACCGGCTGAGGTCAGATAGGGTCGTCGGGTGCCTGCCGCCCCTGCTCGAGATCGTGACGACCTCGATCGACTCGTCCTGCTGCCCGCGGTGGACATCGCCGGTGGTCAGGCCGTGCAACTCGTCCAGGGCCGGGCCGGGTCGGAGAAGCACTTCGGCGATCCGCGGGCGGCCGCGCAGCGCTGGCAGGACGCCGGTGCGGAGTGGATCCACCTGGTCGACCTGGACGCCGCGTTCGGCCGCGGCAACAACGCCGAGATCATCGCCGAGGTCACCTCTCACCTCCGGTTGAACGTCGGAGCTGTCCGGTGGCATCCGGGACGACGAGACGCTGGAGCGGGCGCTGGCCACCGGCTGCGCCCGGGTCAACATCGGGACGGCCGCGCTGGAGAATCCTGAGTGGTGCGAGGAGATCATCGCCGCGCACGGCGACCGGATCGCCATCGGCCTCGACGTTCGCGGCACCAAGCTCGCCGCCCGCGGCTGGACCCGGGAGGGCGGCGATCTGTACGAGACGCTGCGGCGGCTCGACCAGGCCGGCTGCGCCCGTTTCGTGGTGACCGATGTCAATTCCGACGGCATGCTGGCCGGGCCGAACCTGAACCTGCTGACCCGGGTCTGCGAGGCGACGGAGAAGCCGGTGGTGGCCAGCGGCGGGATCTCCACCCTCGAAGACATCTTGGCGTTGGCCGAGATGGTCCCGCAGGGAGTCGAAGGTGCCATCATTGGCACCGCGCTGTACGTGGGCAACTTCACCATCGAGGAAGCCCTGATAGCCGCCAGTTCCCGGATTGACCACGGAGGAAGCGAACAGCGATGAGCACCGCGCCCGCCGACAGTTTCCGCCGGGCAGGATCTGCCTCGGAACCGCAGGACCGGTTCGCGACCCAGCGACTCGACGGCCGGCTGCGAGACCTGCTGGCCGGCAAGAAGATCGTGATGACCGGCGTCACCGGCTTCATCGGCGAGCAGTTGCTCTGGAAGATCCTCACCGAGCTCCCGGACACCAAGCCGTCGGTGCTGGTCAGACGCAAGCGCTCGGCCGGTGCCCGGGACCGGGTGATCGCGCTGGTCAAGAAGCCGATCTTCGCCTCGGTCCGGGAGGCGTACGGCGGTGCGGCCGAGCTGGTCGACGCCCGGATCGAGGTGATCGAGGGCGACCTGCCGGGCGTACCGGAGCTGCCGGCCGACCTCGATGTCGTCGTGCACTGCGCCGGCGACGTGTCGTTCGACCCGCCGATCGATCAGGCCTTCACCACCAACGTGATCGGCACCAAGGCGTTGCTGGACCGGATCCTGCAGGCGGTCACCGACGCCGACGGGGTCCGGACGAAGGTGCCGCACTACGTGCACATCTCCACCGCGTACACCGCCGGCCGGCGCCGGGGCGCGATCCCGGAAGCTCCGCATGAGCACGACGTCGACTACGACTCCGAGACCCAGGCCGGGCTGGCGATGCGGGACCTGATCGAGGCCGAGTCGCGGACCTCGGGCCAGCTGGCCAAGCTGCGCAAGGAGGCCGAGCGGCAGCACCGGCAGGCCGGCTATCTGACCACCGCCGCCGACACGGAGCGCCGCCGGCTCGAATGGGTGCAGGCCGAGCTGGTCAAGGCGGGCACCGAACGCGCCCGGTCGCTCGGCTGGACGGACGTGTACACGTTCACCAAGGCGCTGGGCGAGCGGGTGGTCGCCGACATCGGCCGGGACATCCACATCTCGGTGGTCCGCCCGGCGATCGTCGAGTCGTCGTGGAAGCATCCCGTATCCGGGGTGGATCGAGGGCTTCAAGATGGCCGAGCCGCTGATCCTGGCCTTCGGCCGCGGCGAACTGCCGGAGTTCCCGGCCTCGCCGGAGGCCGTGCTCGACATCGTGCCCTGCGACCACGTGGTCAACGCGATCGTCGCGGTCTGCGCGACGGAGCCGGAGATCGGCCGGCCGGAGTACTACCACGTCAACTCCGGGGCCCGGAACCCGCTGAACTTCGCCGAGATCTACGTGCTCATCCGGGACTACTTCACCGAGCACCCGCTGGAGGGCGGCAGCCGTGGAGCGGCCCGGCTGCCGGTCTGGCAGTTCCCGGGTGCGTCGTCGGTCGAGCGGCTGCTGTCCACCTCCGAGCGGGCGCACGGGCTGGCCGAGCGGATGCTCGCCCAGGCGCCGCGCTCGGACCGGACCCGGAAGATCGCCAAGGGTCTCGACCGGACCCGGGTCCGGCTGGACTTCCTGCGCCGCTACCACTCGCTCTACAACGAGTACGCGCAGTCGGAGCTGCACTTCGTCGACGACAACACCCTGGCGCTGACCACCGGGCTCGACCCGGACGATCAGGACGCGTTCGCGTTCGACACCGCGGTCTACGACTGGAAGACCTACATCGCGGACGTGCACTGCCCGGCGATCACCGCACCGGTGCGGCGGATGGACGCGCTGCGCCGCAAGCGCGGCAACCGGCCGACCACGATGAAGGATCTGAGCCGGGACACCGCGGGATCGAGCGCGCTGGCCATCTTCGATCTGGACGGCACGATCATGTCCACCAACGTGATCGAGCAGTATCTGTGGGCCCGGCTGCCCGAGCTCTCCCGAGCCGGCCAGCTGGCCGAGATCGGCCAGGTCGTCCGCCGGTTGCCGTCCTATCTGCGCGCCGAGCAGCGCGATCGCGGCACGTTCCTGCGGGCGATCTACCGGCGCTACCGCGGCGCCGACCTGGCCGGGTTGGAGCGGTTCGTGGACACGACGATGGCGCCGCACATCCTGAACCGGTTGTCGCCGGACGCCGTCCGCCGGATCCGCGAGCACCGGGCCGCCGGGACACACCACGATCCTGATCACCGGCGTGGTGCAGCCGCTGACCCGGCCCCTGGAGCCGCTGTTCGACGTGATCGTCGCCGCCGATCTCGCGGTGGACGAAGAGGGCCGCTGCACCGGATTCCTGACCGGCCCGCCGCTGGTCGGGGAGTCCCGCGCGGCCTGGCTCAAGCACTACGCGAGCCTGCACGATCTGGACCTCAGCCGCAGCTTCGCGTACGCGGACTCGCACTCCGACCTGCCGATGCTGGAGACCGTCGGCAACGCCGTCGCGGTGAGCCCCGACATCCCCTTGATGCGCGCGGCCGGGCTGAAGCAGTGGTCGGTGGTCGAGTGGAAGATCAAGCCGATCACCCCCCGCTGGGCCCTGCCCCGATGATCTGGCCTCTTGCTCGCGCCCGCGTGGGCTGGCTGTCGGTTTCCCGACGTATACGTGGGAATCCGCACTGTACCCAGGAAACTTCCTAGGTACAGCGACAGGAAACTAGGTACAGCAGCGGGCTACGCAGACATCTCCCAGGCGCGACCGGGCGCGAGCAGGGGTCCGAAAGTGATGCTGGCTCTGGAGATGTACCGGTCCCTGCCGAAGTACATCGCGGCTCGGACCATGGGGCGGCGGATGCCCGGGATCCTCACCGGGCCGGCGGCGCCGTTGCGGCTGGTCAACCGGGAGCAGCCGCGGCTGCCCGATCGACCGGGCTGGGCGCGGGTGGCGCCGCGGCTCTCGGGCATCTCGGGTTCGGATCTGGCCGCGATCACCGGGAGCGCCAGCCTCTACTTCACCGCCCTGATCTCGATGCCGTTCGTCCCCGGGCACGAGGTCGTCGGCGTGCTGCGCGACGACTGCGGCGACCTGCCCAAGGGCACCCGGGTGGTGCTGGACTCGGTGCTCGGCTGTGCCGCGCGGGGCATCGACCCCTGCCCCGGCTGTGCCGCCGGCCAGCAGAACCGCTGCGATCACGTCACGGTCGGCGGGCTGAGCCCGGGCCTGCAGACCGGTTTCTGCGCCGACACCGGCGGCGGCTGGGGCGCAGAGCTGGTGGCCCACCGCTCCCAGCTGCATGCCGTACCGGACGCGCTGACCGACGAAGCCGCGGTCCTGGTCGAACCGATGGCCCGGGCGCTGCACGTCGCCCACCGGGCCGCGGTCGAACCAGGTGACCAGGTGCTGGTCAGCGGAGCCGGCACCTTCGGGCTCTTCGTCACCCTGGCGCTGCGGCGGCTGCACCCGGAGGGCCGGCTGACCGTGATCGGCAAGCACCCGCGGCAGCGCGAACTCGCCATCGCCTTCGGGGCCACGGACACGCTGACCCCCGACGATGCGTTCCGCGGCGTACGCCGCTCGACCAAGGCGCTCAAGCTGAAGCCCGACTACGGCCGGCACTTCCTGCTCGGCGGCGCCGACGTGAGCATCGACGCGGTCGGTTCCCCGGGGTCGATGGACACCGTGCTCCGGGCCACCCGGCCCGGCGGACGGGTGGTGCTGGCCGGCATCCCCGAGGGCAACGTCGACCTGGCGCCGATCTGGTATCGAGAACTGGCGGTCGTCGGCAGCTACGCCTCGCCGGTCGCCGATCATGATCATGGGGTGTTCGCCTCGGCCATCAGCCTTGATCGATGATCATGATCTTGGTCGGCCCGGGCGGCCCGGTGGTGGTCGGCGCGCGCTACGGCCTGCACCAGTGGCGCCAGGCTCTTGATCATGCCCAGACCGCAGGAAAGTCCGGCACCATGAAGGTGGCGTTTGATCTGACAGGAGACCGCTAGATGGCCCGCCCAGGATTCGTGCTGGAAGTCGATGATCGAACACCGCCGCTGATCGTCCCGAACGGCGACGGCTTTCAGCTGGAGAAGTTCCCGCTCGGCACCCGGGTGATCTACCCGGCCGAGTCGCTGCCCGGCCGTCGTCGATCTTGACGAGGCGATCAGCAGCGCGCTGGACGCACCGGTCGACTCCGAGCCGCTGGGCGAGTTGCTGAAGCCGGGCATGAAGCTCACCATCGCGTTCGACGACATCACCGTGCCCACGCCGAAACTGCGCAAGCCCGACCTGCGCGGCAAGATCATCGAGGCGGTGCTCACCCGGGCCGCGAAGGCCGGCGTGGACGATGTCGCGCTGGTTGCGGCCAACGGGCTGCACCGCCGGATGACCGCGTCGGAACTCCAGCACCTGCTCGGCGAACGGGTCTTCCGCTCCTTCTACGCCGACGGCCTGCTGACCAACCACGACGCCGAGGACACCGACAACCTGACCCGGATCGGCGAGACCGAGGCGGGCGAGATCAAGATCAACTCCCGCGCCGCCCGAGGCGGACTTGTTGATCTTCGTCCATCTGGTGATCGCCGCCCGCGGTGGCGGCGCGTCCGGGATCGCCGCCGGTCTCGGCTCGGCCGCCACCATCGCCCAACTGTCCGGGATCGCCGGCCTGCTGAGTGGCGGTGCCGCGGCCAAGGCCGTGGGGGAGCAGGTCGGCGCGGCGATCAAGATCTTCCAGATCGAGGCCGTCCTGGACAACGACGTCTTCTCGCCGTCGCTGGAGTTCCTCGGCAAGCGTGAATGGGAGTGGAACCTCCGCGAGCAGGCGACCTGGCTCGGCGTCCGGCGCGCCCTGGCTGCGACTCCCTCGGGTGTCCGCCGGCGGATCATGAACGGCGCCGAAGCCAGCTATCACCCGACCTTGATCACCGGTGGCGCGCCCGCCGCGGTGCAGGCGATCAGCCGGAGCCAGATCCTGGCCCAGCAGGTCGTCGACGTCGATCGCCAGGCCGATGTCGGGGTGATCGGAGTGGGCTCGCGTACGCCGTACAGCGCCGACTCGGTGACCAATCCCATCCTCGCCGCCTGGCTCGGGCTCGGTGCGAGCTTCCAGTCCCACACCGGGAAGCCGTTCGTCCGGGAGGGCGGGGCGCTGATCGTCTACCACCCGCTGGCGGCCGCCTTCTCGCCGCTGCACCACCCCTCGTACGTGGACTTCTTCGCCGACGTGCTGAGCACGACCACCGATCCGATGCGGATCCAGTCGGAGTTCGAGACGACGTTCGCCACCGACCCCTGGTACATCCATCTCTACCGGACCAGCCAGGCGTTCCACGGCGTGCACCCGATCTACCTCTGGTACCAGATCGCCGGTGCCCGGATGCACTGCTCCGACATCGTCTGGGTCGGCGCCGACCGGAGCAGCGTGGAGCGGATGGGTTTCCGGGCGGCGTCCACCCTGGCCGACGCGCTGGAGATGGTGTCCTCGACGGTCGGCCGTTCGCCCTCGATCAGCTACCTGCACACGCCGCCGCAGATCGTGGTGAACCTGACGTGAGCGACGGGGAAGGCCGGAAGATCGCGGCCTGGGCGACGAGTCGCGGTCGGCGGACGCTCGCGCCAGGTGCTGCGCGGCACGGCGTCGGACATCCGCGACGTCGCGATCGGCTGGCGCTGGGGACGGCGTCCGCTGGTCCCGCGGTCGGCCGAGTCCTCCACCCCGCCGCGCGAGTCGCCGGTCTTTCCGACCCGCTGGGCGCGTACCCGGCCGGTCCGGGTCCTCCGCGAGGTGGTTCAGGTCGTCGGCCTGAAGAACCTGATGCGGAAGGACCTCTCGATGGACGTGCACGGGCTCGATGAACTGCGCTCGTTCTCCGGACCGGCACTGATCGTGGCCAACCACTCCTCGCACCTGGACACCGCCGTGCTGCTCACCACGCTGCCGGCCCAGCGCCGCCGGACCACCGCCGTGGCCGCGGCGGCCGACTACTTCTTCGACACCTGGTGGCGGGCCGGCGGGTCGGCCATCGCCTTCAACACCTTCCCGATCGAACGGCGCGGCGGAGCCCTGCTGGGCACGCCGGCCGAACTGCTGGCGGCCGGCTGGAGCGTGGTCGTCTATCCCGAGGGCACCCGCTCCCGGGACGGCTTCATGGGCCGGTTCCGGATGGGTGCCGCCTGGATGGCGGTCGAGTATCAGGTGCCGGTGATCCCGGTCGGCATCAGGGGCACCTACGCGGCCATGCCGCGCGGCGCGAACTGGCCGGTCCGCGGCCGACCCCGGGTCAGCGTCCGCTACGGCGCGCCGATCACCCCGCGACCCGGCGAGACGCCCCGCGAGCTGGCGCCCGAAGATCAGCGCCGCCGTACGCAGCCTGATCGCCGAGGACGCCACCTCCTGGTGGCAGACCCAGCGGACCGGCGGCGCGGCGGCCGAACCCCCCGCCGCGAGCTGGCGGCGGATCTGGCAGCAGACCGAAGCCCCGGTCGAGGGCGGCAAACCCCGGCGGACCAAGATCTGGCGCCGCTGACGGCCGCAAGCCGGAATGGATGCGAAGACTGTTGGCGAACGACAGTCGTGATGCGATCAGGACTGTCGTGTGTCGACAGTTGCTTCGTGACGGGATTAGGATCGGGGCCATGTCGGGACATTCCAAGTGGGCCACCACCAAGCACCAGAAGGCCGTGGTCGATGCGCGCCGAGCCAAGTCGTTCGCCAAGCTGATCAAGAACATCGAGGTCGCGGCGCGGATCGGAGGCGGTGACGTCAACGGCAACCCGACCCTCTACGACGCCATCCAGAAGGCCAAGAAGACCTCCGTCCCCAAGGACAACATCGACCGCGCGGTCAAGCGCGGATCGGGCGCCGAGGGCGACGGAGCCAACTACGAGACCTTGATGTACGAGGCGTACGGGCCGGCCGGCATCGCGCTGCTGATCGAGTGCCTGACCGACAACCGCAACCGCTCCGCCTCCGAGGTCCGGATCGCGGTCACCCGCAACGGCGGCACGATGGCCGACGCCGGCTCGACCGCGCGGATGTTCAGCCGCAAGGGCGTGGTGACGGTCGCCAAGGAGCAGGAGGGCCGCGAGCTCACCGAGGACGACATCCTGGAGGCGACCATCGACGCCGACCCGGAGGAGGTCAACGACCTCGGCGACAGCGTTCGAGATCATCAGCGATCCGGCCAACACGGTGCCGGTGCGGACCGCGGTCCAGCAGGCCGGGTCTGGACTACGACTCGGCCGAGGTGTCGTTCGTGCCGGAGTTCACCCAGGAGGTCGACGAGCCGACCGTCGAGAAGCTGATGAAGATCATCGACGCCCTCGAGGACTCCGACGACGTGCAGAACGTGTACGCGAATTTCGACGCGCCCGATGAGGTCCTTGCCAGCCTCGGATAATCGCATAGGCTGCCGAACATCTGTTCGTTTAGCTCACCGAAGGGGGCCAGATGCGGGTGCTCGGGATCGATCCCGGTCTGACCAGATGTGGTCTCGGGGTGGTCGACGGCGTGCCCGGGCGGCAGCCGCAGTTGATCGCGGTCGATGTGCTGCGGACCTCACCCCAGCTCGACACCGCCCATCGGCTGGTCGCGATCGAGCAGGCGGTGGAGGAGTGGATCACGCTCTACCGGCCGACCTCGGTCGCGATCGAACGGGTCTTCGCCCAGCACAACGTGCAGACGGTGATGGGGACCGCCCAGGCCGCGGGGGTCGCCATGCTGGTCGCCGCCCGGCACGGCATCCCGGTCAGCCTGCACACGCCGAGCGAGGTCAAGGCCTCCATCACCGGCAGCGGACGGGCCTCCAAGGACCAGGTCGGCGCGATGGTCAGCCGGATCCTGAAGCTCGACGAGGCGCCGAAGCCGGCCGACGCGGCCGACGCACTGGCGCTGGCCATCTGTCATGTCTGGCGCGGCGGGACGACCGCTCGGCTGACCGCGGCGATGGAGGCCGCCGCCGCCCAGTCGGCCCGGCAGCGGACGCGCGTTCGGCCGGGCCGCCCAGACCGGGGGCGCCCGGTGATCGCCCAGGTCAGCGGCAACGTCATCCAGGTCGGGCCCACCTCGGCGGTGATCGAGGTCGGCGGCATCGGCATCCTCACCCTGTGCAGCCCCGACACCGTGGCCGACCTGCGGGTCGGGCAGCCGACGACGCTGGCGACGTCGCTGATCGTCCGCGAGGATTCGCTGACCCTCTACGGCTTCGCCTCGGGCGACGAGCGGGAGTTCTTCGAGCTGTTGCTGACCGCGACCGGGGTCGGCCCCAAGCTCGCCCAGGCCGCCCTGGCCGTGCTGAGCCCCGACGAGCTGCGCCGCGCGATCGCCACGGAGAACCTGGTCCTGCTCTGCAAGGTGCCCGGCATCGGCCGCAAGGGTGCCCAGCGGATCGTCATCGAGCTGAAGGACAAGATCAACGCCGTCGGTCTGCAGCGACGAGCCGGTACGGGTCGCCGGCGCACCGGCACCGTGGCGCGACCAGGTCACCCAGGGCCTGCAGAATCTCGGCTGGTCGGCCAAGGACGCCGAGGCGGCCTGCGGTGACGATCGAGCACCTGGCCCGCGAGGATCCGACCGTGAGCGTCGCCGTGCTGATGCGGGCCGCGCTGCAGACCCTGGCCCGGAAGTAGCGCCGTCGGTGCATCAGCTGAACGACGAGGAACTGGCCGCGCTGGTCCGGCCCGACACCGATCCCGACGAGCGGGCGGCCGAGTCGGCGCTCCGGCCGTCGACGCCTGGCGGACTTCGAAGGGCAGCCGCGGGTCAGCGACCAGCTCGGGCTGGTCCTCGAGGCGGCCCGGCACCGCGGCGGCGTCGCCGACCACGTGCTGCTGTCCGGCCCGCCCGGGCCTGGGCAAGACGACGCTGGCGATGATCATCGCCGGCGAGATGTCGGCGCCGCTGCGGATCTCCAGCGGTCCGGCGATCCAGCACGCGGGCGATCTGGCCGCCATCCTCTCCGGCCTGGCCGAGGGCGAGGTCTTCTTCCTCGACGAGATCCACCGGATGTCGCGGCCGGCCGAGGAGATGCTGTATCTGGCCATGGAGGACTTCCGCGTCGACGTCGTGGTCGGCAAGGGCCCGGGAGCGACGGCCATCCCGCTGGAGATCCCGCGCTTCACCCTGGTCGGCGCGACCACCCGGGCCGGGCTGCTGCCGGGCCCGCTGCGCGACCGGTTCGGCTTCACCGCACAGCTCGACTTCTACGACACGCCGGCGCTGGAGCACATCGTGCACCGCTCGGCCGAGCTGCTCGGCGCCCGACGTCGACGGTGCCGGCGCGCTGGAGATCGCCCGCCGCTCCCGGGGCACGCCGCGGATCGCCAACCGGCTGCTCCGCCGGGTTCGCGACTTCGCCCAGGTGCGCGCCGACGGGCGGGTCACCAAGCCGATCGCCGAGGCCGCGCTGGAGCTCTACGAGGTCGACGAGCTGGGCCTGGACCGGCTCGACCGTGCGCGTGCTGGATGCGATGTGCCGTCGGTTCGGCGGCGGCCCGGTCGGCCTGTCCACCCTGGCCATCTCGGTCGGCGAGGAGCGCGAGACCGTCGAGGAGGTGGCCGAGCCGTTCCTGGTCCGCCAGGGTTTCCTGATGCGCACCCAGCGCGGCCGCGTGGCCACCGCCGCAGCCTGGCGGCATCTCGGGCCTGACCCCGCCCGCCGGGACGGTCGGCCCCGCTCTCCGGCTGCCGGATCTCTTCGCCTGACGGCCGCGTAACTTGGGGGTTTTCGGCGCAGACTAGGTAGAGTACGGCGGTCGGTGCCTTTTCGACCGGGTCACCGACCGACCCAACACCCAACCGAATGCCGGAGCCATGCGCCAATACCAGACCCTGATCATGATCGCCCTGATGGTGGTCGCGTTCTACTTCTTGATCATGCGACCGCAGCGGAAGCGCCAGCAGGCCATCCAGCAGACCATGAACGAGCTGACGCCGGGCACCCGGGTGCTGCTGAACAGCGGCATCTTCGGCACCGTGCTCGCAGTCGGCGACCGGCAGGCCGCTGATCGAGCTCGCGCCGGGGGTCGAGCTCACCGTGCTCAAACAGGCCATCGCCCGGGTGGCGACCGAGGCCGACGAGGACACGTTCGCCGACGAGGACGACGACGATCTCGAGGACGCGTTCGACGAGCCGGACGCAGTGGAGCCGGAGCGCGGTCGGACCGGCCGCCGAGCCGCGACCGGCCGGAGCCGGCGCCGACAGCCGTCCTCGACCTTCGCCGGACCTGATGTCGAGCCGGGGCCCGAACAGCAGCGACCCTCCTCGAACTGATCCTTCCCCACCCCTAGGAACACCCACGTGGCAACCCCGACCGGCCATCCCGGCCGAACCCTGATCGTGCTCGGCTGTCCTCGTCGTCGGTCTGATCGGGCTGATGGCCGTCAGCCGACACCTGGACGCCGAAGCTGGGACTCGACCTGCGGGGCGGCACCACGATCACGCTTGACCGCGGCGAACACCACCGGCACCGGCACCGTCGATCCCACCAGTCTGCAGCTCGCCAAGACGATCATCCAGAACCGGGTGGACAGCCTCGGCGTCGGCGAGTCCGAGGTCGTCACCGCCGGCGACAAGCAGATCATCGTCACGGTGCCCAACGTCCAGCAGGACGAGCTCGTCCGTCTGGTCGGCCAGACGGCGGTGCTGCGCTTCCGTGCGGTGTACGCCGCGGAGCAGGTCGCCCCGGAGCCCACCGCGACCGACGCTCCGACCGACGCCCGACCACTGAGCCCACGCCGGGCCCGTCGGAGAGCGCCGTCGCCCCGTCCGACCAACCGAGCGCCGGTACGCCGGAGCCCAGCGCGAGCAAGACCGCCAACAAGCTGCCGATGCCGGCCCTGCCGACCGCACCGCCGAAACCGATCGGCGAGGCCTGCGTCAACGCCGACGGCGCCGGCACGCCGCCCGATCAGGCCATGGAGTGGGAGCCCACCGAAGCCTGCCAGGCTGCGTTCGCAGGAGTTCACCTGCTCGTCCACGGTCGACGATGTCCCCGATCAGGCCCTGATGGCCTGCAGCCAGGAGGGCACCGAGAAGTACCTGCTCGGTCCGACCCTGATCGAGGGCAACCAGCTGACCGGCGCCACCGCGGGTATCCCGCAGAACAACGTCAGCTGGGTCGTCGACCTGGAGTTCAACGCTGAGGGCGCGACCGCGTTCGAGAACGCCACCCGGGCGCTCTCGGCCAAGAGCGAGCCGCAGAACCGGTTCGCCATCGTGCTCGACGGCGAGTCGATCTCCGCACCCTCGGTGAGCGAGGCCATTCCCGGCGGGCGGGCGCAGATCACCGGCAACTTCAACCAGAAGACCGCGACCGAACTCGCCAACGTCTTGAAGTACGGCGCCCTGCCGCTGGCCTTCGAGGTCTCCGAGGTCAGCAACGTCTCGGCGACCCTGGGCGGCGAGCAGCTGCGGGCCGGCATCATCGCCGGCATCATCGGCCTGGCGCTGGTGGTGGCTGTACTGCTTCCTGTACTACCGCGGCCTCGGCTTCGTGGTCGTCAGCTCACTCGGCATCGCGGCCGTGATCACCTACGCGCGCGACGGTGCTGCTCGGCAGCTCGGTCGGCTTCGCGCTCAACCTGCCCGGCATCGCGGGCGCGATCGTCGCCATCGGCATCACCGCGGACAGCTTCGTCATCTACTTCGAGCGGATCCGCGACGAGGTTCGCGACGGCCGCAGCCTGCGCACCGCGGTCGAGACCGGCTGGCGACGGGCCCGGCAGACCATCCTGATCGCCGACGCGGTGTCCATGCTCTCGGCCCTGATCCTGTTCATCCTGGCCATCGGCTCGGTGAAGGGCTTCGCCTTCACCCTCGGGCTGACGACCATCATCGACGTGATGGTCGTGTTCATGTTCACGAAACCGCTGATGACGCCTGCTGGCCCAGACCCGGTTCTTCGGCGGCGGCCACAAGTGGTCCGGCCTCGATCCCGAACACCTCGGGGTCAAGGCGCTGCCGGGGCAACGGTCCCGGCGGCCCGGACCGGCCCGTTCCGGCGACCGCGGGGGAGTGAGGTCTGATGTCGAAGTTCGGAGAGCTCGGCCATCGCCTCTACACCGGCGAGATCTCCTACGACTTCATCGGCCACCGGCGGCGCTGGTACCTCGTGTCGGCCGCCCTGATCGCCATCTCGCTGATCGCGTTGTTCGGCCGCGGACTGGTCTTCGGCATCGAGTTCAGCGGCGGTGCCGACTTCAAGGCGCCGACCCAGGTCAACTCGCAGACGGTCGAGAAGATGCAGTCGGCCCTGGCCGCTCGGGAGTGCCCGACCTCGAAGAAGCCACCATCACGACCATCGGCGACAACCAGGTGCGGGTCCAGACCCGGCCGCTGGATCCGACCGAAGAGGTGCCCAAGGTCCGCGCGGCCATCGCCAAAGAGGTCGGGATCAACACCGATGAGGTCGCCTACAGCCTGATCGGCGCCTCCTGGGGTGGGCAGATCACCGAGCGGGCACTGATCGCCCTCGCGGTCTTCCTGGCCCTGGTCGGGCTGGTGATCTGGGCGTACTTCCGCGACGGCAAGATGTCCGCGGCGGCGCTGGTCGCCCTGGTACACGACCTGATCCTCACCATCGGCATCTACGCCCTGGTCGGGTTCACCGTGACACCGGCGACCCTGATCGGCGTGCTGACGATCCTCGGCTACTCCCTGTACGACACCGTGGTGGTCTTCGACAAGGTCCGGGAGAACGTCCGCGACATCCGGTCGAGCACGACCAAGACCTATTCCGAGGCGGCCAATCTCGCCGTCAACCAGGTGCTGGTCCGGTCCATCAACACCACCATCATCGGCGTGCTGCCGGTCGCCGCGCTGCTGTTCGCCGGTGCGGTGATCCTGGGTGAAGGGCCGCTGAAGGACCTGGCGCTGGCGCTGTTCGTCGGCATGGTCTCCGGCGCGTACTCCTCGATCTTCATCGCCACGCCGCTGCTCGCGCAGCTCAAGGAGCGCGAGCCGGAGATGAAGAAGCACGCCGCCCGGGTCGCGGCCCGCCGGGCCAAGGAGAGCCAGAAGCCGTCGGCGGCGAAGGTACCGGCGGTGGCCGCAGTGGCCGCCAAGGAGCGTCCGGCCGCGCGCCGGCCGTCGACTCGGCCGACCAGGTCGATCAGGTCGACGAGATCGACGAGGTCGACGAGGTCGAGGTCGAGCCGAGGCCGCCGCGGGCCAGCGAGGTCACGGTCAGCTTCGTCGAGACCGGCGGCAAGACCGGTCTACGTCCGCTGTCCGACGGCGCGGCCAAACGCCCGCAGCCACAGCACAAACCCCGCAGCCAGCGGAAGAAGTAGGCCGATGGCGGGTCGGTCGACGTTGACGGGCGGGCGGCGCCGAGCCGACGGTCGGGCGCGTTCCTGGACGAACGAGACCCTGGTCAGCCTGCCGGCTCGGACATCGTCGCCCGCCGTCGAACTGCTCCGTCGGGCGCTGCTCGCCCTGGCGCTGGTCGCCATCATCGTGATCCTGGTCTGGGTCGATCGTGACTCCTACACCGACAACCATGATCAGAAGGTCAGCCTGGTCGACGCGATCTACTACGCGACGGTGACCATCACCACGACCGGGTACGGCGACATCACCCCGATCACCCCGCACGCCCGGATCCTGAACGCCATCGTGGTCACCCCGATGCGGATCGCCTTCCTGGTCTTGTTGGTCGGCACCACGCTGCAGGTGCTGGCCAACGAGGGCCGCCGGATGTTCATGGACACACGCTGGAGGAAACGGATGCGCAACCACGTGGTGGTCGTCGGCTACGGCACCAAGGGCAAGAGCGCGGTCGAGACGCTGGAGAACAACGGCACCAACCCGGCTCAGATCGTGATCATCGACGGCCGGCCGTCGGCGATCACCGATGCCAACCTGAAGGGGTACGCGGCCATCGAGGGGGACGCGACCCGGCGCGACATCCTGCGGCGGGCGGAGATCATCAAGGCCCGCGAGGTGATCATCACGTTGGACCGCGACGACTCGGCGATCCTGGTGATGCTGACCGTGCGCCAGCTGAACCCCAGCGCCCACGTCGTCGTCGCGGTGCGCGAGGACGACAATGCGTCGTTGCTCCGGCAGTCGGGGGCCAACGCCGTGGTGACCTCCTCCGAGGCGGTCGGCCGGTTGCTCGGACTGTCCGCCGTGAGCCCCAACCTCGGCACGGTGATCGAGGATCTGCTGTCCTCCAAGGAAGGCCTCGAGGTGGGTGAGCGGCAGGTGACCAAGGACGAGATCGGCAAGTCGCCCGACGACGTCACCGGTGAGCGGGTGATCGCCGTGGTCCGCAACCGGACGCTGCGCCGGTTCTACGATCCGACCGTCGCGACGCTCGAAGGTGGCGATCAGGTCGTCGTCGTCCGGCAGGCCGCCGAAGAGATCTGAGCGGCCGAGGTGCCGGGAGCACCGGCTGCAGCGGCACTAGACTGGGCGACCTGCCAAGGTGAGGAAGTTGAACGGTGGCTGATCAGGGTTCGGCTGTGCGGCCGGCGGAGCCGGACGCCGATGCCGCACGCTCGGACCGGCTGGCCATCGCCGCCCGCGGCACGCCGATCTTCGCCGCCGAATCGCCACTCCGGCCACACCGGCGGGTGAACAGCCGCGAGTCCGGATGCGCCAGCGGATCGCCCGGCTCGGCACCACCCGGCCGCAGACCCCGGCCCTCGACCCGCTGGTCCGGATCATCCGGGCCAACCACCCCAAGGCTGACCTGAGCTCGATCGAGCGGGCCTATCAGGTCGCCGAGGAACTGCACCGCGGCCAGCTGCGGAAGAGCGGCGACGCCTTCATCACCCATCCGCTGGCCGTGACCACCATCCTCGCCGAGCTCGGAATGACCGAGACGACGCTGTGCGCCGCGCTGTTGCACGACACCGTTGAGGACACCGACTACAGCCTCGCCCAGTTGACCCGCGACTTCGGCGAGGAGGTCGCGCTCCTGGTCGACGGCTGCACCAAGCTGGACAAGGTCAAGTACGGCGAGTCGGCGAAGTCCGACACCATCCGCAAGATGATCGTGGCGATGAGCCGCGACATCCGGGTGCTGGTGATCAAGCTCGCCGACCGGCTGCACAACATGCGCACCCTGCACTACCTGCGGCCCGACAAGCAGTCCCGGATCGCGTCGGAGACCCTCGAGATCTTCGCCCCGCTGGCCCACCGGCTCGGCATGAACACCATCAAGTGGGAGCTGGAGGACCTCTGCTTCGCCACCCTGCATCCGAAGGTCTACGACGAGATCGTCCGCCAGGTCGCCGAGGCCGCGCCCAGCCGGGACGAGTTCCTGACCCAGGTCATCGACCTGGTCCAGGCCGACCTCAGGTCGGCCAAGATCAAGGCCACGGTGTCCGGGCGACCGAAGCACTACTACTCGATCTACCAGAAGATGGTCGTCCGCGGCCGGGAGTTCGCCGACATCTTCGACCTGGTCGCGCTGCGGGTGCTGGTGGAGCACAACCGCGACTGCTACGCCGCGCTCGGCGTGCTGCACGTCCGCTGGAACCCGCTGCCCGGGCGGTTCAAGGACTACATCGCGATGCCGAAGTTCAACATGTACCAGTCGTTGCACACCACGGTGCTCGGCCCGGAGGGCAAGCCGGTCGAACTGCAGATCCGGACCGACGAGATGCACCGGCGGGCCGAGTACGGCGTGGCCGCGCACTGGAAGTACAAGGAGGGCAAGGGCGTCCCGATGCCGGCCCGCGGCGGGGACGACGCGGGCGACCTGATCTGGGTCCGGCAGTTGCTCGACTGGCAGCGGGAGACCGCCGATCCCGGGGAGTTCCTGGACTCACTGCGCTTCGCGATCAACTCCACCGAGGTCTACGCCTTCACCCCGAAGGGCGACGTGATCTCGCTGCCGCAGGGGTCGACGCCGGTCGACTTCGCGTACGCGATCCACACCGAGGTGGGCAACAAGACGATCGGCGCCCGGGTCAACGGCCGACTGGTGCCGCTGGAGTCGGTGCTGGCCAACGGTGACGTGGTGGAGATCTTCACCTCGAAGGCCGAGAACGCCGGCCCGAGCCGCGACTGGATGGCCTTCGTCCGCAGCCCGCGGGCGCGGAACAAGATCCGGCACTACTTCACCCGCGAGCGGCGCGAGGAGTCGATCGAGCAGGGCAAGGAGGCGCTGGCCCGGCAGATCCGCAAGGCCGGACTGCCGCTGCAACGGCTGCTGACGCTGGAGCATCTCACCGCGATCGCCGGCTTCTTCAAGCTGGCCGACGTGTCGGCGCTGTACGCCGCCGTCGGTGAGGGGACCGTGGGCGCGCAGGCGGTCGTCAACCGGCTGATCACCGTCGAGGGCGGCGACGAGATGGTCGCCGACGAGATCAACGAGGACCGGGTGGTCACCGGTCGCCGGAAGCGCATCGGCAGCGGCGGCGGGATCGACTCGGGCATCCACGTGATCGGCGCCTCGGATCTGTGGGTGAAGCTCGCGAAGTGCTGTACCCCGGTGCCCGGCGACCAGATCATGGGCTTCGTCACCAAGGGTTCCGGCGTCTCGGTGCACCGGTCGGACTGCGTGAACTCCGCCAGCCTGCGCTCCGAGCCCGAACGGCTGATCGACGTGGAGTGGGCGCCCACCGCCCGAAGCTCTTATCTGGTGGCGATCCAGGTCGAGGCGCTGGACCGCAACCGGCTGCTCTCCGACATCACCCGGACCCTGTCCGACCAGCACCTCAACATCCTGTCCGCGACCCTCAGCACCAGCAAGGACCGGATCTGCCGCGCCCGCTTCACCTTCGAGACCGGCGACCCGACCCACCTTGATCACGTGCTCCGCGCCGTACGCAGCGTGCCCGCCGTCTTCGACGTCTACCGAGTGCACCAGTAGTTCGGGCCTATCCGCTCGCGCGATCGCGCGCTGGAGTCTCGACCTTCCGCTCTCGCTCGCACGACGGAAAAGCGTTGTCGTGCTCGCTCGGTCGGAAAGTCGGGACGCGCGCGATTGCCGACGCTCGCGGACTCACGTCAGGCGGCTCGATGCGGAGCACGCGCCTGGCGACGCCCTGAGCCTGTCGACGGCCCTGAGCTTGCGAGGGCGTCGCTGAGGCACGTTTGCCAGCACGTGCCGGGAAACGACCGCTCCGGAGGCACGTTTTCGGGGCGTTTGCCAGCACGTGCCGGGAAACGGCCACGCTCCATGCGCGAGTCAGGCGGTGGTCGGGGTTGGGTCGCCGTCGGCGCGTCTTCGTTGGCCTGAGCCTTACGCAGCCGGCGCTTCTCGCCGCGGCTCTCGACCAGGGTGTAGAGGACCGGGACGAGGATCAGGGTCAGGACGGTGGAGGAGACCAGGCCGCCGATCACCACCACGGCCAGCGGCTTGGAGATGAAGGCGCCGCCGCCGGTCAGGCCGAGGGCCATCGGGATCAGCGCGCCGATGGTCGCGCAGGCGGTCATGATGATCGGCCGCAACCGCAGCCGGGCACCGTGCATCACCGCGGACTGCAGGTCCTCGCCACGGGCGCGTTCCTTGTTGATCAAGTCGATCAGCACGATCGCGTTGGTCACCACGATGCCGATCAACATCAACAGGCCGACCATGGCCGGTACCCCGAGCGGTGTGTCGGTGATCAACAACCCGGCGACCGCACCGGTGGCGGCGAACGGGATCGAGGTCAGCAGGACCAGCGGCTGGAGCAGGCTCCGGAAGGTCGCGACCATGATCATGAACACGATCACGATGGCCAGCAGCATCGCCAGACCCAGCTGACGGAAGGCGTCGGCCTGATCTTCGCTGGCGCCGCCGGTCTCGATCTCCACCCCGGCCGGTAGGTCGAGGGCGTCGAGCTTCTGCTGCACGGTCTTGGTCAGGGCGCCGAGGTTGTCCGACTCCGGGGTGGCGGTCAGGGTGACCGCGCGGGTGCCGTCGATCTGGGTCACCGTGCTCGGCGCCAGCTCCTGATGCACGTCGGCGACGTCGGAGATCTGGATCGGCCCGGCCCGGATATCGGCGATGTCAGCCTGCTCGTCCGCGAGGTCGGTCTGCTCGTCGCCGAGCGCGGTCTGCTCGTCAGCCAGGGCCTTCTGCTCGTCGGTCAGCGTCTCCTGCTCGTTGCTGAACTCATCCTGTTGGGCCTGCTGCTCGGCTGTCTTGTCGGCCTGCTCATTGGCGGCCGAGATCTGGTCGTCCAGCTGCTTGACCTGCGCCTCCGCCTGGGCGACGCCTGCGTTCAGTTGCTGATAGCGACCATAGGCGTCAGCGGCCAGCTGCCAGCGCTGGAGATCAGCGGTGTACTGCGCCAGCGCCGCATCGGCGGGCACGCCCGCCGGCGCGGTCGGCGGGGTTGGGGGCGGTCCGGGATTCGGGGCCCGCGCCGCGTCCGCGCGCCTTGCGAGCCTTGGCCACGGAGTCCTCGGCCTTGTTCCGGGCCTTCCGCAGATCGGCCCGCTGATCGGCGGCCGCATCCAGGCCCTCCTGCTGCTGCTCCTCGGCAGCGGCTTTCTGCCGATCGCCCAGGTCTTCCTGGCGGTCGGCGAGGGCGTCGCCGTCCTCCTTCAGCCGGTCGCCGCGATCCTTCAGGCGGTCCTGCTTCTTCTCCAGCCGGTCGGTCGCCCGATCGACGGCCTGCTGCTGCTGCAGCTGGCTGACCGGCAGTTCCAGCGCGGCGATCTGCTTCGGGCTGGACTCGTCCGCATCCTGCGGCCTGACCTTGATGTCGCGGCTCTCGCCCTCGAGGATGACGGTGCCCGCCTTCGTACCGTTCAGCGTGTTGGCGATGACCTGCCCGATCTCGGCCTGGGTGAAGCCCAGCGCGGCGGCCTTGCGCTTGTTGACGGTGACCGCGAGCAGCGGCCGCCGGTCGGACAGGTCGCTGCTGACGTCGACGAGCCCGGGGGTGGTGGACAGCGTGTTCTCCACCAGATCGGCCGCGGTGCGCAGGCTGGCTTCGTCCTCGCCGGTCACCGTGTAGCTCAGATCGGAACTGGTGCCCGTGTTGATCGATCCGACCTTCACCTCGCCCGCGTCGGTCAGCTCGGCGAACGCCGTCTCCAGCTCGGGCAGCGTCGTCGCGTACGCATCCTCGCTGGTCAGGCTGACGAACATCGAGGCCTGGTTGCTGCCACCCTGGCCGACGGTGGTCAGGTATTCCTTCACCCCGGGGTTGGCGTCGAGGATCGCCTCGACCTGCTTCGCCGCTTCGCTGGTGGCGCTGAGCCGGGTGCCGACGGGAAGTTCCTGGGTGACCTGCAGGGTCGTCTTGTCCGCGAACGACTCGAGGAAGTTGGTCTTCAGCAGTGTCGCCGAGGCCATCGTGCCGGCGAAGACCAGCACCGCGATCAGTGCGGTGATCAGCGGCCGCCGGAGGGCCAGTCTCAGGACCGGCAGGTAGCCGCGCTGCATGCGTGGTGACCCGGTCCTCGTTCAGCGACGAGCCGCCCGGGCCGGCCGGCTGGAGCCTTCTTCTTGCTCGATCGCAGGAACCAGTACGCCAGCACCGGCACGATCGTCATCGACACCAGCAGCGAGCCGGCCAGCGCGATACCCACCGTGATCGAGAACGGCCGGAAGAGCTCACCGGTGATGCCGGAGACGATCGCGACGGGCAGGAAGACCGCGACGGTGGTCAAGGTGGAGGCGGTGACCGCGCCGGCCACCTCGCGGACCGATTCGACGATCTCGCCCGCGGTGAGCGGCCCCGGTCCGGTGTCTCGACGTTTGATGTTCTCGATCACCACGATCGAGTCGTCGACCACTCGGCCGACCGCGACGGTCATCGCCGCCAGGGTGAAGATGTTCAGCGAGTAGTCCGCCAACTGCAGTCCGATCATGGCGATCAGCAGCGACAGCGGGATGGAGATCGCGGTGATGATCGTCGAGCGGACCGAGAGCAGGAAGACCAGGATGATCAGGACGGCGAAGATGAGCCCGAGTCCGCCCTCGATGGTCAGGTCGTGGATGGACTGCTCGATCGACGGGGCCTGGTCGAAGACGATGAGGATCGACGCGTTCTGACCCAGGCTGCTGGGTCAGATCCGGCAGCAGATCACGCATCGCGTGCGAGACCTCGACCGCGTCCGCCGTGCTCTCCTTCAAGACGCTGATGCTGAGGGCCGGACGACCGGAGGAGCGGGCGATGGTGGTCGCCTCGACCGAGCGGACCGCCACATCGGCGATCTTTCCGAGCTTGACCGGTCCGTCCGGAGCCGGGATCGGCCAGGCGGCGACCTGCTTGGCACTGGTCGTCGACTTGCCGACCTGGATGGCCATTTCGGTGTCGCCGTCGTAGCTGTTGCCGGCGGGCACCACCTGCGCCTGGGACTGGACGGCCTGGGTCACCGCGGCCGCCGTGATGTCGTACTTGCGGAGCCGATCCGGCTTCAGGGTGACCCCCAGTTCGGTGGTGTCCTGGCCGGCCACCTGAACCTGGCGTACGCCCTCGACGCCCGACAGGGCCGGGACCACGATGTCGTCGACCTGCTTGGCCAGCTCGATCCAGCGGGGCATCGGAGGCGACGCCCAGCACGAGGACGGGTATGTCGTCGGTGCTGCCGGCCAGCACGTCGTACTCGACCGCCGTCCGGCAGCGTGAAGGGCGTCGCCGGCGCTTCGGATGTCGGTGACGAGCTTGTCGTTGTCGAGACCGTAGGTCCACTCGACCGTCAGGCTGGCCAGGCCGTTGGTGGACACCGCGCGCACCTTGGTGACCCCGGAGACGCCACCGATCGCCTGACCGAGCGGCTTCGCCACTTCCCGGGCCACGATCTCCGGCGAAGCGCCCGGGTACGTCGCGGTGACCATGGCGGTCGGCACCTGGGTGGAGGGCAGCAACTCCTGGCGCAGGGACAGCGCGGCCAGCACGCCGAAGATCACGATGGCCACCGTGGCCATGCCGACGATCATCCGGTTGGCGAGGCTGAGCTTGGTCAGCGACGTCATAGTGATGTGCCCTTCTGCTATCGAGTAACGCGCCCGTGCGAGTCTGCCGTGCCAGGCGAGGTCAGGCGAGCGCGTCACAGTGCTGTCACAGCCAGCCTCGCGACAACGGTAGCCAACCTATGTTCATCTCCGGGAAAAACTCAGCCCCCGAAGTCGGAAACGGCCCGCTGGGCCTGGGCGAGCCACTCACGATAGGTCGCCGCCGATGCGGTGGCGTCCCGCGCGGCGCGATGATCGCCCCGAGCCTCGGCTTTCGCCGCGCGCTCCTCGAGCGCGGAGATCTGCGCCTCCAGCTTGGCCGCCGTGTCCTCGGCGCGAGCCCGCGCTTCGGGGTTGTTCCGGCGCCAGCGCTCCTCCTCGGCGGCAGCGATCGCCGTCTCGATCGCCCGCAGCCGGCTGTCCAGCGGCCGGATGGCGTCCCGGGGCACCTTGCCGATCGCGGCCCACTTCCCCAACAGCTCGCGGTACGCGGTCTTGGCCGCCGCCAGGTCGGTGATCGGCAGCAGCTTCTCGCCCTCGACGAGCAACTGCTCCTTCGCTTCGGCGTTCGCCTGGAACTCCGAGTCCTGCGCCGTCATCGTCGCCTGCTTTGCGGCGAAGAACGTGTCCTGGGCACCGCGGAACCGCTTCCACAGCGCCTCGTCGACCCCGCGCGGGGCCGGGCCGGCCGCCTTCCAGCGCGTCATCAGATCGCGGTAGGTGCCGGTGGTCTGCCCCCAGTCGGTCGACTCGGCCAGCGCCTCGGCTTCGGCGACCAGCTTCTCCTTGATCACCCGGGCCGTTTCGCGCTGCTCGCTCTGCGCGGCGAACTGGGCCTTGCGCCGCCGGGTGTAGGTGGTCCGGGCGCTGGAGAAGCGATGCCACAACTCGTCGTCGGTGGCTCGATCGAGCCGGGGCAGCGCCTTCCACTGGTCCAGCAGCGCCCGGAACCGGTTGACCCCGCCCCGCCAGTCGTTGCCGGCCGCCAGCCGCTCGGCTTCGGCGACGAACTTCTCCTTCGCCGCTTTGGCTTCGGCGTTCTGTCGGGTGCGCTCGGCCTTGCGCACCGCCCGCTGCTCGGCCAGCACCGGTCCCAGGGCGTCCAGCCGACCTTGCAGGCCGGTCAGATCACCGACGGCATGGGCGTCGGTCAGCGAACCGCTCACCGTCTTGATCGATGCAGCGGCGTCGTCGGGCGACAGCGCACCGGAGGCGACCCGTCGCTCCAGCAGGGAGACTTCGAGCTCGAGCGCCTCGTACCGGCGGGTGAAGAACGCCAGGGCCTCGGCTGCCGGCACGTCCGGCACCTGGCCGACGACGCGCTCGCCGTCCGGCGTCCGGACGTAGACCGTGCCGTCGTCGGCGACGCGCCCGAACGAGGCCGGGTCCAAGGCACGCCCGTTGGCGGGCTGCTCCGTGCCTTCCGTCATGGGTCCATCCTGCCCGATAGTGTCGGCTGAGTGTTCATTGCCTCTTTCCCGGCGGGGCCGTGGCAGACCAACTGCTATCTGGTCGCCACCGGACCCGGCGCCGAGTGCGTGATCATCGACCCGGGTATGGACGCGGTCGACGGGGTCACCGGCTGGTCGCCGAGCATCGGCTCAAGCCGGTTGCCGTGCTGCTGACCCACGGCCATCTTGACCACATGTTCTCCGTGACGCCGCTGTGCCGATCCAGCGAGGCGACGTGCTGGATCCATCCCGACGATCGGGTGCTGCTCACCGATCCGTTGCGGGCGATGAGCGACGACACCCGGCAGATGATGGAGCAGCTCGCCGGTGGCCCGGCCACCTTCACCGAACCCGACGAGGTACGCGAACTGCGGGACGGCTCGGAGGTGTCGGTGGCCGGCCTGAGCTTCGGTGCGCTGCACGCACCCGGACACACGCCGGGTTCGGTGATGTTCCGGACGGCGTACGAGCCGGAGCCGGACATCGACTCGCTGGTCTTCTCCGGCGACGTGCTGTTCGCCGGATCCATCGGCAGAACTGATTTGCCAGGCGGAAACCATCCGGACATGCTGAGGAGCCTGCGGACGAAGGTGCTGCCGCTGCCCGACTCGGTCGTGGTGCTGCCCGGGCCACGGTCCGCAGACCACCATGGCCCGGGAGCGGGCCGAGAACCCCTACCTGCAGGAGTTGACGTGAGCGGCCCGAAGCCCGGCGGCGGGCGACGCCCGACGGCGCTGTCCGGCTTCCCGGAGTACACCCCGGAGCAGCGGATCATCGAGCAGCACGTGCTGGACCGGTTGCGGACCACCTTCGAACTGCACGGTTTCGGCTCGATCGAGACCCGGGCCGTCGAGCCGCTGGACCGGCTGGCCAAGCAGGGGGAGATCGACAAGGAGGTCTACGTCGTCTCCCGGCTGCACGCCGAGCCGGGGGCCCGGGCTGATCTTGGTCTGCACTTCGACCTCACCGTGCCGTTCGCCCGCTATGTGCTGGAGAACGCGCACCGGCTGGCGTTCCCGTTCCGCCGCTACCAGATCCAGAAGGTCTGGCGCGGGGAGCGGCCGCAGGAGGGCCGGTACCGGGAGTTCACCCAGGCCGACATCGACATCGTCGACGCGCAGACCCTGGCGCCGCAGCACGACATCGAAGTAGCCCTGGTCACCCTCAGCGCGCTGGAGCGGTTGCATGTCGATCTTGGTCTGCCGCCGGCGTTGATGCGGGTGAGCAATCGCAAGCTGGCCCAGGGTTTCTATCTCGGGCTGGGCATCGAGGATCCGGCCGCGGTGCTGCGGCAGGTCGACAAGATCGACAAGATCGGCCCCGACCGGGTGCTGGACCTGCTGGTTGACGACGTCAAGATCAGCCGGTCCCAGGCGAGCAGCTGCGTACGCCTGGCCCAGATCTCCTCGGCCGACACCTCCTTCGTCGCCGAGGTGCGCGCCCTCGGCGTGCACCATGATCAACTCGACGAGGGCCTGGAGCTGCTGGCCGACGTCGTCGCCACGGCGGCCCGCTATGTGCCCGGCCGGCTGATCGCCGACCTCAAGATCGCCCGCGGCCTGGACTACTACACCGGCACGGTCTACGAGACCGAACTGGTGGGGTACGAGTCGTGGGGGTCCATCTCCTCCGGCGGCCGGTACGACTCGCTCGCCAGCGACGGCCGGACGACCTACCCCGGGGTCGGGCTGTCGATCGGGGTCACCCGGCTGCTGGCTCCGCTGCTGGGCCAGGGCCTGCTGACCGCGTCCCGGCCGGTGCCCACCGCGGTGCTGGTGGCGGTCGACTCCGAGGAGACCCGGGAGGCCTCGATCGCGGTCGCCGAGCAGTTGCGGGCCCGGGGGATCTCCTGCGAGGTCGCACCCAAGGCGGACAAGTTCGGCCGGCAGATCCGCTACGCCGACCGGCGGGGTATCCCGTACGTCTGGTTCGGTGCGGCCTCCGGCGGGGAGGTCAAGGACATCCGCTCGGGTGATCAGACGGCGGCCGACCCGGCCAACTGGTCACCGCCGGATGATGATCTTCATCCCCAGGTGCGGTCGAATCGCGACTGATGATCACCCGCGACGCGGTGCTGGAGACCCGGATCGCGACCCAGCGGCTGGCCGGCAACGGGCTGGCCCGAGCCGTCGACGTGGTTTCGCTGCTGGCCTGCGTGCAGTCCCAGGAGTACGCGCACGCCTTCTGGTCGTTGGGCATGCGGACCACGGGGCTGACGTACGCCGAGGTGCAGGGCGAGTTCGACGCCGGCGCCTTCCTGCGGACCCACATCCTGCGACCGACCTGGCACTTCGTCGCGGCCGCCGACCTGCGGTGGATCCAGGCGGTGACCGCCGCTCGGGTGCAGCAGCTCAACGGCACCATCTACCGCCAGCAGGGACTCGGCCCGCATGTAGCTCGACCGCGCCCTGAAGCTGATCATGAAAGAGCTGACCGGCGGGGCGTGTCTGACCCGGGCCGAGCTCGGCCGGGTGCTGGCGACCGAGGGCCTGCCGCTGGCGTACCTGATCATGAACGCCGAGCTGGAGGGCGTGATCTGCAGTGGGCCGATGCGCGGCGCGCAGCACACCTACGCACTGGTCTCGGAGCGGGTGGGCCACTCCGCGGACGGCGACGCGGGCGAGCTGGCGTACCGGTTCTTCGCCGGTCACGGTCCGGCCAGCGTCAAGGACTTCGCCCGTTGGTCGTCGCTGACGCTGACCCAGTGCAATCAGGCCGTCGAAGCCGCCGCCGATCGGCTCGAGAGCGAGACCGTCGAGGGCAGCACGCTGTGGTTCGACCCGGCCGCCCCGGGACCGGCGACCAGCGACCGGGCGATGCTGCTGCCGCTCTACGACGAGCTGACACTCAGCTATCCCAAGATCAACTTCGGCCGCGCCCGGCAGCATCCGCATCAGCCGGGCACGGATCGTTTCGTGGGCAGCGTGATCGTCGACAAGATCGATGTCGGGACCTGGCGGCGCACGGTCAAGGGCCAGAAGTTGATCATGGAACTCGCGCTCGCGCCGGGTGTCGACGCCGATCAGCGGGCGGCCGTCGAAGCCGAGGCGGCCCGGCTGGCCGGGTTTCTCGGCAAGGAACTGCAGCTCGGCTGAGCTCTCAGCTCGTGATCGCCCGGCGGATGGTCCGATCGATCTTGTTCCAGGCGCGAACCGGCAGCTTGGCCGGCGGCTGGGGCGTCTTCTTGGACTTGGGCGGGAGCGGCTCGGCGGGCTGGGCGCGGGCCGCGGTCAGCTCGGCCACCGTGGTCTCGAACTCGGCCCCCAGGTCGATCATGGCCCGCTTCATGGCGTAGAGCTCCTCCGGCCCCAGCCCCATCAGCGTCTCCACCGGGCCGGGCAGGTCGGTCGCCGCGAGCCGCTCGTCGAACGCTCGGCCACGATCGCCACCCTCGCCGTACACGTGGTCGAGTTGATGCTCGGTCAGGAACGAGGCGAAGCGATCCCAGCGGAGCGGATGGCCGGTGTTCATCGGTTCCCAGTCACAGTCGGCGTAGAGCGCTGCCGGGTCGGCGTCGGCCGGCAGGCTGCCGATCTCCCGGTGCGGGATCTCGTGGTAGTGCGCCAGTTCCAGGGTGCGGGAGTCGTGCGCGAGCAGCAGGGCCGGCGTGCCGGCCAGCAGCGCGGCGATGTTGCCGTGGATCCGGGTGCCGAAGGAGAAGTCGTAGTTCGACAGGTGGGCGAACCAGGCCTTCGGGTCGAGGAAGAATCGCACCCGGTTCTGCCGGATCAGCGGATGCTCGAGGGTGACCGGCACACCGGTCCGGAGCATCGTGCCCTTCTTGCCCATCGGGTAGGTGCCGTGCAGCATCAACTCCAGGGTCTGGATGTTCTGCGCCATGTAGAGCAGATTCGGGTAGTGCTCGGCCCCGTAGAGGGAGATCGGGCCCATCTCGCGCACGTACGGCGAGATGTTGAGCGCGATCGGGGAGTCCGTGGGTCAGTGCGTCGACCTTCTTGTGCACCTGTGAAGTCCGGCCCGTACATGAACATCGACGGGCAGCCGATCACCCGCACGTGCTCGTCCCCGAAGCCCAGCGCGCTCAGGAACTCGGCGGTGAACTCACCACGGACACCGATCGAGGGTGAGCGGTCGAGCACCGCCCGGACGAACCGGCTGGTCGCCGCCCCGACACTCTCGGCGTCCTTGTAGTCGCCCTCGATCGACGCCTGCGCCCCGACGCCGACCACCGTGACCGGGACGGTCAGTTCCTCGATCAGCGTGCTCAAGGCATCGAGGGTCGGCTCGTAGCCGGGCCGGAAGGCATTGGCCAGCGGGATCACCACGTGGTCGTAGCTGCCGTTGATCGACTTCGCCTTGGACTTCGCCAGCCCCGACGTCGACAGTTCGGCGTCCGCGGTGGAGAGCAGCCGATAGACCGACTGGCTGAACACCAGATTGCCGGTGTTGTTGCCGATCAGATTCTTGTCGTACGTGGTCTCGGCATCGGCGATCGTGAACGGTGCCTTGTGCGAGCGGATCAGGATTCGGGGCATGCGGGAACCGTCCTGGGGTAGCGGGAGCGGGCTGGCGCTGGCGAGTCTAGTGGTTCCGTGCGCTCGACCCGTCGAGCTCGTCAGGTTGCCGTTCGACAGGCTCAGGACGCGTATCGCGCCCTGAGCTCCCGTATCCCGTCAGCCGACGACTGGCCGAACCGCACGCCGGTGCCACCGATGCCGCCGGTGCCGGGCTTCCAGGAACGCGGCGCGTTGGCTGCGTCATCGGAGACCACGTACACCGAGCCGCCACCCTGGAACGGACTCGAGATCGCGAAGACGGCCTCCCCGTAGTCGCGGCGGGTTGTGGAGGTGGTAGACGTCGGTCGCGGGCAGGCCGGTCACGGTGGTGCCGAACCGGCTGCCGGTCTGCACCACACCCGGGGTGCCGGGCGAGTCCTCGGTCAGCGACGGGTACGGCGCGGAGATGTTCGACTTGCCGACCCGCAGGATCTGCGCGCTGCCGGCATCGACCACCGTGCCGACGTCCTCGCCGGGGACGCCGATGATCATGGTGCGCCGGTCCCGGAAGCCGAGCGACGCGCCGAACCGGTCGCCGGCCTCGACGGTGCCGGCGATCCCGGCAGTGTTCTGGGTGAAGGTGAGCCGATTGACCAGCTTGATCCCGGAGTTCTTCAGCACGGTGACGCTGCCGGCGTCCGCGGCCGAGCCGACGTCCTCACCCGGCGAGCCGATGGCGATCAGATCCTGATCCGCAAGCGGGAGGGCATTCCGGGTGTTGTGGGCCAGGCTGAAGCCGAAGGCGTCGCCGGCCTCAGCCTTGCCCGGGATGCCGGCGGTGTCCTGGGTGATCAGCCGGGACGGTCCGAGCAAGGCGGTATTCGGGCTGACCCAGGTCGTCAGCACCGAGCCGGCCCCGGCGTGGCCGGAGACCTTGTCGCCGGGAGCGCTGATCATCAGTGGGATGGCCTCCTCGTCCACCGGGACGGTACCCATCTGGGCGAGGACGAATTCGATCGCGTGGCCGAACCGGTCGCCGCTTTGTGGCGTGCCCGGCAGGCCGCCGGAGCCCTGCCGCAACTGGACCCCGTCGAGGGTGAGATCGGAGGAGTTGGTGATGTTCACGACCCCGGAGTCGTCGTTCTCCCCGGGGGCGCCGACGGCGAAGCGCACCGGATCCTCACTCGAACCGCCGAGTGCGGCGAGCGAGTAGCCGAACTCGTCGCCCGCCTCCACCGTGCCGCCGGTCTCGCCCTGGTCGAAGTTCACCTTCCAGTCCTCGTCGGGACGGTCCTCGAAGACCGGGGCGAGGGTGAGCATGTGGGCCATGCCGGCGTCGGCCTGGCCATCCACGTCCTCCCCGGGCGACCGATCAGGATGCCGAAGCACCCACCGCTTTCGGTCCGGTTCAGCTCCACGGCCCAGCCGAAGTGGTCGCCGGCCTCCGGCGTCTCACCGAGGTCAGCCTGGGTCAGGGTGCGGCGGGCGCCCCCTCGCCGATCCGGCCGTCGGCATCACCGAACAGGATGGTGACCGTGCCCGCCTCGGCCTGGCCGTTCACCGTCGCGTACGGATCGCCGACGACGGCGTCCTCGAAGCCGTCGCCGTTCAGATCCCGATACAGCCGAACCTGGTCGCAGCGCTGGATCTCGGCGGCGGCCGCAGGTTGTGGAACAAGCGCGAGCGGCAACATCAGCACGCCGCACAGGGTCAGCCAGCTCGGGATATCTGGTCGATCGGGTCATCGATGACTCCTTGCGATCTGCTGCGGCAGGCTGTGCAGCTCAATGTGGCCGCAGCGAAGATCGCGCGGTCGGGACATCGCACCGACCATCGAGGTCGGCGCGTCAGGTTGGGGTTGGGAGAGCCGCCCGAATTCCCCCATACGGTTCGGGCGGCTTTTATCACGCTAAGCGAGAAATGATCGGATAGACACGCGACGTCGGCGAGAGATCTCCGATCGTTGTGTGTCCCGAAAAGCTGCTCGTGAATGGTCACGGTCAGGTCACGGTGGGGCCCCGGCGACAAGTCCGCCGAGAGTGCCAGCCGATCGCTAGGCGTCGATAGGGTGACAGCACGGCTTGGCGAGGAGGGTTCGTGAGCGTTCGAGACACTGTCGGTCACACCGTTCTGGCGTCGGCGGACAGCGAGATGTTCACCTCGCTGCGCAAGCGCCCGACGTCGCGAACCGAGCGCTATGCGATGGGCCGGGCGCTGCGTCGACAGGTGCCGCGCAAGTCTCTCGGCATCTGGACGCCGCCGGCCGACCGGCCCGACCCGATCGAGTTGATCATGGAATCCCACGAGGGCCGGCTGGACTGGCTGATCCCGGTCCGCGTCGCCCGGATGGTCACCTCGCCGTACGGGTTCCTCCGCGGCACCGCGATCGTGATGGCCGCCGACGTCTCCGCGGCTGCCGGCGACCGGCATCCTCCCGGTGATCTGCGGCGACGCGCACCTGGGCAACTTCGGTTTCTACGCCTCGCCCGAGGGCGAGCTGGTGATCGACCTGAACGACTTCGACGAGGCGCATCCGGGCAGCTGGGAGTGGGATCTGCGCCGGCTGGTCGCCAGCATCTGGGTGGCCGGGCGGGAGAACGGGTCGACCGAGGAGCAGTGTCACGACTCGGTGCTGGCCTGCGTCGCCGCGTACCGCGAAGAGGTGCGTTTCCTGGCCGAACAGCCGCTGCTGATGCGCAGCTACAACCGACTCGACGTCGGCCGGTTGCACGAGACGGCAACCGAGAAGTCGCTGCGGGACGAGATCGAGCGATCGGCCAAGCGGGCCCGGACCCGGACCAGCGATCGCGCGCTGCCGCGGTTCACCGCCGAGCTCGAGGGCCGGCGGCACATCGTCGAGGAGCCGCCGCTGATCACCCGGCTGGACCCGGCGCGAGTACGAGGCCGTCGGCGAGGCGTTGGACGAGTACCTGGGCACGCTGGCCCCGCACTGGCGACGGGTGGTCGGCGGCTACACGCTGGTCGACATCGCCCACAAGGTCGTCGGGGTCGGCAGCGTCGGGCTGCGGGCGTACGTGGCCCTGCTCGAGGGCAGCACGCCCGACGACGTGGTCTTCCTGCAGCTCAAGCAGGCACGGCGCTCGGTGCTCGCGCAGTACGTGCACGGCGACTCGGCCTGGCACGCGCACCAGGGGCAGCGCGTCGTGGAGTATCAGCAGGCGCTGCAGACCGTGAGCGATCCGCTGCTCGGCTGGGCCACGGTCAGCGGGCTGCAGTACTACGTCCGGCAGTTCCGCAACATGAAGGGCACCATCCCCCTCGACGCGATCGACGCCGCCGCGCTGACCGACTACGCCGGCATCGTGGGACACCTGCTGGCCAAAGGACATGCCCGGACCAGTGGTGCGTCGATGATCGCCGGCTACGCGGGCGGCTCGGACAAGCTCGATCAGGCGATGGCCGCCTTCGCCCGGGCGTACGCGGACCAGACCGAGTCCGACCACGCTGAGCTGGTCAAGGCCGTCCGCCGCGGCCGGCTGCCGGTGACCGATGGCGCCCTGGAGCAGACCGGCTCGGCGTTCCGGCCCGGCTAGCGGTGCAGCTAGGGCTGTTCGGGATTGCGGCGCCGGGCCGCCCGGCGATTGATCACGATCGCGGCCGCGAAGCAGGCGAGCCCGCCGACGATCCAGAGCTTGCCGGTGAACCGCGACGTCACGCTGCGCGACGACCCGAGGGCGGGTTCCTGACCCGGACCGAGCGTGCCGGGGACGGCGTCGGCCTCGGTCACCAGGCGGGTGCCGCTGCAGCCGTTGCTGATCAGCCGGGTGACCGGCCCTTCGGTTTCTCCTGAGCCGAAGTTGGCCAGCACCAGGAAGGTGCCCGGGCCCTCGATGTCCAACGCCTCGCTGCTGCGGTTGTCGGTGGCGACCATCTGCTCGGAGTACGCCGCACCCTTGAAGACCTTCGCGACCCGGAAGGTGTACTCGCGCTCCCGGCCGAGCTTGGCGGTCTGGTTGCCGACGATCTCCCCGGTGAAGATCACGTCGGCGGACTTCGTCAGCTCCGGATCGTCGGCGGCGTAGACGCACGACGCCGCGGCCGGCGGCGCGCTCGCGCCGAAGACGCCGAAGACGCCGATCATGATCATCAGCGGCACCGCGAGCAGCACGGCCAGCAGTCGCCTCTCACCGTGGTCGACCCGGTCGCCAGAGCACGGCGAGTCCCATCACGGCCAGCGCGCCGACGAACAGCAGTCCGATACCGCCGATCGCCAGGCCGCGGGTGATCCGCCGGTCGGCCTGGGTCGACTTCTCCTCCCGGTCGGAGGCTCCGTCGAGCGGGCCGCGCGGCTCCCCGAGCACGGCGGGAGCGCTCGCGGTCGGCAGGTTTCCGCTGCACAACGTGGTGACGAGCCGGCTGACGGCATCATTCCCAGAACCCTCCACGCCCTCGACGGCGAAGATGATCCAGGTGGTGCCGGTCTCGGGATCCAGACCGCAGGCGGCGCTGTCCCTGGGTGACGCCACGACCTGGTCGTGATAGACGGTGCCCTTGTAGACGGCGTCCACCTCGAAGCGCAGATCGATTCGTTGCTCGTCCCGCCGGCCGACCGACTCCTTGGCGGTGACCTGGCCCGCGGAACACGGCGTCCGCATTCCGCACCGCGCGGCTGGTCGAGATGCCCGGCACAGCTGCACGCGTAGGCCGGCTGCGGGCTGACGACGACTCCGAGGGCGCCGAACAGCAGGGCCGCCAGCACGAGGCACACCCGGGTCATCTGGCCAGATTACTTGCCGGACTCACTGGTAGGACTGAGCCTGGATCCGGTACAGCTCGGCATAGCTCCCGTTCCGTCGCAGCAGGTCGTCATGGCTGCCGACCTCGGCCAGCCGGGAGCCGTCGAGAACCACGATCAGGTCGGCCATCCGGACCGTGCTGAACCGGTGCGACACGAGCACGGTGATGCCGCCGTTGCGACTGGCACGGGCCGCGTCGGCGTACCGCTCGAACAGCTCGTGCTCGGTCTCGGCATCCAGGGCGGCGGTCGGCTCGTCCAGGACCATCAGCAGCGGCCCGTCGCGCATGTAGCCGCGGGACAGGGCGACCTTCTGCCACTGGCCGAAGCTCAGCTCGTGACCGTCCGGCCAGGTCGGACCGAGCTGACTGCTCAGGCCGTCCGGCAGTCGCTCGAGCACATCCGTCGCGCCCGCCCGCACGACCGCGCCGCCGGCCGCCTCCGCGTCGTCGAGTCGCGGCAGCTCGCCGACTCCGACGCTGCGCTGGGCGGTGAACTCGAACCGGAAGAAGTCCTGGAACGCCCCGGTGACCCGTTCCCGCCAGCCGGCCGCCGGCATCCGGGCCAGCGGTCGGTCATCGATCAGGATCCGACCCTCCGTCGGCTCGTACAGCTTGGCCAGCAGCTTGACCAGGGTCGACTTCCCGGCCCCGTTCTCCCCGACGATCGCCACCACCGTGCCGGCCGGCAGGGTGAGGTCGATGCCGTCCAGGGCGTTGCGGCTGGCGCCCGGATAGGCGAACGTCACCCCCTCGAACCGGATCCCCTCGGCGATCCGATCGGGCACGTCGAGGTCGGCCCGGGCATCGACCGCCGCGACGTAGTCCTCGAGCCAGACCAGCCGTCGCGAGCCGTCCAGCCAGACCCCGCGGAGGAATCCGATCTCGCCGATGGTGCCGGCGACGTAGGACGCGAGGCGGGCACCGGCCGCCAGGATCAGCAGCACCGAGCCGACGCCGGCCTGCGAGGCCGACGGCGACGAAGACGACCGCTCCGACGTAGCCGAGCCCGAAGAAGGCCCAGGCCACCGAATGCGACACGGCGGTGATCCAGCGTGCTCGGGCGACCGGGGCGAACCAGCGCTGCCACTCGGTCCGGCGCCGAGCCGCCAGGTCCGGCCCGATGCCGGTGACCCGGATCTCCTTCGCCGGAGCGGCGGTCGTCGCCGTCGCGAACAGGTGGTCGGCCAGCCGGCTGTGCGCGGCGTAGGACTCCTCGACCTGCCGCTCGACCGCGGGACGCCACGACGAGGTGATCACCGTCGGCACGGCGAAGACGGCCAGCAACAGCAGCAGCGGATCGATCGACGCGAGCAGAGCGAGGGTGATCGCGACCCGGACGAGCCAGCCGATCGTGCCGAGCAGCGACACGTACATGTGGTCCAGCACGAAGACCTGGTTGCGCAGCACCGACAGCCGGTCGAGATAGTCCGACCTCTCGTGCAGCTCCAGGCTCGGCACCGCGGCCTGCAGGGTGGCCACATGGGTCTCCAGCGCGATCGTCACCCGATCGCGGAACCGCCGGGTGAGTCGGGTGGTGATCACCTGCAGCAACCAGGTCAGGGTCGCCGAGGCCGCCATCGCGGCGACGATGGCGTAGATCAGCCGGGTGTCGTGATCGAGAATCGCGCCGGGGAGCAGCGCCAGCCACAGGGCGAACAGCGCATCCGGCACCGCCTGCAGCAAGGTCAGCGCGACGACGACGACCACCAGCCGCGGCTCGTGGGTGTAACCGAGCTTGCACAGCCGCCACATCGAGCGGAGGGCGGGCGGCAGGTCGAGTCTCAGAGGACATCGAAGGCCACCCCCTCGTCGTCCATCGTGGCCTCGAACCGCTTCGCCTGCAGCTCGAACATGGTCCGGTAACGACCGCCGAGCAGCATCAGCTGGTCGTGGCTGCCGAGCTCGATCACCCGGCCGTGTTCGAGCACGCAGATCCGGTCGGCCTGCCGGACGGTCGAGAAGCGGTGCGAGATCAAGATCGTGGTGACGTCGCGGGTCGCGGCGAGCACCTGCTCGAAGACCGCAGCCTCGCCGCGTACGTCCAGTTGGGCGGTCGGCTCGTCCAGCAGCACCAGACCGGCGCCCCGGCGTACGGCGCACAGCGCCCGGGCCAGGGCGACCCGTTGCCACTGGCCGCCGGACAGGTCGGTGCCGCCCGGATAGCCCTTGGCGAGGGGTGTCTCGAGGTCGGCCAGGTCGCTCGCGCCGGCGTCGGCGAGTGCGGCCCGGACGTCGTCGTCGCTCGCCTGCCCGGTCGGATCGACGTTGGCCCGCAGCGAGAGCTCGAAGCGGACGAAGTCCTGGAAGACCGCCGCCACCCGACTGCGCCAACCGGGGAGATCGATCCGGCGCAGATCGATGCCGTCGACCTCGATCGCCCCCGTGTCCGGGTCGTACAGCCGGCACAGGAGCTTGGCCAGGGTGGTCTTGCCGGCCCCGTTCTGCCCGACGATCGCCAGCGAGGATCCGGCCGGCACCGTCAAGGTCAGCCCGGAGAACACCTGGCGGTCGGTACCCGGATAGCCGAAGGAGACGTCACGGAGCGCGACCTCGCTGGCCGGATGGTCGGCCGCCGGCTCCGAGCCGAGCGGCAGAGCGCCCAGCGGAGCCATCGCCGGACCCAGCCGGGCGACCGCGGCGACCGGAGCGGACGCGCCGTCCAGCGCCCAGTTGAGCCCGCCGAAGGCGATCAGGCTGACGCCGAGTGCGACCTGCGCGAACACCACGAAGCGGTCCAGCGACAGCGCGCCCGAGACGACCTCGTACCCGAGAGCACCGAAGACGGCCACGTTCGCGAGCACCACGATGACCATGCAGAGCGCCACCGACTTCTCCCGCAGCCGGGTCGCCCGCTGCTGCAGCTCGAAGAGCAGCTTCCGTCGCTCGATGAACCGGGCCACCGTCCACCCCGCCAGCCCGAACAGCCGCAGTTCCTTGGCCGGTTGCGGATCGACGGCGAGCCGGTACGCGTAGTCGGCATGCCGCTGGGCCGAGCGGACCTCGGGGGTGTTGCGGTCCTTCCAGACTCCGCTCTCCCGCAGCAACCAGTGCGTCGACGCCCAGGCCAGCACCAGCACGATGGGCGCCCACCAGGTGAAGCCGGCCAGCACGACGGCCGAGGCCACCCCGCCCACCGTGCCGACCAGGCTGCTCGCGATGAAGTCGAGGTTCAGATACATCGGAGGTCCGGTCATCCCGCGGTCGAACTCACGCGAGGTGGTCAGGTCGTCGGCCAGCTCGGGATCCTCCAGGTGGCCGATGCCCGGCGGGTCGACACAGCTGTTGATCAGGCGTTCGTTCAGCCAGGCCGACAGCAGGTTGCCGAGGTTCATGCTGACCGCGGTCAGGATCGGGCCGACGATCAGCATCAGCACGAAGACCACGCCGACGAAGGCCAGGGCCGGGCCGAGTCGGTCGGCGGTCTCGACGGCGCGGATCGTCACGCCGGTCGCCACCGCGAAGACGGCGGGCAGCGCACCGCTGAGCACCAGCAGGATCCACCAGGCGGCGGCGAGCCCGGCGTGAGCCCGGGGCAGGGCGGCGAAGAACTGCCACTCCTGCCGGGCCCGCAGCCGTTCGATCATGCCTTGGACTCTGCCACGGACCACCGACAGTCGTGTCGAACGGTCGGAGACATCTGCGAGCGTCGGTATCGCGCGCCGCCGAGTGAGGAGAAGCGAACAGACACGCTTTCCGTCTGTGAGCGACGACGAAATCGGCGGGTCGAGCGCGATGCGCGAGCAGGAGGATCAAACGAATGGGCTCGGACAGTCCCGCGCGGTCCCCGTAGGATCAGGTGTTCGATCGACCCCCCAGACAGGAAAGGAAGCAGTTCGTGATGCGCACCCACGGTGCCGGCACCCTCCGGGCCGAGCACGCTGGAACCACCGTGACCCTCGCCGGATGGGTCGCCCGCCGCCGTGATCATGGAGGCGTCGCCTTCGTCGATCTCCGTGACGCCTCCGGCATCGTCCAGGTGGTGGTGCGAGACGAGATGCTGGCCGCGTCCGGCGCGCACGACCTGCGCAACGAGTACTGCATCAAGATCACCGGCGAGGTGTCGCCACGGCCGGCCGGCAACGCCAACGCCGACCTGCCCACCGGCGAGATCGAGGTGGTCACCTCCGAGCTGGAGGTGCTGAGCGAGGCCGCTCCGCTGCCGTTCCAGATCGATGAGCGGGTCACGGTCGGTGAGGAGGCGCGGCTGAAGTATCGCTATCTGGACCTGCGCCGGCCGGCGCCCGCCGCGGCGATCCGGCTCCGCAGCGAGGTCAGCCGGGTGGCCCGCAACGTGCTGGGCGAGCGGGGGTTCGTCGAGATCGAGACGCCGACCCTGACCCGCTCGACGCCTGAGGGTGCCCGCGACTTCCTGGTCCCGGCCCGGCTCAAGCCCGGGAGCTGGTACGCGTTGCCGCAGAGCCCGCAGCTGTTCAAGCAGTTGCTGATGGTGGCCGGGATGGAGCGCTACTACCAGATCGCCCGCTGCTACCGCGACGAGGACTTCCGGGCCGACCGGCAGCCCGAGTTCACCCAGCTGGACATCGAGATGAGCTTCGTCGAGCAGGACGACCTGATCGAGCTCACCGAGACGCTGCTGACCGCGATCTGGGACCTGATCGGGGTGCGGATCGAGACGCCCTTCCTGCGGCTCACCTACGCCGACGCGATGAACCGCTACGGCACGGACAAGCCCGACCTGCGGTTCGAGCTGGAGCTGACCGAGCTGACGAGCTACTTCGCCGAGACGCCGTTCCGGGTCTTCCAGGCCGACTACGTCGGTGCCGTGGTGATGCCCGGTGGCGGCGGCCAGCCGCGCCGGCAACTCGACGCCTGGCAGGAGTTCGCCAAGCAGCGCGGGCATCGCGGCCTCGCGTACGTGCTGATCGGCGAGGACGGCGAGCTCGGCGGGCCGGTCGCCAAGAACCTCTCCGAGTCCGAGCGCGAAGGGCTCGCGGCGGCCACCGGCGCCAAGCCGGGGGACTGCGTGTTCTTCGCCGCCGGGCTCCGGTCGCAGGCCCAGTCGCTGCTCGGCGCGACCCGGCTGGAGATCGGCCGTCGGATCGGGCTGATCGACGAGAGCGGCTGGGCCTTCTGCTGGGTGCTCGACGCGCCGCTGTTCGAACCGGCCGACAAAGCGGTCGCGGCCGGCGACGTCGCCGTCGGGTCGGGGGCCTGGACCGCCGTGCACCACGCCTTCACCTCGCCGAAGCCGGAGTCCATCGAGACCTTCGACACCGACCCCGGATCGGCGCTGGCCTACGCGTACGACGTGGTCTGCAACGGCAACGAGATCGGTGGCGGCTCGATCCGTATCCATCGCCGCGACATCCAGGAGCGGGTGTTCGCCGTGATGGGCCTCAGCCAGGAGGAGGCCCAGGCGAAGTTCGGCTTCCTGCTCGACGCCTTCAACTACGGTCCGCCGCCGCACGGTGGCATCGCCTTCGGCTGGGACCGGATCTGTGCCCTGCTGTCGGGCACCGACTCGATCCGCGACGTGATCGCCTTCCCCAAGTCCGGCGGCGGTGTCGACCCGCTCACCGACGCGCCCGCGCCGATCACCGCCCAGCAGCGGAAGGAAGCCGGAGTGGACGCAGCGGCTCGAAGCAGGCGCGATCAGTGAGCGGTGAGGAGCCGCCTGTTCGAGAGCGCGACATGACTGAGACCTGTTCGCGCCGGTCGGTGCCCGGCCCGGCACCAGCGGCAGCCTGGCCGACGGCGACCGGCCGGGCCTGCCGCTGGCCGTGCGGATGCGGCCGCGGACGCTGGACGAGATCGTCGGGCAGCAGCACCTGCTCGCGCCGGGGTCGCCGCTGCGCCGGCTGGCGGCGGGGGAGCCGATGTCGGTCTTCCTCTGGGGTCCGCCGGGCGTCGGCAAGACCACCATCGCCTCGGTGGTGTCGCGGCAGACCGACTCGAAGTTCGTCGAGATCTCCGCGGTCACCGCCGGGGTCAAGGAGGTCCGGGCCGTGCTCGACCAGGCCCGCCGTGATCTGCGGACGGGCCGGCAGACCGTGCTGTTCGTCGACGAGGTGCACCGCTTCTCCAAGACCCAGCAGGACGTGCTGCTGCCGGCGGTGGAGAACCGGCTGGTGACCCTGATCGCCGCCACCACCGAGAATCCGAGCTTCTCGGTGATCTCGCCGTTGCTCTCCCGGTCGCTGCTGCTGACCCTGAAGCCGCTGACCGACGAGGACATCTCCGGACTGCTCGACCGGGCCCTCACCGAGGAGCGGGGCCTGCGGACCGCGGCCGGCGCCGAGTTGATCTTGGAGCCGGAGGCGCGGGCGATGATCTTGAGGCTGGCCGGAGGCGATGCCCGGCGAGCACTCACCTACCTGGAGGAGTCCGCCTCCGGTGCGGTGGCCCAGGTGCCCCCAGGACGAGCCGGGGATCAGTTGGTGATCACCACCAAGATCCTCGAGCAGGCGGTGGACAAGGCGGCCATCCGCTACGACCGCGACGGTGATCAGCACTACGACGTGATCAGCGCGTTCATCAAGTCGATCCGCGGCTCGGATGTCCAAGCAGCGCTGCACTATCTGGCCCGGATGATCGCGGCGGGGGAGGACCCGCGGTTCATCGCCCGGCGGTTGGTGATCTTGGCCTCCGAGGACATCGGCCTGGCCGATCCGACGGCCCTGACCACCGCCGTGGCGGCCGCCGACGCGGTGGCCTTCATCGGCATGCCGGAGGGTCGGATCAATCTGGCCCAGGCGGTGATCGCGCTGGCTCTGGCGCCGAAGTCCAACGCGGTGATCATGGCGATCAACGCGGCCATGGCCGATGTCGACGCGGGCAGGATCGGCCTGGTGCCGGCGCACCTGCGGGATGCGCACTACGCCGGCGCCAAGAAGATCGGGCACGGCAAGGGCTATCAGTACGCGCATGATCATCCGCACGGGATCGCCGCCCAGCAGTACCTGCCCGATGAGCTGGTCGACGTCCGCTACTACGCGCCCACCGATCATGGTGCCGAGGCCGCGGTCGCCGCGCGGCTGACCAAGATCAACGAACTGCTGGGCCGAGACACGCCGTGACCGCCGGCGTCTCGGTGGCCGGCGACCTGCTGGTGCACCTGCGCCGAGCCCGCGACCTGATCGACCGCGACTATGCCCAGCCCCTCGATCTGACGAAGCTGGCGTCGGCCGCGGGGATGTCGAAGTTCCACTTCCTGCGCTGCTTCGCGTCCGCGTACGGGGTGACGCCGGCGGCGTACCTGACCGAACGGCGGATCGAACGAGCCCAGGACCTGCTCCGGGCCACCAACCTGACCGTGACCGAGGTCTGCGGGCTCGTCGGCTACGCCAGCCTCGGGTCGTTCAGCAGCCGGTTCACCCAGCTGGTCGGGATGAGCCCGTCGGCGTACCAGGCCCGCTGGGCGAGCACCGGCGGCCCGCGGATCCCCGGCTGCTTCATCTTCATGCACGGGCTGAGCGACCGGGCACCGCACCCGGAACGCCGCAAGATCGGAGAAGGCACAATCGCCCGACCCTGGCTAGATTCGATCTCATGATCACGCACATCTCCCTGACCACGCTTTGGGTCACCGATCAGGATGCGGCCAAGGCGTTCTACATCGACAAGCTCGGCTTCGTCGAGAAGACCGACCTGACCATGGGCGAGGGCTTTCGCTGGGTCACCATCGTCCAGCCCGACCACCCCGAGCTGGAGGTGACCTTGATGGTTCCCGGTCCGCCGCTGGACGATCAGATGGCCGAAGCCGTCCGGCGCTCGCTGGCCAGCGGGACGATGGGCGGTTTCGGGCTCGCCACCGACGACTGCCGCAAGGCCTACGACGAGCTCAGCGCCCAGGGGGTCGAGTTCACCCAGCCGCCGGCGGACCGGCCGTACGGCGTCGAGGCGGTCATGCGGGACAACTCGGGCAACTGGCTGGTGCTGGTCGAGCAGAAGGATTTCCGTCCCGAGGACTTCGGCAATGAGGGTGATCCGTGAACCCAGGGGCCATGGGCGAGGTCGCGCGGTAAGGTCTCCTAGTCGCGCCGCCCGGATGCGGCGAAGACACCACTCGACCGTAAGGAAAGCCCCCCATGACCGCAGGTGAAATCGCCGGCCTGATCGCGGCCATCGCGTTCGTCGCCCTGGTGGCCCTGACGGCCGTTCCGTTGCTCAAACTGGGCCGGGTGCTGGAGGAAGTGCGGTTGGCCGTACGCGACATCGGCCACGAGTCCGTGCCGATCCTGACCGAGCTGCGCGGCACCGTACGGGCCACGAACGACGAGCTCGGCAAGCTCAGCCTGGTCACCGACGACGTGGCGAAGGTCAGCGCGAACGCCACCGTGGTGAGCGAGAACGCGGCCCAGATGACCAGCCTGTTCTCCGCCACCCTGGGCGGGCCGCTGGTCAAGACCGCGGCCTTCACCTACGGCGTACGCAAAGCCATCCGGGGCGACGGCAGCCGCCGGGCGAAGCGAGGCCGGACATGATCGCGCCGCCTCTTCTGGTTCATCCTCGGCGCGGGTCTGGCGATCTTCGTCTTCGTCAAGATCCGCGAATCGTTGAAGAAGGCCACGCCCGAGGCGCTCGGTCACCGGGTCGCCGAGTCGGCCAGCGGCGTCGGCGAGCGGGCGCAGGACTTCGCCGCCCGGGTGCGAGCCGGTATGGCCGAGCGCGAGACGGAACTCCGCGAGACGCTCGGTCTGCCCGAATAAGCCCAGCTCGACACCTTCGCAAGGACAATCTGATCATGAAAACCGCCGAGATTCGGCGCCGCTTCCTGGACTTCTTCGCCACCCGTGGCCACGAAGTGGTGCCGTCCGCACCGCTGCTCTACAACGACCCCACCCTGCTGTTCGTGAACGCCGGCATGGTCCCCTTCAAGCCGTACTTCACCGGCGCCGAGACCGCGCCGTACGACCGGGCCACGAGCGTCCAGAAGTGCGTCCGCACCCTCGACATCGAAGAGGTCGGCAAGACCACCCGGCACGGCACGTTCTTCCAGATGAACGGCAACTTCTCCTTCGGCGACTACTTCAAGGCCGAAGCGATCCGGTACGCCTGGGAGCTGGTCACCGGCTCCCAGGACGACGGCGGCTACGGTTTCGACCCGAGCAAGGTCTGGGTCACCGTGCTGCACTCCGACGACGAGGCGGCCGCGCTGTGGGAGAGCATCGCCGGCCTGCCGGCCAAGCGGATCCAGCGCCGCGGACTGCTCGACAACTACTGGCACATGGGCATTCCCGGACCGGGCGGCCCGTGCAGCGAGATCTACATCGACCGCGGTCCGCAGTACGGCCCCGACGGCGGCCCGATCGTCGACGAGGACCGGTTCCTGGAGATCTGGAACCTGGTCTTCATGCAGGAGGAGCTCGCGGCCGTCCGCAAGAAGGACGACTTCGACATCGCTCGCCCGCTGCCGCGGAAGAACATCGACACCGGCATGGGCCTGGAGCGCGTCGCGTACCTGCTGCAGGACGTCGACAACCTGTACGAGATCGACCAGGTGTATCCGGTGCTCGAGCACGCCGCGCAGCTGTCGGGCAAGCGCTACGGCGACGATCACGGCGACGACGTGCGGATGCGCGTGGTGGCCGACCACGTCCGCTCCGGCCTGATGCTGATCGCCGACGGCGTGACGCCGGGCAACGAGGCGCGCGGCTACGTGCTGCGCCGGCTGCTGCGGCGGGTCATCCGGTCGATGCGGCTGCTCGGCGTCGCCGAGCCGGTGCTGCCGGAACTGCTCCCGGTCAGCCGCGACCTGATGAGTGAGTCCTACCCCGAGGTGGAGAGCGACTGGGCCCGGATCTCGCAGATCGCGTACGGCGAGGAGGACGCGTTCCGGCGCACCCTGACCACCGGCACCCAGATCTTCGACCTGGCGGTGGCGGACGCGAAGCAGCGGCATCAGCCCACGCTGACCGGCGAGCGCGCCTTCCAGCTCCACGACACGTACGGCTTCCCCATCGATCTCACCCTGGAGATGGCCTCCGAACAGGGCCTGAGCGTCGACGAGCCGGGCTTCCGGCGGCTGATGCAGGAGCAGAAGGACCGGGCCAAGGCGGACGCGAAGTCCAAGAAGGCCGGGGCGCAGGCGGTCGAGGTCTATCGCGACCTGCGGGCCCTCGGTGCGACCCCGTTCACCGGCTACACCGAGCTGACGACCGAGTCCAAGGTCCGCGGCATCGTGGTCGACGGTGAGCTCGTCGAGGCGGCGGAGGAGGGCGACACGGTCGAGGTCGTGCTCGAGCGGACACCGTTCTACGCCGAGTCCGGCGGCCAGGACTCCGACGCGGGCCGGATCACCGGAGCCGGCGTCGAGCTCGAGGTGGTCGACGTGCAGCGGCCGGTCAAGGGCCTGATCGTGCACCGCGTCCGGGTGACCAAGGGTGAGCTGCTGCGCGGCACCGACGTGCTGGCCGCGGTCGACGGCGAGTGGCGGCTCGGCGCCTGCCAGGCGCACTCGGGCACCCACGTGATGCACGCGGCGCTGCGGCAGATCCTCGGCCCGACCGCCCTGCAGAGCGGCTCGTACAACAAGCCCGGCTACCTGCGGCTCGACTTCGCCTGGCAGAGCGGGCTCAGCCAGCGGGTTCGCGCCGATGTCGAGGAGGCGGCCAACCAGGCGATCCGCAAGGACCTGAACGTGTCGCGCGAACTACATGCCGCTGGCCACCGCGCGGGAGATCGGCGCGCTCGCGCTGTTCGGCGAGACGTACGACGAGGAGGTGCGCGTCGTCGAGATGGGCGGCCGCTGGTCGCGCGAGCTCTGCGGTGGCACCCACGTGCAGCACTCGTCGCAGATCGGTCTGGTCACCATCACCGGCGAGCAGTCGGTGGGGTCGGGCGTACGCCGGGTCGAGGCCTTCGTCGGCATCGAGGCCTTCCGCTACCTGGCCAAGGAACGCGCGCTGGTGCTCGGCCTGACCGAGACGCTGAAGGTGCAGCCGGACCAGCTGACCGATCGGGTCAGCAAGCTGGTCGCGCAGCTCAAGGCCGCGGAGAAGCAGATCGCCGACCTCAAGAGCCGGAACGTGCTGGCCGATGTCGGCAGCATCGTGGCCACCAGCCACGACATGTGGGGGGTCGGCTACATCGCCCACCGCGCCGACGGGGTCGCCGGCAACGACCTGCGCTCGCCTCGCGCTGGAGATCCGCAACCGGGTCGCCGACCGCCCGTCGGTGATCGCCGTGATCGGCGGCACCGCGGAGAAGCCGAGCGTGGTCATCGTCACGACCCAGGGCGCCCGGGACCTCAAGCTGAACGCCGGGGAGCTGGTCCAGGTGGCCAGCGAGACCCTCGGCGGTCGCGGCGGCGGCAAGGACGACATCGCCCAGGGCGGCGGCACCGACGGCGCGCCGGGCCGACGACGCGCTCAAGGCGGTCGAGTACGCCATCGGCCGCACCCTGCAGAGCTGACTCTCGCGTGCTCCGCGTTTGCCGTCGAGTGACGGGAAACCTGGGTCAGATGGCGCCTGACGACCCATGTTTGCCCGTCACTCGACGGCAAACGTGGGACCGGACGGCCGGGCCGCGCGGGATGCGGCCGGATGAGGCGTGGCGTACGGCTGGCGATCGACTGGGGCGATGCCCGGATCGGGGTCGCCGCCTGCGATCGCGACGGCGTGCTCGCGTACCCGCTGGACACGGTGCCGGCCGGGGCCACCGAGCTGGCGCGACTGGCCGAGCTGGTGGCCGAGCACGAGCCGATCGAGGTGCTCGTCGGACTCCCGCGGTCGCTCAGCGGCGGCGAGGGACCGGCAGCCGTGAAAGCCCGGGAACGGGCCGCGCGGCTGGCCGCCGCGGCTCGGCGTTCCGGTCCGATTGGTGGACGAGCGGCTGACCACGGTGACCGCGAGCCAGCGGCTCCGAGCCAGCGGTAAACGGGCGAAACAACAACGGTCGCTGATCGACGCCGCCGCCGCCGCGGCCATCCTCGAGCACGCGCTGGCGATCGAACGTTCCGGAGGAACCCCGCCGGGGGAGCTAGTATCGGGCGATCCCGACTGACAGAAGGGGCCGCCGGACGACGAGGGGAGAGCAGCCAGCGTGTCATCGATTCTCGACCCCGAGGTCAAGCCGAGCCCGGCCAAGGAGATCATGCACAAGGGCAAGGGCTGCCTCGCGGTGATCGTGGCCGCGTCGGTGCTGATCTTCGGCGGCTACTTCGTCTGGAACAAGGCCACCAACTTCATCGAGACGTTCGGCGAGATCCCGGACTACCCGGGTCCCGGCAAGGCCAAGATCATCGTGACGATTCCCGAAGGATCCTCGCTCGACACCATCGGCGGGATCCTGGTCAGCAACGACGTGATCAGGTCGCACCGCGCCTGGGACCAGGCGGTCAACTCCGAGGAGCGCGCGACGAGCGTGCAGGCCGGCAGCTATGCGATGAAGCTCCAGATGACGGCGATCGACGCCCTGCGGCTGCTGATCAACCCGGGCAGCTCGAAGATCCGGGCGCAGTTCACCATCCCGGAGGGCCTCAGGCTGTCCGCGCAGGTCGACGCGCTGGTCAAGGAGACCAAGATCAGGAAGGTCGCATACCAGGCGGCCTTGAAGAAGCCGAAGTCGCTCGGCCTGCCCAAGTACGCGAAGAACCGTCCCGAGGGCTATCTGTTCCCCGAGACCTACGAGCTGACCGCCGACTCGACCGCGACCTCGACCATGCGCCAGATGGTCACGCAGTACAAGTCGGTCAGTCGCGACATCGGGCTCGAGAGCTCCGCGAAGAAGCTCAAGCTGTCGCCGCACGAGGTGGTCACCGTGGCCAGCATCGTCGAGCGCGAGGTGAACAAGGACCAGTACCGGGCGAAGGTGGCCCGGGTGCTCTACAACCGGCTCGACAAGGGCATGAAGCTCGGCCTGGACTCGACCGTCATCTACGCCGAGAAGCTGAAGACCAACACGACCACCGCCGAAGGATCGGCGGAGCAGGTCGAGGTACAACACCTACCGGTACAAGGGCCTGCCACCCGGACCGATCGCCGCGCCGGGCAAGGCCGCGCTGCAGGCGGCCGCCAATCCGGAGAAGGGCAAGTGGCTGTACTTCGTCACCGTCGACTTCGACACCGGCGAGACGAAGTTCGCCCGGACCGAGGCCGGATTCCTCAAGATCCAGAAGGAGTTCCAGACCTGGTGCCAGACCAATCCCGGCCGCTGTGACACCTGAGCCCTCCGCGCCGGAGTCCATGCGCTGCGCGGTCCTCGGTTCGCCGATCGGGCACTCGCTGTCGCCCACCCTGCACCGGGCCGCGTACGCCGAGCTCGGCCTCGACTGGACCTACGACCGGTTCGAGGTGACCGAGGACGAACTGGCTGGATTCGTGGCCGGGCTGGACGGTCACTGGCGTGGCCTCAGCGTCACCATGCCGCTCAAGGTCGCGGTGCTCGACCTCGGACTGGTGGACGAGGTGGCCGCACCTGGCCGGCGCCGGGAACACGCTGATCTTCGACGGCGACGTGCGCCGGGTCCACAACACCGACGTCGGCGGCCTGGTCTCGGCGGTCCGCCGGGTCAGCGCCGGCCCCGCGCGTCGGGTCACCATTCTCGGCACCGGCGCGACGGCCCGTTCCGCCCTGCTCTCCGCCGCCCAGCTCGGCGCCGAAGAGGTCACGGTGGTCGGGCGTACCCCGGCGAGAGCCGCGCCGCTGCAGGGGCTGGGCGTCCGGCTGGAACTCGGCGTACGCGTCCAGGACTGGACGTCACCGCTGCCCGACGGCCGATCTGGTCATCTCCACCGCCGTCGCCGGTGCCGCCGACGCCATCGCGCCGGCGGTCGCCGCGAGCGCACCGCTGATCTTCGACGCCATCTACGATCCGTGGCCCACCGAGCTCGCCTCGGTCGCCGCGCCGCGCCGGCTGCACGGTGATCAACGGCCTCGACCTGCTGATCGGCCAGGCCCTGCTGCAGATCGAGCTGATGACCGGCCGCACCGTCCCCGCCGCCACCCTCTACGCCGCCCTGCCCGCCCGACTTGTCCGAAGCTCAGCGCGACTGCGAGCACGCTGAGATGCTGACCAGTCGGTGAGCAGCGGCGTGGAAGACTGCGGATCATGCTCAGATGGCTCACGGCCGGGGAGTCGCACGGCCAGGCGCTGGTGGCGATCCTCGAAGGACTGCCGGCCCACGTGCAGGTGACGAGCTCCGACATCGCCGAGGCGCTGGCCCGGCGCCGGCTCGGTTTCGGCCGCGGCGCCCGGATGAAGTTCGAGGCGGACGCGGTGACGATCCTCGGCGGCATCCGGCACGGCGAGAGTCAGGGCGGTCCGGTCGCGATCCAGATCGGCAACAGCGAGTGGCCCAAGTGGCAGACGGTGATGGCGGCCGACCCGGTCGACGCGGCCGAGCTCGCGGGCCAGGCGCGGAACGCCGCGCTGACCCGTCCACGACCCGGGCACGCCGACCTGGTGGGCATGCAGAAGTACGACTTCGACGAGGCCCGGCCGATCCTGGAACGCGCGAGTGCCCGGGAGACCGCCGCCCGGGTCGCGCTCGGCCGGGTGGCCAGCAGCTTCCTGCACCAGGCGTTCGGGGTACGCGTGCTCAGCCATGTCGTCGAGCTGGGCACCGTCTCGGCGCCGGCCGGGCTGATCCCGACCTTCGACGACCTGCCCGGCATCGACGACGACCCGGTCCGCTGCTTCGACCGCGACGCCAGCGCGGCGATGATCGCCGAGGTCGAGGCGGCGCAGAAGGACGGCGACACCCTCGGCGGCGTGGTCGAGGTCGTGGTCTGGGGCCTGCCGCCCGGTCTGGGTTCGCACGTGCACTGGGACCGCCGGCTGGACGCCCAGCTGGCCGGCGCGCTGATGGGCATCCAGGCGATCAAGGGCGTCGAGGTCGGCGACGGCTTCGAGCTGGCCCGGACCCGCGGCAGCAACGCCCATGACGAGATCGTGCAGCGAGGACGGCCGGATCGCGCCGGGCCTCGCACCGGTCCGGCGGCACCGAGGGCGGCATGAGCACCGGCGAGGTGCTGCGGGTCCGGGCGGCGATGAAGCCGATCTCCACGGTGCCGCGGGCGCTGCGCACCATCGACGTCGCGACCGGTGAGGCGGCGGTGGCCCACCACCAGCGCTCCGACGTCTGTGCGGTGCCGGCCGCCGGCGTGGTGGCCGAGGCCATGGTCGCGTTGGTGCTGGCCAATGCCGCGCTGGAGAAGTTCGGCGGCGACTCGGTCGGGGAGACCCGGCGCAACGTCGAGGCCTACCTGGCCGACATCGCCGAACGCGGCCTGCAGGTGCGCGGATGACCGTGACGTCGGCGGTGGTGGTGATGGGCGCGCCCGGCTCGGGCAAGTCCACCATCGGACCGCGGCTCGCCGAGCAACTGGCGCTGCCGTTCGTGGACGCCGACGCGGTGATCGAGCAGCGCGAGGGCCGGCCCATCACCCAGATCTTCGTCGAGGACGGCGAGCCGGCGTTCCGCGCCCTGGAGGAGCAGGTGACCGCGGAACTGCTCGGCCGAGCCGATCGTGCTGGCGCTGGGCGGGGGAGCGATCCTGTCCGCGGCCACCCGGGCCGCGCTGCGCGGCCACCGGGTGATCTGGCTCAAGGTGGGCGTGCCCGCCGCCGTCCAGCGGATCGGGCTGAACGCCGCCCGCCCGCTGCTGCTGGGCAACGTCCGCGGTCGGCTGGTCAAGCTGCTGGCCGACCGGTTGCCGCTGTACGCCGAGTGCGCGACCGAGTCGGTCGAGACCGATCGCCTCACCCCGGACGAGGTGCTGGACCAGATCATGAGCCGGACCCGTGTCTGACCCGACGCGGATCCAGGTCACGGCCGAGCGCCCGTACGAGGTGCTGGTCGGCCACGGTCTGCTGGGCGAACTGCCCGGCTCTGCTGGGCGACGGCGTCCAGCGGGTGGCCGTCATCCATCCGCCGACCATGATCGACCTCGCGGAGCGGATCAGCCACCTGCTCGGCGAGTCCGGCCTCGAGCCGGTGCGGATCGACGTACCCGACGCGGAAGCGGCCAAGACCGCCGAGGTGGCGGCGCGCTGCTGGGCGGTGCTCGGCACCGCCGGCTTCACCCGGTCGGATGCGGTGATCGGCGTCGGCGGTGGCGCGACCACCGACCTCGCCGGCTTCGTCGCGGCGACCTGGCTGCGCGGCGTGCAGTTGATCACCGTGCCGACCTCGGTGCTGGCCATGGTCGACGCCGCGGTCGGCGGCAAGACCGGCATCAACACCGCCGAGGGCAAGAACCTGGTCGGCAGCTTCTACGAGCCGGTCGGGGTGGTCTGCGACCTCGACGTGCTCACCACCTTGTCCGGTGACGACCTGGTCGGCGGCCTGGCCGAGGTGATCAAGTGCGGCTTCATCGCCGATCCGCAGATCCTGACCATGATCGAATCCGATCCGGCGGCAGCGACCGAGGCCGGCTCGGCGGTGCTGCGCGAGCTGATCGAGCGGTCCATCGCGGTCAAGGCGCGCGTGGTCTCGGCCGATCTGCGCGAGACGACCTCGGTCGGGGCCGAGGTCGGCCGGGAACTGCTGAACTACGGCCACACCCTCGGTCACGCCATCGAGCGCCGGGAACACTACCGCTGGCGGCACGGCGAGGCGATCAGCGTCGGGATGATCTTCGCCGCCGAGCTGGCCCGGCTGGCGGGCCGTCTTGATCATGAGACGGCCGGCCGGCACAAGTTGATCTTGAGCTCCGTCGGGCTGCCGACCGGCTACCCAGCCGGACGCCTTCGACGAGCTGCTGGCCACGATGGCCGCTGGACAAGAAGACCCGCGGGTCCACCCTGCGCTTCGTGATCTTGAACGGCCTGGCCAGCGCCGAGATCCTGGCCGGGCCGGACGAGCAGTTGCTGCGTGCCGCGTACGCGGTCGCGTCGGTCCGGCCTGCCGTTTCCCTGACGCCCGACGCGGTGCAGGATGGCAGGCATGACCGAGGCCTGGGGTGAGCTGACCGTCCGCGAAGCCTTCGGCGAGGCCGCCCGGGCGTTACGCCGACCTGGTCCGGTCGATCCCGCCGGAGAGCTGGGACGGCCCGGGGCTCGGCGAGTGGAGCGTCCGCGACCTGGTCGGGCACACGAGCCGCGCCCTGATCACCGTCGAGACCTACCTCCAGCAGCCGGCCGAGACCGAGGACGTGGCGACGCCGGCCGGCTACCTGGCCGCGCTCGGTGCGGTCGACGCGGCCGCCGTCGCCGCCCGGGGCCGGGACGCGGGTCGGGCGTTGGGCGCGGACCCGCTGGCCACGATCGACGCGCTGATCGAGCGGGTGCTGCCGCTGGTCGACCGCGACGACAATCCGCTGATCACCACCGCCGCCGGCGGCATGCGGCTGACGGCGTATCTGCCGACCCGGACCTTCGAGCTCGTCGTCCACGGCCTCGACATCGCCGCCGCGGTCTCGATCGAGCCGCCGGGCTACAGCGAGCAGCTGCTCAGCCAGGTCGCCGCCATCGCCGCCACGGCCGCGGTGATCCGCGGCTTCGGTACCCGAGCTCTCCGCGCGCTCACCGGGTCGCCAGCCGCTCGCGGCCCGATTTCTCGGTCGTCTGAAGATCGCCGCAGGTTCCGTCTAGACTGGGCCGCTGCCCTGGCCGGGCAGCTCAACGAGCAGAAGCGGAAGGTACGTAGGCGTGGCGTCGACGAACGATCTCAAGAACGGCATGGTGCTGGACCTGGACGGCCAGCTGTGGTCGGTGGTCTGGTTCCAGCATCACAAGCCCGGCAAGGGCAACACGGTGGTGCGGACCAAGCTCAAGCACGTGCTGTCGGGCAAGGTCGTCGACCGGACGTTCAACTCCGACACCAAGGTCGACACCGCGAACGTCGACAAGCGGGACATGCAGTACCTCTACCACGACGGCTCCGGCTTCGTCTTCATGGACACCTCGACCTACGACCAGCTGACGATCAGCGACGAGACGGTCGGCGACGCCAAGAACTACCTGCTCGAGGAGCAGATCGCCACGGTCGCGATCCATGAGAGCACCCCGCTCTACATCGAGCTGCCCGCCTCCGTCGAGCTCCAGGTCACCTACACCGAGCCGGGCCTGCAGGGCGACCGGAGCACCGGCGGCACCAAGCCGGCGACGGTGGAGACCGGTCTGCAGGTTCAGGTCCCGCTGTTCCTGACCACGGGCGAGAAGGTCAGGATCGACACCCGCACGGGTGAATATCTCGGTCGTGTCTGAGGCTCCGGCGGCCCGGCCCGAACGGGTCGGCTCGACCCGGAGCAAGGCCCGCAAGCGCGCCCTGGACATCTTGTTCGAGTCCGAGCTGCGCGGGACCGACCTGCTCGACACGCTGGCGGAGCGGACGGCCGATGCCGACCCGCCGGTCCGGGACTACACGAAGACCCTGGTCGAAGGGGTGTCCGCGCACGCCGCGGCCATCGATGAGCGGATCTCCGGCTCGCTGGCCAGCGGCTGGAGCCTGGCGCGTACGCCGCGGGTCGACCGCAACACGTTGCGGATCGCGGTCTTCGAACTGGACTATCTCGACCTGCCGGATGCCGTCGTCGTCTCCGAGGCGGTGCACCTCGTCTCGGACCTGTCGACCGACGACTCGCCCGCCTTCGTGAACGGCGTGCTTCGCGGGCTCATCGCGACCCGGACGCCCTGACGAGCACCCGATGACCGCACCGGCCACCGAGATCGCCGTCGTCGACGGCGCGCGGATCGAGTACCGGCGCGAGGGGAGTGGCGACCGCACGGCCGTGATCCTGCACGGCGGCCACATGTCGGCGCAGCTGCCGGTTCGGCGAGGAGAGCTTCCTCCAGGCCGGGTGCTCGGTGCTCGCGGTCTCCCGGCCGGGGTACGGGCGGACGGATCCCGGAGCCGGACCCTCGGCGCCGGAGTTCGTCGTCCGGCTGGCCGCGCTGTGTGCGTCACTCGGCATCGCCGACGCGACCGCCGTCGGCATCTCGCTCGGCGCCCGCTCGGCGATGACCCTCGCCGCGTACGCGCCCGGCCTCGTCCGGGACGTCATCCTGATGTGCCCGACGAGCTTCCGGCCCTGGCCGGGCCCGCGGACCCGGCGGGTCGCCCGAGGGGCCTTCAACCCGGTCGCCGAGCACCTGACCTGGGGAACGGTGCACGCCCTGCTCCGCCGCGATCCCGGGCGCTACCTGCCGCGAATGGTGGCCGATCTCTCCACCCTGCCCGGCGACGAGGTGGTCCGCCGGCTCGGGGCCGATCGGCAGCGGGTGGTGGACTTCCTGCTCACCTGCCGGTCGGGGAGCGGGTTCATGATCGACCTCCGCCCGCCGACCGACGTCACGTCCCGGGTCGCCGGGCCCGTGCTGATTCTGGCCACCCGCAACGACGGCTCGGTGAGCTGGGACCATCCGGCGCACCTGGCGGCGACGCTGCCGCAGGCCCAGCTGACCGAGGTGGACACGCCGAGCCATCTGCTGTGGCTGGGCGAGGGGTCGGACCAGACTGCGGTCGCGATCGGGCAGTTTCTCGGATCCGGCTGATACCCTCTCAAGCGACCGGTCGGGCCTGAGCACCACATCGGATCCGATCACGGTCAGCCAACCTTTAAGACCTGTCCTGTGAGGCAGGAAAGGACGGTCATGTTCGCAGCCGATTCGAGTGCGCCCCCCGATCCCTCGATCGATCGCTCGACACCTCCCGCTCCACCGCCGCCGCGCCGCGCTCTGCTGGTCCTCGAAGACGGGCGAACCTTCCGCGGCCATGCCTTCGGGGCGGTCGGCGAGACGTTCGGCGAAGCGGTCTTCGCGACGGCGATGTCCGGCTATCAGGAACTGCTGACCGACCCGAGCTATCACCGGCAGGTGGTGATCGCGACGGCGCCGCACATCGGCAACACGGGCTGGAACGACGAGGACGACGAGTCCGGGCAGATCTGGGTCGCCGGGTACGTGGTCCGCGATCCCGCCCGGGTGTCCTCCAACTGGCGCTCCCGGCGCAGTCTGGACGACGAACTCAAGGCCCAGGGCGTGGTCGGCATGTGCGACGTGGACACCCGGGCGCTGACCCGGCATCTGCGCGAGCGCGGCGCCATGCGGGTGGGGGTCTCCAGCGTGGAGACCGACGCCGGAGCCCTGCTCGAGCGGGTCAAGGCGCAGCCCGCGATGAGCGGTGCCCACCTGGCCGACGAGGTCTCGACCAGCGAGCCGTACGTGGTGCGACCGGACGGCGAGCCGTCGTTCCGGGTGGTCGCGGTGGACCTCGGCATCAAGTCGATGACGCCGGTGCGGATGGCTGAGCGCGGCATCGAGGTGCACGTGGTGCCGTCGACGGCGACCTTCGCGGAGATCGCCGCCCTCCAACCGGACGGGGTCTTCTTCTCCAACGGGCCCGGCGATCCGGCGGCCGCCGACGGCCCGGTCGAGGTGCTGAAATCGGTGCTGAGCGCCGGCATCCCGTACTTCGGCATCTGCTTCGGCAACCAGTTGTTCGGTCGCGCCCTGGGCCTGGGCACCTTCAAGCTCGGCTACGGCCACCGCGGCATCAACCAGCCGGTGATGGACCTGACCACCCGCAAGGTCGAGGTCACCGCGCACAACCACGGGTTCGCGGTGGACGCCGCGGCCGGGGAGCAGATCCCCACCGCGTACGGCACCGCCGAGGTCAGCCACGTCTGCCTGAACGACGGCGTCGTCGAGGGCCTGCAACTCAAGGACGCGGACGGCCGGCTGACCGCCTTCTCGGTGCAGTACCACCCCGAAGCCGCCGCCGGTCCCCACGACGCGGCCTACCTGTTCGACCGCTTCGTCGACATGATGCCCGAGCCCTGAGCCGTCGAAGGGCGTGACGCCTTCGACAAGCTCAGGACACGATGAGACAAGCTCAGGACACTGATCCGTCGAAGGGCGGGAGCTCTAGTGCCGAAACGCACCGACATCTCCGTCGATCATGGTGATCGGCTCCGGCCCCATCGTCATCGGCCAGGCCTGCGAGTTCGACTACTCCGGCACCCAGGCCTGCCGGATCCTCCGGGACGAGGGGTTCCGGGTGATCCTGGTCAACTCCAACCCGGCGACGATCATGACCGATCCGGAGTTCGCCGACGCCACCTACATCGAGCCGATCACCCCGGAATTCGTCGAGATGGTGATCGCCAAGGAGCGGCCCGACGCGCTGCTGGCCACCCTGGGCGGGCAGACGGCGCTGAACGCCGCCGTCGCGCTGCACGAGAACGGCGCCCTGGAGCGGTACGGCGTCGAACTGATCGGCGCCTCCATCGAGGCCATCCAGCGCGGCGAGAACCGGGAACAGTTCAAGGCCATCGTCGAGGGCCTGCGAGGGCATCGCCGGCGGCCCGGCCGAGGTGGCCCGGAGCGTCGTCTGCCACTCCATCGACGACGTGCTGGCCGCGGCCGATGATCTCGGCTACCCCCTGGTCGTCCGGCCCAGCTTCACCATGGGCGGCGTCGGCTCGGGCTTCGCCCATGACGAAGCCGACCTGCGCCGGATCGCCGGCGCGGGACTCTCGGCCAGCCCGACCACCGAGGTGTTGATCGAGGAATCGATCCTCGGCTGGAAGGAGTACGAGCTGGAGGTGATGCGCGACAAGGCCGACAACGTGGTGATCGTCTGCTCGATCGAGAACCTCGACCCGATGGGCGTGCACACCGGCGACTCGATCACCGTCGCCCCGGCCATGACCTTGACCGACCGCGAGTTCCAGCGGATGCGCGACGTGGCGATCGGCATCATCCGCGCCGTCGGCGTCGACACCGGCGGCTGCAACATCCAGTTCGCGATCGACCCGGCCGACGGTCGGATGATCGTGATCGAGATGAACCCCCGGGTGTCCCGGTCCTCGGCCCTGGCCTCCAAGGCCACCGGCTTCCCGATCGCCAAGATCGCCGCCAAGGTGGCCATCGGCTACACCCTGGACGAGATCCCCAACGACATCACCCGACAGACGCCGGCCTCGTTCGAGCCGACGCTGGACTACGTGGTCGTCAAGGTGCCGCGGTTCGCCTTCGAGAAGTTCCCCTCGGCGGACTCCACCCTGACCACCCACATGAAGAGTGTCGGCGAGGCCATGGCCATCGGCCGCAACTTCACCGAAGCGCTCGGCAAGGCGCTGCGCAGCCTCGAGGACCCCAAGGCGCCGTTCGTCTTCACCGGCGAGATCGTCGAGCCGGTGGAGGATCTGCTCACCCTGGCCAGCCGGCCGCACGACGGCCGACTCGGCGTGGTGATGCGCGCGCTGCGCGCCGGGGCGACGCCCGAACAGGTCTTCGCCGCGACCAAGATCGACCCCTGGTTCATCGACCAGCTGGTGCTGATCCTGGAGATCGCGACCATGATCAAGAACTCCCCGGAGCTGACCGCGGACGTGCTGCGGACGGCGAAGCGGCACGGCTTCTCCGACGCCCAGATCGCCTCGTTGCGCGACCTCAGCGAGGATGTGGTCCGCGGTGTCCGCTGGGCCCTCGGCATCCGCCCGGTCTTCAAGACCGTCGACACCTGCGCGGCGGAGTTCGCGGCCCGGACGCCCTACCACTACAGCTCCTACGACGAGGAGAACGAGGTCGCGCCGCGGACCAAGCCGGCGGTGTTGATCTTGGGCAGCGGTCCCAACCGGATCGGCCAGGGCATCGAGTTCGACTACTCCTGCGTGCACGCGGCGATGTCGCTGTCCGAGGCCGGCTACGAAACGATCATGGTCAACTGCAACCCCGAGACGGTCTCGACCGACTACGACACGGCCGACCGGCTGTACTTCGAGCCGCTCACCCTGGAGGACGTGCTGGAGGTGGTGCACGCCGAACGGGCCGCGGGACCGGTCGTCGGGGTGATCGTCCAGCTCGGTGGTCAGACCCCGCTCCGGCTGGCCCAGGCCCTCAAGGATGCCGGCGTGCCGATCGTCGGCACCAGCCCGGAGGCCATCCATCTGGCCGAGGAGCGCGGCGCGTTCGGACAGGTGCTGGCCGAGGCCAACCTGCCGGCACCCAAGCACGGCCTGGCCCGCTCGTTCAGCGAGGCCAAGAAGATCGCCGACGAGATCGGCTACCCGGTGCTGGTGCGCCCCTCCTACGTGCTGGGCGGGCGGGGCATGGAGATCGTCTACGACGAGGGCACCCTGTCGTCCTACATCGGCCGGGCCACCGAGGTCTCGCCGGCCCATCCGGTGCTGGTCGACCGGTTCCTCGACGACGCGGTGGAGATCGACGTCGACGCCCTCTACGACGGCATCGAGGTGTACATGGGCGGCGTGATGGAGCACATCGAGGAGGCCGGCATCCATTCCGGCGACTCGGCCTGCGCGCTGCCGCCGATCACCCTCGGCGCCGAGGTGGTGGACCGGATCCGCGCCTCCACCGAGGCGATCGCCAAGGGCGTGGGCGTCCGCGGCTTGATCAACATCCAGTTCGCCCTGGCCGGGGACACGCTGTACGTGCTGGAGGCCAACCCGCGCGCCTCGCGTACGGTGCCCTTCGTCTCCAAGGCGACCGCGACGCCACTGGCCAAGGCCGCCGCCCGGGTGATGCTCGGCGCGACCGTCGCGCGAACTGCGGGTCGAGGGTCTGCTGCGCGCGACCGGCGACGGCTCCACCGAGGACAGCACGTCGCCGATCGCGGTCAAGGAAGCGGTGATGCCGTTCAACCGGTTCCGCACGGTGGACGGGATCTCGGTCGACACCATCCTCGGACCGGAGATGAAGTCCACCGGCGAGGTGATGGGACTGGACATGGGCTTCGGCACCGCGTTCGCGAAGAGCCAGGTCGCCGGCTTCGGTCCGCTGCCGACCAAGGGCACGGTCTTCATCTCGGTGGCCAACCGGGACAAGCGGTTCGTGATCTTCCCGGTGAAGCGACTTGCTGATCTTGGTTTCCAGATCCTGGCCACCGCGGGCACCGCCTCGATGCTGCGGCGGCACGGCGTGCACGTCACCGCGGTGCGCAAGTACAGCCAGGGTCCCGGACCGGACGGCGAGAAGACCGTCGTGCAGGCGATCTTGGACAACGAGGTCGATCTGATCTTCAACACCCCGCACGGCCTCAGCCCGGACGGCCGGCCGCGCTTCGACGGCTACGAGATCCGCACCGCCGCGGTGATGCGCAACATTCCTTGCGTCACCACCGTGCAGGGCCTGGCCGCCGCGGTCCAGGGGATCGAGGCGATCATGGCCGGCAACGTCGGGGTCCGGTCCCTGCAGTCGTGGAGCATGGGTCGTTGATCATCGACCTCGGCTACCGCAAGGTGGTCCGGCCGATCATGTTCCGGGCGTACGCCGGCGATGCCGAGCAGATCCACGAGCAGACCCTGACCATGATCAACACCCTCGGCCGCAACCGCGCGGCGCTGGCCGGGGTCGCCGCCCTCTGCGCCCGGCACCGCAGATCGCGGGTGGTCGCGGGCATCCAGTTCCCGGGCGTGATCGGGCTCGCGGCCGGCATGGACAAGAACGGGATCGGGGTGCGGGCGTGGGGCTCGCTCGGGTTCGGGCACGCCGAACTGGGCACCGTGACCGCGCAACCGCAACCCGGCAACGAGCAAGCCGCGGCTCTTCCGGCTGCCCGCCAGCGAGGCCGTGATCAACCGGATGGGGTTCAACAATCTCGGTGCCCGGGCGCTGGCCGACCGGCTGGCGGCGGCCGGCGTGGCCCGCGGCAACCAGGCGGCCGGGATCCCGCTCGGCATCTCCATCGGCAAGACCAAGATCATTCCGCTGGCGGAGGCGGCTGAGGACTACCTGACGTCGCTGCGCATCCTCGCGCCGTACGCCGACTACGTGGCGATCAACGTCTCCAGCCCCAACACCCCCGGCCTGCGTTCGCTGCAGGACGCGGACACGCTGCGCGAGTTGATCAAGGTCCTGGTCGGCGAGGCCTGGCGACTCGCGGCCGGACGCAACCCGGTGCCGATCTTCGTCAAGCTGGCCCCCGATCTCGCCGACGACGCCCTGGAGGAGGCGCTGGACGTCTGCACCGACGCCGGCGCCGAGGGCATCATCGCCACCAACACCACCCTGGCGCGTGACGGCCTGGCCCCCGCCGATCAGCCGCGGGCGGCCGAGGCCGGCGGTCTTTCCGGTGCGCCGCTCACCGTCCGGGCGCGCGAGGTGGTGGCCTTCCTCGCCGCGCGCACCTCGCTGCCGATCATCGGGGTCGGCGGCATCACCAGCGCCGACGACGGTCAGGCGATGCTCGACGCGGGTGCCAGCCTGCTGCAGGTCTACACCGGCTTCATCTTCCACGGACCGGCGCTCGTCGCCGATCTCAACCGTCGCACCACGCTACCGGGCGCGTGAGGAGACCGCATGACCACCTCGTACGGCGAGCGGCTGACCGCGGCGATCGCCGACCGCGGCCGGCTCTGCGTCGGGATCGATCCCCATCCCGGCGTCCTGCGCCGCTGGCGGCTGCCCGAGGACGTCAGCGGCCTGGAACGCTGCGCCCGCGGGATGGTCGAGGCCCTCGGCGAGACGATCGCGATCTTCAAGCCGCAGTCGGCCTTCTTCGAGGCCTACGGATCCCGCGGCGTCGCCGTCCTGGAACGGACCCTGGCCGACATCAAGGCCGCCGGTGCGCTGTCGCTGCTCGACGTCAAGCGCGGGGACATCGGCTCGACCATGGACGCGTACGCGGCCGCGTACCTGACCGACGGCTCCGATCTCGCCGCCGATGCCATCACCCTCAGCCCGTACCTCGGGCTTCGGCTCGCTGGCGGGCGCGATCGCCCTGGCCCAGGCACAGGGGCGCGGCGTCTACGTGCTGGCCCTGACCAGCAATCCCGAGGGACCGCAGTTCCAGCACGCGATGACCACCGCCGGCCGTTCCGTCGGCCAGACCGTGGTCGACGAGGCCGCCGCGCTCAACGCCGGCTCCGGACTCGGTCACGTGGGCATCGTGGTCGGTGCGACCATCGGGCGCACCGGAGTGGACTTCTCCGCGCTCAACGGCTCGATCCTGGCGCCGGGCCTCGGCGCCCAGGGTGCCGGTGCGGCCGACCTCGCCGACGTCTTCGGAGCCGCGCTGCCACTGGTGCTGCCGGCGATGAGCCGCGAGGTGCTGAGCGCCGGACCTGAGGCAACTGCGCTACGACAAGCCGCGACACGGGCGCTGGGCGAGATGAAAGCCATCATCGGCTTGGGGTAAGTTCCTAAGCCTTCCACCGATTCGAGGACGACCGCTGTGACGATTCCCCCGCTGAGCGACGAGCAACGCCAGCAGGCTCGGAGTGCCGCGACCGAGGCTCGACGCCGTCGCGCCGACATCAAGCAGGCCCTGCGTTCGGGGGAACGCAGCCTGGCCGAAGTGCTCGAACTGGCCGAACACGATGACGTGATCGCCCACACCAAGGTGATCGACGTGTTGCGCGCCCTCCCGCGGGTCGGGGCGGTGCGAGCCGGCAAGGTGATGGAACGGCTCGACATCGCCGCCAACCGGCGGCTGCGCGGCCTCGGGCGACACCAGAGCGCCGCCCTGATCGCGGAGTTCTCGAGCCGTCCGGTCGGCGCCGCCGCCGCAGTCGTGAGCCCGGCCCGACTCACCGTGGTGTCGGGCCCGACCGCCGTCGGCAAGGGAACTGTCGTCGCCCGGCTCTCGGCCGAGCATCCGGAGATCTTCGTCTCGGTCTCGGCCACCACTCGTCCGCCGCGACCCGGGGAGATCGACGGCCGGCACTACCTGTTCGTCTCCGAGGCCGAGTTCGACGCGCTGATCGCCGAGGACGCGCTGCTGGAGTGGGCGGTGGTGCACGGCCGGCACCGCTACGGCACGCCGCGGACCCCGGTGCTCGCCGCGCTCGCCGAGGGCCGGCCCGCTCTGCTGGAGATCGATCTGCAGGGCGCCAGGCAGGTCCGCGTCCGCTGCCCGGATGCGCAGTTCGTCTTCCTGGCCCCGCCGTCCTGGGATGAACTCGTCCGCCGGCTGGTCGGCCGGGGCACCGAGACCGCCGTCCAGCGGGCGCAGCGACTCGAGACGGCCCGGGCCGAGATGGCGGCGCAGGCCGAATTCGACCACGTGGTCGTGAATGGCGAAGTAGGTCAAGCCGTCGATGACTTGGTAGCCTTGGTCCGTCTGTAGTTCTGCAGCTCTGTTCGTCGTGCCCGAATCCGGGCGCCGAGGCTGCTCCCGTCTCAAACCGAAGGTTCACCTTGTCTGGAAATCATGTGGTCGCTGAAGGCATTACCAACCCCCCGATCGACGAACTGCTGACGCGGTCGGATTCGAAGTACAAGCTGGTGCTGTTCGCCGCCAAGCGCGCCCGGCAGATCAACGCCTACTACTCCCAGCTCGGCGAGGGCCTGCTCGACCACGTCGGTCCGCTGGTCGAGACCACGGTCCAGGAGAAGCCGCTCTCCATCGCGCTGCGCGAGGTCAACGCCGGCAAGCTGAACTGCATCGACATCGACCCGGACTCCCCCGAGACCGACGAGAACGGCGCGTTCCGGCCCGAGACCGCCTGAGTTGAGCCGCGTCGTCCTGGGGGTGGCGGGCGGCATCGCCGCGTACAAGGCCTGCGAACTGCTCCGGCGACTGCTGGGCGCCGGGCACCAGGTCACCGTCGTACCCACCGCCGCTGCGCTGGAGTTCGTCGGCGCCACGACCTGGGCGGCCCTGTCGGGCCAGCCGGTGCACACCTCGGTCTTCGACGACGCCGAACTCGTCCCGCACGTGAAGCTGGGCCAGCAGGCCGACCTGGTCTTCGTCGCCCCGGCCACCGCCGATCTGCTGGCCCGGGCCGCGTCGGGCCGGGCCGACGACCTGCTGACCAATGTGCTGCTCACCGCCCACTGCCCGGTGGTCTTCGCCCCGGCCATGCACACCGAGATGTGGCTGCACCCCGCCACCCAGGCCAATGTCGCGACGCTCCGCGAGCGCGGCGCCGTCGTGCTGGCTCCCGATTCCGGCCGGCTGACCGGCCCGGACTCCGGCCCCGGACGGCTCCCCGAACCCGCCGAACTGCTGGCCGTCGCGGCCACGATCCTCGCCGATCCGGGCGTGGCCGCGACTGCGGCCGACCGCGATCTCGACGGACTCCGGGTCGCGATCAGCGCCGGCGGGACGCGCGAACACCTCGACCCGGTCCGTTTCCTGGGCAACTCCTCGTCCGGCCTGATGGGCTGGGCGCTCGCCCGGGCCGCCGCGCTGCGGGGCGCCGACGTCACCCTGGTCGCGGCGAACGTCGAACTGGCGGCCCCGCCGGGCACCGAGGTCCGGCCCGTCACGTCGACGTCCGATCTCGCCGAGGCGATGACCAAGGCCGCCGCCGACGCCGACATCGTCGTGATGGCCGCGGCTCCCGCCGACTTCACCCCGGCCACGTCCAGCGACCTCAAGATCAAGAAGTCCGGCCAGGCCGGCCTCGAACTGACCCTCGTCCAGACCACCGACGTGCTGGCCGGTCTGGTCGCGGCGCGGACCGATCCCGCTCAGGTGATCGTCGGGTTCGCCGCCGAGACGCCGACCGCCGAGCAGTCCCTGGTCGAGCTCGGGCCGGGCCAAGCTGGCCCGCAAGGGCTGCGACCTGCTGGTGCTCAACCAGGTCGGCCGTGGTCTGGTGTTCGGCCAGCCCGACAGCGAGATCATCCTGCTCACCGCCGACGGCGCCGGTGAGCCGATCGGCGGCAGCAAAGACGTCCTGGCGCACCGCATTCTGAGCGCGGCGCTCGACCGACGCAACGAAGCGAAAGACTAGGCCCATGGCGCGCAGACTCTTCACGTCCGAATCGGTGACCGAGGGACATCCGGACAAGATCGCCGACCAGATCAGCGACACCGTGCTGGACGAACTGCTCCGGCAGGACCCGAACAGCCGGGTCGCGGTCGAGTGCCTGGTCACCACCGGTCTGGTCGTGGTGGCCGGCGAGGTGACCACCGAGTCGTACGTGGAGATCCCGCGGATCGTCCGGCAGCGGATCATCGACATCGGCTACGACTCCTCGACCAAGGGCTTCGACGGCGGCTCCTGCGGCGTGACCATCGCCATCGGTCAGCAGTCGCCCGACATCGCCCAGGGGGTCGACACCGCCTTCGAGAGCCGGACCGGCGAGTCCACCGACGCGCTGGACCTGCAGGGCGCGGGCGACCAGGGGCTGATGTTCGGCTACGCCTGCAGCGAGACCCCGAGCCTGATGCCGCTGCCGATCGAACTCGCGCACCGGCTGGCCGAGCGGCTGTCGCTGGTCCGCAAGGACGGCACCATGCCGTACCTGCGCCCGGACGGCAAGACCCAGGTCACCGTCGAGTACGACGGCGATCAGCCGGTCCGGCTGGACACCGTGGTGCTGTCCAGCCAGCACGCCTCCGACATCGACCTCGATGCGCTGCTGGCGCCGGACGTCCGCAAGCACGTGGTCGACCGGGTGCTGGAGGGCTACGAGATCGACACGTCCGACTACCGGCTGCTGGTGAACCCGACCGGGCGGTTCGAGATCGGCGGCCCGATGGGCGACGCCGGGCTGACCGGCCGCAAGATCATCGTCGACACCTACGGCGGCATGGCCCGGCACGGCGGCGGCGCCTTCTCCGGCAAGGACCCCTCCAAGGTGGACCGGTCCGCGGCGTACGCGATGCGCTGGGTCGCCAAGAACGTGGTCGCGGCCGGCCTGGCCGGGCGCTGCGAGGTCCAGGTCGCGTACGCGATCGGCAAGGCTCATCCGGTCGGCTTCTACGTCGAGACCTTCGGCACCGAGAGGGTGCCGGTCGAGCAGATCCAGCGCGCGGTGCTGGAGGTCTTCGACCTGCGCCCCGCGGCGATCATCCGCGACCTCGACCTGAAGCGCCCGATCTACGCCCAGACCGCGGCGTACGGCCACTTCGGCCGGGAGCTCCCCGGCCTGACCTGGGAGACCGCCGACCGGGCCGACGCCCTGGCCGCCGCCGTCCGCGGACTGAGCCGTGCTCCGGGCCGTCTGCGCGCGCAACGGACCAGACATCCCCGATTTCGCCGATTCCGGGCTGTCTGCGCGCACAACGGACGAAACGGCCTCAGTGCCGTCGACCTCCGCGTCGCGCGGAGCACGCCGCGGACTGACTGGGCCACGGCGGCGCCGACCAGCAGGCCGAGGGCCAGCGCCGAGATGACGGCGGCCGCCTGCACGGCGCTGGCGATCGAGGGTGACGGGTCGACGGCCAGCTCGGTGGTGGACAGCAGCCCGAGGCTGCCCGGGACGAGCAGCCAGAACGCGGGCAGGAACACCACCAGCCGCGGCAGGGACGGCTTGATCGCCTCGACCAGGTACGCGCCGAGGCTCGCCGCCAGCGCGCCGAGAAAGCTGCCGAGCGGCGCCGACACCTGCTGGCCGAGCGTCTGAGCGGTCAGGGCCACCGCCAGCACCGCGACGATCCAGGGCAGCAGCCGCAACGGCGGCGACTCCATCAAGGTGATCCCGACGCTGATGATGACCAGCCCCACCGGCGCGGTCCACCAGCCCAGTCCCGTGCACCCGGACGTTGGCCAGCTGTTCCGGCGCGACCTGCAGCAACTGGCTCGCGGCGACCAGCCCCAAGGTGAACAGCATCAGCTGCACGATGCCGAAGATCAGCCGGGCGGACCCGGCCATCATGTCGCCCGCCGCCAGCTCCGACATGGCCGTGACGATCAACGCGCCCGGGAGCAGCACGGCGAGCGAGGCCAGGGCCGTGCGCAGCGGCCCGTCGAGCAGTCCGGCGTCGGCGGCGGCGAACAGCCCGCAGCCGATGATGAACGCCGCCAGCGCCGGCACCAGGGTGGCGATCAGCGTGAACCGCCCGGCCAGCCGCAACAGCCCGGCCACGACGACGCCGGCCAGCGTCGCGAACAGCACGTTGGCCGCACCCGGCTGCAGGATCAGGCAGATTCCGGCCGACGCGACCACCAACCCGATGTCGGCGGCCCAGGCCGGGTACCTCCGGGGCCGGCTGCGCAGCGCGAGCAGCTGATCGATCGCCTCGGCCACCGACAAGGAGCCGTCCAGCAGCAGATGCCGGATCGCCCGGACCTCCACCGCCTGGTCGAGCCGCAACGGCGCGTTCACCGACTCGAACGTCGCCGGTTCACCGCTGGCCAGATTGAGGGTGATCCCCGTCGGCGAGCCGGCGATCTGCACATCGGGATGACCCAGGCGGGCGCTGACCTCGGCCAGCTCGTCCTCCACCTCGCCGACCGGCTGCCCGGTGGCGATCATCGCCGTGCCGAGGTACGCCAGCAGCGTGCGCACCTGCTGGCCGGTCGCGCTCATGTGCCCACTGTGTCAGAGGTCCCTGCCTATCATCTGGTGTGCCTGAGGACCCGATCGCGCCGAGCATCGCCCGCGTCGCGGTCGACGTCCCGCTCAGCCATCTGGACCGGCCGTTCGACTACGCGGTGCTGCCGGCCCAGGAAGCCGACGCCGCGCCCGGCGCGCGGGTCCGGGTCCGGTTCGCCGGCCGGCTGCGCGACGGGGTCATCCTCGATCGGGTCACCGAGACTGATCATGAGGGCGCCCTCACGCCGCTGCACAAGATCATCTCCGCCGAGCCGGTGCTGACCGGTGAGATCGCGACCTTGATCAGGAAGGTCGCCGATCACTACGCCGGGACCTTCGCCGACGTGCTCCGGCTGGCGGTGCCGCCGCGGCACGCGGCCACCGAGCAGGCGGAGCGGACGGCTCCGGATCATTCGCTTCCCGAAGATCAACTTCCCGGACCGCTGCCCGGATATCCAACCGGGCAAGGGTTTCTGGACGCGCTCCGCGCCGGCCGCTCGCCCCGCGCGCTGTGGCAGGTGACGCCGAGTGCGGCGCCGAGCGGCGACTGGGCGGCCGGCCTGGCCAGCGCGGCCCGGGCCTGCGCCGAGAGTGGGCGCGGCGCGGTGATCGTCGTCCCGGACCAGCGCGATCTCGAGCGGCTGCGGGTGGCGTGCCAGGCCTGCCTCGGCCCGGCGGGCTTCGCCGTGCTGGTCGCCGAAGCCGGCCCGGCCGCCCGCTACCGGGCGTTCCTGGCGGCGCGGCGCGGTGACGTGCGGGTGGTGATCGGCAATCGCGCGGCGGCGTACGCGCCGGTTGGTGATCTTGGTCTGGTGGCGCTGTGGGACGACGGTGACGATCTGCTGGTCGAGCAGCGGGCCCCGTATCCGCACACCCGGGAGGTGCTGGCCCTCCGCGCCGCCCAGGCCCGGGCCGGCGCGTTGTTCGCCGGCTACGCGCGGACCGCGGAGCTGCAGAGCTGGCTCGAACGCGGCTGGCTGACCGAACTGGCCGAGGACCGGGCCGACGGTCCGGCACACCGCCCCGCAGGTGAAGGTGACCGCCGACTCCGACTTCGCCCTGGAGCGCGACTCGGCGGCCCGGACCGCCCGGCTGCCGCACGAGGTCTTCGAGCTGATCCGGGCCTCCCTGCCGCAGGGGCCGGTGCTGGTCCAGGCGCCGCGGGCGGGCTATCTGGTCGCGCTGGTCTGCCACAGCTGCCGGGAGCCGGCCCGGTGCGGATTCTGCGGCGGCCCCACCCGCTCGGGCTCGCACGACCAGCAGGCCGGTACGCCGGGGAGCTGCGGCTGGTGCGGCCGGCCGCAGGTCGACTGGGAGTGCCCGATCTGCGGATCCCGCCGCGTCCGCGCGCCGATCGTCGGCGCCGAGCGGACCGCGGAGGAGCTCGGCAAGGCGTTTCCGCAGACACCGGTACGGCAGTCGGTCGGGCGGCAAGGTGGCGGCGCTGGTGCCGGACACGGCGACGATCGTGGTGGCCACCCCCGGGGCCGAGCCGCCGGCGGAGTTCGGGTACGCCGGAGCGGTCCTGCTGGACACCCCGCTGCTGCTGCTGCGGCCCGATCTGCGGGCGGCGGAGGAGGCCCTGCGCCGCTGGCTGAACGTCGTCGCGCTGGTCCGCAGCGGGGCCGACGGCGGCTCGGTGATCGCGGTGGGGGAGAGCTCGGGGCGGGCGCTGCAGGCCCTGGTCCGGGTCGATCCGGCCGGCTTCGCCGCCCGCGAGCTGGCCGAGCGCCGCGACGCGCACTTCCCGCCGGCGGCCGCGTTGCTGGTCGTCGACGGCCGCCAGCAGGGGCTGGACGAGTTCGTGTCGCTGGCCCGGCTGCCCGAGCACGCCGAGCTGCTCGGACCGGTCGACCTGCCCGGCGCGCACGACAGCGATGCGGACGCTCCGGCGGCTGACCATCCGGGCACCGCGCACGGCCGCGGCCGAACTGGCCCGCGCGGCCAAGGAGGTGAGCTCGATCCGCAGTGCCCGCAAGAGCGACGGCGCCCTGCGGGTCATCGTCGACCCGGTCTCCCTCGCCTGATCTAGTAGCCTGTCGCCACTAGACTCCTGCGGTGCGAATCGTCTTTGCCGGCACCCCGGACGTGGCCGTCCCCTCGTTGACCGCGTTGCTCGCCTCCCGTCACGAGGTGCTGGCCGTGGTCACCCGTCCCGACGCCCCGAGCGGGCGGGGGAAGAAGCTGACCGCGAGCCCGGTCGCCGAGCGGGCGGAGGCCGCCGGGATCGAGGTGCTCAAGCCGAAGCGTGCCAAGGACGAGGACTTCGTGGCCCGGCTGACCGAACTGGCGCCCGACTGCTGCCCGGTGGTGGCGTACGGGGCCCTGCTGCCGCAGCGGGTGCTCGACATCCCGGCGCACGGCTGGGTCAACCTGCACTTCTCGCTGCTGCCGGCCTGGCGCGGTGCCGCCCCGGTGCAGCGCGCGATCCTGGCCGGCGATCAGGTCACCGGGGCGACCACCTTCCGGATCGTGCTGGAGCTCGACGCCGGCCCGACGTACGCGACGGTCACCGAGCCCATCCGGCCCGACGACACCTCCGGCGACCTGCTCGCACCGGCTCTCGCTCAGTGGTGCCACGTTGCTGGTCGAGACGCTCGACGCGATCGAGGCCGGGGCCGAACCGCAGCCCCAGCCGGATGCCGAGATCGAGCTATGCGTCCAAGATCAACGTCGAGGACGCCATGATCAACTGGGACCGGCCGGCCGACGAGCTCGACCGGCTGATCCGCGGCAGCGCGCCGGCTCCGGGGGCCTGGACCACGTTCCGCGGTGAGCGGTTCAAGATCAACAGCGCCCGGATCGCGGCCAACAACCTGCCGCCGGGTGCGCTGGAGATCACCAAGAAGTCGGTTCAGGTCGGCACCGCGACCCGGGCGCTCGAGCTCGGACAGGTCCAGGCGCAGGGCAAGAAGCCGATGCCCGCGGCCGACTGGGCCCGCGGCATCTCCTTCGACGAGAAGCCGGCCCTCGGTGGCTGAGTGATCCGGCGCGGAAAGCCCGACCGGGCCCGGCGAGCGGCGTTCGACGCGCTGCGCGCGGTCAACTCCCAGGGCGCGTACGCGAACCTGATCATGCCCACGCTGCTCGGGGAGCGCAAGATCAGCGGGCGCGATGCCGCGTTCGCCACCGAGCTGTTGGCCGGCACCTGCCGCGGCCAGGGCACCTATGACCTGATCATCGCCGCGGCCGCCGGCCGCGAGCTCAAGACCCTGCAGCCCGCGGTCCTCGACCTGCTCCGGCTCGGCACGCATCAGCTCCTGGCCATGCGGGTGCCGCAGCACGCCGCCGTCGCCGCGATGGTCGACCTGGCCGCGGCCACCGTCGGCGAGCGGGTCACCGGGGTGATCAACGCCGTGCTCCGCCGGGTCGCCGCAGCTGATCATGACGGCTGGCTGGCCCGGCTCGAGCAAGGCCTCGATGATCATGATCGGCTCGCGCTGCGTACCTCGCATCCGCGCTGGATCGTCGACGCGTACGCCGATCTGCTTCCGGCCGCCGAGCTCGAGGCCGCGCTGGCGGCCAACAACGTCAGCCCGCAGGTCAGCCTGGCGATCCGGCCGGGACTCGCCGAGGTCGACGAGCTGATCGCGGCCGGGGCCGAGCCGGGCCTCCACTCGCCGTTCGCCGCTCGCTGGTCCGGCAATCCCGGCCGACCTTCCGGCCGTGCGCGAGGGCCGGGCCGGGGTGCAGGACGAGGGTTCCCAGCTCGTCACCTGGGGACTGGCCCGCGCCGACGCGCCGGCCGGTCCGTGGCTCGATCTCTGCGCCGGCCCCGGCGGCAAGACCGCGCTGCTCGCCGGACTGGTCCGGGCGGGCGGCGGCACCCTGGTCGCGGCGGAGATCGCGCCGCACCGAGCCGTCCTGGTCGAGCCAGGCGGTCCGGGCCTACGGGGACGAGGCGCCGAGCGTGATCGTCGCCGACGGCACCCGCCCGGCCTGGCGCCCCGGCTCGTTCAGCCGGGTGCTCGCCGACGTGCCCTGCACCGGGCTCGGCGCGCTGCGCCGCCGACCGGAGGTGCGGTGGCGGCGCAACGCCGACCGACGTCGAGCAACTGCACCCGCTGCAGCTCGCGCTGCTGACCTCGGCCGATCGACAGCGCGGCGCGCCGGCGGCGTCGTCGCGCTACGTCACCTGCTCACCGCACCGCCGGGAGAGCGCCGACGTGGTCGCCGAGACGCTGGCCGCCCGGTCGGACCTCGAGGTGCTGGACGCGGCCGACGCTGCTGCCCGAGCTCAGCGCAGCGACCGTCGGGCCGTACCTGCAGCTGTGGCCGCACCGGCACGGCACCGACGCGATGTTCGCGGCCTATCTCCGCAAGCGGGCCAGGGTCTGAGGCCGCCGGGCGCGTGATGCCCACTAATGTCGTGCCCGTGGCCATCAGAATCATGCCCAGCCTGCTCTCGGCCGACTTCGCCAACCTGCAGAGCGCGATCGAGTCGGTGCCGAGTTCGGACGCCCTGCACGTCGACGTGATGGACAACCACTTCGTGCCCAACCTCACCCTCGGCCTGCCGGTGGTCGAGTCGCTCCGCAAGGCCACCGACCAGATGCTCGACATCCACCTGATGATCGAAGAGCCCGATCGCTGGGCGCCCGCGTACGCCGAGGCCGGTGCCGAGTCGGTCACCTTCCACGTCGAGGCCGCCGCCGCACCGGTGCGGCTCGCCCGCGAGCTGCGCGCCCGCGGCGCCCGGGCCTCGATGGCGCTCAAGCCCGCGACCCCGATCGAGCCCTACGAGGACCTGCTGCCCGAGCTGGACATGGTGTTGATCATGACGGTGGAGCCGGGCTTCGGCGGGCAGAAGTTCCTCGACATGTGCCTGCCCAAGATCGCCCGGACCCGGGCCCTGCTGGAGAAGGTCGGCGGCGACATCTGGCTGCAGATCGACGGTGGCGTCTCGGTGGAGACGATCGAGCGCTGCGCGGCGGCCGGGGTGGACGCGTTCGTGGCCGGCTCGTCGGTCTTCGGCGCCGACCACCCGGACGAGATGGTCACCGAGCTCCGCCGGCTGGCCGCCGAAGCCGCCTGACCTCGACGTCCGGAGCTGTCGTCCCGGCACGTGCTGGCAAACGTCCCGAATGGTGCCAGCTGACGCTGGGGTCCCGAGTCAGCCCTGGCGGCGGCGCAGGTACCGCTCGAACTCGGCCGCGATCGCGTCCCCACTGGCCTCGGGGAGCTCGGCCGCATCCTGCTGCTGCTCGAGGGAGGAGACGTACTCCGCGACCTCGGTGTCCTCGGCGGCCAACTCGTCGACCCCGCGCTCCCAGGCCCGCGCCAGCTCCGGCAGCTCACCGAGGTCGAGCGAGTAGTCCAGCACCTGCTCGAGCTGGGACAGCAGCGCGAGAGTGCCCTTGGGGCACGGCGGATGGGACACGTAGTGCGGCACCGCCGCCCACAGCATCAGCACCTCGATCCCGGCCCGCTGCAGCGAGTCGGCGAGGACGCCGACGATGCCGGTCGGACCCTCGTACGTGGACGGGGCCAGGCCCGAGTTGCTTCATCAGCTCGCGATCGCCGGTGGACACCGAGACCGGCACCGGCCGGGTGTGCGGGGTGTCGGCCAGCAGCGCGCCGAGCAGATGGACGCGGTTCACGTTGGCCGACCGCAGCGCCGAGACGATCACCGTGCTGAACTGGCGCCAGCGGAGATTGGGTTCGAGCCCCAGCACCAGGATCAGGTCGCGCCCGTCGGGCAGCTCGGCGAGCTTGAACTCGGTGGTCGGCCAGCTGATCACGCCGCTCGTCGTCGTCGTTCAGCTCGACCTGCGGGCGGTTGACCTGGAAGTCGTAGTAGTCGTCGGGGTCGAGGGCGAAGACCGGCTCGGCGTCGTACGCGTCGTCGAGATGCTCGACCGCTCCGGTCGCCGCGTTGCCGGCGTCGTTCCAGCCGCCGAACGCCAGCACGACCACCGGGTCGACAAGATCACGAAGATCGCGAAGATCTGCATCACTGGAGTCGGGCATGGGCCTCACTGTAGCCGCCGAATCGGCATCGACCCGGGCCTCTCAAAGCCGCTCCGGATGGTGATAAGGCCGCCGGGTCCGGGACGGCCGGCCTTATCCTCGGCGCATGCCTGACGATCTTCGGTCCACCCTCGCTCGCCGCGTCGTGATCGCGGACGGGGCGATGGGGACGATGCTTCAGAGCTACGACCTGACGATGGCCGACTTCGACCAGCTCGAGGGCTGCAACGAGGTCCTGAACCGGACCCGGCCCGACATCGTCCGGGCCATCCACGACGCCTACTTCGAGGTCGGCGTCGACGCGGTCGAGACCAACACCTTCGGCACCAACCTGTCCGCGCTCGGCGAGTACGGGATCTCCGAGCGAGATCTTCGACCTGGCCGAGCGGGCGGCCCGGATCGCGCGGGAATCGGCGGACGCGTACAGCACGGCCGATCGGGCCCGGTGGGTGCTCGGCAGCGTCGGACCCGGGACGAAGCTGCCGACCCTGGGCCACGTGGCCTACCGCCATCTGCGGGACGCGTACCAGACCCAGGTCGAGGGGATGCTGTCCGGCGGCATCGACGCGGTCCTGATCGAGACGTCGCAGGATCTGCTGCAGACCAAGGCCGCCACCCTCGGCGCCAAACGGGCCCTGGCCCACGCCGGGCGCGACCTGCCGGTCATCGTGCACGTCACGGTCGAGACCACCGGCACCATGCTGCTCGGTTCGGAGATCGGTGCCGCCCTCACCGCGCTGGAGCCGCTCGGGATCGACTTCATCGGGCTCAACTGCGCGACCGGCCCGGCCGAGATGAGCGAACACCTGCGGCACCTGTCCCGGTACGCGCAGATCGGGGTCAGCTGCATGCCCAATGCCGGGCTTCCGCAACTGACCGCCGACGGAGCGCACTACCCGCTGAAGCCGGTCGAACTGGCCGACGCGCTGGAGCAGTTCGTCGGCGAGTTCGGTCTGGGGCTGGTCGGCGGCTGCTGCGGCACCGGACCCGAGCATCTGCGCCAGGTCGTCGACCGGCTGACCGACCGTCCGGTGTCGCCGCGGCGGCCCGCGCACCTCGCCGCTGCCGCGTCGCTGTATGCCGAGGTGCCGTTCCGGCAGGACACCAGCTACCTGTCGATCGGCGAGCGGACCAACGCCAACGGGTCCAGGGCCTTCCGCGACGCGCTGCTGGAGGAGCGCTGGGACGACTGCGTGGACATCGCCCGCGCCCAGATCCGCGACGGCGCCCACCTGCTCGATCTCAACATCGACTACGTGGGCCGCGACGGCGCCGCCGACATGCGCGAACTGGCCTTCCGGCTGGCCACGGCGTCGACCCTGCCGCTGGTGCTGGACTCCACCGAACCGGCGGTGCTGCAGGCCGGACTGGAATGTCATCGGCGGCCGCGCGGTGATCAACTCGGTCAACTACGAGGACGGCGACGGTCCGGACTCCCGGTTCACCAAGATCATGAGCCTGGTCCCCGAGCACGGCGCGGCGGTGATCGCGCTGACCATCGACGAGCAGGGACAGGCGCGTACGGCCGACTGGAAGGTGCAGGTCGCCGACCGGATCATCACCGACATCACCCAGAACTGGGGGCTCCGCGACAGCGACATCATCATCGACTGCCTGACCTTCCCGATCGCCACCGGACAGGAGGAGACCCGACGGGACGGCATCGAGACGATCGAGGCGATCCGCGAGGTCAAGCGCCGGTTCCCCGACGTGCAGACGACCCTCGGGCTGTCGAACATCTCCTTCGGTCTCAACCCGGCGGCCCGGGTCGTGCTCAACTCGGTGTTCCTCAACGAGTGCATCGACGCGGGTCTCGACTCGGCCATCGTGCATGCCGCCAAGATCATCCCGATGGCCCGGATCCCCGAAGAACAACGGGAAGTCGCCCTCGACATGGTCTACGACCGGCGGCGTCCGGCGACCGACACCGAGCCGGCGTACGACCCGCTGCAGGTCTTCCTCGAGCTCTTCGAGGGCGTGACCACCGCGGACACCAAGGCCGAGCGGGCGGCCGAACTGCTCAAGCTGCCGGTCGCCGAACGGCTGCAGCGGCGGATCATCGACGGCGAGAGCAAGGGCCTGCCCGATGATCTTGATCTGGCGTTGGCCGAGCGGCCGGCGCTGGACATCATCAACACCGACCTGCTGGCCGGGATGAAGGTGGTCGGCGAGCTGTTCGGCTCCGGCCAGATGCAGTTGCCGTTCGTGCTGCAGTCGGCCGAGGTGATGAAGAGCGCGGTCGCGTACCTCGAACCGCACCTGGAGAAGGCCGACTCCCGCGGCAAGGGCACCATCGTGCTCGCCACCGTCAAGGGCGATGTGCACGACATCGGCAAGAACCTGGTCGACATCATCTTGACCAACAACGGCTACACCGTGGTCAATCTCGGCATCAAGCAGCCCATCGGCACGATCATCGAGGCGGCCGAGGAGAACGCCGCCGACGCGATCGGCATGTCCGGGCTGCTGGTGAAGTCGACGGTGGTGATGAAGGAGAACCTCCAGGAGCTCAACGCGCGCGGGATCGCCACCGCCTATCCGGTCTTCCTCGGCGGCGCGGCCCTGACCCGGGCCTACGTGGAGCAGGACCTGCGCGAGGTGTTCGCCGGCGAGGTGCGCTACGCCCGGGACGCCTTCGAGGGGCTGCGGTTGATGGACGCGCTGATGGCGGTCAAGCGGGGCGAGGAGGGGGCGGCGCTGCCGGCCCCGCGGGAGCGCCGGGTCAAGGCGCGGACCGGCACCCGCCCGGAGCTGGCCGAAGGGCAGGAGCCGGTCGAGCTGCCGGCGCGCTCGGACGTGGCGGTCGATGTCGACGTGCCGACGCCGCCGTTCTGGGGCGACCGGATCGTCAAGGGCATCGCGCTGGCCGACGTCGCGTCCTACCTGGACGAGCGAGCGACCTTCATGGGCCAGTGGGGCCTGAAGGGGTCCCGCAGCGGACCCTCGTACGAGGAGTTGATCGAGACCGAGGGCCGGCCCCGGCTGCGCGCCTGGCTGAACCGGATCGCCACCGACGGCATCGGCGAGTTCGCCGTGGTCTACGGCTACTGGCCGTGCTACAGCCAGGGCGACGAGCTGATCGTGCTGCGGCCCGGGGGAGAGGTGAGTGACCCGGACGCCGAACTGCACCGGTTCGCGTTCCCGCGGCAACGCCGGCCGCGCTACCTGTGCCTGGCCGACTTCTTCCGCGACCGGGAGCTCGCCCTGGCCAAGGGCCCTGACGTGGTCGCGTTCCACCTGGTCACCATGGGTTCGGCGGTGGCGAAGGTGACGGGAGAACTGTTCGCGCGCAACGCGTACCGGGACTATCTGGAGCTGCACGGTCTGAGCGTCCAGCTCACCGAGGCGCTGGCCGAGATGTGGCACGCCCGGGTGCGTTCCGACCTCGGCTTCGCCCGCGACGACGGCGAGATGGACGACATGATCCGCGACCAGGCCTACCGCGGCTCGCGCTACTCCTTCGGCTACCCCGCCTGCCCGGACCTGGACGACCGGGTGAAGCTGGTCGACCTGCTCCGTCCCGAGCGGATCGGGGTCGAGCTGTCCGAGGAGCTGCAACTGCACCCCGAGCAGTCCACCGACGCCATGATCGTCCACCACCCCGAAGCGAAGTACTTCAACGCCCGCTGAGCTGGGCGGTGATGTCGGGCCGTTGCCCGGCACGTGCCTGGCAGAACGCTCGCCTGAAATCGGCAGCCGGTCGGAGGCGGTCGTTTCCGCGCGCACGTGGCCGGCGAGAACGCCGTCCGGAGCAATCGGACTGCGGCGCTCGGGACACGCGTTGGATTCGCTCGCGCCAAGCTCGGTGGGGAACAATGGCTGGGCGATGATCACCCCCACGACCTCAACCCTGGCTGCCGCGCTGTGGGACTTCGACGGAACCCTGGCCGACACCGAGCCGTTGTGGATCGAGGCGGAGTTCGAGCTGATCGGCCGGCTCGGCGGGACCTGGTCGGAGGAGCACGCCGACCAGTTGGTGGGCAATTCGCTGCTGGATTCGGGCTCCTACATCCTCAACGCCATCGGGCGTCATGACCTCAGTCCCGCCTGGGTCGTCGACCAGCTCATCACGTACGTGATCAGCCACCTGGAGAACGGCCCGATGCCGTGGCGACCGGGCGCGATCGACCTCCTCGACTCGTTCGCGAAGGCCGGCGTCCCCTGTGCGCTGGTCTCGGCGTCCTACCGGATCCTGCTCGACGCCGCTCTGACCCGGCTGCCGGCCGACACCTTCGCGGTCTCCGTGGCCGGCGACGAGGTCACGATGGGCAAGCCGCACCCCGAGCCGTACGAGCGGGCCTGCACCGCGCTCGGGGTGGACGCCCGCGCCTGCGTGGTCTTCGAGGACTCCGAGACGGGCGCCCGCTCCGGAAACGCCGCCGGCGCCCTGGTCATCGCGGTGCCGAACCGGATCGACATCCCGCCCGCGCCGCGCCGCGTACAGTCGGATCACTCACCGAGCTCGACGCGACCTCGGTCGCCGCGCTGCTGGACGGCGCCGATGCCGCGCACTAGCCGGCTCCGCCGGATCGCCGCCCTCGGCCTGCGTGGCGCTGGCCCTGGCCGGGTGCCGGACGACGGGTGAGTCCCCGACGCCGACCCCCGGTTCCACCCCGCGGCCGTTCACCGTCATGTCGACCGACCGGATCCGGGTGACCGATCCGGCGGCGATCACCGACGCCGCGTCCGCGATGCTCTCGCTCAACGTCTTCCAGCGCCTGATGACCGCGGACCCGGGACAGTCGGTGCTCAAGCCCGACGCCGCCCGCGACTGCCTGTTCACGTCCGTCGACCAGCTACACCTGCACGCTGAACGAGGACCTGGCCTTCCACAACGGGCATGCCGCTCACCTCCAGCGACGTCAAGTTCAGCATCGAGCGGGCGGCCCGGCTCAACGTGCCCGGCTCGTCCACCTCGCTGATGTCCTCGCTGCGCCGGATCGAGACCCCCGACGACAAGACCATCCGATTCGTGCTCAGCCGGGTCGACACCCAGTTCGGCTGGGCGCTCGCCTCGCCGACCGCCTCCATCGTCGACGAGGAGTCCTACGACGCCGACCAGATCCAGCCGGCCAAGGCTCCGATCGTCGGCTCCGGCCCGTTCCAGGTGGTCAAGTTCGCCGACGACCAACTGCAGCTGAGCCGGTACGCGGACTACGTCGGACGCAACCCGGCGGCGGATCCCCGAACTCGTCTATCGCACCGTCCCCGACTCGGCGACCATCGAGGACGCCATGACCAAGGGTGCCGTCGACGTGGTCTGGCGCGGGCTGGACGCCGCCGCCGTCACCCGGTTGAGCCAGCAGGTGCAGCAGAGCCCCGAGAAGCAGACCGCCAGCGGCTTCCACGAGACGGTGCTCACCGGCACCCGGGTGCTGCAGCTGCAGTGGTCGCCCACCTCCCCGATGCGAGCCGAATCGCGGCCTGCGTCAGGCGATCGCCGCCGCCCTGCAGGGAGACCGCACCTCCGATTCGATCGTGCCCGGTGGAGTGCCCGGCCACCTCGCGACCTTCCCGCTCGGCGGCAAGGTGAAACCGAAGGTCACCTGGAAGAACCGGATCAACCTCACCCTCGGCTACGACCCGTCGATGCCCAACGGCCAAGACATCGCCACCCAGATCCGGACCCGGCTGGAGAACACCGGCGGGCTGAGCGTCCAGCTGCGGCCCGGCGAGCCGAACACCGACCTGACCCTGGTGGACCGCAAGGCGTGGACGGCGACCGCTCTGGCCTGGCTGCAGCCCTATCTCGACGCCCCGCTGCCCGGCGCCGCCGCGACGGTTCGACTCGATCGAGACCGTGTTCCGCAAGACCACCGACGACGTCGGCGGCCAATCAGTTGCTCGGCGCGCTGCAGAAGCAGGCCGCCGTCGACCTGATCGTGCTGCCCGATCAGCCAGTCCGACGAGCACGTCTACACCCGGGGCGCCGTGGAGATGTCCGCGACGTCCTACGGCCCGGGCTGGCAGCTCGGGCTGTTCGGCATCAGCAATGGCTGACGCCCGCGAGCTCTCCGGCGTCCGGACGGGCGAGTTCGTCGCCGGCGAGCGGATCACCTTGACCGATCACAAGGGGCGGCGGCATTCGATCGTGCTCGCCGAGGGTGCCCAGTTCCACACCACCAAGGGCGCGGTCGCGCACGACGACCTGATCGCGCGGCCCGGAAGGCATCGTGGTCACGTCGGTCGGCGGCACGTCGTTCCTCGCGATGCGCCCGCTGCTCAACGAGTTCACCGTGACCATGCCGCGCGGCGCGGCCGTCGTCTACCCGAAGGACGCCGCCCAGATCCTGATGTTCGCCGACATCTTCCCGGGCGCCCGGGTGATCGAGGCCGGCGCCGGTTCGGGTGCGCTCACCATCAACCTGCTGCGGGCGGTCGGATCCACCGGCCGGCTGACCTCGTACGAGCGGCGCGAGGACTTCGCCGCCATCGCCCAGCGCAACGTGGACAACTTCTTCGGCGCCCGCCACCCGGCCTGGGAGCTGCGGGTCGGCGACCTGGTGGAGACGCCTCACCGGCGATCCCGTCGACCGGGTGATCCTCGACATGCTGGCGCCCTGGGAGTGCGTCGACGCGGTCGGCCGAGGTGCTGGTGCCCGGCGGCGTGATCTGCGCCTACGTCGCCACCACGACCCAGCTCGGCCGGATGGTCGAGACGCTGAGGGTGCACAGCGGCTTCACCGAGCCGGAGGCGACCGAGTCGCTGATCCGCGCCTGGCACGCCGAAGGACTCGCCGTACGCCCCCGGCACGACATGGTCGGCCACACCGGATTCCTGATCACGGCCCGGCGGCTTGGCTCCAGGTGTCACGACACCGTTACGCAAACGTCGCCCAGCGCCCGGCGCGTATGGCGAAGATTACATCGGACCGCGTCACGAGCCCAGGTAGTGTTTTTCCCAGGAGGTGCCGATGTCCGGAGCGTTCCACGATCGTGGTCCTCATGAGGATCGCGAGGCACTCATGGCCCAGATCAGTTCGCTCAGCGACGAGCTCAGGCGGTTGCGCGAGCGGGTGTCCTCGCACCCGCACGACATCGCCATGCTCGAACGCCGGCTCGCCGACGCTCGGGCCGACGCCAGGACGACCGCCGCCAACAACGAGCGGCTGGCGGCGACGCTGCGCGAGGCCCGCGACCAGATCGTCTCGCTGAAGGGCGAAGTCGACCGTCTCGCCCAGCCGCCGGCCAGCTTCGGGGTCTTCCTGGAGGCGCAGGAGGATCACACCGCCGACATCTACACCTCCGGGCGCAAGATGCGGGTCAGCGTCAGTCCCGACGTCGACGTCGAGGCGCTCACCCCGGGCAAGGAGGTGATGATCAACGAGGCGATGAACGTCGTCGACGTGCTGGAGTTCGACGAGGTCGGCGAGGTCGTGCTGCTGAAGGAGGTGCTCGAGGGCGGTGATCGCGCGCTGGTCGTCGGGCACGGTGACGAGGAGAGCGTGGTCCGGCTCGCGTACCGGCTCCGCAACAATCAACTGCGCTCCGGCGACTCCCTGCTGATCGACCGCCGGGTGCACTTCGCGTACGAGCGGATCCCCAAGCTGGACGTCGAGGAACTGGTGCTCGAGGAGGTGCCGGACATCGACTACTCGGTGATCGGCGGCCTCACGCTCCCAGATCGAGGCCATCCGGGACGCCGTCGAGCTGCCCTTCCTGCACAAGGAGCTCTTCGCCGAGCACGAGCTCAAGGCGCCCAAGGGCATCCTGCTCTACGGTCCGCCCGGCTGCGGCAAGACGCTGATCGCCAAGGCGGTCGCCAATTCGCTGGCCAAGAAGGTCACCGAGAAGACCGGCGAGGAGGGACGCAGCTTCTTCCTCAACATCAAGGGCCCCGAGCTGCTGAACAAGTACGTGGGCGAGACCGAGCGGCACATCCGGCTCGTCTTCCAGCGGGCCCGGGACAAGGCCAGCGACGGCATGCCGGTGATCGTCTTCTTCGACGAGATGGACTCGCTGTTCCGGACCCGCGGCTCCGGCGTCTCCTCCGACGTGGAGAACACCATCGTGCCGCAGCTGCTGAGCGAGATCGACGGCGTCGAGGGCCTGGACAACGTGATCATCATCGGCGCCTCCAACCGTGAGGACATGATCGATCCGGCGATCCTGCGACCGGGCCGGCTGGACGTCAAGATCAAGATCGAGCGTCCGGACGCCGAGGCCGCGCGGGAGATCTTCAGCAAGTACCTGACGCCGACGCTGCCCTTGCACGCGGAGGATCTGGCCGAGTTCGATCAGGATCGGATGGCCACCATCCAGGGCATGATCGAACGCACCGTGCTGCGGATGTACGAGGAGTCCGAGGAGAACCAGTTCCTCGAGGTGACCTACGCCGGTGGCGACAAGGAGGTCCTCTACTTCAAGGACTTCAACTCCGGGGCGATGATCCAGAACATCGTCGACCGGGCCAAGAAGATGGCGATCAAGGACCTGCTGGACACCGGCGTACGGGGCTTGCGGATCGGCCATCTGCTGCAGGCCTGCCTGGACGAGTTCGCCGAGAACGAGGATCTGCCCAACACCACCAACCCCGACGACTGGGCCAAGATCAGCGGCAAGAAGGGCGAGCGGATCGTCTTCATCCGCACCTTGATCAGCTCCAAGCAGGGCACCCAGCCCGGACGGTCGATCGACACCGTGTCGAACACCGGCCAGTACCTGTAAGCCGTAGCCGGTCAGGCTTCAGCCGGCGGAGCTGGGGACGGCCCGGCGGATCAGCTTGAGGGCGGCTCGCCAGCCGATCAGGAACACGGCGAGCACGCAGCCGGCGACGATGACGAAGGACAGCTGGACGCCGCCGCCGGAGACGTAGCGCAGCGCCATGCCGATGATCAGGGCACCGAGCCACACGAAGACGCCGGTCGCCACCGCGGTCGGACGACGCCAGATGCGCCCGGCGAGCATGCCGGCGGCGGCTCCGATCAGGAACGGCCAGGTGGTGTGCACGATGCCCAGCAGATCGGTGGCTTCGTCGTGGCTGGAGCGTCCGACGATCGCGAAGACGAGGATGCAGATCACGTCGACGGCGATCGCGGGCCAGACCTGCATGGAAGGTCACATTACGCTGAGGCCATGGCAACCGAGGCTGATCGCGAAAACTCGGCCGCGGACGCTGAACCGGGCCGGGAGCGGCGTGAGACCCGGGTCCTCGGGATCGAGACGGAGTACGGCATCAGCGCGATGCAGCCGAGCTTTCCGGGATCCCAGGGCGGATTCCATGCGATCCGGATCGAGGACGACCTCCATCCGATGCAGCTGTCCAACCACGTGGTCAAGGCGTACGGCGCTTCGGCCGCCGGCCAGCCCGCGACCTGGGACTACGAGACCGAGACGCCGCTGCGGGACATCCGCGGCTACGAGATCTCCCGGGCGGCCGCCCATCCCGACCAGCTGACCGACAGCGATCTCGGCATGGCGAACGTGATCTTGACCAACGGCGCCCGGCTCTACGTGGATCACGCCCATCCCGAGTACTCCGGTCCGGAGGTGACCTCGGCGCTGGATGCGGTGCGCTACGACAAGGCCGGCGACGCGGTGATGGCGATCGCCGCGCAGCGGGCGTCCCAGGCCCTGGGCCGATCGGTCCGGCTGTACAAGAACAACACCGACGGCAAGGGCGCGTCGTACGGCACCCACGAGAACTACCTGATGCTGCGCAGTACCCCGTTCGACCGGATCGTCACCCAGTTCACCGCGTTCCTGGTCACCCGTCAGGTGATCACCGGCGCCGGCCGGGTCGGCATCGGCCAGTCGAGCCAGACGACCGGGTTCCAGATCAGCCAGCGGGCGGACTTCTTCGAGGCCGAGGTCGGCTTGGAGACGACGCTCAACCGGCCGATCATCAACACCCGCGACGAACCGCATGCCGACGCCAGCCGCTACCGCCGGCTGCACGTGATCACCGGCGACGCCAACCTGTCGGAGATCTCGACCTACCTCAAGGTGGGCACCGCGTCCTGGGTGCTGCGGGTCATCGAAGCCGGCGAGCTCGGCCACGATCTGCGACTCGACACGCCGGTGGCGGCGATGCGGGCGGTCAGCCACGACCTGAGCTGCGCGCAGCCGCTGGCGTTCGACCAGCGGGGGACCGCCTCGGCCGTCGAGGTGCAGGAGATCTACCTGCAGGCGTGCCGGCAGCACTACGAGCGGATTGCCGACGAGCTCACCGAAACGGCCCTGATCGAGGCGAAGGATCTCTTCACCCGGTGGCAGGAGTGCCTGGACGCGATCCGCACCGACCTCTTCAGCCTGGCCGACCAGCTCGACTGGGTGGCCAAGCTCAAGTTGATGGAGTCCTACCGGGACCGCGACGGCCTCGACTGGGATGCGCCGAAGCTGGCCATGATCGACCTGCAGTACGCCGACGTCGACCCGCGGCGCAGCCTGTACGCGGCCCTGCTGGCCAAGGGCAAGATGCGGCGGCTGGTGACCGACGAGGAGGTCGAGCGGGCCCGGACCACGCCGCCGGAGGACACCCGCGCGTACTTCCGCGGCCGGGTGATGGAGAAGTTCGGCCGGTCGGTGGTGGCGGCGTCCTGGGACTCGGTGATCTTCGACGTCCAGGGTCGCCCGGCCCTGCAGCGGGTGCCGCTGCTCGACCCGCTGCGCGGCACCCGGGAGCAGGTCGGCCAGATGATCGACAGCTGCAACACCGTGGCGGACCTGTTCGCGATCCTCGGCCGCTGAGCTCGGCTTGTGCGCCCGTGCGCGACCGGCGCGCGGACGCTGCCGCTCACGGCCTCAACTCCCCAGCGACGATCTTGCCGCTTACCGCATCAAATTTGCGCGCGGTAGGCGACGGTTTTGCACGGTCCGTGCAAGCGACCCGCATCAGCGCAGCGCGGATGCCCGAGCACCGACACGCACCGGGCGCAAAACCGACAGGTCACATCAGAGCGATTTGATCGCCATGGAGATGACCCGGGTGCCGTCCTTGCGGAGGCCGGTGCCGATCGTGAAGAGCCGGCTGTCCGGCTCTCCGGAGGCGGTGTAGGTGTTGTCGTTGGCCAGGACGCAGATCTTGGTCAGCCCGGCCGGTGTTCAGCGGCGACGGGATGTCCGGGCTGGCACTTGCCGAAGCTCTCGTGCAGGCTGCGCATGGCCGCGGCGGCGTGCGGCGGCCGGCACCTCGAGCACCGCATCGAGCCGATAGTCGTGGGTCGAGCGGTAGGTGCCGCTGATGATCACGCTGTCATCGGGCAGGTCCACGTCGCCGAAGAACTCGACGTCGGCCGAGGGTCACCGGCGTCGCAGGTGTAGCCGGCGAAGTCGTTGGTGCAGTGGGAGCCGCGCTCGGAGGTGAAGGAGAAGTACGGCACCCCCCAGCCGCCGGCGTAGCGGGTCACCACGTAGAGCGATGCGGTGACGAACAGGCCCATCAAGACGATGCCGACCAGGATGCGAAGAGGCTTCCTCCACCGGTTCGCCACAGGCCCAGGATGCCGGACCGGACGGTGACGACGTCGCCGGGGGCGGCATCAATTCGGTCACGATGGCCGAGGCCGATCGCTACTTCTTGACCGCGATGATCACCGAGGTGTCGTCGGCCACCATCACGTCCACGCTGGTGAATCGCTCGTCGGCCAGCCAGTCCAGTCGCAGCGTGTCCACCCGGCCGCGCACCAGCGGGGGCCAGGTGGGGCAGGGGATGAAGTCGTCGAGCACGATCATCCCGCCGTTGTCGAGCAGTCCGGTGATCTCCTCGCGCGGCCAGTGCTTGGCGCTGGCGGCATCCATGAAGATCAACGAGAACGGCGCGTGTTCGGCCAGGCTGCTCCAGTCGGCGTGCATCACGTCGATGTCGTCGTCGGCGAACATGTCCATCACGCCGTGGGCGAGTTCGGGGTCGAGTTCCGCGGTGATCACCCGGGTGTCCTTCGGCGCTCCGCTGCGCAGCCAGGCCGCGCCGACCCCGCAGCCGGTGCCGCATTCGGCGATGGTGCCGGTCCGGGTCGCGGCCAGGGTGGCGAGCAGCCGCCCGGTCTCGGTCCGAGAGGCCTGAACGTAACCGCGCACCAGTGACATGCGCAGCGCGCGTACGACCAGTTCGGGCAGTTCGGGAGGGGCGCTCACCTGAGCAGTGTGGAAAAGAATGTCCGGCTCCGCGGGCCGGTCCACCATGTGGAACAGATCCCGGAAAGAACTGGGCGGAAAATAGTCGGATGTCCTACTATCTTCACGACAGTAGAATCATCGCTCGGGACGAACTCCCGACCGACATCAGGACAGCGCATGTACGAGATGTATCCGGACGCATGGCCGGTCGTTGACGACCGCCAGCCTCAGGCCGCCGGGGAAAAGCCCCGCCGCCGGGCCCGCAAGGAGCATTCGGTCGTACCTACCGTCCTCGTGGCCTCGAGCCCGAAGCCCGCCCCCACGAACTGACCGCCGCGCTGGTCGCCGGCCGCTCCCGAACGCGAGCAGCAGCGGCCGCTAGACCGCGCTGGCGATGGCGTCGCCGATCTGACTGGTCGTCCGCGACCTCGTCGTCTCCCGCGCCGCGATGTCAGCGATCACGGCCTTCTCGATCCGCGCAGCTTCCTCGGAGAGCCCAAGATGATCAAGCAGCAGTCCCACCGACAGGATGGTCGCGGTGGGGTCGGCGATGCCCTGGCCGGCGATGTCGGGTGCGGAGCCGTGCACCGGCTCGAACATCGAGGGATAGGTCTTGTCGGGGTTGATGTTGCCGCTCGCCGCCAGCCCGATGCCGCCGGTCACCGCCGCCGCCAGGTCGGTGAGGATGTCGCCGAACAGGTTGTCGGTGACGATCACGTCGAACCGGGCCGGATCGGTGGCCAGGAAGATCGTCGCGGCGTCCACGTGCAGGTAGTCGGTGCTCACCTGCGGGTACTCGGCGGCGACGGCGGTGAAGATCCGGTTCCACAGCCCGCCGGCGTTCACCAGCACGTTGTGCTTGTGCACCAGGGTGATCTTGTTCCGGCGGCGGGCGGCGCGCTCGAACGCGTCGCGGACCACCCGCTCCACGCCGTACGCGGTGTTCACGCTGACCTCGGTCGCGATCTCGTGCGGCGTACCGGCTCGGACCACGCCGCCGTTGCCGCAGTAGAGCCCCTCGGTGCCCTCCCGGACGACGACGAAGTCGACCTCCTTGTCCGCGATCACCGAATCGGCCAGCGGGGTCGGCACGCCGGGGAACAGCCGGCTCGGACGCAGGTTGACGTAGTGGTCGAAGGCGAAGCGCAGCTTGAGCAGCAGGCCGCGTTCCAGCAGGCCGCTCGGCACGTCCTTCGCGCCGGGCGCGGCGCCGACGGCGCCGAGCAGGATCACGTCGGCCTGCGGCGAGTTCGGCCATCACCGAGTCCGGGAGCACCTCCCCGGTGCGCTGCCAGCGGCTCGCACCCAGGTCGTACGCGGTGGTGGAGAAGACACCGCCGCCGGTCGACGGCCTCCAGCACCTTGAGGCCCTCGGCCACCACCTCGGGACCGATGCCGTCACCGCCGATCACGGCCAGATTGAAGCGGCGTGGGGGCTGCGGAGGCGTCGAAGGTCGCATCGGTCACCGGCGCATCGTAACGGCTCCGCCGCTGCGGCAGCGAGGCGATCTCAGGTCACCGGCTACGGTGACCTGTGCCCGGCGGGCACGACTGTCCCACCCATCACCGATCGAGAGCGAGCATCGTGAGCCTTCAGTTCGAACTTCGGGCCAACCCGCGGCCGCACGCCGACGAGGAGCGGCACGCGATCCTCGCCGACCCCGGGTTCGGGGTGCATTTCACCGACCACATGGCCGTCGCGACCTGGACGGCGAACGACGGCTGGCACGACTCGGCGATCGTCCCGTACGGGCCGTTCGCGCTCGATCCGGCGACGGCGGTGCTGCACTACGCCCAGGAGATCTTCGAGGGTCTGAAGGCCTACCAGCACGCGGACGGGGGAGTGTGGCTGTTCCGTCCGGACAAGAACGCCGAGCGGATGGCCCGGTCCGCGCACCGGCTGGCGTTGCCGGTCCTGCAGACCGAGGACTTCCTGGCCAGCATCGACGGGCTGATCGCCGCCGATCGCGCCTGGGTGCCGAGCGGCAGCGGGGGTGGCGCGGAGCAGAGCCTGTATCTGCGGCCGTTCATGTTCGCCTCCGAGGCGTTCCTCGGGGTGCGCGCCGGCGAAGCGGGTCACCTACTGCTGCATCGCCAGCCCGGCCGGCCCGTACTTCGCGTCCGGGGTGCGTCCGGTCAACATCTGGATCTCCACGAACTACACCCGCGCGGCGCCCGGCGGCACCGGGGCGGCGAAGTGCGGCGGCAACTACGCCGCCAGCCTGATCGCCCAGCAGGAGGCGGCCGAGCAGGGATGCGACCAGGTGATGTTCGCCGACGCGGCCGAGCATCGCTGGCTGGAGGAGCTGGGCGGCATGAACGTCTATCTGGTGACCCGCGACCACCAGCTGATCACCCCCGAGCTGAACGGCTCGATCCTCGAGGGCGTCACCCGGGACTCGATCCTGACCTTGGCGGCCGAGTTCGGACTGACGCCGGTCGAGCGCCGGATCGGGATCCAGGAACTCCTCGACGGCATCGGCTCCGGCCAGGTGACCGAGCTCTTCGCCTGCGGCACGGCGGCGGTGATCACCCCGATCGGCAGCCTGCGAGATGCCCGCGGCGGCTACGCCGTCGGCTCCGGCGAGACCGGCGAGACGACCGCGGCGCTGCGCAAGAACCTGCTGGACATCCAGTACGGCCGCGCCCAGGACACCCACCACTGGCTCCGCCGCGTCCTCTGAACCGCCGACGGTCCTGCGGGCGCCGGGGCTGTCGGTTTCCCACGTATACGTGGGAAACCCGCACTGTACCCAGGAAGTTACCTGGGTACAGCGACAGAAAACTGGGTGAAGCGCCGCGCCGCTGCTGGCCAAATCGCCGAATCTGGGCCACACTGACGGCATGCAGTTCTTGGCGGTGATTATTTCCTAGCGCGCTGATGCCCTTCAGCGCGCTCGAACCTCCCTGTCTCCAGACGGGAGGTTTTTTCGTTGCCCGCCACCGACGATTCGAGGGAAATCGATGCTCTCCACTTCAAAGCCGAAGCCGGCTGAGTTCCACGTCTTCGACACGACGCTGCGCGACGGATCCCAGCAGGAGGGCCTCAACCTGTCGGTCGCCGACAAGCTGGCGATCGCGGCCCTGATCGACGAGCTCGGCGTGGACTTCATCGAGGGCGGCTGGCCGGGCGCCAATCCCAACGACACCGCGTTCTTCGCCGCCATGGCCGACGGCGCGCAGACGCTCAAGCACGCCGAGCTGGTGTCGTTCGGCTTCACCCGTCGGGTCGGCATGAAGGCCGCCGACGACCCGTTGACCGCGGCCCTGCGCGAGTCCCGCGCGCCGGTCGCCTGCATCGTCGCCAAGAGCCATGACCGCCACGTCGAGCAGGCCCTGCGGACCACGCTGGCCGAGAACCTGGCCATGATCACCGACACCGTGCAGCACCTGCGGTCCGAGGGCCAGCGGGTCTTCGTGGACTGCGAGCACTTCTTCAACGGCTATCAGGAGAACCCGGCGTACGCGCTGGAGGTCGTCCGGACCGCGGCCGAGGCCGGCGCCGAGGTCGTGGTGCTCTGCGACACCAACGGCGGCATGCTGCCCCCGTGGATCGGCGAGATCGTCACCGCCACCAGCGTGACCGGCGCCCAGCTGGGCATCCACGCCCACAACGACACCGGCTGCGCGGTCGCCAACACCCTGGCGGCGGTCGACGCCGGAGCGATGCACGTGCAGGGAACCGTGAACGGGTACGGGGAACGTACCGGCAACGCCGAGCTGATCTCGGTCGTCGCCAACCTTGAACTGAAGTACGGCTGGCCGCTGCTTCCGGCTGGTTCGTTGCGTGAGGCGACCCGCCTCGCGCATGAGATCGCAGAGGTGACGAACGCACCATCCAGCGCTCGTCAGCCCTATGTTGGTTTGTCGTCGTTCGCCCACAAGGCGGGCCTGCACGCCAGCGCGATCAAGGTTGATCCGAATCTCTACCAGCACATCGATCCGGCGCTGGTCGGCAACGACATGCGGATGCTCGTGTCCGACATGGCGGGGCGGGCCAACATCCAGATCAAAGGTGAGGAACTGGGATTCGACCTGTCCGACCGCGAACTTGCGGCTCGGATCACCGACCGGGTGAAGGACGCGGAAGCAGCGGGTTACACCTACGAGGCGGCAGATGCGAGTTTCGAGCTGCTGCTGCGTCGCGAGCTCGACCAGCTGCCCGAGTACTTCTCGGTGCAGTCCTGGCGCGTCTTCACCCAGTCGAACCAAGGCGAACCGACCGACACCGAGTGCACGGTGCGGCTGACCGCCAAGGGCAGCAGCCAGCGGGTCGTCGGCGAGGGCAACGGTCCGGTCAACGCGCTGGACCACGCGGTGCGCAATGCGCTGACCCCGGCGTACCCGGTGGTGGAGAAGTTCGAGCTGATCGACTACCGGGTCCGGATCCTCGACCAGGGCCACGGCACCGACGCGACGGTACGGGTGCTCATCCAGACCACCGACGGGCTCCGCGCCTGGACCACCGTCGGGGTCGGTCAGAACATCGTCGAGGCCTCCTGGGAGGCGCTCTGCGACGGCTACCTCTACGGCCTCATCCACAGCAGCGCGTCAGGCGACCCCAAGGAACGCGCGTAGCGGTTCGGCGCCGGTGACCTCGATCGGCTCGCCGCGGACGAAGGCGTCGGGGTCGAGCAGCAGGCGACGGCTGTCGACCGGCGTGCCCTGCCGGTTCTTGCGCACCGTCCCGTCGCTGCGATAGCCGACCTTCCGGCTGACCGCGAGCGACGCCGGCGTTGTCGACGAACGCGGCCGAGGAGATCTGGGTCGCGCCGAGCACGTCGAACAAGAAGGCGCAGACGGCTTGCCGCATCCGGGTGCCGATCCCGCGTCCCTGGAACGCCGCACCCAGCCAGGACCCGGTCTCGGCGGTTCGGAGCACCGGGAAGTCACGCGCGGCGAAGCCCTGGACGCCCACCAGTTCGCCCGTCGCTGGCGGACCGCGAAGTCCAGGGTGAAGTCCTCCGGCCGGAAAGCCGCCCGGACCTCCCAGTAGTGCTGGGCGTAGCGCCGCGGCAGCTCGGCCGGTGGCGCGAGCGTCCACGGCGCGTCGAACGGCATCCAGTCGGGATCATGGATCCCGGCCAGGACGAGCTCGACCAGACCCGGCAGGTCGTCGTCGGCGACCGGGGTGAGCCGGAGATCGCCGGCCCGGATGACCAGCCCGAACGGCGGCCACAGGTCGCTGGCGTCGACCATGATCGGGTCAGGCGATCCGGTCGATGATCAACGGCCTCTCCGCCGGCGACTCGTCACCGATCGCGTACGCCCCGGCGAGCGCGTCCCGCGCCCGGTCGAAGCGTTCCGGGGTGTCGGTGTGCAGGGTCAGCAACGGCTGACCGGCGCGGACCCGGTCGCCCGGCTTGGCGTGCAGCTCGACGCCGGCGCCGGCCTGCACCGCGTCCTCCTTGCGGGCCCGGCCCGCGCCCAGCCGCCACGCCGCGACCCCGACCGCCATGGCGTCCAGCGAGATCAGCACTCCGTCGGTGTCCGCGGTGATCACCTCGCGCTCCCGGGCCGTCGGCAGCTCGGCGTCCGGGTCGCCGCCCTGGGCGATGATCATGGAACGCCAGGCGTCCATCGCCCGTCCCGAGCTCAGCGCGTCGGCCGGATCATGATCATCGTGCCCGGCGGCGCTGAGCATCTCCCGGGCCAGCGCCAACGGTCAGTTCGACCACGTCGGACGGTCCGCCACCGGCCAGCACCTCGACCGATTCCCTGACCTCCAAGGCATTTCCGGCGGTCAGGCCGAGCGGGGTGGACATGTCGGTGAGCAGCGCAACCGTGGTGACGCCGGCGTCCTGACCAAGATCAACCATGGTCCGGGCGAGCTCGCGGGCCGACTCCTCGGTCTTCATGAACGCGCCGGATCCGACCTTGACGTCGAGCACCAGCGCGCCGGTGCCCTCGGCGATCTTCTTGCTCATGATCGACGACGCGATCAGCGGGATCGCCTCGACGGTGCCGGTCACGTCCCGCAGCGCGTACAGCTTCCGGTCGGCCGGAGCCAGTCCCGAGCCGGCCGCGCAGATCACCGCGCCGACCTGCTCGAGCTGGTCGAGCATCTCGGCGTTGGTCACCGACGCCCGCCAGCCGGGGATGGACTCCAGCTTGTCCAGCGTGCCGCCGGTGTGACCGAGACCGCGGCCCGACAGCTGCGGCACGGCGACGCCGCAGGCCGCCACCAGCGGCGCGAGCGGCAGGGTGATCTTGTCGCCGACCCCTCCGGTGGAGTGCTTGTCGGCGGTGGGCCGCGACAGCGAGGAGAAGTCCAGCCGCTCGCCGGAGTTGATCATGGCCCGGGTCCAGCGACCCAGCTCGCGCCGGGTCAGCCCGCGGAAGAAGATCGCCATGGCCAGCGCCGACATCTGCTCCTCGGCGACGTCGCCGGCGGTGTACGCGGCGATCACCCAGTCGATCTGGTCGTCGCTGAGCTCCGCCCCGTCACGCTTGGTGCGGATCACCTCGACGGCATCGAACGGTGCAGCAGTAGGGCTCATCCCGCCATTCTCACCTGTCCGGTCGGCTCGGCCGCCGCGGATAGGGTGAGCAGGTGCGTATAGCCCGTTTTGCCGCCGGCGGAGACCCCCAGTACGGAATCGTCGAGCTCGCCGAGGACGGCGGGCAACATCCCGACACCGTCTCGGTGCTCACCGGCGACCCGATCGCCATGCCCGTTCAGCTCACCGGCGAGCGCAAGGAACTCGACGGTGTCCGGCTGCTCGCGCCGGTGATCCCGCGCAGCAAGATCGTCGCGGTCGGCCGCAACTACGCCGCCCACGCCGCCGAGCTCGGCAACGAGGTGCCCAAGACGCCGCTGACGTTCTTCAAGCCGAACACCTCGGTGATCGGGCCGGGCGAGTCGATCATCTACCCGGCCGCCAGCAACAAGGTGAGCTTCGAGGGTGAGCTGGCGGTGGTCATCGGCCGGATCTGCAAGGAGGTGCCGATCGACCGGGTGCCGGAGGTGATCTTCGGCTACACCATCGCCAACGACGTCACCGCGCGCGACCTGCAGAAGACCGACGGCCAGTGGGCCCGGGCGAAGGGCTTCGACACCTTCTGCCCGCTGGGCCCGTGGATCACCACCCACCAGAGCCTGGACGAGGTGTCGGCGCTGCGGATCCGCAGCACGCTGGACGGTGAGTTGCGGCAGGACGGCAACACCCGGGACATGATCCTCGGCATCGCCGAGCTGATCGCGTTCATCTCCTCCTACACCACCCTGCTGCCCGGCGACGTGATCTTGACCGGCACGCCCGAGGGCGTGGGGGAGATCCAGCCCGGGCAGGAGATCAGCATCGAGATCGAGGGCATCGGTACCCTCACCAACCCGGTGGCCGGCAGCGGCCCGTCGACGACAGACAGCGAGAAAGCAGAGCAGTGAGCGAGTCGCAGATCAGGACCCGGAACGATCCGGAGCGTGCTCGGTGAGCTCCGGCCCGAGCAGGTCCGGGTGCGATTCCCACCCTCGCCGACCGGAAACCTGCACGTCGGCAACGTCCGCAGTGCCTTGTTCAACTGGGTCTTCGCCCGGCACTACGGCGGCACGTTCGTGCTCCGGGTCGAGGACACCGACACCGGCCGCAATCTCGAGGAGTCCTACCGGGTCCTCTACGACTCCCTCACCTGGCTCGGTCTCGACCTGGGACGAGGGCCCCGGCGTCGGCGGCCCGTACGGCCCGTACATCCAGTCCGAGCGCGGCGACATCTACCGCGAGATCGTGACCTCACTGCTCGATGCCGGGCTGGCGTACCGCTGCTACTGCACCCGCGAGGAGATCGAGGCGCGGGAGGCCGCTCGGCCCAAGGGCGCGCCCTCGGGCTATGACGGCTTCTGCCGCAACCTCAGCGAGCAGCGGGTGGCCGAGCTCGAGGCGATGTCGGTTCCGTCCGTGGTGCGGATGCGGGTGCCCGATGCGCCCGATCAGCTTCGACGATCTGGTCCGCGGCCCGGTCACCTTCGGTGCCGAGCACGTGCCCGACTACGTGATCGTCCGCGGCAACGGCGAACCGCTCTACACCCTGGTCAACCCGGTCGACGACGCGCTGATGGAGATCACCCACGTGCTCCGCGGCGAGGATCTGCTGCCCTCGACGCCGCGGCAGATCGTGCTCTACGAGGCGCTCAAGCAGATCGGGGTGGGCAGCGGCCGGACGCCGATCTTCGGCCACCTGCCGACCGTGCTGGGCGAGGGCAACCGGCGCCTTTCCAAGCGGGACAAGGGATCCGGGCTGGCCGAGTACCAGCAGAAGGGCTACCTGCCGGAGGCGCTGCTGAACTACCTGGCCCTGCTCGGCTGGGCGATCGCCGAGGACCGCGACATCTTCAGCATCGACGAGATGGTCGAGGCCTTCGACATCCTCCGGGTGAACGCCAACCCGGCCCGGTTCGACGCGAAGAAGTGCGAGGCGATCAACGCCTCGCACATCCGGCTGCTCGAACCGGCCGAACTGACCGCCGCCCTCGTGCCGTTCCTGGTGCGGTCCGGGCTGGTCAGCGATCCGCCGCTGCCGGACGAACAGCAACTGCTGGCCGCGGTGACCCCGCTGGTGCAGGAGCGGATCAACACCCTCTCCGAGGCGGTCGACCTGCTCGGCTTCTTGTTCACCGAGGACGATGCGTTGGAGATCGACCCGGCCGCGGCGCTGACCGGCGACGCCCTGCCGACGCTGACTGCGGCGTACGAGGCGCTCGAGCGGTTGGAAGCCTTCGACCACGCATCGATCGAGTCCGCGCTCCGGGCCGCGCTGGTCGACGGCCTCGGGCTCAAGCCCCGGTTGGCCTTCGGCCCGGTCCGCACCGCGATCACCGGTCGCCGGATCTCGCCGCCGCTGTTCGAGTCGATGGAACTGCTCGGACGGGAGTCCAGCCTGGCCCGGATCGCGGCCGCCCGAGCCAGCCTGAAGCCCGATCGCTGATGGCCGCGAGCAAGAAACGGACCCGCCGGGCGCCGGGTCATCCCGCCGGCCGACCGGCGCAGCGTCGGACGACCGCCGACCCCGCCCACCGCGGCGACGGCGCGCGCGCCGCAGAAGGACAGTCGAGCCGGTCGCTCCGCCGATATCCGAGGTGGGCGTGCTGCCGCCCGACGGTGCCGAGTACCCGCTGATCCTGCGCGGCGAGACCTACCTGTGGTGGCGTTCGCTGCTCGGCGCCCTCTTCGGCTTGTCGCTGTTCCTGCTGCTGACCGCGGTGGTGAGCCAGGCGCTGGTCACGCTGTTCTGGGCGACGACGGCGAACGACCGGGTGTACCGGGACTACTTCACCGACGCCTTCGCGTTCCGGAGCCCGCTCGGCATGCTGGCGGTCAACCTCGGCATCGCCACGCTGATCCCGATCTCCTGGGGTCTGCTGATGGTGGTGCACCAGGTCCGGCCGCGGTGGCTGTCCTCCGTCGCTCCCGGAATCCGCTGGCGCTACCTGCTCGGCTGCCTGGTGATCGCGCTGGTGGCGCTGAACGGCGCGCTGCTGCTGTCGACGCTGGTCCAGGAGCCGCTGAAGTTCGGTGTCCAGCAGGGGTTCTGGGGCTTCCTGGTGGTGATCGTGCTGACGTCACCGATCCAGGCGGTGGCCGAGGAGATCTTCTTCCGGGGGTATCTGCTGCAGGCGCTGGGCAGCCTGGTGCGCACGCCGTGGTTCGGGGTGATCGTCTCCTCGGTGGTCTTCGCGCTGCTGCACGGGACGCAGAACCTGCCGCTCTTCGTGGATCGGCTGGCCTTCGGGCTGCTCGCGGCCATCCTGGTCTGGCGGACCGGCGGGCTCGAGGCCGGCATCGCCGCCCATGTGGTCAACAACGTCTGCGCGTACGTGATCGCCGGTCTGACCAGTTCGATCGCCGCCCTCAAGGCGATCAAGGAGATCGGCTGGCTCGATGCCGTCTTCGACGTCGGCGGCTTCGCCCTCTTCGCGCTGCTGGCCTACCTGTTCTGGACCCGGCTCAAACTGAGGCGCCGGGTCGATCTGTCGGCCGGGATGTAACCCGGCGGTGGCCGCCGGGCCGGTCAGCCCGCTCCGGTTTGAGCCCCGGCCGCTCATTACAGTAAAGTCATTCCTCGTGCCCCGCGCGGGCGCGACCGCTCTCGGCGACGCCGAGGAGCGGGAAGATGGGGTATAGGGTAATTGGCAGCCCGACTGATTCTGGTTCAGTTAGTCTAGGTTCGAGTCCTAGTACCCCAGCGACGCAGAAGCTCCGATTCGCCGTCCGACTAGGGAATTGGTAGGCTTCCGCGGTCTGGTCAGCGGTCGTGGGACCGATGATCAACAGCTAGGGCCCCGTTGTGTAGCGGCCTAGCACGCCGCCCTCTCAAGGCGGTAGCGCGGGTTCGAATCCCGTCGGGGCTACTCTTCAAAGTGCTTCTCACTAGGGGAAATACACTTCAGGTCCTATCTCGGCGGGGCGGTTCCAGCGCGCAACAGGGGGTCACCAGGGAGCACTGTTCTTGCGCCCTCCTGCTCCCAGGAACGCTCTCAATGTCCACGACGAGTCCAGTGATGGGGCGCTGACTAGGCGGTTTGCAGTCGCGGCGACGTCGCGCTACCGCCTTGCAGGGGCGGTAGCGCGGCGTTCGAATCCGCGTCGAGCCCGGATCGATCTGTATGTGCCCTCCCTCGCAGAGCCTCCCCGCATCCTCCGGAGTCCATGCTCAGCGGCTCGGGGGCATCGGGGAGGTGGCGCAAAGTTTCTAGCCGGCCATGATCATCTGCATGAGGTGTATTCGGTTGCGCTCTTCGATCACTGCACTGGCTGATGAGATGGGAGGTCGACCGGCGACGTCGGGACACACTGGTGCGGGCGAGCCCGTTGCGGCTCAGGCTCATCGGTTAATCGTGGTTCGCCGGGAGACTGCGTGGCCAGGCGTTCAGATCGTGATGGCGATCTTGCCGTGCGCGTTCCCGGCCGCGAGGTGTCGCATGGCCTCGGCGACGTGGGCTAACGGGTAGGTTCTGTCCACACTGGGCATCAGCCGGCCCGCTTCGATCAGGTCAGTCAGCCGGTCGAGGTCACTTGCTCGCTCCTTGGCGAGAAAGCCGGTCAGCCGTTGGCGGACGAAGAGCGACAGGGCCAGCGCTCGCACCTGGCGGCCCAGTCCGCCGGTTAGTGTTCCGCCTCCTTCGCCGCCGATGATCACGGCTGTCCCGGTCGGCGTAAGCGCATGATGGAGCCGCGTTGGGGATGGGTTGCCGGCGATGTCGAGGATCAGGTCGTAGCGGCGGGCGCCGTCGGCGAAGTCGTCGTGGGTGTAGTCGATGACATGGTTGGCCCCGAGGGATCGGACCAACTCGATCTTCGGAGGGCTGCACATGCCGGTCACCTCCGCCCCGAAGGCTCGGGCCAACTGCACGGCGAGCTCCCGACGCCGCCTGAGGCGCCGGTGACCAGTACCTGCTGGCCGGCTCGGACGTGCCCGATATCGGTCAGTGCCTGGAGAGCCGTCATCGCGGACACCGGAACCACAGCGGCCTGTTCGAACGAGAGGTTGCCGGGCTTCCGAGCCAGCTTGTCCTCCCGGGCCGCCGCATACTCGGCGAACGACCCGTGCGGGGCAGCGATGCCGTACACCTCGTCACCGGCCGAGAATCTGGCCACCGCCGGACCGACCGCGACCACCGTGCCCGCGACGTCTCTGCCGGGTATCGGGTTCTTGGGCCTACGCAGCCCGAACGCGAGTCGGAGCAGGTACGGCTGACCGGTCATCAGATGCCAGGTCCCGCGATCGAGACCAGCCGCGTGCACGCGCATCAGCACCTCGTCGTCGGCGATCACGGGTCTGGCGACCTGCTCGAGCCGCAGCACATCAGCCGATCCGTACCCGTTCTGCACGATGGCCTGCATCGTGTCGTCTGTCGAGGTAGGCCTCTTGATGCCGCGTCCCATCCGACCGTGCCGCTTGGTTGGGTTCATGGCGTTACTCCTCGTACTTGGGTGATCGGGGTGGAAGGTGGCGTTGGTGCGGAGATCTGCACTGATCCCGCACACTGAACGCCATGCTCCTGCAAGTCATTCGGTTCGCTGAGTTTCGGGCCTGCGA
>CAVXIY010000029.1:0-84451 GCA_963761955.1 uncultured Actinomycetota bacterium | reverse complement strand
TCTGTAGCCTCTTGGACTCGTATTGCTATGCCGGCAGAGCCTGCCGGACGGACACCGCCCCGCAGACGGCAGCTCGAGGCAGGAACGGCTGTGAACCACAACGTTGATCCCGACGGCATGGACGGCATGGAGACCTCGATAGTCTTGCCGGCATGGTCGAGGCCGAGGACCTGGCGGTGGGGACCGCGGGCTGGGTGCGACGCACCTCAGGCCGGCTCACCACCGCCGAACGCCGGGCGCTGCTGCGGCCGCTGGCGCGAACCCACCTCACCAACGCGGTCGGGCGGATCCGGCTCGCCCTCGGTGTCCACCCGGGCCGCCACGCCTACCTGCGTGAGGACCGCCTCGCGCCGCCCACCAGTGCGCTGACGCGTGCTGCGGAGCAGTGCGCCCGGCGCATCCTGCCCGTTCCGCTGCTGAACCACAGCTACCGCACCTACGTCTTCGGCCGTGCCCTGGGCGAGCTCGAGGGCACCGACGTCGACACCGAGCTGCTGTACGCGGGTGCACTGCTGCACGACACCGGCCTGGTAAACCCGAGCGGCGAAGCAGACTTCACCCTCACCTCGTCCCGCCTGGCACGAGTTGTCGCCGAGGAGGTCGGGCTCTCGACCGCCGCCACCGACACCCTGCTGACCGCCATCACGATGCACTACACCCCGGTGTCACCGCGGACGCCGGCGCGGTGGCGTATCTGCTCTCGGCCGGCGCCGCCGTGGACGTCGTCGGGTTGCGCTGCTGGGACCTGCCTCCGGCCACGCTCGTCAACGCGGTGCACGAGCATCCGCGCGACGGTTTCAAGGACGTGTTCACTGAGGCGTTTCGGAGGGAGGCTGCGCGCGTCCCCGAGGGCCGCGCCCGTCTGCTGCTGCGCTACGGCGCCTTCGCAGCCGCCATCCGGTTCGCCCCGTTCGACGAGTAAGACCCCGACGACAGCCTGCAATAAAAGCAGGCCGCGCGAGGCCCACTCAGCACACCGTGCATTGTGAATAGCCACTATTCCTCAAGCCATTGAACGAATCAGGGTCCAGCGCTGTGTCTACGCACCTGCTGCGCGGGTCTGAAGCCACGCCTTCAAAGGCACGGCTCCAGACCTGCGGAATCCGCTCGGTCAGTTCTGGGTGATCTGGACCCTTCCATCCAGGACCTGCACACTGTGCAGGTCCTACTCCGGTTGTCTACTTAGGCTTGGCCCAGATGCGGCTGTCATCCGGCCGGCCTCACTGTCACCTGTCAATTGTGTCGTGCGCGTGCTGGGCTGACGCGCGGGTGCTCGGGTGTACTAGAATCTGCGCATGCATGCAGATGCGCAACCTGGGCTGGGAAGCACGGACGCCGGTGAGGTGGTCGATGCCCAGTTCGTGGAGTTGGCTGTGGAGGTGTTCAGCATGTTGGCAGACCCGACACGGGTGCGGATCGTGCTGGCGTTGCAGGGCGGTGAGCTGCCGGTGAACACGATCGCGACGGCGGTGGACAAGGCACCGGCCGCGGTGTCGCAGCATCTCGCGAAGCTGCGACTGGCGCGGATCGTGGTGGCTCGGCACGATGGGAACCGGGTGTTCTACCGGCTGGAGAACGAGCACGCCTCTCAGCTGGTCACCGACGCGATCTATCAGGCCGAGCATGCTCTGGGGCAGCCTCGCCACCACCGCGCGCTCCCATTCAGGCCAGCCGTGACTCGCCGGCCGGAAGGCCATCACCACGACCACGACTCCGACCACGACGAACACCATGCCCGCCACCATCACGAGATGCATCCGCAGAATCACGCCCCTGGCGATCATGCGCACCCGGGTGGGTTCAGAGGGGTACTGCACAGTCTGTTCGTGCCGCACAGTCATGACGCCGCCGACTCTGTGGATGACGCGTTGGAGGCCAGCTACCAGGGGATCCGGGCAGTCAAGATCAGTCTCGGACTGCTCGGGCTGACCGCGCTGTTGCAGGTCGTGGTCGTGGTGATCAGCGGCTCGGTCGCCCTGCTGGCCGACACCATCCACAACTTCTCGGATGCATTGACCGCGGTGCCGTTGTGGGTGGCGTTCGTGATTGGCCGCCGACCGGCCAGCCGCCGCTACACCTACGGCTACGGTCGGATCGAGGACCTGGCCGGTCTGTTTATCGTGGCCATGATCGCGATCTCGGCCGTGGTCGCCGGTGTGGAGTCGATCCGCCGGTTCGTCGAGCCCCAGCCGGTGACCAATCTCGGCTGGGTGCTCGCCGCTGGCCTCATCGGGTTCGCCGGCAACGAGCTGGTTGCGGTCTTTCGGATCCGGGTCGGGCGCCGGATCGGGTCGGCTGCCCTGGTCGCCGACGGGGTTCATGCCCGCACCGACGGGTTCACCTCGCTTGCGGTGGTGCTCGGAGTGATCGGCATCTGGCTCGGCTTCCCGCTGGCCGACCCGATCGTCGGCGTCTTGATCAGCGCGGCGATCGTGGTGCTGCTGATCGGTACCAGCCGCGACATCGGCCGCCGTCTCCTCGACGGCATCGATCCGGGGCTGGTCGACTACGCCGAACGTGCGGTCGCCTCGGTACCCGGCATCGACACCGTCGACGACCTGCGGATGCGCTGGGCCGGGCACCGGCTCATCGTCGAAGCCACCGTCACCAGCGACCCGGCCATGCCGGTCGGCGAGTTCCATGAGCTCGAGCACCACGCCGCCGATCTCCTCCGCGACCGGCTGCCCCGCCTCGACACCGTCCGGCTCAGCCCGGCGGCCCACCCGCACGACCGCGAACACCACCCGACCACGCCGCCCCGGTGACCGCGCCCGGTGAGGTGATTCCGTTCCGGGACGCGGTGAAGGCCTGGTTTCTGATCAGTTTGCAAACCTTCGGCGGCCCGGCCGGGCAGATCGCGGTCATGCAGCGCACCCTGGTCGATGAGAAGCGCTGGATCGGGCAACGCCGGTTCCTGCACGCCCTCAACTACTGCATGCTGCTGCCCGGCCCCGAGGCCCAGCAACTCGCCATCTACACCGGCTGGCTGCTCAACGGCCGCCGCGGCGGACTGGTCGCCGGCACCTTGTTCGTGCTGCCCGGCATGCTCGCGATGCTTGGCCTGTCGGCTGTCTATGTCGCCTACGGCGACACCCCACTGATCACCGGCCTGTTCCTCGGCCTGGCGCCGGCGGTGATAGCCATCGTGATCCAGGCTGTGGTCCGGGTCAGCCGCCGCGCCCTCACCCACCCCAGCCTCATCGCCCTCGCGGTCGCCGCGTTCCTCGCGCTCACCTTCTTCGCCGTCCCATTCCCCGTCGTCATTCTCGCCGCCGGCGTGATCGGCTGGGCCCTCGGCCGGGTCTGGCCGGCCATCACCACCGCACCCGGCAAGAAGACCGTCGAGGACGGCCCGCCGCCGCTGATCAGCGATGACCATCTCCACGCCGACCAGCCCAGCCTCCGCCGCAGCGGCATCATCCTCACCGTCGGACTCACCGCCTGGGCCGTTCCGATCATCGCCGTCGGCCTCGCCTTCGGCTGGCACAGCATCTTCGTCGACCAGGGCCTGTTCTTCTCCGGCGCCGCCCTGGTCACCTTCGGCGGCGCCTACGCGGTGCTGTCCTACGTCGCCCAACAAGCAGTCAACGTCTACGGCTGGCTGCTGCCCGGGGAGATGGTCCGCGGACTCGCCCTCGCCGAGACCACCCCCGGCCCGCTGATCATGGTCGTCCAGTTCGTCGCCTTCGTCGGCGCCTACCGAGCCCCCGGCGACCTCAACCCCTGGGCCGCCGCCACCCTCGCCGCCCTGCTCACCACCTGGGTCACCTTCGTCCCCTGCTTCCTGTTCGTCCTGCTCGGCGCCCCCTCCGTCGAACGGCTCCGCAACAACCACGCCCTGACCGCCGCCCTGACCGGCATCACCGCCGCCGTCGTCGGCGTCATCGCCAACCTCGCCGTCTACTTCGCCGCCCACACCCTGTTCACCCAAAGCCGCGACTGGGAACTGGGCCCGATGCACGCCCAAATCCCCGTCCCGTCCAGCGTCTCGATCCCGGCCGTCGCCATCACCGGCATCGCCTGCCTGCTCATCTTCGTCGGCAAATGGTCCGTGCTCCGCACCCTCGGCGCCTGCGCCATCCTCGGCATCCTCACTCAGCTGCTGCTGATGCGCTAGCACATTGGGACCTCCGGATGCCATCGGCCAATCACAGACCCGTGGTCGGGCCCCCATTCACGGGGGTCTGAGGACTGTCACTTGCTCCTCTGTCAAGCCACGGCCAGCAGGTAGCCGATTTGATCTTGAACGAGGCTTTAAAGACGGCATCGGAGAGGCGGCGTTTGAGTATGCGCATCACCTCGCGTCCGCCGTTGCCGGAGTTTCGTCGTCACTCGATCATCGCTTTGGCGGGCGTGTGCCACCGGGCTTGGGTGAGCGCGATCCGGTGTAAGGCGGCGTTCAGTTGGCGATTTCCGGTGCGGCTGAGTCGGTGTCGGGCTTTGTTGGCTTCCGCAATACCTCTTTCGGCCGCTGCTTGGTCAAGCCCTGTCTCGGCGGCAGGACGCGGACCGGCTCCTGCTCTGTTTGAGTTTCCGGACAGTGCAGCCTTACAGGGTCGAAGTCTCCCGGCGACGCTCACCGATCAAGAGGATCGACGCGGCCGGAATCCAAGAACGCCACCAGTTCTGGTGGCTTGAACCGGATGAATCGCCCAAGATGAAAATACGGAATCTTGCGCTCGGCTACCCAGTACCGGATCGTTCGCACAGATACTCCGAGAAAGTCTGCAGCCTCCTCAGGTGTGAGGACGAACTTCTGCGCGAGCCGCTTCGAGTCGAGCGGCTGAACGGCCATCACGCCTCCCTTGCCCGGATGGAAATCCATGGAGCTAGAACAGACGGCGAGACGATGCAGAACTTCATGCTGTCGAAGGGCCGTCCTGCCATCCCTAAGGCACGCTGCAATCGCTGGCGGTCACTGGTAAGACGACTGATTCTGAAATCACTTGCCTTGACCTCAACCCGGCCACCGGCACTGCTCGACCTGCAGGTTTGGCGCACCGCCTGCCGACTCCAAACAGAATCAGTCCCCAGCCCTGCGGCGAGCCAGGATCTCGTGGGACGCATCGAACAGCTCGCGCTGTGCAGGCACCGCCCAGATCGCCAGACTGACGAGTTGGCGGTCCACGGTCGCCATCGCGATGTTGGACGAGGCCAGCCGGACTCCGATGGGCTCCGATCGCCGCCCCACGCCACCCCGCGGCGTCATGAAGCAGGCGGCGATCTTCGCCGAGCTGGAGCATGATCATCGGGTGCGCTTACGCCGCAGCCGATCAACCGAGGTCTGGATGCCGTTGTCGTGCCTCATGCGTGCCTTAAGTGACTCGCAATCAGCGACTCCAACTGGCAATCAGTGCGAACACCTGGCAACCGCCGATTTCGCGGGAATAGGCGCTTCACTAGGCAAGATACTGCAACACACCTAGTCGACCTTAGAGAGCGGGTGACCGGGATCGAACCGGCATGACCAGCTTGGAAGGCTGGAGCTCTACCATTGAGCTACACCCGCAGGTTCCGTCGCCGAGCCGAGCATCCGTTCTCGACCTGGCTACGGAGTCGGGGCGACAGGACTCGAACCTGCGATCTTCTGCTCCCAAAGCAGACGCGCTAGCCACTACGCTACGCCCCGGCCGCCCAGCCCAGCAGGTTATCGCAAGCCCGGACGTCCGCCGACGAGTGTAGGGCACCCCGACCCGGCCACCAACCGAATCGAGCGGCGTGCCGAGCCATTCGAGAGGTTTGGCCACCCTCCGAACCTCCCCGTAGGATTGCCGGGGCTCGAAGCGAGCCCATCCTCGGGCGGTCGTTGCTGCCCTCGCCATGAACACAGGAGTTGTCAGCGTGCCCAGCACCGTCGAGCAGTTGAGTCCCACCCGGGTCAAGATCACCGTCGAGGTTCCGTTCGCAGATCTCAAGCCCAGTATGGACAAGGCGTACGCCGAGATCGCCAAGACGGTGAACATCCCCGGGTTCCGGCGCGGCAAGGTACCGCCGATGGTCATCGACCAGCGCTTCGGTCGTGGCGTCGTGTTGCAGGAGGCGCTCAACAACTCCCTCGAAGGCTTCTACCGCTCGGCCATCGTCGAGAACAAGTTGTCGCCGCTGGCGCAGCCCGAGCTCGAAGTCACCAAGCTCGAGGACGGCGATCTGGTCGAGTTCACCGCCGAGGTGGACATCCGCCCCGACTTCGAACTGCCGGACTTCTCGACCATCAAGGCGACCGTCGACGCGCTCGATGTCCCGGACGTCGCTGGTCGATGATCAGATCGGGGTGCTGCAGCAGCGTTTCGGCTCCCGCGAGGTCGTCGAGCGTCCCGCCGCCGACGGCGACATCGTGACGCTCACCCTGGTGGCGAGCAGGGACGGCGAGCCGCTGGAGGACGCGACCGCCGACAGCATCGAGTACACGGTCGGCTCCGGCCAGATGCTCGAAGGGCTGGATGAGGCCGTCACCGGGCTCTCCACCGGCGAATCGGCGAAGTTCAGCTCGACCCTGGTCGGCGGCCCGCTGAAGGACGAGGAGGCCGACATCGACGTGACCGTCACCAAGGTGCAGTCCCAGACGTTGCCCGACGCGAACGACGAATTCGCGCAGGAGGCATCGGAGTTCGACACGATCGAGGAACTGCGGAGCAACATCGCCGACCGGCTGGTCAATCTGGCCCGCCTCGAGCAGGCGAGCCAGGCTCGCGACGCCGTCCTCGAATCCCTCATCGGACAACTCGACATCGAGGTGCCCGAGAATCTGCTGAAGACCGAGATCGAAGGCCGGCACGAGCAGATCAGCACCCAGCTGGCCCAGGCCAACCTGACGCTCGAGCAGTATCTGATCGACGCCGAGGAGGACCAGTCCGAGGAAGAGTTCTGGGCCGATGTCGAGGCGCGCGCCGCGCAGTCGCTGACGGCGCAGATCATTCTCGACAAGGTTTCCGAGGACCGGGCCATCGCGGTCGACCAGAACGACCTGACGCAGCACATCGTCCGCAAGGCCCAGGCCGACGGCGTACCGCCGCAGCAGGTTGCCGATCACCTGCAGGAGCACCCGCATCACATCGAGGAGTACATGCTCGAGATCCGTCGCGCCAAGGCGCTCGCGCTGATCGTCGAGGCGGCAGAGGTCACCGACTCCGATGGCGCGACGATCGAACTCGCCCGGTTGCGGGAGGACGGCACGATCGGCGATACCGACGAGTCTCCGGTCGAGGAAGAGGAAACGGCCGCCGCCGGCCTGATCGGTTCGTCTCGCTCCAGGCATCCGTGCCCCTGTCCACATCTGGACAGGGGCACGTTCGGTTTGGTGGGTGTCCGAAGAGGACAGCCCAGCCATGATCAACAAGTCGTTGAATCCGCGTCCGTGGGACCGCAATTTCCGCCGACCTCTGGATCGGCTCAGGATCGCCTCGACTCGAGCCCGAGAAGGGCAATTGAGGATTCGGATGATCTTGAGGGAATTCGCACGTGAAGACGATCGGTCACGGAGGTTGTTCGGAGAAGATTCATCTTGTCGGGCCGAGGAACAGCGGGAATCTCCTCAGATCGACGCAGACATCGGCAGCTTCGTGACGGGTTCGTTGTCAGGGGGAACGTGTTCGAAGCTGCCGAGCTGAACGACAGTCGTGGATTCAAATCAGGGGGAGGATCCGCGTCCGTCAGCAGCAGGTTGACGTGGATTCATCGGGGAGGATCGCGTGGATCGCAAATCAGGGGGAGCGTACTCGGGCAGTCGACGTCGGGTCGGGCAGCAGGCTTGACAGTCGTGGATTCAAATCAGGGGGAGGATCCGCGGCAGTCGCCGCAGGCCCAGCGCCTCGGGGGCGTAGCTCGGGGGAGCGACACTCGGGCGGTGGGGTGAAGGGTTGGTCAGATCCAGGTGATGTTCAGCCTGGATCTGACCAACTTTTCAGTTTCGGGCGAGGTCTCGCGCCTTCTGCGCCGATAGCGAACATGCCGTGATTCCCGGCCCCGCTGTCAGTGGCCGGGGGTAGGTTCGTCCACGTGAACGCACCGTTTGGATCCCCATTTGGGCCGGCTTTCGCCGGCCCGGTCGACCCACGCTCGGCCACCCCCCTCACCCACCGTGCGGCAAGCCGGAACAGCATGGGCCTCGACGACAACGTCTATCAGGCCCTCCTGCAGAACCGGATCATCTTTCTCGGGTCTGAGGTCAAGGATGAGAACGCCAACGCCATCTGCGCCCAGATGCTGCTGTTGAATGCCGAAGATCCGCACAAGGACATCTACCTCTACATCAATTCACCCGGCGGCTCGGTCGACTCCGGCATGGCGATCTACGACACCATGAAGTGGATCTCCAACGACGTGGCGACCGTGGCGATGGGACTCGCCGCCTCGATGGGCCAGTTCCTGCTCTGCGCCGGCACCCACGGCAAGCGGTACGCGCTGCCGCACAGCCGGATCATGATGCACCAGCCCTCCGGCGGACTCGGCGGGACGGCGAGCGACATCAAGATCCAGGCCGAGCAGTCGCTGCACATCAAGAGCGTGATGCAGAAGCTGATCGCCGAGCACACCGGCCAGACCTTGGAGCAGATCGAGGCCGACTCCGACCGCGATCGCTGGTTCACCGCCGAGGACGCGCTCAAGTACGGCTTCATCGACCATGTCTATGCGGCGGCGGCACAGATCCCGTCGACCCAGGCCCCCAACCAGTAAGGAGCGTGCCGACCATGAGCAACCGTTTCGGAGCGCCCAACGCCTCGGGCCAGTTCTTTTCGCCGGAGATCGATTCGCGAGGCCTCGCACCGCAGGTGCGGCACGACCAGTTCGCGCCGACCATGGACTACTACATCCCGCAGTGGGAGGAGCGCACCTCGTACGGGATGCGCCGGATCGATCCGTACACCAAGCTGTTCGAGGATCGGATCATCTTCCTCGGCACGCCGATCTCCGATGAGATCGCGAATGCGGTGATGGCCCAGCTGCTCTGCCTGCAGCAGATGGACGCCGAACGCGACATCGAGATCTACATCAACTCACCCGGTGGCTCGTTCACCGCCCTGACGGCGATCTACGACACGATGCGCTACATCAAGCCGGACGTCCGCACGGTGTGCCTCGGCCAGGCCGCCTCGGCCGCCGCGGTGATCCTGGCCGCCGGCACCAAGGGCAAGCGTCTCGCCCTGCCGAACAGCCGGATCCTGATCCATCAGCCGGCGACCGAAGGCGGATACGGCCAGTCCTCCGACATCGAGATCCAGGCCCGCGAGATCCTGCGGATCCGGTCGCTGATGGAGGACATGCTGGCCTCCGACACCGGCAAGTCCACCGAAGAGATCAGCCACGACATCGAGCGGGACAAGTATCTGACGGCCGAGCAGGCCCTGGAGTACGGAATCATCGATGAGGTTTTGACTTCGCTCAAGGCCGTTCCGGTCTGAGTGGGGCCGAGCCGTGGACGCCGGCTCAATGTGCTCCACATCCGCGAGCCAGCGGGTTAGTGTGGGACACACCTCCCGGCCTCGCGGCCGAGATGATCGACCTTAGACAGGAGGCGGTGTGGCACGCATCGGAGAAAGCGGTGATCTGCTGAAGTGCTCGTTCTGCGGAAAGAGCCAAAAGCAGGTCAAGAAGCTCATCGCTGGTCCCGGCGTCTACATCTGTGACGAGTGCATCGATCTCTGCAACGAGATCATCGAGGAGGAGTTCTCCGAGGGCGCCGAAGTCGGCCTCCTGGAGGAACTTCCCAAGCCGCATCAGATCCGCCAGTTCCTCGACGGCTATGTGATCGGGCAGACCAACGCCAAGAAGGCACTCGCCGTCGCGGTCTACAACCACTACAAGCGGGTCCAGGCGCAGGCGACCAACCCGGCCCGGCGCGCGGAGGACGACGGCGTCGAGCTCGGCAAGTCCAACATCTTGCTGATCGGCCCGACCGGCTGCGGCAAGACCTATCTCGCGCAGACGCTCGCCAAGATGCTCAACGTGCCGTTCGCGATCGCCGACGCCACGGCGCTGACCGAAGCCGGCTATGTCGGTGAGGACGTCGAGAACATCCTGCTCAAGCTGATCCAGGCCGCCGACTTCGACGTGAAGAAGGCCGAGACCGGCATCATCTACATCGACGAGGTCGACAAGATCGCCCGCAAGAGCGAAAACCCGTCGATCACCCGCGATGTCTCCGGCGAGGGCGTCCAGCAGGCCCTGCTCAAGATCTTGGAAGGCACGTCCGCCTCGGTGCCCCCGCAGGGCGGGCGGAAGCATCCGCATCAGGACTTCATCCAGATCGACACGACGAACGTGCTGTTCATCGTCGGCGGCGCCTTCGCCGGGCTCGATCACATCATCGCGTCGCGGGTCGGTAAGCGACCCCTCGGGTTCAACAACGCCCTCGCGTCCCGCCGGCCGGAATCGGATGACCCGTTCGCCGATGTCCGCCCGGAGGACCTGGTGAAGTTCGGGTTGATCCCGGAGTTCATCGGCCGGCTGCCGATGATCTCCTCGGTCTCCCCGTTGGACCGCGATGCGCTGATCAGAATCCTGATCGAGCCGCGCAATGCCTTGGTCAAGCAGTTCCACAAGCTCTTCGAACTCGACGGCGTCGAGTTGGAGTTCACCCCTGACGCGATCGAGGCGATCGCCGACCTGGCGCTGCTCCGCGGCACCGGTGCGCGCGGTCTGCGGGCCATCCTCGAGGAAGTGCTGCTCAACGTCATGTACGACGTGCCGAGCCGGGACGACGTCGCCCAGGTGATCATCTCCGCCGAGGTCGTCAAGGATTCCGTCCTGCCGACCCTGGTGCCGCGGGAGAAGCTCGCCAAGCGCGAGCGTCGCGACAAGTCCGCCGTAAACGCGTCCTACGTCAGCGACACGCAGCTGCGACAGCCTCGGCGCAGCACTGGCAGGTGCGTGCGCCGAAGTCGAGCAGCCGGTCGGGCAGCAGCGTGTTCGCGGCGATGATCGCCTTGGCCAGGAACGGCATCGCATAGCGGGTCTTCGGTCGCCGGGCCTGAACGGCGTGCAGCACCGCGTCGGCGACCACGACGGGCTCCGCTCCCAACCGGTCGGCGATGGAGTACAGCCGCTGCATGCTCTTCACCAGCCCCGCGTACGCGGTGTGGCCGGAGTACTTCTCGGCACTGTCGGTGGAGATGCGGCCCCATTCGGTCTTGATCGAGCCGGGCTCGATCAAGATCACGTCGATGCCGAACTCGTGCAGTTCGAGCCGCAGGCTGTCGCTGAATCCCTCGACCGCGAACTTGCTGGCGTGGTACCAGGCGCCCAGCGGCTCGCCGAAGTGGCCGCCCATGGACGCGATGTTGATGATCCTGCCCCGGCCGGCCTGCCCGCATGTGCGGGATGGCGAGCTGGGTGAGCCGGGCCAGACCGAAGAGATTGACCTCGAACTGGGACCGTCCCTCGGAGATCGGCACGTCCTCGACCGATCCGTACGACCCGTAGCCGGCGTTGTTGATCAAGGTGTCGATGCGGCCCTGCTCGTCGATGATCGTCTTGATCATCGCGGTCATCGAGGCGTCGTCGGTGACATCCAGGGCGTGGGTGGAGATCCCCTGCTCCGCGAGGCGCGGCCATCCGGTCGGTTCGGCGAGCACCGGCGTAGACGGTATGGCCGTGCTGATGGAGCAAGAGGGCGATCGCCTCGCCGATTCCCGACGACGCTCCGGTGATCAAGACGACGCCGGGCTCGGGGCCAGGTGCAGAGTTCATGCGCTCAGTGTGACCTCGATGGTGAGCGGCGTGTCGGCGTCGTGCCAGGTCAGCTCGCCGGTGATCCGGCCGACGGCCCGCAGGTCGGCCTCGACGGTCCGGAGCCGGTCCAGCGTCGGCCGCCGGGCCGGAGATGTGCGCCGCGGTCACCTCGGTCTTCATCGAGACCTTGGCCTGCGACTTGGCGCCGCGGATCTCGACCAGGGCGGCGGCGATGTCACCCAGCAGTTGCCGGTCACCGTCGACCCCGATCTCGTCGACCCGCGGCCAACTGGCGCGATGGATCGAGTCCGTCGTGCCACCACGACCAGACCTCCTCGGTCGCGTACGGCATGATCGGCGCGAGCAGTCGCAGCATCACCTCGAGCGCGGCGATGAGCGTGGCCTGGGCCGACGCCGCACCGGCACTCGCCGGGCCGTACGCGCGCTCCTTCACCAGTTCCAGGTAGTCGTCGCAGAACTGCCAGAAGAACTGCTCGCTGACCTCCAGCGCACCGGTGTAGTCGTACGCGTCGAAGGCGGCGGTGGCGTCGGTGATCACGGTCCGCAACTGGGCCAGCAGCGCGCGGTCGACCGGCTCGATGATCACGTCCTGATCTTCATGATCGACCGACGCCGCCCAGTCCGAGGACGAACTTGCTCGCGTTCAAGATCTTCAGCGCGAGCCGTCGACCGACCTTCATCTCCCGCTCGTCGAAGGGGGAGTCCAGGCCCGGCCGCGCCTTCGCGGCCCGCCAGCGGACCGCGTCGGAGCCGTAGCGTTCGAGCACGTCGGTGGGCACCACGACATTGCCCTTGGACTTGCTCATCTTCTTGCGATCCGGATCCATCACGAAGCCGCTGATCATGGACCGATACCAGGGCAGCGAGTGGTTCTCGAAGTGCGCCCGCACCACCCGGGAGAACAGCCAGGTGCGGATGATCTCGTGGGCGTGGGTGTTCAGGTCCATCGGGAAGGTGAGCGAGAAGAGCTCCGGGTCCCGCTCCCAGCCGCAGACGATCTGCGGGCTGAGCGAGGACGTGGCCCAGGTGTCCATCACATCCGGGTCGGCCATGAATCCGCCCGGCTGCCCGCGCTGCGCCTCGTCGAAGCCCGGCGGCACCTCGGAGCTCGGATCGATCGGCAGCGTGTCCTCGGCGGCGCTGATCGGCTGCGCGTAGTCGGGCTCGCCGTCGGCGTCCAGCGGATACCAGACCGGGAACGGCACCCCGAAGAACCGCTGCCGGGAGACCAGCCAGTCGCCGTTCAGCCCGGCCACCCAGTTGTCGTAGCGGTACTTCATGTGCTGCGGCACCCAGCCGAGTTCCTCGCCGCGGGCGAGCATCGTCTGCTTGAGGTCGGCGTCGCGGCCACCGTTGCGGATGTACCACTGGCGGGTCGAGACGATCTCCAGCGGCTTGTCGCCCTTCTCGTAGAAGTTGGCCTTGCGCTGGGTCGGCGTCGGCTCGCCGTCAAGATCACCGGAGGCGCGCAGTGCGCGCGACGATGGCCTCCCGGGCGGAGAACGTGGTCTTGCCCGCGATGCTGCTCCAGTCGATGGTGTTGGCGATCCAGGTCGGCCGCTCGCCGACGATCCGGCCGTCGCGGCCGATGATCACCCGGGCCGGCAGTTGCAGTTCCCGCCACCACGTCACGTCGGTCAGATCGCCGAACGTGCAGCACATCGCGATGCCCGCGCCCTTGTCCGGCTCGGCCGCCGGGTGCGGCAGCACCGGCACCTCCACGTGGTAGAGCGGCGTGTTGACCGTCTGGCCGAACAGGTGCTGGTAGCGCGCATCGTCCGGATGGGCGATCAGCGCCACGCAGGCGGGAATCAGCTCGGGCCGGGTGGTCTCGATGTGCACCGGTCCCTGCGGGCCGGCGAACGCGACCCGGTGGTAGGCGCCGGGATAGTCCCGCGCCTCCACCTCGGCCTGCGCGACCGCGGTCTGGAAGGTGACGTCCCACAGCGTCGGCGCCTCGGCCAGATAGGCCTCGTTGCGCGCGACGTTGCGCAGGAAACCCTTCTGGGCAACGGCAATCGAGTCGTCGCCGATCGTGGTGTAGAGGCTCGACCAGTCCACGCTCAGGCCGACCCGCCGCCACAGATCCTCGAACGCCGTCTCGTCGACGTGGGTCAGTTCGTGGCAGAGCTCGACGAAGTTGCGCCGGCTGATCCGGAGCTGATTCTTCGGATCGGGCTTGTCGGGCGGGGTGAAATCCGGGTCGTACGGGACCGTCGGGTCGCAGCGCACGCCGTAGAAGTTCTGCACCCGGCGCTCGGTCGGCAGGCCGTTGTCGTCCCAGCCGATCGGATAGAACACGTGCTTGCCGGTCATCCGCTGATAGCGGGCGATCAGATCCGTGTGGGTGTAGGAGAACACGTGCCCCACGTGCAGCGAGCCCGACACGGTCGGCGGCGGCGTGTCGATGCTGAACACCTGGGCGCGGGTCTGCGGCCGGACGAACGCGTACGTGTCCTCGGTCTTCCAGCGCTCGACCCACTTGCTCTCGAGGCCCTCCAGCGCAGGCCGGTCCGGTACGACCGGAGCACCATGCGGTGGTGCGTCGGGTCGATGGTCGGTCTGCTCGATGGTCATGGTCGTGATCTTAGAGAAGGCCGCCCACCGCCGCGATCGCGTTTCGTGGGCCGGTACCGTGCACGTCGCGCTTCTGTAAGGTACTCCTAACCTAACTAAGGATGCCCTTATGAGCCTCTCGCGCCGCCGGTTTCTGCTGACCTCCCTTGCGTCTCGGCCGGAGCGACCGGCCTGGCCGGCTGCAACGCCTCGGCCGACTCGGAAGCGCCGGCCGAACCGGCTCCGACTGGCGCCGAGGCGGGGGCGTTCCCGGTCACCATCGCGCACAAGTTCGGCGAGACCACGATCACGGCCGAGCCGCGGCGGGTGGTGACGGTCGGGCTCAAGGAGCAGGACGACTGCCTGGCCGTCGGCGTCGTGCCGGTGGGCTCGACCAAGTGGTTCGAGCTGGGAGCAGGCGGCATCATCGGGCCCTGGGCCGAGGCCGCGCTGGGCAGTGCGCCGGCGCCGACCGTGCTGACCGACACCGACGGGATCCAGTTCGAGAAGATCGCGGCCCTGCAGCCCGACCTGATCCTGGCCGTCTATCAGGGGATGAAGAAGTCCGACTACGACAAGCTGGCCGCCCTCGCGCCGACCGTGGCCCAGTCGAAGGACCACCAGGACTGGGGCGTGCCGTGGGAGGTCCAGGCCACCATGGTCGGCCAGGCCCTCGGTCGCTCGGCCCAGATGGCCGAACTGGTCACCGCGGCCAAGAAGAAGGTCGCCGACACCGCCGCGGCCCACCCGGAGTTCGCCGGGAAGACCGGCCTGGTCGCGACCCCGTGGGAGGGCGTTTTCGTCTACGGCATTCAGGATCCCCGGCCGAGGCTGCTGACCGAGCTCGGCTTCATCCTGCCGGAGGGGCTCGACAAGGCGACCGGCAGCGCGTGGGGCGGTGCGGCAGCTCAGCACCGAGCGCGTCGACCTGCTCGACACCGACGCGATGATCTGGCTCGTCGAGGGTGACGGCCGCAAGACGATCGAGGCGAACAAGGCCTACACCTCGCTGGCGGTGCACAAGGAGGGCTCGGGAGGTCTTCACCAAGCCGGGGGACAACGTCTATGAGGCCTTGTCCTTCCTGACCGTGCTCAGTGTCGGCTATCTGGTCGAGCAACTCGCCCCGCGGCTTGCGGCGGCGGTCGACGGCGATCCGGGAACCGTCACCGACTGACCTCTTCTGCCTAGGGCGGCTGGCTGACGCGACCTAGACTCGGGGTCGCCATGCCAGCCGATGATGCGTCCCACCAGTCCCACGCCGAGATCGTTGCCGCTCTGACCCGGAGGTGGCCCGAGCATCGGGTCGCGCCGAGCCTCGCGCGCATCCGGGCTCTGACCGAGCTGCTCGGCGATCCGCAGCGGGCGTACCCGGTGATCCATCTGAGCGGCACCAACGGCAAGGGGAGCACCGCGGCGATGATCGAGTCGCTGCTGCGGGCCGACGGGCTGCGCACCGGACGGTTCACCTCACCTCATGTGACGAGCGTGACCGAGCGGATCACCATCGACGGTGCGCCGATCACCGAGGAGCGCTTCGACGAGGTGTGGCGTGAGATCGAGCCGTACGTGGCGCTGATCGACGAACAGCAGCTCGACGGCGTGTCGATGACCTTCTTCGAGATCATCACCGCCATGGCGTACGCGGCGTTCGCCGATGCGCCGGTGGACGTGGCCGTCGTCGAGGTCGGGCTGGGCGGCACCTGGGACGCGACCAACGTGGCCGACGCCGACGTCGCGGTGATCACCCCGATCGATCTCGATCACACCCACCTGCTGGGCAACACGATCGCCGAGATCGCCACCGAGAAGGCCGGCATCATCAAGCCGGGCGCGCACGCGATCCTCGCCGGTCAGAGCTCCGAGGCGGCGCAGGTGCTGCTGCAGCGCTGCGCCGACGTCGGCGCGTTGCCGCAGCGGGAGGGGATCGACTTCGGGGTGATCAGCCGGCAGCTCGCCGTCGGCGGCCAGGTGATCCGGATCAACGGCGCCGAGGGCCCGATCGAGGATGTCTTCCTGCCGCTGTACGGCGCCCACCAGGCGGCGAACGCGGCCCAGGCCCTCGCCGCGGTGGAGGCCTTTCTCGGACTGAAGGCGCTCAATCCCGACATCGCGCGTGAGGGATATGCGCAGGTGAAGTTCCCGGGCCGGCTCGAGGTGGTCCGCCGCTCGCCGACCGTGGTGCTGGACGCCGCGCACAATCCGCACGGCGCGCGCGCCACGGCGGCCGCCGTGACGGAGGCGTTCAGTTTCACCCCGCTCATCGGCGTGGTGGCGGTGATGGCCGACAAGGACGCGCGCGGCGTGCTCGAGGCCTTCGAGGAACTGATGAATCACCTGGTGGTCACCCAGGTCGGCTCGACCACGCGTGGACTGCCCGCCGACGAACTGGGCGAACTGGCCGCGGAGATCTTCGGTGCCGAGCGGGTCACCGTCGCGCCGCGGCTCGACGACGCGATCGAACGGGCCATCTCGCTGGCCGAGACCGAAGGCGCCGGAGCTCCCGGCGTCCTGATCACCGGCTCGGTGGTCGCGGTCGGTGAGGCGCGGACCTTGTTGGTGGCCGAGGAGCCGTCGGGCGAGACCCGAGATGACGAGGACCCCGACGACGACTGGGACGCCGACTACGCGGAATCCGACAACGGCCAGGAGCCCGACCGGGAGCTGTGGACATGACGCTCAGTCCGGGCAACCCGATGCGGGTCGTGCTGCTGTCGGTGTTGATCTTCGAGGTGATCGTCTTCGGACTCGCCATTCCGGTGATGATCTTGATCGGCAACGTCCCGCCGGGCGCGGCGAGCGGTTTCGGCGGCGGAGCCGCGCTGCTCGCGCTGCTGGCCGCCGGCACGCTGCGTCGTCCGACCGGCTACTACCTCGGCTGGGCCACCCAACTCGTCGGTGTCGCCCTGGGCTTCCTGACCTCCACGATGTTCATCGTGGGCGTGATGTTCGCCGCGATCTGGGTGCTCAGCTTCGTGCTGGGCAAGCGATTGGATCAGGCGAAGACCGCGCAGTCCTGACGCTGCGCGGCCGTCAGCTGATGATCGGCTTGTTCCGTCGCGTGTGTTTTCGGGCGGTGAGGATGGCTTGGATTCGGGTGTTGATCATGGGTTTCTGGTCGCGGTCGACCCATTTGGGTGGGGTCCATTCGGGGATGCCGTCGGTGTTGATCCGGCAGGTCCAGCCGCGGGCCAGGAAGTTGTGGTGGTGGTAGGCACAGAGCAAGGTCAGATTGTTCAGGTTCGTCGAGCCCGCCGTCGATCCATTCGCGGATGTGGTGCCGTTCGCAGTATTGCGGGGGTGCGCGCAGCCGGGAAAGGAGCAGCCGGCGTCGCGGGCGATCAACGCCAGGGTTTGGGTCCGGCTGGCGATCCGCCGGCTCCGGCCGAGATCCAGCACCGCCCCGGAGGCGGTGAGCACAGCCGGGATGATGTCGGCGTTGTTGGCCATCTGCAGCAGCTTCGCGGTCGGGATGAGGGTGCCGTCGGCGGTGCGGCCGTGGCCGACCCGGTTGATCAGGTCGTCGACGTCGATGGTGACGATCACCGTGGCCGGGATGCCGCCGGCGTCGGGAATGTCCCCGGCCCGCAGCTGCCGGTCGCAGAGATCTTCCAGCGCGTCATGGCTGCGTTGCCCATAGGTCCGGCCGTCGACCTCACCGGCCGGATCGATCCGGGGTTTCGCGAGCGGATCCAGCAAAGTCTTCAGTTTGGCGCCGGCCGGTCCGGTGAGCCGGAAGTCCCCGACATAGGCGCCGTCCCGGGTCGCTCGGAGATGAAGGTAGCGGCGGTCCTCGTTCAATTGGTCGTCGGGCACGGTGCCGTCGGGGTCGATGGCGTCGACCGACCCGGTCGGCGAGGAGCTTGCAGGTCTTCGGGCGGGAACACCGCTCGCGTGTTCGGTCGAGCAGCGCCTCGCCGTTGGCGATGTCGGCGGGGTCGAAGCCGCGCCGGTCGACCTTGTCCAGGGCGCGTGCAATGATGTCGACCTTCTCCGCACTCACCTCCCCGGCTCGTTGGGCGGCGGCCAGCACCGGCCGCACCGGCTCCAGATACTTCACCGAGCATCGACGTCCGGGTCCGACCGCCTCCGCCGCCCGGACCCGCGGCCGGCCTCGCCCTTGGACAGGCCCAACGCCGACGTCAGCACCCGCCGCATGTCCCCTGACACAACACGGTCGGCAGATCCAGCCGTTCGCGCGGCGCGATGATTTGGTGGTCGACCAACCGACAGCCGATTCCGGGTCCGTTCGAACTCCTGCATGAACCCGACCACGCCCCAGGCCGTCGAACTCATCCGAGCCCACCGTCGCTCGACGACCTTGATCAGATGCTCAGAAGCGCGTGACCCAGCGGCGAGGGCATGAGCCGATCGGCGTCGGCTCATCCGTCCCCTCGAAAGTCATGCTCCGATTCTACTCGAACACACTTTCGAATACAAGAGTTTTCCCTTGTAAATAACGGATGTGAGTGCCTGGAGGTAGTGAGCTGACCGACAGGGTGCGATGCGGAGCGCTCGAGCGCTCAGCTAGCGCTGGTCAGCAACTTCGCGGCAGCGTCGGCATTCACGCCCTCGGTCAGATCAAAGGCGGTGCCGCGTTCGCCGTTGGCTTCGATGACCGGATTGGCGACGAATCCGGTCACGTCATCGCTGCTGGCTCCGGCGGCCAGGAGCGCCTTCGCGAACTGCCAATCCAGGAGACCCTGCACCTCGCCGAAGAACCGCTCGAGTTCGCCGAGGCCCTCCAGGGGGCCGGCCGACATGTGCACGCCGTTGAAGTTCGAGTTGACGCTGGACAGCCCGAAGGAGGCCGGGTCGGCGCGCAGCCTGCCCCTGATCGAGCCGCTCGCCGCCTTGCTCGGATCCGTGGCACCGATCAGTTCTGACCGCAGCACCTCCCAATCGGTCGGGCTGCTGCCGTGCAGGAACGCGCAGACGGCGTCGTCGGCGGTGAAGAAGCTCAGCTGCCGGGGATGGAAGCCGTTCAGGATGATGATCGACGCGCCGTCGATCTTGACCGGGCCCGCGTACGTGCCCGGACCCAGCCGGCCGACGCTGGAGTTGGAGAACAACATCGCGAGTGCGAACGGGCTGATTTCGGGGTACCGCTCCAGGAACTGATGCCCGCCCAGCACCTCGGCATCGTCGAGCGAGTCGGAATAGAGCTCCTGCAGGGCCTGTTCGGCGGCATCGGTCAACGCCGGCCGGCCCAGGCGGGAGATCTGGTTGATCACCCCGTAGTGCTCCTGCATCGCACCGGCCTGCTCGAGTTCCGGCCCGGTGAGGATCTTCACCCGGTGCACCGCCACGTCGTGCGCGCGGAACGAGTCGGCGAACAGATCCCACACCGCGGCGAGGTGATCATCACCCAGCCGGCCGAGCTCGGGCTTGCTGAAGATCACGAACTCGTTCGCCGCCGGCTCCGGCCGGCTCACCCGCGCTGGTCGCGGTCGTCGCCTGGGGAAACCGTTCGGACACGGCTGTCTGGACTGCCTCTGCGCTCATGTGCCCAGCTTGGCCGCTCGGCCTGATCGAGGGCAACTCGGCTTAGGGTTGGTCCATGACGTCCGGCGCCGAGTGGCAGGTGGCCCAGGTCAACATCGCCCTGCCGCTGGAGCCGCTCACCTCCGCCCGACTGGTTGATTTCGTCGATCGCCTCGAGCCGGTCAATGCACTCGCCGACGCGGCGCCGGGGTTCGTCTGGCGGCTGAAGACCGAGGACGACGACGCGACCGCCATTCGCGGCTTCGGTGATGACCGGCTGATCATCAACATGTCGGTCTGGACCTCGGTGCAGGCCCTCGTCGGACTTCGTCTACGGAGCAGCCCATCGTGCGGTCCTGCAGCGGCGCCGTGAGTGGTTCGCGCCGATGCGTGAGGCGTACACCGCACTCTGGTGGGTCGCCGCCGGCACCGAGCCGACGGTCGCCGAGGCCGAGGAGCGGGTCGCGCGCCTGCGCCGCGTCGGACCGACACCGTACGCGTTCACCCTCCGCCGGCCGTTCGACCCGCAAGGCCGCGACGGGCTGACCGAATCCGATCCGGCCCGGATGTGTCCCGCCTGACCGCGGCGCTTCCCGGCCTGCCGAGTCGGGAAGGGCTGGCTCACCTGCTCGAACCCAGCGACGAGGGCGAAGGTCGGCCGCGACCTGCCGTTGCGCAGCCTGGTCTTCGACGTGGTGATCATGGTGACCTTCCTCGCCATGGGCGCGCTGCTGCTCACGGTGATGGCGCTGCACGAACAACCGCTGGACTATCTGTTCGTGATCTTGGTCAGCCTCCCGCTGGCGTTTCGCCGCCGCTTCCCGAGATCGTCGGTCTTCGCCATCTTCGGGTTGGCGATCATCCAGCAGTTCGCCGGGATCCTGATCGGGATCTACGACGCCGCGGTGCTCTTCGGCCTCTACTCCGCGGTCGGTTACACCAACCGCCGCTTCGGGCTGATCGCCTTGGGCGGAGCCTTCGTCACGATCATCATCGGAGCGTTCACCGACTGGTGGTGGTGGATCGATCTGCAGGTGGCGGGCGACGCCTGGATCCGGCCCTACAGCACCCTCGGCGCGCTGGTGTTGATCTTCGCCGCGTGGGCGCTGGGGGAGCGGTTGCGCTCCGCCCGACTGGGCGGCATCGCCCTGGCCGAGCGGGCCGATCAGTTGATGCGCGAACGCGAGCAGCAGGCACTGCTCGCGGCGGCTGCGGAACGCGCGCGGATCGCCCGCGAGATGCACGACGTCATCGCCCACGGCCTCTCGGTGATGATCGCTCAGGCCGACGGTGCGACGTACGTGGTGGAGCAGTCCCCGAGCCAGGCGAAGGCTTCGCTGGAACAGATCTCCACCACCGGCCGCGAGGCGCTGGGGCAGATGCGTGATCTGCTCGGACTGCTGCGGGCCGACGAGGGCGAGGAACCCGGCGGCCCATCCACAACCCGCCCTCGGTGATCTTGACGCCCTGGTTGATCAGGCTCGCGCGGGTGGTGCGAACGTCGAGCTGCGGAAAGCCGATGATCTTGAACGGCTCCCCGCGCTGGTCTCGCTGACCGCGTACCGGATCGTCCAGGAAGGTCTCACCAACGCGCGCAAGCACGGCGGGTCGGACGTCACGGTCGCGCTGGATCGGGTGCCGGGTGGTCTCCAGGTCAGGGTCTGGAACAGTGGCCGTGGCGACACCGAACCGATGGTGGCGGGCGAGCCCGGTCACGGACTGATCGGGATGCGGGAACGGGTGGCGGCCGTCGGCGGCACCCTGACTGCGCAGCCGACGCCCGACGGCGGACATGAGATCGTGGCCTGGCTGCCCGCCGAGGCGGGATCGTGACCGGAGATCGTGACGGAGACGCGGTGACGGACAAGATCAAGGTGTTCCTGGTCGACGACCAGGAGTTGGTCCGCGCCGGTTTCGCCATGGTGATCGGGTCGCAGGACGACCTGGAGGTCGTCGGTCAGGCGGGCGACGGCGGCGAGGCGGTCGAGCGCCTTGCGGTGACCGCGGCCGACGTCGTGATCATGGATGTCCGGATGCCGCGGATGGACGGCGTGCAGGCGACCAAGATCATCACCGAGCGGCTGGGGGAGCACGGTCCGCGGGTGATCGTGCTGACCACCTTCGATCTGGACGAGTACGCGTTCTCGGCGTTGCGGGCCGGTGCCGCCGGCTTCCTGCTGAAGGACACGCCGCCGGCCGAACTGCTCGCCGCGATCCGCACGGTGCACGCCGGCGAAGCGGTGATCGCGCCGACCACCACGCGGCGGCTGGTGGAGAAGTTCGTCCAGGCGGTGCCCGACGCCAGCGCGCCCGCGCCGACCCAGATCGCGAGCCTGACCGACCGGGAGCGGCAGGTCCTGGTCGAGATCGCCCACGGGCTGAGCAACACCGAGATCGCCGCGAAGTTCTTCCTCTCCGAGGCGACGATCAAGACCCATGTCGGACGGATCCTGGCCAAGACCGGCATCCGGGACCGGGTCGCGCTGGTCGTGCTCGCGTACGAGATCGGACTGGTCCGCCCCCAGGCGTGACCTGAGACGCACACCGCACGACGTTGAACGGCTTCGGTAGGGTCGAGGCTTTCCACCGACTCGCTGACGACGAGAGGCACTCGTGACGCTCCTCATCGCCGTGCACTTCGGCGTTGCCTGCCTAGCGCCACTGCTGCTGCGCGTGCTGCGGGGGCGCGCCTTCTTCCTGCTCGCCCTGCCGCCGCTCGCCACGGCGATCTGGACCGGCTGGCACGCGTCCGACGGTGCTGGCCGGCGGCGTGGTCACCGAGCAGTTCGACCTGGATCCCCGCGCTCGGGCATCGAGGTCTCGTTCCGGATCGGCGTCCTGCAGTGGGTGCTCGCGGCGATCGTCAGCGGAATCGGTGCCCTGGTGCTGTTCTACTGCCGGTGGTACTTCGACGACGCCGACCCGCCGCTCCGGACCGGGGCGGTGCTGGTCGCCTTCGCCGGCGCGATGACCGGGCTGGTCACCTCCGACGACCTGATCGGGCTCTACGTCTTCTGGGAGCTGACGACGGTCTTCTCCTACCTCCTGGTCGGCCACAACCCCACCTTCAGCGCCAATCGACGGGCCGCGCTGACCGCGCTGATCGTCACCACCGTCGGCGGCCTGGCCATGTTGACCGGCATCGTGCTGCTGGCCGTCCGGTACGACACCTACAGCCTCGTCCGGCGTGCTGGCCGGCAGCCGCCGCGTCGGGCGTCGGCTCCGGGCTGGTGATCACCGCGGTGATCCTGCTGCTGGTCGGGGCGCTGTCCAAGTCGGCCCTGGTCCCGTTCCACTTCTGGCTTCCGGGGGCGATGGCCGCGCCGACCCCGGTCAGCGCCTACCTGCACGCCGCCGCCATGGTGAAGGCGGGCGTCTACCTGGTCGCGGTGCTCGCCCCGGTCTTCGCCGCGACGCCGGGCTGGCGGCCGATCACCCTGGTCCTCGGCTCGGCGACGATGATCATCGGCGGCTGGCGGGCGCTGCGCCAGTACGACATCAAGGTGCTGCTGGCGTACGGGACGGTCAGCCAGCTCGGCTTCCTGATCGTGCTGACCGGTCTCGGCACCCGGGCCGGCGGCCCTCGGCGGGCTGGCGCTGCTGATCTCGCACGCGCTGTTCAAGTCGACCCTGTTCCTGGTCGTCGGCATCGTCGACCACAGCACGGGCACCCGCGACCTGCGCAAGCTGTCCGGCGGTCGGCCGGGCGATGCCGGTGGTGGCCGGGGCCGCCGTGCTCGCCGGCGCGTCGATGGCCGCCATCCCGCCGACGATCGGCTTCACCGCCAAGGAGACCGCCTTCGAGGCGGTGACCTATCTGGTGGCCGGCGGCGACGGGACCGGGGTGCCGGTGCTGCCGGCGGTGCTGCTGGCCGCTGGCGCTGGTGGCCGGGTCCGCGCTCACCGTCGCGTACACGCTGCGCTTCCTCTGGGGAGCGTTCGCCGAGCAAGCACACGGACCGTCGCCGACCAGCGACTGCTGCCATCGGGTGCCGGCCGGCTTCGCCGCCGCCCCGGTGATCCTCGGCTGCCCTGTGCCTGGTCGGCGGCTTCTTCGGCCACCCAGCTGACCGAGGCGCTGGATGCCCTACGTCGACGACTTCAGCACCGGCAAGGACAGCCACGGGATCGCGCTGTGGCACGGATTCACCGCTGCCGCTGCTGATGTCGCTGCTCGCGCTGGCCGGCGGCGCGCTGCTGTTCTGGCAGCGCGGGTTCATCGCCCGGGCCCAGTCCACCTTCCCGGCGGCGTTCGAGTCCGAGGAGCTCTACCAGCGGACCATGCGCGGGGTCGACCGGCTGGCGGTCGAGGTCACCGCGCGCACCCAGCGCGGCTCGCTGCCGGTCTACCTCGGCTCGATCCTGCTCGTCGTCGTGCTGCTGCCCGGCGGTGCGTTGCTGGTGCTGACGCAACTGGCCCAGCGAGTCCGCTTCGCCGACACCTGGCCCAGCTGCTGGTCGGGCTCGATCATGGTCGTCGCCGGCGTTCCTGGCCGCGACCTCGCGCGGCCGGCTGCGGGCGGTGATGCTGGTCGGGGTCACCGGCTACGGCGTGGCCATGCTCTTCCTGCTGCACGGCGCGCCCGACCTGGCCCTCACCCAGGTGCTGGTCGAGACGGTCACCCTGGTGATCTTCGCGCTGGTGCTGCGCAAGCTGCCGAAGTACTTCACCACCCGGCCGCTGCACTCGAGCCGCTGGTGGCGGCTGGTGATCGCGGTCGCGGTCGGCGCGTCGTCGTCTGCCTGATCACCGTGGTGGCCAGCGGGGCGCGGATCGCCGCCCCGATCTCGGAGGCGTTCTACGAGGCGGCGTACACGTTCGGCTACGGCAAGAACATCGTCAACGTCACCCTGGTCGACATCCGGGCCTGGGACACCATGGGTGAGATCGCGGTCCTGGTGGTCGCGGCCACCGGCGTCGCCAGCCTGATCTTCATCCGCAGCCGCTACTCCGTCGCCGCCGACCCGGCGCCGAGGTCAGCGGCGACCCTCCGCCGCCCGGGCCGGATGATCTGGCTGCGCGGCAGTGAAGCGCTGTCCGCCGGTACGCCGCTCGATCGTCTTCGAGGTGGTCACCCGGGTGCTGTTCCCGGTGATGATCATGGTGTCGGTCTACCTGCTGATCGCCGGCCACAACGCGCCGGGCGGCGGGTTCGCCGGCGGGCTGGTCGCCGGGCATGGCGCTGGTCATCCGCTACCTCGCCGCGGGCAGCCAGGAGCTCGACGAGGCCGCGCCGGTCGATGCCGGCCGGGTGCTCGGCGCCGGCCTGATCGTCGCCACGCTCAGCGCCCTGGCCCCGGCGCTGTTGGGCGGCAAGATCCTGCAGAGCTACGACGACTCGCCTGGTCGTGGCATCCCTTGGGACCGCTGGGCTCCACCCACCTGGTGACCTCGGTGTTCTTCGACATCGGGGTCTACCTCGTGGTGATCGGGGTGATGCTCGACCTGGCCCGCAGCCTGGGCGCCGGCATCGACCAGCACGAGGACGAGGACCGCACGCCGAGCCCGCAGCCGACGCTTGCGGTCCCGGGCCGCCGGCACGCCGAGGTCGGCCTCATGAGCCCGAACCTCGTGCTGGTCGTCGTCGCCGGCGTGCTGATCGCGGCCGGGGTCTACCTGCTGCTGGAACGCTCGCTGACCCGGATCCTGATCGGCGTGCTGCTCGCCTCGAACGGCGTGAACGTCTTGTTCCTGGTGGTCTCCGGTGCCGCCGGTGGGGCGCCGATCATCGGCGTGACCCCGCGCGAGGAGATGAGCGATCCGCTGCCGCAGGCGATGGTGCTGACGGCGATCGTGATCACCCTCGGGGTCACCGCGTACCTGCTGGCCATGGCGTACCGCAGCTTCCAGCTGAACGGCCACGACGAGGTCGCCGACGACGTCGAGGATGCCGCGATCCGGCACCTGGCCGACGCCGACCGGGCGTCCGGCTCGTACGACGAGTCCGTCGAAGGCCACCCCGACGAGATCGGGCAGGGCACCGGCGACGAGGAGGGCGAACGGGTCGAGACGGACCGGCCCTTCGACAGGCTCAGGGCACGGATCCGCGAGGCGATGCGGCGCGCGCCCGAGCCGGTCGAAGGGCAGGGGCGATGAACAATCTGCTCCCGCTGCCCGTCCTGCTGCCGCTGTTCGGCGCCGGCATCGCCCTGGCGCTCAACCGCCATCCGCGCGCGCAGCGGATCGTCTCGACGCTGGTGATGGTCGCGGTGACCACGGTGGCCGCGATCCTGATCGGTCTGACCGACCGCTACGGGCCGGTCGTGCTCTGGGTCGGCAGTTGGCCGCAGCCGCTCGGCATCGCCCTGGTCGCCGACCGGCTGAGCGCGCTGATGCTGCTGGTGTCCGCGGTGGTCACGCTGGCCGTGCTGCTGTTCTCGATGGGTGCGCACGAGGAGGAACGCAAGCGGGAGACCCCGGTGTCGATCTTCCACCCGACGCTGCTGGTGCTCAGTGCCGGCGTCTCGAACGCCTTCCTGGCCGGCGATCTGTTCAACCTGTTCGTCGGCTTCGAGATGCTGCTGTTCGCCTCGTACGTGCTGCTCACCCTCGGCGGCACCGGCGATCGGGTGCGGGCCGGCAGCACCTATGTCGTGGTCAGCCTGCTGTCCTCGACTGCTCTTCCTGATCGCGATCGCGTCGATCTACGCCGCGACCGGCACCGTCAACCTGGCCCAGCTGGCGGTGCGCCTGCGCGCAGCTTCCCGACGATGTCAGCCTGGTCCTGCAACTGCTGCTGCTGACCGTCTTCTCGATCAAGGCGGCGGTCTTCCCGATGTCGGCCTGGCTGCCGGACTCCTATCCGACCGCGCCGGCGCCGGTGACCGCGGTGTTCGCCGGCCTGCTCACCAAGGTCGGTGTCTACGCGATCATCCGCACCCAGACCGTGCTGTTCCCCGACAGCCATCTGACCCGGCTGCTGCTGTGGGCCGCGCTGGCGACCATGATCATCGGCATCCTCGGGGCCATCGCGCAGTCGGAGATCAAGCGGATGCTGTCCTTCACCCTGGTCAGCCACATCGGCTACATGATCTTCGGCGTCGGGCTGGCCAGCATCTCCGGCTACGCGGGCGCGATCTTCTACACCGCGCACCACATCACCATCCAGACCACGCTGTTCCTGATCACCGGGCTGGTCGAGATCCGCGGCGGCAGCACCTCGTTGAACAAGCTCGGCGGGCTGGCCGCGGCCTCGCCGGTGCTGGGGATCCTGTTCTTCGTGCCGGCGATGAACCTCGCCGGCATCCCGCCGCTGTCCGGGTTCGTCGGCAAGATCGGCCTGCTGCAGGCCGGAGCCGAGCAGGGCGGCGTGCTGGCGTACCTGCTGATCGCGCGGCGGGGTGCTGACCAGCCTGCTGACGCTGTACGCGATGGCCAAGGTCTGGAACCGGGCGTTCTGGCGGCCGATCGCCGACGCTCCCGAGCCCGACGGAGGAGCCTGCGGACCATGCCGAAGCCGATGCTGGCCACCGCGGCCGTGCTGGTGCTGGTCGGGGTGGGGATCACCGTGGTCGCCGGACCGCTCTACGGATTCGCCGAGCGATCGGCCGCCGACCTGGTGGGCGGCCAGGCCTACGTCACCGCGGTGCTGCCCGAGGGCCTCCGATGACCCGGCCACGGCACCGACCGCACGCTGCCGGCCGTCGTCGTGCTGACCGGCGTCTGGGTGCTGCTCTGGGACCACCCGTCGGTGTTCATCGTGGTCGACCGGAGTGCTGCTCGCGCTGCTGATCGGCCTGGTGTTCCCGCTGCCGCCGATCGAGTTGCACGGCCGGGTCCGCCCGCTCGGCCTGGCCCGGCTGGTGCTGCGGCTGCTCGCCGATGTCGTGACGTCGAGCTTCGCGGTCGTCCGGCTGGCTTTTCGCTTCGGGACCGCGCCGCGCAGCGCGATCATCCGGGTGCAGCTGCGCAGCCGCTCCGACCTCTATCTGACCCAGACCGCCGAACTGGTCTCGCTGGTGCCCGGCACGATCGTGGTCGAAGCGCGGCGGTCGACCAGCACGCTGTACCTGCACGTCCTCGACACGGTGTCGGACGCCGATCTCGAACGGGCGGCCGCGCGACGTGCTGGCCGCCGAAGCCCGGGTGATTCGCGCCTTCGGGTCGACAGCAAGAGATTGCGGAGCTCAGCGATCCGACGCCCTGAGCCTGTCGATACGCGCCGAGCCTGTCGAAGGGCAGGACGATGGTTGATCTCGTGATCATGATCATGGTCAGCGTGGCCGCGGTGCTGCTGCTGACCGCGGCCGCGCTGACCGTGCTGCGGATGTCCCGCGGCCCGAGCAGCCTCGACCGGGTGGTCGCGGCCGACGTGCTGGTGGCGGTGGTGATCGCCGGGCTGGCCCTGGAGGCGATCGTCAACGACCACACCACGACCCTGCCGGTGATGCTGGTGCTGTCGCTGCTGGGCTTCGCCGGCTCGGTCGCCATCGCCAGGTTCGTCGCCGATCGGGACAAGGCGACCCGCTGGGAAGTCGACGATCCGAGCGCGAGACCCGACCGCCCGACGCGCAAGAGGCGGGTCAGCAATGAGCGCCGGCGATGTGCTGGACCTGGCCGGGGCGGCCGCGGTGCTGCTCGGCGCGTTCCTCTGCTTCGCCGCAGCGGTCGGGCTGGTGCGCTTCCCCGACGTGCTGAGCCGGATGCACGCCGCGACCAAGCCCCAGACCCTCGGGCTGATCCTGGTCGCGGTCGGCGTCGAGCTGTCGCTGCGGAGCTGGGCCGCGTTCGGCACCGTGCTGCTGATCGCCACCTTCCAGTTGATCACCGCGCCGGTGGCGGCGCACCTGGTCGGGCGGACGGTCTATCGCAGCAACCAGGTGCGCCGTGACCTGCTGGTCCGCGACGACTTGGCCGAGGACCTGCAGGCCGGTGGCTTCCGAGCTGTCCGACCAGCCGGTCAGCGACGGCGAAGCCGGATGAAGCCGGCGAAGTGGTCGGGGTGCAGGTTGGCCTTCGCGTACGCCGAGCCGAGTTCCATCAGCGTGTCGACGTGCTCGACCGCATCGAGCCTGGCGAGCTGTCGACGGGTCGACGGTCACGCCGTAGTGCTCGAGTTCCTCCGTGCTCAGCTCGATGTTGTAGCGCGCGTAGCTGAACATCTTGTCCGGCAGCCCTTGGGTCAGATTCTCGCAGCTCGCGGTCGATCGGACGGCCGAACCGGACACTCGACCCAGGCTCCGGCACACCACGTCGTTGTGGTTGGCGGCGGCGAACATCAAGCCGGTCGGCGTATTGGTGGCCACGTAGATGATGTGGCGCCGCAGCCTGCTCAGATTCTTCAGTCGTGCCGGCGAGAAAGCCGGTGCCGATCGAGACGAGCAGCAGCCGGTCCGGCCCGGTCGGCCAGCTCGAGGCTTGTACTCCGGCAGCGTGGCGGCCAGGAACAGCTGGAGGGCCGGGATTGTTGTGGGCGGTGACGCCGCCGTCGACGAACTCCTGATCGCTCGGCGCCGAAGTCGAGCCAGACCGGCGGGAAGAACGCCGGTGCGGCCGTGCTCGCCGCAGAGCAGGTCGCAGAGCCGTTGGTTCAGATTGCTCCGCGTCGGCGACTCGCCCGTGTTGTACACCGCCCTCGGGTTGTTCGACAACGGATAGGGCGAATCGGTGGACCGGTTGTGCATCACGATCATCAGCAAGGTGCGCAGATCCTGGTCGCCGAAGGTTCGGTCCCCGAACTCCCGCTCGAGTTGATCATGGAGCGGCTGCTCCCGGATACTTCGACCAGATCCGCAGCGGGGGGAACTTGCGTTGCCGGAAGACTCGTCTGACCGAGATCGCGGTAGAGATCCTGGAGCCGTGGACACCGACCAGCCGAGGGAGAGGCCCGGTGGCGATGATCGCCCCGGTCGAGGTGCCGCCGATGTAGTCGAAGAAGTCGGCCAGCACGAAACCCTCACCGCGGCCGGTCTGCGTGGGCGAGCATCGACTCCAGTTCGCCGAGGACGCCGAGCGTGAAGGCGCCCCGCATGCCGCCGCCGTCGAGTGAGAGCAGAGCTTTCTGGGAATCCTCCGCCGTCATCGCGCCTCCCGTAGGCTCGTCGACATGAAATCGATCGTGGAGCCAGGATGGCACAGCCGGCACCGCGGCGGATAGCCGTCGCGGCCGCTCCGGGGTCGGTTGATCACCTGCTCGATCAGCTCGACCTGCCCGCCCGTACCACGACTCTGGTGATCAACGGCGGGACCAGCGACGATCCGGATTTCCCGGTCGCCGCGATCATGAAGCCCTGCGGGCCGTGATCGTCGAGTTGCGACTGCGGCGAAGGGCCGGTGATCATCTCCGGCGGCACCGATGCCGGGCTCTTCGGCCTGCTCGGCGACGTCCTCGAGCGATCTGCGGCTTCGACGGTCCGGTGATCGGCGTGGTCCCCGCGGGAAAGATCAACCGGCCGAACGGCACGCCGCTGGAGCGCTCACCACAGTCACGCGTTGCTGGTCGACGGTGGCACCTGGGGTGACGAGACGCCCACCATGCTGGCCCTCTGCCGCGAACTGGACCGGCGCGGACCGGTGGTCGCGCTCATTGCCGGCGGCGGTCGCCCAGACCCTGGTCGAGATCGACGGGCATCGCGTCGATCATCGGCCGGTGATCATCTTGACCGGCACCGGGCGGCTCGCCGATGATCTTGCTCGGCAGTCACCGCGACCCGCTGGTCTGACCTTCGTCGAGGTGGGTGATCTGGTCGCCCTCGGCGCCGCCGCGGCCGGCGCGCTCGGCTCACCCGTCAGCCGCTGATCGAGCCAGCCGGCGCTGGCCGGGCCGACTGGTGCAACCGCTGCAGGCCGGGTGACGCGGGCATTAGGCTGGCCGCGTTATGACGACCACCGAGACCGAGGCACCCGAGTCCCTGTTTCCCCGGCTGGAACCGCTGCTGGCCCGGGTCAGCAAGCCGATCCAGTACGTCGGCGGTGAGCTGAACTCCCAGGTCAAGGAGTGGAACTCGGTCGACGTGCGCTGGTGCCTGTCCTATCCCGACGCGTACGAGGTGGGCCTGCCCAATCAGGGCGTGGCGATCCTCTACGAGATCTTGAACGAGCAGGACTGGATTCTGGCCGAGCGCACGTACGCGGTCTGGGCCGACCTGGAAGCGCTGATGCGCGAGCACGACGTGCCGCAGTTCACCCTCGACGCGCACCGGCCGGTCGGCGCGTTCGACGTGTTCGGCCTCAGCTTCGCCACCGAGCTCGGCTACACCAACATGCTGAACGCTCTTGATCTTGCCGGGATCCCGCTGCACGCGGTCGATCGGCGCGAGCACGACCCGATCGTGCTGGCCGGCGGGCACGCCGCGTTCAACCCCGAGCCGGTCGCCGACTTCCTCGACGCGGCCGTGCTGGGCGACGGCGAGGAGATCGCGCTGCGGATCTCCGAGGTGATCCGGGAGTGGAAGGCTCGAGGGGCGGCCGGGCGGACGCGACGGTCTGCTGCTGCGGCTGGCCGCCGGCGGCGCGGTCTACGTGCCCAAGTTCTACGACGTCTCCTACCTGCCGGACGGCCGGATCCAGCGGGTGGCGCCCAACCGGCCGGACGTGCCGTACCGGGTCGCGAAGCACACCCTGATGGACCTGGACGCCTGGCCGTACCCCAAGAAGCCGCTGGTGCCGCTGGCCGAGACCGTGCACGAGCGCTACTCGGTGGAGATCTTCCGCGGCTGCACCCGCGGCTGCCGGTTCTGCCAGGCGGGCATGATCACCAGGCCGGTGCGGGAACGCAACATCGAGACCATCGGCGCGATGGTGCAGGGCGGGATCGAGGCGACCGGGCTCGAGGAGGTCGGCCTGCTGTCGCTGTCCAGTGCCGATCATTCCGAGATCGGTGACATCACCCACCAGCTCGCCGATCGCTACGAGGGCACGAACGTCTCGCTGTCGTTGCCGAGCACCCGGGTGGACGCGTTCAACATCGACCTGGCCAACGAGCTGTCCCGCAACGGCCGGCGCTCGGGACTGACCTTCGCTCCCGAGGGCGGCTCGGAGCGGATGCGCAAGGTGATCAACAAGATGGTCACCGAGGACGACCTGATCGCCACGGTCGCGGCCGCGTACTCGCACGGCTGGCGGCAGGTCAAGCTCTACTTCATGTGCGGCCTGCCGACCGAGACCGACGAGGACGTGCTGGCGATCGGTGATCTGGCCAAGCGGGTGATCGCGACCGGACGTGAGGTGAGCGGACGGCGCGACATCCGTTGCACGGTGAGCATCGGCGGCTTCATGCCGAAGCCGCACACGCCGTTCCAGTGGGCGGCGCAGCTCGATGCCGAGACCACCGACGCCCGGCTGGCCAAGCTGCGCGATTCCGTGCGGAGTGATCGGCAGTACGGCAAGGCGATCGGATTTCGCTATCACGACGGCAAGCCCGGCATCATCGAAGGGCTGCTGTCCCGCGGTGACCGGCGGGTCGGCAAGATCATCGAGGCGGTCTGGCGCGACGGCGGTCGGTTCGACGGCTGGAGCGAGCACTTCTCCTACGCAGCGCTGGGCCGCGTGTGCCGAGAAGGCGCTGGACGGCACCGGAGTTGATCTTGACTGGTACACCACGCGGGAGCGCGAGTACGCCGAGGTGCTGCCCTGGGACCACCTGGACGCCGGCCTTGATCGCGACTGGCTGTGGGAGGACTGGCAGGACGCGCTCGACGAGGTCGAGGTCGAGGACTGCCGCTGGACGCCGTGCTTCGACTGCGGCGTCTGCCCGCAGATGGACACCTCGATCCAGATCGGACCGACCGGGCGGAGCCTGCTGCCGCTGACGCCCACTGATCCGTAGCGCTCGGCGACCTCGGCGCCGACGATCTCCCTCGGGACGCGGTCGTTTCGCACGCTGGCGCGATCATCGGCCACGCGCCCTGCGGCCGTTTCGCACCCGCGCGCTCGCAGAGCGGTCGCTCTTGACGCGGCCAGACCGCGGGTCGCAAACGCACGGACTCGTGGCTCCTTCGACAGGCTCAGGACACGAAGACAGGCTCAGGACACGGATCGGCGCGGATCAGCGGGTGAGGCTGCCGACTTCGATGCGGCGGGTCTCGCCGGGGCTGCCGTCCGGATTCGGCGTGATCAGGGTTGCCGTCATCCCGCGGAACCGGAACGCGGCCAGGTTCGTCAGTTCGCCGCCATCGTCGGTGACCTGGTTGACCGACGCGACACTGGCCCGCTGCAGGTCGTACTGGAGGAAGGCGAACCCGGCGCCGTCGCGGATTCCGGCGAGCACCACCGATTCGGCCTGCCGGCCGGTCGCACAGAACTGCACCAACTGCAGCGTGCCCGAGGCGGACGGCACACTGACCACGAGGTCCGCCAGCACGGGACGTCCGCTCGCCGCCAGGCTGTTCGGCGATCGTTCGTTGGTCAGCCCCCAGTTCCACGAGCCGATCTCCAGCTCACCTTCATGGCCCTCGGCCAGTGAGTCTCCGGTCACGCCTTCGACGGCGAGATACCAGGTCGTCGACATGAAAATCCTTTCATCGCGGGTGCTACCGAGCTTAGGCTTGCGCGATGGCCGAGCAGCAGATCACCTCCGTCGAAGACCTCGTCGCCCTCATCGGCGTGCCGACCGAAGCGGTGGCCAACAAGGACCGCACGACACTTCATGATCTTGATCGGCAGTGGCTGGCCAGCTCCCCGTTCTGCTTGATCGCGACGGCCGACGAGACCGGCGCCTGCGACGTCTCGCCGAAGGGCGATCCAGCCGGACAACTCGCGTACGTCATCGACGACACGCACGATCGCCATCGCCGAGCGGCCGGGCAACCGCAGGGCCGACGGGTACCGGAACATCCTCGCCAATCCGCATGTCGGGCTGCTGTTCATGATTCCCGGCCGCGGCGACACCCTGCGGATCAACGGCCGGGCCCGACTGGTCTCCGACGCGCCGTTCTTCGACGCGATGATCGTCAAAGGCCATCGACCGATCCTGGCCGTCGTCGTCGAGGTCGAGCAGATCTTCCATCACTGCGCCAAGGCCTTCCTCCGGTCTCAGCTGTGGAAGCCGGAGACCTGGCAGGACCTGGTGCCCGGGCGGCCGGTCATCGCTCAGACCCTGGAGCGTCCCGAGGAGCCGCTCGAGGATCTCGAGCGCCACTACGGCCCCGAGTACGCCGAGAAGCTCTACGGCTGACCCGACCAGCGGTACTCGACCTCGGGGCGACCGGTGCCGCCGTACCGGCTCTCCCGGGTCGCCGAGCCGCTGTCGGCCAGGTGCTCCAGATAGCGGCGAGCGGTCACCCGGGACGCACCGATGATGGCCGCCACCTGGGACGCGGTCACCGGATCGGCGGCTTCACGGAGCGTCTTGGTGACCAGGGCCAGCGTGCTGCGGGTGAGGCCTTTCGGCAGCTGATGATCTTGTGCCCTCGGGCGCAGCGCCGCGAGCATCGCGTCCACGTCGCCCTGGTCCACGAGCTCGTGCTGGGCGGCGAGCCGCGCGCCGGTAGGTCGCGTAGTCGTTGAGCTTGACGCGGAAGGCGGCGAAGGTGAACGGCTTGATCAGGTACGCGACCACCCCCTGCGCGACGGCATGCTTGACCACGTCCAGGTCGCGCGCCGAGGTCACCGCGATCACGTCGCACGCGTGTCCGGCGGCACGGAGATGCCGGAGAAGCCCGAGCCCGTGGCCGTCCGGCAGGTGCATGTCGAGCAGGATCAGATCGACGGAATCGTCGGCGGCGAGAAAGTCAGCGGCCGCGCGGGCCGTTCGCGCCACCCCGGCGATCTCGAAGTCGGGCACCCGACCGACGTACGCGGCGTGCGCCTCGGAGGCGACCTCCTCGTCCTCGACCACCAGCACCCGGAACGTCATGCCGGCTCCCGGGTGGGGGAGTGTCGATGTCGATCATGAAGGATGCGCCGCCGAGTTCGCTGGTGCCGACCTCGATCCGACCGGCGTGCCGCCGGACCAACTGCACGACCAGAGCCAGCCCGATACCGCGGCCGAAGCGGGTGTTGTCGGCGGTCTTGGTCGACCAGCCGCGACGGAACGCGAGCTCTCGTTGATCATGGCTCAGCCCCGGGCCGCTGTCGTCGACCTGCAGCCTGAACGACTCCTCGTCGATCCGCAGCTCGACGGCGACCTGCCGCGGGCGATCGCATTCGCCGGTCGCATCGATGGCATTGTCGATCAGGTTGCCGAGCATCGTCACCGCATCGTGCGGATCGATCCGCATCGCCCGCAGATACGACTCCGGCCGGATCTGCAGCTGCACGCCGCGCTCCGAAGCCTCGGCCATCTTGCCGAGCAGCAGCGCGGCGATCACCGGGTGATCGACCGAGCTGACCACCTGGTCGGTCAGCAGCTGAGCGACCTGGAGTTCCTCGGTGGCGAAGGCCACGGCGTCCTCGGGCCGGCCGATCTCGATCAGCGAGACCACGGTATGCAGTCGGTTGGCCGCCTCGTGATTCTGCGAGCGCAGCGAGTCCGCGAGGCTGCGTACGGTGTCCAGCTCGCCGGACAGGGCCTGGATCTCGGTGTGGTCCCGAAAGGTGATCACCGACCCGAGATCATGATCATCCCGCCCCGCCGCCCGGCGGTTGAACACCAGCATCCGGGCGTCGACCAGATGGATCTCGTCGGTCATCGGCTCACTGCCCACGAGCGCGGACACCAGACTCTCCGGCAGTCCGACTCCGTCGATCGGTGAGCCGGTGACCGCAGGATCGACCCCGAGCAGCCGAGCGCCCTCGCTGTTGATCAGCTGGATCCGCCCCGACCGGTCGAGCAGGATCAGTCCCTCGCGCACCGAACGCAACACCGTGTCGTAGTACTCATACATCCGGGTGATCTCGCGCTCGCCCATCCCGTGCGTCTGCCGGCGGAGCCGCCGATTGATCAGCAGCGCACCGAGCAGCCCGATTCCCAGCACGGCCACCGCCGCGAGCGCCAGCTGGGGGAGGGTGCTCAACAAGGCGGTGTTGATCTTCTGCACCGTCACGCCCACCGAGACCAGCGCGACGATGCTGCCATCGCGAGTGACCGGCACCACCGCGCGGATCGAGGGACCCAGGGTGCCGGCGTACCGTTCGGTCTGCGCCTCACCCTGCTGGGCCCGGTCGATCGAGCCGAGGAAGACCTTCCCGATGTTGGCCGGATCGGGATGGGTCCAGCGGATCCCGTCGCGGTTCATGATCACCACGAAGTCGGTGCCGGTGTCGACCCGCACGCTCTCGGCGTACGGCTGCAGGACAGCGGACGGATCCGCCCCCCGGACGGCCTCGTCGATCACCGGCGATTCGGCCACCGTGAGCGCCACCGCGAGCACCTGATCGGTCGCGGCCTGGTCGGCGTCCCGCCGGGCGTCCGTGTAGGCCAGCGCGAGGCTGCCGAGCACCACGACGACCAGGACGATCAGCTGCAGCGCCAGGATCTGACGCGCCACCGATCGACCGCGGCGCAGCAGGCTCATACGCCTGAGTCTGCCCTCTCCGCTCCCGCCGTCAACCGACCCGCGTGAACTCAACGACCAAAACGCAGACACGAGGCGGGCGGCACGGCAAGCTGTGCGCTATCCGCCCGCTCTCGAAGAGGAGATCTCGATGGCCAACGCCTCACCGCCGACCGCAGCGCAGCCGGTCGCAGCGCCCAAGAAGGACCGCACCCACTACCTCTACGTCGCCGTCATCGTCGCGGTGGTGCTCGGGATCGCGGTCGGCTTCATCGCTCCCGAGTTCGCCAAGCAGCTCAAGCCGATCGGCACCGGCTTCGTCAATCTGATCAAGATGATGATCTCCCCGGTCATCTTCTGCAGCATCGTGATCGGCGTGGGCTCGGTCCGCAGCGCCGCGCAGGTCGGCAAGGTCGGCAGCATCGCCTTGGCCTACTTCATCGCCATGTCGACGGTGGCGCTGGCCATCGGCCTGGTCGTCGGCAACATCATCCACCCGGGCGAGGGGCTGAATCTGGCCGCCGGCAAGGCCCCGGCGGCGGCGGAGAAGACCACGACCGCGGATTTCCTGCTGCACATGATCCCGGAGACGATGTTCTCCTCCTTGACCAGCGGAGTCGTCCTGCAGACGCTGCTGGTCGCGCTGCTGGTCGGGTTCGCCGTGCAGGCCATGGGCAAGTCGGGCAAGCCCATCCTGGTCGGCGTCGGTCATCTGCAGCGGCTGGTCTTCCGCGTCCTGACGATGATCATGTGGGCGGCGCCGCTCGGCGCTTTCGGAGCCATCGCCGCGGTCGTCGGTGAGACCGGTGTGGGTGCGCTGAAGGCGCTGGGCGTGCTCATGATCGCCTTCTATCTCACCTGCGCCATCTTCGTCCTCGGCATCCTGGGTCTGCTGCTCAAGCTGGTCACCGGGATCAACATCTTCAAGCTGTTGAAGTACCTGGCCCGGGAGTATCTGCTGATCGTCTCCACCTCGTCCTCTGAGTCGGCGCTGCCGCGGCTGATGGCCAAGATGGAGCATCTCGGGGTCGCCAAGCCAACGGTCGGCATCGTCGTGCCCACCGGCTACTCGTTCAACCTGGACGGCACGGCGATCTACCTGACCATGGCGTCGCTGTTCATCGCGTCCGCGATGGGTGCAACCGTTCTCGGTTCCGCAGCAGATCTCCCTGTTGCTGTTCATGATGATCGCGTCGAAGGGTGCGGCCGGGGTCACCGGCGCCGGGACTGGCCACCTTGGCCGGCGGGCTGGCTTCGCACCGGCCCGACCTGGTCGAAGGGGTCGGCGTGATCGTCGGCATCGACCGCTTCATGTCCGAGGCCCGGGCCGTGACCAACTTCTCCGGCAACGCCGTGGCCACCCTGCTGGTCGGCACCTGGACCAAGTCGATCAACCGCGACCGGGTCGACGAGGTGTTGGCCGGCCACCTGCCCGTTCGACGAGACCACCATGCTCGATCCGCACGACCTGGACGACGACCCCGACACGATCGACGAACCCTCGGAACCGGCCACCGCCAAGGTCTACGTAACCCAACCCGACCCCAGAGTTGGCAGATCCTCAGCGCGCCATAGCGCGCTGAGGATCTGACAAGTCGGTGGGTCAGGCCCGGGGGATCTCGTGGTTGGCGGCGAAGATCCCGTCGGGATCGACGGTCGAGCGGATCGCCTTCAGCCGCTCCCAGGTCCGGCTCGGGAAGGCCGCGCTGGCGTCCATCTCGTTCTCGGCGAAGTTCAGGTACGCCGAGCCGCTGGCCCATTCGGCGAGCGACTCCGGTCAGCGCCATCGCGTCCGCCTCGGCCGCCATGCCCATCTCGGGGGTCATGGCCATGCCACCGGCGAAGACCAGGAACTGGCCGTGGAACTGCGACACCGCACCGCCGCCCGGATGCGGCCGGCCCAGCGCCCCGCCGAGCTGACGGAGTTCGGACATCATCAGCGCGGTCCCGGGCGCGGTCGCGGCGGCGACGAACGACTCGATGGCGTCCTCCGGCAGCGCCGACAGCATGATCGTGTCCGAGGCGACCGGGGTCTTCTCCTCCGGATCCATGTGCAGCCGGATCAGGGCGGCCGTCGGAACCGTCGCGAACGTGTCGATCTCCGGCTGCAGCGCGCGCAGCGGCTCGATGATCTTCGCCGAGGTCGCGTCGTCGGCCAGCACCGCACCGTCGATCACCACCACGGACCGGCCGCGGAGGAAGTCCGGCAGCTCGGGCAGCGGCGGCAGGTTCAGCACCCGGAACGACGTGGTGACCTCGTCCGGAGCGGCGATCGACCACGGCGCCCAGCGCTGCAGCACCTCGCGGGCCCGGCTGGCGTCCCAGATCATCATCCCCGCGTACGCGGTGTTGAAGTCGAACAGGTCGAACTCGAGCGCGGTCACCACACCGAAGTTGCCGCCGCCGCCGCGCAGCGCCCAGAAGAGCTCGGCGTGGTGGTCGGCGTCGGCGCGGACCAGGGTGCCGTCGGCGATGACGATCTCGATCGCGGTCAGGTGATTGGCGGCCAGGCCGAGCTTGCGGGCGTACCAGCCGGTGCCGCCGCCGAGCGAGTAGCCGGCGATGCCGACGTTCGGTGACGAACCGTGCAGGGTGGTCAGGCCCTCGGCCGCGGCCGCGTTGACCGCGGCCTCCCACTCGACGCCGCCGCCGACCCGGGCGGTGAGGGTGGCGCGGTCGACCGACACCTCGGTCAGGGCTGAGGTGCGGACCAGCACCACATCGGCCATCCCGCGAGCGGCCAGCGGTGCGGAGTTGTGGCCGGTGCTCTGCGGGGCGACCCGGAGACCGGCGGCGGCTGCGGCCCGGACGACCTCGGAGACCTCGGCGGCGGTCCGCGGGACGGCCACGGCGGCGGGCCGCTGGTCGGCCAGGTTCCACGGGGTGCGGAACTCGTCGTAGCCGGGATCGCCGGGCAGGTAGACGTGGCCTCCGCACAGGCCGCGCAGCGACTCGGCGGCGGAGCGGATGACGGCGGTGCGGTGCCGGGATCTCGGTGCTGGTGATCGTCGATGGTCATTCTTGAGGACTCCTGTTTGAAGTGGATTTCGGTGAGATCAGGTTGCGGCCGGCCACTTGGGACCGGCTTGGCTTCGACTTGAGGTCGCACTTGGACCCGGCGATACGCCGGCTCCCATTACTCTGCTGACGTGGAGGTCGCGGTCCTCGGTCCGGCGCAGGTTCGCCGTGGTGCCGATCCGGTCGATCTCGGCACCCGCAAGCAGCGCGCGCTGCTGGCCGCGCTGGCGCTGTACGCGGGCCGGCCGGTGTCGGTGGACGCCATCGTCGACCTGCTCTGGGGCGACGAGGCGCCGCCGGCGGTCACCGGCACGCTGCAGGCCTACGTCGCCGGTCTGCGCAAGGCGCTGGAGCCGGACCGCGCACCGCGGACGCCGGCCAGCATCCTGGTCACCGTGGGCGCCGGCTACGCCCTGCGGGTGGAGCCCGACCAGCTGGACGTCGGCCGCTTCGCCAGGGCGGTGACCAGCCAGCATCAGCGGCTGGCGCCGGTCGCCGGGCTGGTGCCCGAGCCCGATCGCGCCGGCCTCGACCATGATCAGCTGACCGACGCGGTGGCCGCCCTGGACGCCGCCCTCGACCTCTGGCGGGGCGAGCCCTATCTCGAGCTCGACGACGCCGCCGACGCCCGCGCCGAACGGACCCGGCTCGGCGAGCTGCAGCTGATCGGGCTGGAGGACCGCGCCCTCGCCCGGCTGTGGCTCGGCGAGCAGGCCACGGTCGCCGCCGAGCTGGAGTCCCTCACCTCGGCCTATCCGCTGCGGGAACGGCTCTGGGGACTCCGGGCCCTCGCGCTGGCTCGAGCCGGTCGGCAGGCGGACGCGCTGGAGGTGCTGCGCACCGTACGCGAGCTGCTCGACGACGAGCTCGGGCTGGAGCCGAGCAGCGAGTTGCGGGCGCTGCAGACGGCCGTGCTCCGGCAGGAGCCGGTGCTGGAATGGACGGTCACCGCCCCGCAGCCGGTCGCCGGTCCGACGCCTCGAACCCGTCCGCGCCGCCAGCCGGCCGCCGCCCGAGGGCCGGGGTGGCCGATGGTCGGGCGCGATGATCAACTCGCCGCCCTCGGTCGGCCTGCTCGACCTCGCCGAGTCCGGTCAGCGGGCGTTCGCGAGCCTGGTCGGTGATCCGGGCATCGGCAAGTCCCGGCTGGCCGGCGAGCTGGCGGCGATCGCCGACGAGCGGGGGATGCGGGTGCTGGTCGGGCGCTGTTCCCAGGACGAGGGCGCGCCGCCGTTGTGGCCCTGGATCTCGGTGCTCGGCGAACTTGATCATGACCTGCCGACGGCGTCGGACCATGATCAGGTCTCCCAGTTCGCTGTCTGGGAAGGGATCGTGGCGGCCGTCCTGGAGGCGTGCCGATGATCAGCCGCTGCTGTTGATCTTGGACGATCTGCACTGGGCGGACGTCTCGTCGCTGCGGGTGCTGCGGCTGCTGATCGAGAGTGACCGGCCCGCACTCCCTGGTGGTGCTCAGCACCTGGCGGTCGCATCCGCCGCCGACCGGTGCGCTGGCCGACGTGGCCGAGATGCTGGCCCGGGCGCACGCGCTGCGGATCGAGCTCACCGGGCTCAGCGCCGACCAGGCCGCCGACGTCGTGGAGCGGCTCGTGGTGTCGAGGCCGACCGGTGCCGAAGCCGACGCACTGCTGCAGCGGACCGACGGCAACCCGTTCTTCCTGGTCGAGTACGCGCGGCTGGCCGCGGAGCGGGGTGACCTGGGCCGGCTGCTGGCCGAGGCGAACCCGCCGACCGCGGTGCACGACGTGCTGACCCGCCGGCTCGCCCGGCTGCCGGACCCGACGCGGACGGTGCTGCGGCTGGCCTCGGTGATCGGCCGGCAGTTCGATCTCGCCGTGCTGGCCGCGGGCTCGGGTCTCGACGAGGACCCGGTGCTCGACGCGCTGGAGCCGGCGCAGCAGGCCGGGCTGGTCCGCGAGGACGGCGTCGACCGGTTCAGCTTCGCGCACGCGCTGGTCCGCGACACGGCGTACACCGAGGTCTCGGCGTCCCGTCGGGCCCGGCTGCACGCCCAGGTGGCCCAGGCGCTGACCGGCCGGCCGGGTCGGGAGAGCGAGCTGGCGCTGCACTGGCTCGCGGCCGGCCCGGCGTACGCGGACCGGGCCTGGCGCGCCGCGATCGTCGCGGCCGCCCAAGCCCGCCAGGTGCACGCGCACGAGCGATCGGTCGAGCTGCTGGAGGCCGCGCTGGCGGCGATGGACGACGACCCGAGCGCCGGGCCGCGAGAGCGCTACGACGTGCTGATGGATCTGGCCGACGGCCACCGCTGGACCGGGATGTGGCCGCAGCTGATCGAGGTCGTGGAGCCGCGCGATCGACCTCGCCGAGAGCCTCGGCGATCTGGAGCTGGTGGCCGGCGCGGCGACTGCGCCGACGGTCGGGGCCATCTGGCAGTCGGCCCCGCCGGGTCAGGTCAACGAACGGATCGTGGCCGCCCTGCGCCGCTGCCTGGACCGGCTGCCCGACCGCAGGACGGGGTGGACCGCTGCCGGGTGATGCTGAGCCTGGCCAACGAGCTCTACTACGGCTCGACGCTGGCCGAGCGGATGGCCCTGGTCGAGGAGGCGCTGGCCATGGCGCAACGGCTCGGCGACAAGGCGTTGCTGCTGCACGGCAATCTGGTCGGCTTCGCGGCGCTTGTGGGTGAGTGCCACGGCCGAGCAGCGGCTGGCCCGGGTCACGCGAGGCGATGGCGCTGGCCCGCGAACTCGGCCAGGAACAGTCCTACGTCGTTGCCGCCACGCATGCGCACCGTGGTCGAGGCCGAGCTCGGCCTGGTCGACCAGATGTGGCAGTCGTGGGCCCACGCGATGGCCGAGGCGGAGCGGCTGCACCTGCCGTACGGGCAACTGGTCCTGGAGAGTCTGGCCCTGCCGTGGCTGGCGATGGCCGGCGACTTCGACGCCGCCGAGGCGGCGTTGGTCAGGATCATCGCGCTCGACAACCGGATGTCGCTCGAACACTCCGGCGACGCGACCGCGGGCGCGCTGATCGGGCTCCGGATGTGGCAGGGCCGCGGCGACGAGATCACGCCGGTCCTGGCCGAGATGGAGGGCGGGCCGATGCCGGTCACCGCGATCATCATCGCGATGCTGCTGCGCTCGGGCCGAGCGGAGGAGGCCGCCGCCGCACTATGCGGCCCACCCGATCGATGTCTCGACCGACGACTGGTTCTCCACCCTCAACTGGGGCATGGCCGCCGAGGTGGCCCTGGCCATGGACGACCACGCGCTCGCGGCCGACGTGTACGCCCGCCTCGCTCCGTATGCCGGTCACATCTGCGCGGCCGGGTCGAGCAACGCAGCCGGCCCGGTCGACGCCTTCTTGGCGCTGGCCGCGGCAGCCGTCGGGGAACGGGCGCTGGCCACGACGCACGCCGACCGGGCCGACGAGCTGATGACCCAGTGGCGGATCCCGCTCGCCGCGCAGTGGCTGCGCGGCTACCGCGATCGCTTCGGGTTCTCAGTCCGCAAGTGGACGACTCGACTTTCGACTCTGCGCGCACGCGATTGAAACGGTCGAATAGCCGATCGGGTGCAATTTCCAGGGGATCAGCGCAGCTGACGACCGTGTCAGGCGGCGTACCGGAAGGTCCGTCGCTCGGTGCGCTGGTAGCTGCCGCGGAACAGCCGGTAGACGACGCGGTACAGCAGCGGCAGCCTCGGCCAGCCGTTGCTCGCGTACCGGTGCCGGCAGCTTGTCGAACATCCACGGCAGCATCTTCAGGATCAGCTTCGGCGGGATGGGCTGGCTCTTGAAGTAGTCGTCCTCCACCTGCCGCCACTCGGCGTCGGTCATCACCCGCTGGATCAGGGTGATCGCGTCGGTCTCCTCGTGGGCCAGGTGCCGGGCCAGGCTCTCCCGCCCGGCGACCAGTCGCACCACCAAGGCGGCGCGGGCGTCGGCGTCCGGGCGTTCGGCCAGCCGGGCGAAACCGGCGGCACAGGCCTGGAGGATCGGGTCGATCTCGCCGTGCTCAGCCTCCATCGCCTCGAGCAGTGCTCGGCCCGCGGCATCAGCCCGCGACATGCAGCAGCGGCCAGAGTCCCGCGTCCTCGCCGGTGTGGTGGTGGTGCAGGGCGGTGGCGAACAACTCCCAGCGGTCGGCGAGAGCCCGCCAGGCGTCCCGGTCCTCGAGCGGGGTCGCCGGCGCTGCGGCGGCGAAGGCAGCCAGGTCACGCCGGAACGCGTGATGCATCACGTACATCATGACCATGTCGACCGGTCCCTCCGGCGCAGCCGCCTGTCCGGGCAGCAGAACCTGGGCCGGCCAGTCGTGGGTGGTCGGGGTGCTCGTCATCGGAGTCGTCCTCTCAGATCGTCGGTGAGACCAGCATCAACGAGGTGGCTTCGGTGCGACTTGGACGCGACTTGGGGTGCCGGGGACTCGACCGGCAACAGCTCGCCTGCCGGGTAGGGTCAGCGATCGTGGCCCACCGTCCCCAGCCCGAGCAGCAGGCGCCGCCGGTGCAGCGGCTGCGGGTGAAGTACGCCAAGCGTGGCCGGGCCCGGTTCACCAGCCATCGCGACTTCGGCCGGGCCTTCGAACGGGCGCTGCGGCGGGCCGGCGTGCCGATGGCGTACTCGTCCGGCTTCTCGCCCCATCCCGCGGATCTCGTACGCGAACGCCTCGCCGACCGGTGCGGCGAGCGAGGCGGAGTACCTCGAGATCGGGCTGGCCGAGAGGTGCGAGCCCGAGCAGGTGCGGGCCGCCCTCGACGCCGCGCTGCCGCCGGGCCTGGACATCGTCGAGGTGGTGAGCGCACCTCCCGGTGCGCTGGCCGACCTGCTGACCGGCTCGCGCTGGCACGTCGCCCTGGTCGGCGTGGAGCCCGGCGTGCTCGCAGCGTGCGGTCGCGGCGTTTCTGGCCGAGGACGCCGTGCCGGTGGAACGGATGACCAAGAACGGGCTGCGCGGGTTCGACGCCCGGGGGGCGGTGGTGTCGATCGAAACCGATCCGAGCGGGCTGGTCGTGACCCTTGCTCATCAGGTGCCGCTGGTCCGGCCGGACGACGTGCTGGCGGCGCTGCACGCGCTGACACCGGAGTTCGATCCGGCCGAGGTCCCGGTCCTGACCCGGCTGACCCAGGGCCGGTTGGACCCCGAAACGGGCGACATCGCCGAGCCCTGAGCGCTACGCGAGTTGATACGCGTGTGACTTGTGGGATACTGAAGGCGGTTCGGATCCCCATTTGGTCCGAGCCTCGATCTGGTGGACGGATATCTCCACCGCGACGAGCGGGCTGTTCGAGTGTGACGGCAGCGTCGTTTGACCGCGGGAGCGTCGACTCCATCGCATCGGTCCATGAACTTCCGCAGCCCGGCCGCGCGCCGGAGCGCGAAACGAGTATTGCGCGTATACGCGCCGTAGAGGAGTCCGGATGCTCGACAACGAGCCCGACAACCACACCCAAGAATCACCCGAGCAGCCGGTCGCTCCGGTCGTCCGCCGCCGGCGGGCCGCCAGCCGACCGGCCGGTCCGCCGTCGTCCGCACCCGATGCGCCGCCGATCGAGCACAGCGCGCCCGTCGATCGAGCCGGCTCCGGTCGCAGTCGGCCGAGCCGGCGAGCCCGGCCGAGCCGGCCACCGAGGCATCGGTCGAGCCGGAACTGCCGGTGAAGAAGACCGGCCAAGAAGGCCGCGGCGAAGCGCCCGGCGAAGAAGGCGGTCGCCGCAGAAGACGGCTGAGTCGGCCGACGCCGCCGGCGCCGAAGCCGCCGCGGAAGCGGGCCGCCAAGAAGGTCGCTGCCCCCGCCCGCGGAGGAATCCGCGGACGAGGTCCTGTCCGATGTCGCCGTCGCCTTGGAGGCCCTGACCGAGACCGTGGCCGAACACGCTGAGCCCGCTCCGGACCGAGGAGCCCGCCGGGCCGGAGGTGCGCCGAGCGCTCGAGCTCGAGCTGCCCGAGCCTGAGGTGCACCGCAGCAGAGTGCCCGAGCCGGAGCTCGGCCGAGGCCGAGGGTGGCTGCGGAAGCCGAGCCTGCAGACCGACGAGCCCGAGACCGACGACGGCCGAGACACCGACGAGCCCGAGACGTCCGACGAGCCCGAGACCGATGACGAGCCGACGGCGAGACCGGCGACGGTGATTCTCGCCGCCGCCGGCGCCGTCGCGGGGGCCGTCGCCGCCGTCGGGGTGGCTCCGATGACGAGTCGGGCGCCACCGACGGTCAGCGACGACGACGCGGCCGCACCCGGCGCCGCCACGCGAGCGACGACGAGACCGGCGGACCAGCCGGTCGCCGAGGACGAGTCCGACAGCGAGAGCGAGGGCGATGGCGAGGGCGACGGTCAGCGCCGCCGCCGCCGGCGCCGTCGCCGCAAGGGCGAAGAAGCCGTGTCCGCGCCGGACGATCCGACCGAGGTCGTGGTCCGGGTCCGCGAGCCGCGCCGGCAGGCAGCAGAAGCCGAGCAACGAGGTCACCGGGATCGAGGGCTCGACCCGGATGGAGGCGAAGCGCCAGCGACGCCGGGACGGGCGCGAGGCCGGACGCCGTCGGGCGCCGATCCTCAGCGAGGCCGAGTTCCTGGCCCGCCGCGAGTCGGTCGTCCGGAAGATGATCGTCCGGCAGCAGGACGACCTCGCTCAGATCGCCGTGCTCGAGGACGACATCCTGGTCGAGCACTACGTCGACCGTGACTCCGCCACGTCGTTGATCGGCAACGTCTACCTCGGCCGGGTGCAGAACGTGCTGCCCTCCATGGAGGCTGCCTTCATCGACATCGGCCGCGGCCGCAACGCCGTGCTCTACGCCGGCGAGGTCGACTGGGACTCCTTCGGCGCCGAGGGCCAGAACCGCAAGGTCGAGAAGGTGCTGAAGTCCGGCCAGACGATCCTGGTCCAGGTGACCAAGGACCCGGTCGGCGCCAAGGGCGCCCGGCTGACCAACCACGTCTCGATCCCGGGTCGCTACATCGTCTACGCGCCGGGCGGCCACCTCTCCGGCATCTCCCGCAAGCTGCCCGACATCGAGCGCCGCCGGCTGAAGGACATCCTGTCCGACCTGGTCGGCGAGTCCGCCAGCGTGATCGTCCGCACCGCCGCCGAGGGCGCCAGCGAGGAGGAGTTGGTCCGCGACGTCAACCGGCTCAAGGCGCAGTGGGAGGACATCGAGAAGAAGGTCAAGGCCGGGCAGGCGCCGCAGCTGCTCTACGGCGAGCCGGACCTCACCGTCCGCATCGTCCGCGACCTGTTCACCGAGGACTTCTCGGAGTTGATCATCCAGGGCAACGGCGGCATGACCGACGCGTACGACGCGGTCGAGGCCTACGTCAACCATGTCGCTCCGCACCTCAAGGATCGCCTGCGCCGCTGGGATGGCAGCGACGGACGGCGATCTCTTCGGCGAGTACCGGCTGGACGAGCAGATCGCCAAAGGCCTGGAACGCAAGGTCTTCCTGCCCTCCGGCGGTTCCTTGATCATCGACCGCACCGAGGCGATGACGGTGATCGACGTGAACACCGGCAAGTTCACCGGCGCCGGCGGCAACCTCGAAGCGACGGTGACCAGCAACAACCTGGAGGCGGCCGAGGAGATCGTCCGCCAGCTCCGGCTGCGCGACATCGGCGGCATCATCGTGATCGACTTCATCGACATGGTGCTGCCCAACAACCGCGAGCTGCTGTTGCGCCGGCTGGTCGAGGGCCTCGGCCGGGACCGCACCCGGCACCAGGTGGCCGAGATCACCAGCCTCGGCCTGGTGCAGATGACCCGCAAGAAGATCGGCGCCGGCCTGCTCGAGGCGTTCAGCACCGAGTGCCCGCACTGCCACGGTCGCGGCGTCGAGCTGCATGACATGCCGGTCGACTCGCAGAAGCAGGCCGACGGCGGCGCCCGCGAACCGCGCCCGCGGGATCGGCGCGGATCCGGCTCCGGTTCCGGGGCGGCGGCGAAGCCGGCCGACGGCGGCGAAATCCACCGAGCCTCAAGCCGAGCGGGCGACCGAGGCCGACAAGCCGGCCCGCAGCCGTCGCGGTGGACGGAACCGGCGGACGCAACGACGGCGGCGAGGACCGCGATCCGACGGGCTCCGAGCCCGGCGGAGCAGCCGAACCGCAGTCCGAGCGCCGAACCGCAGTCCGAGCAGCCCGAACCCAGCCGAGCAGTCCGAGCTGCAGCCCATCAGCTGAGCGCGCTCGGCTCCTCGCGGGCCGTTTGCGCGCACAACGGACCAGACACCCCGATTCCGCAGCTGAATCGGGGGTGGTCTGCGCGCACAATCGCCCAGACGTGCCCTCCGGGCATACTGACCAGGTGAGTTCGGAGTCCAGCCAGCCGACGCCGGCGAACCCGCTGGTCGTGGCGATCATCGGTGCCGGCCCGTCCGGCATCTATGCCGCCGAGGCGCTGAGCCAGCAGGTCGACGTGCCGGTCCAGGTGGCCGTGATCGATCGGCTGCCGGTGCCGTTCGGTCTGGTGCGCTACGGCGTCGCGCCCGATCACCACTCGATCCGCTCCATCCGCAACACCTTGGAGCGGACGCTGGAGAAGTCGGATGTCCGCTTCTTCGGCGACGTGCACCATCGGCGCCGACATCTCCGTCGACGAGCTCCGAGACGCCGTCGACGCGGTCATCTACGCCTACGGTGCCGGCAGCGACAAGCGGCTGGAGATCTCCGGTGAGCATCTGCCCGGCAGTATCGCCGCGCCCGAGTTCGTCGCCTGGTACTGCGGCCATCCGGACGTGCACCCCGACCTCGACGCGGTCGCCGCGACGACGATGATCATCTGACGGCCGCCGGGATCGACGAGCTGCTGGTGACGTCGACCAGTGCGGTCGTGGTCGGCGTCGGCAATGTCGCGCTCGACGTCGCCCGGGTGTTGATCAAGTCCGCGGACCAGCTCGACGACACCGACATGGCCGACGAGGTGCTGGAATCCCTTGCCCACAAGCAGATCACCGACGTCCACGTCCTCGGCCGCCGCGGCCCGGCGTACACCTCCTTCACCACCAAGGAACTCCGCGAGCTGGGTCAGCTGCCCGGCGTCGACGTGATCATCGACCCGGCTGACCTTGAGCTCGACGACTCCAGCCGAGCCGTCGTCGAGCGGAACAAGATCGCGGCGCGCAATCTCGCCGTGCTGAACGAGTGGGCCGGCCGGACGCCGACCGGAGGCGGCCGGCCGGATCCACTTCCACTTCTGGACCCGACCGATCAAGATCATCGGCACCGACCGGGTCGCCGCGGTCGAGGTCGAGCGCACCATGATCAACTCCGACGGGTACGTGGTCGGCACCGGCCCGACGCAGCACCATCGCCGCCCAGTTGATCATCCGCTCGGTCGGCTATCGGGGGCTGGTGCTGTCCGGCGTGCCGTTCGACGACAGCACCGGCCGGGTGCCGCACGCCGAGGGCCGGGTGATCCGGGACGGCGACTTCTCGGCCGACGAGTACGTCACCGGCTGGATCAAGCGCGGCCCGACCGGGGTGATCGGCACCAACAAGTCCGATGCGGTCGAGACCGTCACCTCGCTGCTGGCCGATGTGCACGACGGCGCCGTCCATGCCCACGGGCGCAGCGGTGACCTTGATCAGCTGCTGGCGAGCCGCGGCATCCACGCGCTCGACATGCCGGCCTGGCACCGGATCGATGCCGCCGAGATCGAGCTCGGCTCCAGTCACGGCCGGCTGCGCACGACCCTGGCCCACCGACACGACCTGCTCGCCGCGGCCGAGGACGGTGGCCCCGGAACTGCGGATCCGTGATCATCTCGACTCCGGCCGGCGTCGCAATTTGTCCGGTTCAGGTACGTAGATCAGCGGGATGCGCTGCACATTAGGCTGTTGGGGTCCAGCCAGGGGGATGAGCGCATTGTGACCGGAGCGACCTCGATGATCGCCCGACAGGCCGAGCTCGACCGTGCGCTGCACAGCCTCCGGTTCTCCGGCGGCGTGCTGATCACCGGCGAGGCCGGGCTGGGCAAGACGATGCTGGCCGCGACCGTCGCCGAGCGGCTCCCCAACCCGCCGGTCGCCTGGGTGGTGGCCACGGCGGCCAGCCGGACCACCCCGCTCGGCGCGCTCGGCGGCCTGCTGCCGCCCGACCTGGCCACCATCCATCCGGCGCTGGTCGCGCAGCACGTGAGCACCCGGCTCCGCGAGCTCAGCCGCACCGACCACCGCAGCAACGTGCCCCCGGTGCTGGTGGTCGACGACACCCAGTTGCTCGACGCCCAGTCGTCCGCGGTCCTGCTGTCACTCGTCACGGCCAAGTCGCTGCGGCTGCTCGCCACCATGCGGGTCGGCGGCACCCCGTCCGACGCGGTGACCGCACTGTGGAAGGAAGGCCTGGTCGACCGGCTCGACCTGGAGCCGCTCGATCGCGCCGCCAGCAAACGCCTGCTGGAGGCTCAGCTGAACGGACCGGTGTCCACCGGCACGCTCGAGACGCTCTGGCAGAGCAGCAACGGAAATCCCTTCTATCTCAGCGAGCTGGCCCGGTTCGGTGCTGATCATGGTCAGCTGGAGCTCAAGTCCGGGTGTCTGGTGGTGGATCGGCGGATCGGAGATGCCGCCGCGGCTCAGCGAGCTGCTGCAACGCCGGATCGACGCCCTGCCGGACGACGCCCGGGAGGCGGTCGACGTCCTCGCCCTCGGTGAGCCGCTGCCGTACGAGACCCTGGCGTCGGTGGTCAGCGAGGACGCCATCATGGCGCTGGACCGCAGCCAGATCGTCACCAGCGACGAGCAGGACGGGGTGCTGCGGCTGCGCTTCTCCCATCCGCTGCTGCATACCGTGGCCGAGCGGCAGCTGAGCGCCACCCGTCGTCGCGCGCTCTCCCGTCGGCTGCGCGCCGCGCCGGCCGACCACGTCGACATCGTCCGCCGCGCGACCTGGGAGGACGCCGGCGGCGGCGCGCCGAACGTCGAGCTGCTGCTGGCCGCCGCCGACGCCGTGCTGATGAACGATCCGGCCGCCGCGTTGCGACTCGCGCTGCGGGCGCAGCAGGCCGAGAACAGCGTGCTGGCGGCCAAGACCGTGGCGGCCGCCCACTCCGAGCTCGGCCGCCCCGATCTGGCCCGTGGCGTGCTGGACGCGGCCTCCGGACTCATCGCCAGCGACGACGACCGGCTGACCTACGCCGCCGAGGACCTCAGCCTGGCGTTGTGGGGCGAGCGCGATCCGCAGCGCGCCTGGGCGATCGTCGACCGGCTGCGCACCGAGCTGCCCGGGTCGGACAACGCCGTGCTCGGCGCCGAGGCCGTCGTCCGGCTGTTCACCGGCGGCTGCGTCGAGGTGATCGCGCTGGCGCGGCAGATCCTCGACAACGATCCCGATCCGAGCGCGCGGATCCGCGCGCTGACCTGCCTGACCGGGGCCCTGGCCTTCGCGGACCGCGGCAGCCGAGGCGATCGCCGCCGGACAGCAGTTGCTCGACGCCCTGTCGGAGACCCGCGTCTCGGCGACCCGGACCGGGCTGGCGTACGCGCTGGTCGCGGCGACCGGAGTCTTCTACGGCGTGGAGTACCAGCTGCCGCGGCCGGTCGGTACCTCCGGCCGCTGGCCCGGCGAGCCCGAGCAGCTGGAGGGGCCGACCGTCATTCACGCCGCCGGCGGCTCCGACGGCGAGCTGGATTCGGCGACCGATCTCGGCTGGCCCTTCCTCGTCGGACTCCGGCGGCATTTCCTCGGCGACCTGGCAGGGTGCGGTGGCGCCGCTGCGGGAGGCCTATGTGCAGCAGCAGTCCGGGCACCGGGCTGTTCCGGTCCGAGGCCACGGCGGAGCTGGTGATCGTGCTGGCCGAACTGGGCCAGTACGAGGAGGCGGCCGCGATCATGCGGGACCACCCGCCGGACGCGATCGCGATCATCCCCGGCCTGGCGGCCTGGGCCCAGTCGGCCGTCGACGCGGCCGCCGGGCACCACTCGCGCGCCACCGAGCTGGCGATCGACGCGGCCCGCGACGGCCGCCGCCAAGGGTGCGGCCGCGATGGCGATGAACTTCCTCACCGACGCCGCGCCGCTACGGCGACGCGCGGCAGGCCGCCGCGGTGCTGCCCAGCCTGGGCCTGCCGCTGGACACCGACCTCCAGCGGGTCCGGGCCGCGGACGTGCTGGCCCGGGCGCGACGGGACCCGGAGGTCCTGCTCGATGCGGCCGAGGCGCAGCTCGCGGCCGGCTTCAACCGGCACGCCTGGGAGCTGGCCGAGCTGGCCCGGGCGGCCGACAGCCACGGCGCCTTCGGGCGGCGCATCGCCGCGGTCGGACGGCAGTCGAAGGATCGTCTGGGTGCCGCCGCCGCCAGGATCGGCGGCCGCCCTGGCCCCCAGCCCGCTCACCCAGCGGGAGACCGAGGTGGCCCGGCTCGCCGGACGCGGCCTGTCCGACCGGGAGATCGCCGACGACCTCGTGCTGTCGATCCGCACCGTGCAGAGCCACCTCGCCTCGGCCTACCGCAAGCTCGGCATCACCTCGCGCAACGAACTCGGCCAGCCTCCTGCCGTGATGGCGCCAACTGCTGAGCCCTGAGCCTGTCGGGGATCCGGCGTACGTGCAGTGCGCCGCCGCCAACATGACCGGCTCCAACCGTCACGCGCGCCATGACAAGCTGCGAGTCTGACAACTCAGCGGGCGACGAGGTAGCCCTCGTCGTCGAGGGTGACCGGGATCGGGTCGGTGATGTCGAACGCGTCGATGCCCTTGGGTTCGAGGTTGCGGAAGCCGACCAGCGCCCAACCGCCGTCGCGTTGCTGGACCAGAGGTGCGGCGAACAGGTCCGGTTCGGCCTCGAAGCCTCGGGCCTTGGTGATGTCCCACGGTCCCAGCGGTCCGGGCGAGGGGAGCGACCAGGTGCAGTAGTGGCCCAACTCCGCCTTCCGCTCCTCGGTCATCTCCTGCGGATGGCAGGTGAAGACCAGCACCCAGCGGCCGTCGATGCACTTGTTCTGCACGCACCTCGAGCTGCCCGAAGCCGGCCCCGGGCTCGCACAGCGGCGGGCCGAGGGTCCAGTCGAGGAGATTCGGACTGGTGGCGTGGGCGATCACGCCGTCGTCGTTCTTGGCCGCGCGCACGTCCCGGGCGCAGATCAGCATGTGCCAGCCGTCACCGTCGGGGTCGGCGAAGACCACCGGATCGCGCCAGGTCTCGCTGCTGTTCTGCAGGTCGGGACCCTCGGTCGGCGAGGGATGGGTGGCCAGCGTCTTGTACCAGCGGGAGTCGACCAGCAAGGACGGCTGGTCGCCCACCCGCTCCCAGTGCTGCAGGTCGTCGGAGACCGCCGAACCGACCCGCTGGTCGTAGATGTGATGGCCGCGGTTGGACACCGCCGTGTAGAACATCCGCCAGCGCTCGTGGTCACGGACCACCGAGCCCGTCCAGATCGCCAGGTCGTCGAATCGCGCTGGGCCCGAATCGCCGTTGTCCGAGCTCGTCGACGGGCCGAAGCACTCGCCGTGATAGTCCCAGCTGATCAGGTCGCGCGAGCTGGCCCGGCCGACGGTGGCGTTCACGTGCCGCTTCGCCGGCGTGCCCAGGGATCGGGGAGCCATCAGGAAGAACAGGTGGTAGAGCTCGCCGTCATCGGCCATCCAGGAGTCCCACAGGTAATGACTGTCCACGCGCAGCATGGCCGAATTCTGGCAGAGATCGACCGATCGAGGAAGACCGGATGGAGGGAGCTCAGCCCGCCGGGGCGACGAGTTTGGTCAGCAGGGTGGCGAGGGTGCGTTCGGGGTTGTCGGTGACCCCGGCATGCACCGGGGAGGGCTGCACCACGGTGCTGCGCGGTGCGGTCAGCATGCCGAAGCGGGTGGCGAGACCGGTGTTCTCCCGCGCCGAGCCGTGCTCGTGCCGGCACGCGATGACCACCGCCTCGGCCGAGGTACGGACCGCATCGAGATCGACGTCCTGGGCCAGCGCGCGCAGCCGCACGTCGTCGACCACCACGGCCGCCTGCAGGTAGTTCAGCTCCTGGCAGTAGAGGATCACGCCGATGTTGATGAACTCGCCGCGCTCGACCCGGGGCACGGCCCGCAGCACCGCGTACTGGAAGGCATACCGACTCACCGCAGCCACCGATCGGCCGCGGCCAGCCGGGCCAGCAGGTAGTCGACATAGGCCGTACGGGCGGCCGCGGCATCGGCGGGTGCGTTCGGATCGGGCCGCGTGGGGTCGGGCAGCAACCAGGCGTCCGGGACCAGCTCGACCACCGACTGCCAGCAGGTCGGCCGGTGACCAGCGGCGCGAGCTGATCATGGACGCGCGCGCGGCCGGCCGACGCCGGCCAGCACGTGGTCGCTGTAGTTGTACGCCGACGCGGCGAAGGCGCTCCGGCGATCCCCAGGCGTGATGGAACCGCAGGCAGGCGCCGTGGTCGATCGCGTACAGGTTGCGGTGCCAGATCAGCAGGTTGGTGTTCCGCGCGCTGCGGTCGACGTTGGCGACGAAGGCGTCCAGCCAGACGATCCGGGCGGCGTCCTCGGCCATCAGCTCGAAGCTGCGGTCGTAGCCGACCGATCCCGGCAGGAAGTCGATCGCGAGGTTCAGCCCGGCGCTCGCCGACAGCAGCGCCTGCACCTCCTGATCCGGCTCGCGGCGGCCGATCTCGGCGTCGAGCTCGATCAGCGCCAGCTCCGGGACCAAGATGTCGAGCCGCCGGGCGAGCTCCCCGACCACGATCTCGGCCACCAGTGCCTTCGGCCCCTGACCCGCTCCGGTGAACTTGACCACGTAGGTGCCGTCGTCGTCGGCCTCCATCAATCCCGGGCAGCGAGCCACCTTCGCGCAGCGGCGTGAGGTAGGCGGTGGCAGCGATCCGGGGGAGCACGCGTTCATTATTGGCGCGAACGGCCTGGCCGCTCGCTGCGGCGAATCTCTGCGTGTCGAGCCGTCAGCTCCGGTGATAGGACGCGATGATCACGCCCTTGGAGGTGGTCAGGCTGTCCACCAGCTCCAGATTCAGTGCGGTCCCGTCATCGAAGAGTCGCCGGCCCTGCCCGAGGACGAGCGGATGGATCAGCAGCGTGAGTCCGTCGACCAGATCGGCCGCCAGCAGGGAGCGGAGCAGTCGGGCGCTGCCGACGATGCCGAGGTCCGGACCCGATCCGGCCTTGAGCTCCGCCACGGTCTCGGCCGGGTCGCCGGGCAGCACGGTGGAGTTCTGCCAGGGGAGCGGGTCGGTCAGGGTGCTGGACACCACGTACTTCTGCACCTGGTTGAGGTGGTCGGTGAACGGATTGTCGGTCTGGTGGGGCCAGTAGCCGGCGAAGTCGGCGTACGTGCGGCGACCGAAGAGCATGGCCGAGGCGCCGCTCATGCCCTCGCCCATCTTCTGCATCATCACGTCGTCGCCGTACGGGACCGCCCAGCCGCCGCGATCGAACCCGTCACGGGTGTCCTCGTCGCTGCGGCCCGGCGCCTGGATCACGCCGTCGAGGCTGATACTCATGGTGGCGTTGATCCTGGCCATCGGGCTTCTCCCTCCGAGACTTTCGGCTGACATTACGCCCGCCGCCCGGCGGTTTGACCCGGCCCGATCGGCCCGCGTAACCTAGACCCTCGGTGCGCGCTTCGGCGGGCACCTGTTGGTGTGCACGTTGACCATTCGCGGCACACGATCAAACCGACATCGAAGAGAGTAGGTCAGGCGTGTACGCGATCGTGCGTAGTGGCGGCCGCCAGCACAAGGTCGCCGTGGGCGACGTCCTCGAGATCGACCGCGTCGACGACGTGGCGGGTTCCACGGTGAACCTGACCCCGTTGCTGCTGGTCGACGGCGAGACCGTGACCGCTGACTCGGCCGCACTCGGCTCGGTTTCGGTGACCGCAGAGGTGCTGGCCGAGACCAAGGGCCCGAAGATCCACATCCTGAAGTACAAGAACAAGACCGGCTACCGCAAGCGCCAGGGGCACCGTCAGAAGTACACCCAGGTCAAGGTCACCGGGATCGAGAGCTGAGGTAGCGACATGGCACACAAGAAGGGCGCGTCCTCGACCCGCAACGGTCGCGACTCCAACGCCCAACGGCTCGGCGTGAAGCGCTTCGGCGGCCAGCTGGTCAACGCCGGCGAGATCATCGTCCGGCAGCGCGGCACCCACTTCCACCCCGGCGACGGCGTCGGCCGGGGCGGCGACGACACCCTCTTCGCGCTGGTCGGCGGCCACGTCGAGTTCGGCACCAAGCGCGGCCGGCGCGTCGTCAACATCACTCCGGCCCCCGAGGCTCCCGCCTCGGTCTGACCGCCGCACCACACTTCGACACGAGGGTGACTCCATCGGAGTCACCCTCGTGTCAGTTTCCAGCGCCTCGGGGTGTCGGTTCCCACGTATACGTGGGAACCGCACTGTACCCAGGAAACTTCCTGGGTACAGCGACAGGAAACTGGGTAAAGCGGGTCGTCGGATCGCGTGCCGATATTTGTCGGGCTTCCCCGGCCCGCGCCGGTAGGCTCGGCGGGTCATGGCTATTCCCTCCTTCGTCGATCGCGTCACCCTGCACACCTACGGGGGCAACGGCGGCAACGGATGCGCATCGGTGCACCGGGAGAAGTTCAAGCCGCTCGGCGGCCCGGACGGCGGCAACGGCGGCAGCGGCGGTTCGGTGATCCTGCGCGTCGACCCCTCCCTCACCACGCTGGTCGACTACCACCGCCAGTCACACCGGCGGGCCAGCAACGGACAGCCGGGCAAGGGTGACCACAACAACGGCGCGACCGGGGAGGACATCGTCCTCGCCGTGCCGGACGGCACGGTCGTCTCCGATGCCGACACCGGCGAGATCCTGGCCGACCTGACCGGTGAGGGCGCGGAGATCATCGTCGCCCAGGGCGGTCGCGGCGGTCTCGGCAATGCCGCGCTCGCCTCGGCCAGCCGCAAGGCACCGGGCTTCGCCCTCCTCGGCGAGGAGGGCGAGACCCGAACCGTCACCCTCGAGCTCAAGGTGGTCGCCGACGTCGGCCTGGTCGGCTTCCCCAGCGCCGGCAAGTCCTCGCTGATCGCGGCCATCTCACGGGCCCGGCCGAAGATCGCCGACTACCCGTTCACCACCCTGATCCCCAACCTGGGCGTGGTGGTGGCCGGCGACGTCACCTACACGGTGGCCGACGTCCCGGGCCTGATCGAGGGGGCGAGCGAGGGCCGCGGCCTCGGCTTCGACTTCCTCCGCCACATCGAACGCTGCGCCGCGCTGGTGCACGTCATCGACTGCGCGACCTTCGATCCCGGCCGCGACCCGATGACCGACCTCGACGTGATCGAGGCCGAGCTGATCGCGCACGGCGGCCTCGAGGATCGGCCGCGGCTGGTCGCCCTGAACAAGATCGACGTCCCGGATGCGGCCGAGCTGGCCGACCTGGTGGCGGGTGATCTGCGCGCCCGGGGCCTGAGGGTCTTCGAGATCTCGACGAAGAACGGTCGCGGTCTGCAGGCGTTGACCTTCGCGATGGCCGAGCTGGTCGTCGCCCGCCGGGCCAGCGCGCCGCCTCCGGCGCCGGCCCGGATCGTGATCCGGCCGCGTCCGGTCGGGCACCAGGCCGAGTTCGCCATCACCCAGGAAGACGAGCTGTGGCGGGTGCGCGGGGAGAAGCCGGAGCGCTGGGTACGCCAGACCGACTTCGGCAACGCCGAGGCCGTCGGCTACCTCGCCGATCGGCTCAACCGGATCGGGATCGAGGAACGGCTGCTGCAACTCGGGGCGCGGGCCGGCGACGGGGTCGCCATCGGCGGAGCCGACGCGGTGGTCTTCGACTTCGCCCCGCAGATCGACATCGGAGCCGAGATTCTCAGCCGGCGCGGCGAGGACCAGCGGTTCGCCGAGGAGCGGCCCGCTGCTCAGCGCCGTCGGGAGAAGGACCGGCAGTATCACGACGACGTCGAAGAGGAGATCCCTCCGACCGGCTCCGGGCTGCCGAATGCGTGACCAGATCGCGCACGCTCGCCGCGTGGTGGTCAAGGTCGGCTCGTCCTCGCTGACCACCACCGAGGGCGGCATCGACCCGGAGCGGATCGGCCGGCTGGTCGACGCCCTGGCCACCGCACGGCTGGCCGACCGGGAGATCGTGCTCGTCTCCTCGGGTGCGATCGCGGCCGGACTGGCCCCGCTCGGGCTGCGCACCCGACCGCGCGACCTGGCCACCCAGCAGGCCGCCGCGTCGGTGGGTCAGGGCCTGCTGATGGGCTACTACACCCAACTCTTCGCCGGGCACGGCCTCGGCGTCGGCCAGATCCTGCTGACCGTCGACGACGTCACCCGGCAGGGGCACTACCGCAACGCCTATCGCACCTTCGGCCGGCTGCTGGAACTCGGCGTGGTGCCGATCGTCAACGAGAACGACACCGTGGCCACCCAGGAGATCCGCTTCGGCGACAACGACCGGCTGGCCGCGCTGGTCGCGCACCTCGTGCACGCCGACGCGTTGATCTTGCTCAGCGACGTCGACGCCCTCTACTCCGAGAAGCCGTCCCGGCCGACCGCGGTCAAGATCACCGACGTGCACGGCGAAGATGATCTTGCTCAGGTCGACTTCGCCGTACGCGGCAGCGCGATCGGCACCGGCGGCATGATCACCAAGATCGATGCCGCTCGGATCGCCACCTCAGCAGGGATCCCGGTGGTGCTCACCGCTGCTGATCATGCGCGGGCTGCGCTCTCCGGCGAACCGGTCGGCACGCTCTTCCACCCCACCGGGCGGCGGCGACCGACCCGGCTGCTCTGGCTTCGGCACGTCAGCGATGCGCGGGGCACGCTGGTGCTCGACGCCGGTGCGGTCCGCGCGGTCACCGAGCGCAACGCGTCCTTGCTGCCCGCCGGCATCACCGCGGTGATCGGGCAGTTCGCCGCCGGTGAACCGGTCAATCTGGCCGGTCCGGACGGGCTGGTCGTGGCCCGTGGACTGGTCAACTACGACGCCGAGGAGTTGCCGGCCCTGCTCGGTCGCAGCACCCATGAGTTGTCGGCCGAACTCGGGGCCGGCTACGACCGGACCGTGGTGCATCGGGATGCCCTGGTGGTCATCGAGAGCGCCGACCTCACCGGATAGCGGTTTGCGGCGCGCAGATTGCGCTATCACAACAGTCGGCGCTTTCAGCATGCTCTTGGGATAGTGTCAGGTTTCGACCGTCCGATCGCTAACGCGCGACGCGACCCAGCAGATGCTCGACCAGCGCCGCGCGTTGCCCGCAAGATTTGAGGTGTACGCGTTGAAATTCCACAATTCGTTCAAGAAGTCGCTGGCGGTGCTCGCCTCGGCCGCCCTCGCCGTGTCGCTGGCGTCCTGCGCCAAGAGTGAGCGCAACCCGGAGGGCACGACCAGCGCGCGCGCGAACGCCACCTTCGTCTTCGCTGCGTCGTCCGACCCGGTGATGCTCGATCCGGCGATGGCCAGTGACGGCGAGACGTTCCGGCCGGCCCGGCAGATGTTCGAGGGGCTGGTCAGCACCAAGCCCGGCACCACCGACACCGAGCCGCTGCTGGCCACCAAGTGGGAGACGTCCAAGGACGGCCTCAGCTACACGTTCACGCTGCGTGACGGGGTCAAGTTCCACGACGGGACCGACTTCAACGGCGCCGCGGTCTGCTACAACTTCGACCGCTGGTACAACTGGACCGGCGTCAACCAGAGCGAGAACATCAGCTACTACTACACGAGCCTGTTCAAGGGCTTCAAGACCGGCAAGACCGGCGGCATCTACGACAGTTGCTCGGCGCCCAGCGCCAACCAGGCCGTGATCAAGCTGAAGAAGCCGTTCGCGGCGTTCGTCCAGGCGATGACCCTGCCGTCGTTCTCGATGCAGAGCCCGGACGCGCTGAAGAAGTACAACGCCGACAAGACCGAGGGCACCGAGACGGACCCGCGCTTCTCCGAGTACGCGACGGCGCACCCGACCGGCACCGGACCGTTCATCTTCGACAAGTGGGACCGCGGCCAGCAGCTCACCCTGAAGCGCAACGACAACTACTGGGGTGACAAGGCCAAGGTCACCACGGTGATCATCAAGACGATCTCCGACCCGAAGGCTCGGACCCAGGAACTGCAGGCCGGCAACATCGACGGGTACGACCTGGTCGGTCCGGCTGACGTGCAGCCGCTGAAGGACGCCGGCTTCCAGATCGTCAACCGCCCGGCGTTCAACATCTTGTACCTCGGGATGAATCAGAAGAACAAGGCGCTCGCCGACCCGAAGGTGCGGCAGGCCATCACCTACGCGATCGACCGGGCCGGCGTGGTGAAGTCCTCGCTGCCGGAAGGATCGGTCCCGGCCAAGGAGTTCCTGCCGAACTTGGTCGAGGGCTACAACGACGACGTGACCGAGTATCCGTACGACCTGCAGAAGGCCAAGGACCTGCTCAAGGAGGCCGGGCAGGAGAACCTGACGCTCAAGTTCGCCTACCCGACCGGCGTTTCGCGGCCGTACATGCCGGCGCCGGAGGACACCTACCAGGTGATCAAGACCCAATTGGAGAAGGCCGGGATCAAGATCACTCCGGTGGCGGCCAAGTGGAGCCCGGACTACCTCGACATGATTCAAGGTCCCAAGGGCGTCGACAAGCACGACATCCACCTGCTCGGCTGGACCGGCGACTACAACGACCCGGACAACTTCCTGGGCGTCTTCTTCGGCCGCAAATCCTCGGAGTGGGGCTTCGACAACCCGAAGCTGTTCAAGGATCTGGCCGACGCCCGTGAGCTGCCGACGCGTGAGGAGCAGATCCCCGTGTACAAGGAGATCAACGCCGAGATCGCCGACTACGCTCCCGGGGTCCCGCTCGCCCACCCGGCGCCGTCGCTGGCCTTCGCCAAGGGTGTCCAGGGCTACGTCGCGAGCCCGGTGCAAGATGAGGTGTGGAACAACGTCACCGTGACCGGCTGAGATGCTGAGGTTCATCATCCGGCGCCTGCTGTTGCTGGTGCCGGTGCTGGTGGGCCTCAGTGTGCTGTTGTTCATCTGGGTGCGCGCGCTGCCGGGAGATCCGGCGCGCGCGCTCCTGGGTGAGAAGGCCACGCCGGAGTCGATCGCCGAGGTCAATGCGACGTACGGATTCGACAAACCGCTGGTGCAGCAGTACCTGACCTATACCAGCAGGTTGATCCGTGGTGATTTCGGTTCGTCACCGCGGACCGGGCTCCCGGTCCTGGAGACATTCCAGGAGCGCTTTCCCGCCACGGTGGAACTCGCCATCTCGGCATTGCTCTTCGCCATCGTGCTGGGTATCCCGATCGGCTACCTGGCGGCCAAGCGGGCCGGCGGCTGGGTGGATCGGACGTTCGTCGCCACCTCGCTACTCGGCGTCGTGGTGCCGGTGTTCGTGCTGGCCTATCTGCTCAAGATCGTCTTCGCGGTCGGCCTGCCCGGTCCGCTGCACGTGCTGGCCGTCCTACCGTCGTCGGGCCGGCAGGATCCGAAGATCGACGCGACCCACATCACCAACTTCTATGTGCTGGACGGCCTGCTCACCCGGGAGTGGGACGCGGCCTGGGATGCGATTCTCCATCTCATCCTGCCGGCCATCGCCCTCGGCTGTATCCCGCTCGCGATCATCGTCCGGATGACCCGGGCCTCGGTGATCGACGTGCTGAACGAGGACTACGTCCGCACCGCGCAGGCCAAGGGGCTCTCGCAGTCCATGATCACCCGCCGACACGTGCTGCGCAATGCCATGTTGCCGGTGACCACCACGATCGGCCTGATGACCGGAGCGCTGCTCGCCGGAGCCGTGCTCACCGAATCGGTGTTCGCCTTCAACGGCATCGGGTCCTATCTGTTCGACGCGATCAGCAGCCTCGACTTCGTCGTGCTGCAAGGCTTCATCCTGTTCATCGCCGTCATCTACGCCGTGGTCAACCTGATCGTGGACCTGCTCTACGGCGTCATCGATCCCAGACTGAGGGCGGCGTGACTTCGATGACTCGCTCGAGTCTTTAAGGCCGGCGTCGTCTCTCGGCCCTGATGACCGATCCGCTCGCGACGAGCGGGGCACCAGCCTGTGGCAGGGGGCCTTCCAGCGCCTGCGGCGTAACCCGTCGGCGATCATCGGCGCGATGATCGTGGCCGCGTTCATCCTGGTGGCGGTCTTCGCCCCGTTGATCGCCCCGTACGAGCCGGCCACGAGCGAGTGGATCGACCAGGTGACGCCCAGCAGCGTGCCCGGGCCATCACCCGGACACCTGCTCGGCCTCGACCCCTTCGGCTCCGACCTGTTCACCCAACTGATCTACGGCGCCCGGCAGTCCTTGATCATCGGAGTCGTCTCGACCTGCCTCGGCCTGATCGGAGGTGCGGTCCTCGGCATCATCGCCGGCGGCATCGGGGGCAAGGTGGACACGCTCGTGATGCGCTTCGTCGACATCCTGCTGTCGATCCCCTCGCTGCTGCTGGCGGTCAGCGTGGCCGCGGTGATCGGGCAGCGGCCGATCTCGATCATGATCGCCGTCGCCGCGGCCCAGGTGCCGATCTTCGCCCGGCTGCTGCGTGGTTCGATGCTCGGCCAGCGCAATCAGGACTACGTCCTCGCGTCGTTCTCGCTCGGACTGCGCCGACGGACCATCGTGATGGGACACATCCTGCCCAACTCGCTCGAGCCCGGTGATCGTCCAGGCGACCCTGGCGCTGGCCACGGCGATCATCGAGGTGGCCGCGCTGTCCTACCTCGGCCTGGGCGTGCCGGACCCGGCAACCGCCGAATGGGGCCGGATGCTGGTGAAAGCCCAGGACCGGATCCAGACCGACCCGCACCTGATGTTCCTGCCCGGTATCTGCATCGCCATCACCGCACTGGGTTTCACGTTGCTGGGTGAGTCTCTGCGCGAGGCGCTCGACCCGAAGTCGAGGAGATGATCATGAGTTCGTCGAGCGCCGTCACCAGCAAGATCAGCAAGCGGGCGACCCGCGAGCCCGTCGACCGGAGCCAGGTGCTGCTGGAGGTCAAGAACCTGAGCGTGGTCTTCCAGCGCCGGAACGGCCAGCCGACCAGGGCCGTCGACGGTGTGTCCTTCTCCGTCAAGCCGGGTGAGGTCGTCGGCATCGTCGGGGAGTCGGGTAGCGGCAAGTCGGTCACCTCGATGGCCGTCATGGGCCTGCTGCCCACCCGGGGCGTTCAGGTCAGCGGCGAGGCTCTCTACCGCGGGCGCAACCTGTTGACGCTGAGTCAGGGGGAGCTGTCCGACCTGCGCGGTCGCGAACTCGCCATGGTCTTCCAGGATCCGATGAGCTCGCTGAACCCGGTGATCCCGGTCGGCGTCCAGGTGACCGAGGTGTTGCTCCGTCATCAGGACATCAGTCGCAACGAGGCCAAGGACGAGGCGGAGGACCTGCTGCGCCGCTGCGGCATCCCGGATCCGCGGCGGCGACTGCGCGAGTATCCGCATCAGCTCTCCGGCGGGATGCGGCAGCGCGCCCTGATCGCGATCGCGCTGGCCTGCAAGCCGGCGTTGCTGATCTGCGACGAGCCGACCACGGCGCTGGACGTCACCATTCAGGCGCAGGTCCTCGAGTTGTTGAAGGAACTCGTCAATGATCTTGGTACGGCGATGGTGATGATCACTCACGATCTGGGTGTGGTCGCCGGGCTGTGCGACTTCGTCAATGTGATGTACGCGGGCCGGGTCGTCGAGTCGGCCGGCCGGCGGGAGTTGTTCCATCATCCGCGGCACCGCTACACCCACGGACTGCTGAACTCGATCCCGCGACTCGATGCCCCGCGCGGTGAGCCGCTGCAGCCGATCCCGGGCACTCCGCGGGACACCATCGCCTGGTCCATGGCCTGCGCGTTCGCGCCGCGCTGCCGATTCGCCGACGACGACTGCGTGGTCGACGACCTGGAACTGCTGCCGATGGGCCGCGACAACCACTTCGTGCGCTGCGTCCACCCCGCCCCGGAGTCGTCAGATCCTCAGCGCACTCTGGCCGGCCCAGAGTCTGACAAGTCGGACGAGGGGGAATTGCCGATGAGTGAGGTGCTGCTCACCGTGCGCGGGCTGAAGGTGCATTTCCCGATCAAGCGTGGACTGGTGTTCGACCGGACCGTCGGGCACGTTCGCGCGGTCGACGGCGTGGATCTCGATGTGGTGCGCGGTCAGACCTTCGGGCTGGTGGGGGAGTCCGGCTGTGGCAAGTCGACGCTCGGCCGGGCGATCCTGCGGCTGGAGGAGCCGACCGGAGGCACGGTCGACTTCGACGGTCAGGACATCGGATCGCTCAAGCCGGAGCAGATGCGGCTGATCCGGCGGCGGATGCAGATGGTGTTCCAGGATCCGCTGGCCAGCCTGGACCCGCGGCAGTCGGTCGAGAGTTCGCTGACCCGGCCGCTGACCGTGCACGGGCTGTCGGAGACCGACCGCCAGGAGTTCGGGAAGGACTCGGCCAAGAGCCACCTGGCGAAGGCGGCCTCGATGTTGGAGGTGGTCGGCCTGCCCCGCGCGGCGCTGGCCAAGTACCCGCACGAGTTCTCCGGCGGTCAGCGGCAGCGGATCGGCATCGCCCGCGCGATGATCTTGAATCCGGACATGGTCATCGCCGACGAGCCGGTCAGCGCGCTCGACGTCTCCGTTCAGGCGCAGGTGATCAACCTGCTCGAGCATCTGCAGGACATGTACGGGCTGACCTACATCGTGATCGCCCATGATCTTGCCGTGGTGCGGCACATCAGCGACACGATCGGCGTGATGTACCTCGGCCGGATGGTGGAGCACGCGCCGAGTGACGACCTCTACGAGCAACCGCTGCACCCGTACACGATCGCCTTGATGTCGGCGATCCCGATCCCGGATCCGGACGTGGAGGACCGCCGCGAGCGGATCCTGCTCCGGGGCGATCTGCCGAGCCCGGCCAATCCGCCGAGCGGGCTGCCGCTTCCACACCCGCTGCCCCTTCCGGCAGCCGACCCGATGCGACACCGAGGAGCCCCAGCTGCGGGAGATCGAGACCGCGGCTGCCGGGCGCAAGGTCGCCTGCCACTACGCCGAGCAGATCCTGAGCGGCGAGATCGCCGTACGCGATCCCGGTCTCGTCATCGAGCCCACCATCGCGTCGTGATCCGGCGAGAGCGTCAGGCCTGGCGAAAGTGTCAGGGCCATGGGTGACGATGGACCCGTGCAGCAGCTCTTCTTCGATCAGTTCGACTCCCAGGTGGGGGTCATCGGCATCCTGGCCGGCCCGGCGGGGGTCCGCGGCATCGGCTGGCGGCTCGACCCGAAGGGCGCTTCGATCGATCCGGACGAGACCGTCCAGCAGGCGCTCGGCCAGTTGCGGGAGTACTTCGCGGGCCAGCGGCGGGACTTCGACCTGCCACTGGATCTGCCGCCGATGGAGCCGACGACCGAGCGGGTGCTCCGGACCCTGATGACCGTCGGCTACGGCGAGACCGTCACCTACGCGGAGCTGGCCGAGCGCAGCGGAACCGGCATCCCGGCGCGGGCGATCGGCTCGATCATGGGCGCCAACCCGGTGCCGATCGTCATTCCCTGCCATCGGGTGGTGGCCAGCGACGGGCTCGGAGGGTATTCCGGCGGTGAGCCGGGTCGCCACCTCGAGACCAAACGGTGGCTGCTGGAGAACGAAGGCGCGCTGCCCCCGACCCTGATCTGACCGACGCTCGATGCGGCTCAGAGATACATGCCCTGGAGCCGGCGCGGATCCGCCGGAGCTTCGGCGGGCAGGTCCTCGGGGAGCAGGGTCCGGATGATCTCCGGGGTGAGCAGCGGGCAGGTCGATCAGCCGCTCGGCCTGAATCGAGGTGGCCTCCTCGAACAGGTTCCGCATGAAGCGGCCGTTGCCGAAGCCCGGCGGATGCGGATCGGGGATGAGCCCGCGGACCTGCTCCTCGACCCCGGCAGCCAGTTCGAACCCGTGCTGCGCAGCGATCAGCGCGAAGATCTCGAAGAGCTCGTCGTCGTCGTAGTTGTCGAACGTCAAGGTCTTCGGGAAACGCGACGCCAGGCCGGGATTCGAGGCCATGAAGGCCTCCATCTCGTTCGGATAGCCGGCGACGATGACCACCACCTCGTCCCGCCGGTCCTCCATCAGCTTGAGCAGGGTGGAAACGGCCTCCACCCCGAAGTCGCGATGGGAGTCGCGCGGAATCAGCGAGTGCGCCTCGTCGATGAAGAGCACGCCGCCGACGGCCCGGTTGAAGATCCTGCGGACCTTGGGCGCGGTCTGTCCGATGTACTGGCCGACCAGATCGACCCGGCTGGCCTCGACGAGGTGACCGCGCGACAGCGTGCCCAGCTGGGCGTAGATCCTGGCCAGCAGCCGGGCCACCGTGGTCTTGGCCGTCCCGGGATTCCCGGTGAAGACGATGTGGCGGGAACGGTGACGATCGGGCATTCCGGCGTTGCGCCGGAGCTGGTCGGCGGTCGCCTCGGCCACCAGGCGCCGGACCTGCTGCTTGACGGGGGCCAGCCCGACGAGAGCGGCGAGCTCGGCCTGCGGGTCGCCGATCTCGACCTCGCGGCACCTCCGGATCGGTCGTCCTCATCCTCGTCGTCGATCTCCTCCTCCGAGGCCATCGGGCGAGCGATCCGACCGACGATGCTCGGTCGTGACATCGCGGCGGCGCTGGCCGGCCAGTTCGGCCAGGGCCTTGATCAGCGGGTTCACACCGCGTTTCTCCGCGAACAGCTCCTCGACGTCGGTGACGAAGCCGACCGTGTCGGGGGCCGAGGACGGCCTCGGCGGCCCGGGCAGTCCGGCCACCACCCGGGACACCTGCGCCGCCATGGCCAGCCAGGCGCGGCAGGCGTCGATCTCGCCGGCCAGCATGCCCTGAGCCAGCCAGCCCCGATTCTGCTGCAGCCAGTCGGTCGGGATCGAAAACCGGTCGGTGGGCGTCGTGAGCGGCCGAGATCTCGGCGAAGTCCTCCGGTCCCACGGCCACGGCGAGGGTGGCCGGCAGGCTCTCGAGGTTGTCGCACAGCGCCATCGACGCCACGACCTCGGGAAGCGTCTCGACCCGACCCGTCGACTCCGAGAGATGATCGTGGGCGGCCCCGAGGCCGGCGTACGACCACTTCAGCGCCGCGCCCCAGCCGCCGATCTCCGGCAGCAACGCGAGCTCGGTCTCGCTCAGCAGCGACTGGCGCCACAGCCGGGCGACCTCGGGGAACGGTGCGGTGAGGTGATACTCGAGGAGGTTCCCGCTGTGCAGCACCCGCTCGTAGATGCCGAGCAGCGCCAGGGCCCGGGTCTGCAGCGGGCCGACCTCGCTCAGGAAGGTCACGCAGTCGTACGAGAGCTCCAGCGCGGCGCGACGGGAGACCGGGTCGGGGGCCGCGTACTTGATCAAGAACAGCGGCCACTCGCAGTCGGTCAGATACCAGTTGCGGGCGACCATCGGCTCGCGCCGCTGGCCGGACGCGAGGAATTCGTCGACCAGCTGTTCGGGGAACTGGGCGAACTCACCGGAGAAGATCGCGACATAGCCGCCCAGTGACATCGCGAGATTCTGCAGGAACGGCGCGACATCGCGAGTGCCGACCGGCCAGCCGGTCCAGTTCTGGCTCGCCCCGACCCGCGGGTCGGCGACGAGCTCACGGACGCGCTGTCGCGCGTGCTCCCACCACCCGGTAGGAATCGGCCAGGGCCTGGCCATCCCGACGACGTCGATGTATTGCCGTCCTGACATGAGCACCGACAGATGCTCCGGCAACACCAATTTGTTCAATCAGTGTCTCCTGTCCCCCAAGTACACAAGATCCCTGACGCGTGCCATATGAAGTTGTTCGTCATCCTGCCATTCCGGCCAGGCAGCTGAATAGGCGGGAGGACCGGACAGATAGATTGGCCGGGTGACGGTGCACGAACAAGCGGTTCGGGCGCGCGCGGCCGCGCTGACTCTCGGCCGGGCGACCCGGGCGACGAAGGACGCCGCGCTGCTGGCCATGGCTGATGCGCTGGCCAAGGCGGAGACCGCGGTCCTGGAGGCCAACGCCGCCGACATCGCCCGCGCCGAGGACAGCGGTACGAGCGCGGCCCTGATCGATCGGCTGCGGCTGACCCCGGACCGGGTGGCCGGCATGGCGGACGGCCTTCGTGATCTTGCCGCGCTGCCCGATCCGGTCGGAGACGTCGTCCGCGGCTGGACCAATGCCAACGGCGTCCAGGTCCGGCAGGTCAGGGTGCCGTTCGGCGTGGTGGGCATCATCTACGAGGCCCGCCCGAACGTGACCGCCGATGCCGGCGGCATCTGCCTGAAGTCGGGAAACGCCGCGCTGCTGCGCGGCTCGTCGTCGGCCGCGGACTCCAATGCCGCGGTGGTCGAGGCCCTGCAGGCCGGGCTGGTCGAAGCCGGGCTGCCGGCCGACGCCATCCAGCTGGTGCCCGGACCGCGAGAGGTCACCGCGGACCTGATGGCCGCCCGCGGCCTGGTCGACGTGCTGATCCCGCGGGGCGGCGCCGGACTGATCGACGCCGTCGTCCGCAACAGCCAGGTGCCGGTGATCGAGACCGGCGTCGGCAACTGTCACCTCTTCGTCGACGCGAGCGCCGATCAGCAGCAGGCGCTGGAGATCTTGATCAACGCCAAGACCCAGCGGCCCTCGGTCTGCAACGCGGTGGAGACGCTGCTGGTGCACGCCGACATCGCGGATTCCTTTGTTCCGAAGGCTTTGCAGGCCCTCGAGGCTCATGGCGTGACGGTGCACGGCGACTCCAGGATCGCGGCCTACGGAGCCGTGGTGCCGGCGGACGAGACCGACTTCGCCGAGGAGTACCTGTCGCTGGACATCGCGGCCTCGGTCGTCGACTCCCTCGACGCCGCGCTGCATCACATCCGCCGCTACAGCACCGGGCACAGCGAGACGATCATCACCGAGTCGCAGACCTCGGCGTCCCGGTTCACCGCGGAGGTCGATGCGGCTGCGGTGCTGGTGAACGCGTCCAGCCGGTTCGTCGACGGCGGCGAATTCGGCTTCGGTGCCGAGATCGGGATCTCCACCCAGAAGCTGCACGCCCGCGGGCCGATGGGTCTGCCCGAGATGACCTCGACCAAGTACGTGGTGACCGGCTCGGGTCAGATCCGGCACTGATCACTCGTGTCCGAGCTGTCGAAGACGCGATCTTGCCCTTCGACGGGCTCAGGACATGCCTCGACAGGCTGAGGGCTCGACGCGCGAGCTGGATCTCGTACCGGCTCGCTCCGGGACCCGCGGTGTCTCGACGCGCCGGGCGGCCAGCCGCTAGGCTGCCGCCATGGGAATTGTCGGCATCGTGCTGGAGACCGCTGTGGAACATGAGTTGCCGATCCCGGCCTGGGGTTTCGGGCTCATCGCGTTCGGTCTGCTGCTGGCCCTGCTGCTCATCACCCTGTCCATCGGCAAGGGCCGCCCGCACAGCTGAGTGATCGACACTTCGTGAGCGCCTCGCCGAACGCGACCGGACTTGCTCGCGATCGGGCCGCCGACCCGGACCGGCGTCACCGCCTGGGCGTGATGGGCGGCACCTTCGACCCCATCCATCACGGACACCTGGTTGCCGCCAGCGAGGTCGCCGGCCGCTTCGACCTCGACGAGGTCGTCTTCGTGCCCACCGGCCAGCCGTGGCAGAAGGCGGATCGGCGGGTGTCCGCGGCCGAGGACCGGTACCTGATGACGGTGATCGCCACCGCGTCGAATCCCCGGTTCAGCGTCAGCCGGGTCGACATCGAGCGGCCGGGGATGACCTACACCGTGGACACGCTGCGTGATCTGCACCGCGAGCGCGGCGACGACGTCGACCTCTACTTCATCACCGGGGCCGACGCGCTCGCGCAGATCCTCACCTGGCGCAAGGCCGAGCAACTGTTCGATCTGGCCCACTTCGTCGGCGTGACCCGGCCGGGCGTCGACCTCGACTCACCGTCGATCGCCCAGCTGCCGCAGCACCGGATCACCCTGCTCGAGATCCCGGCGCTGGCGATCTCCTCGACGGCCTGCCGGTTGCGGGTCTCCCAGCACGAGCCGATCTGGTACCTGGTGCCGGACGGCATCGTGCAGTACATCGCCAAACGGGGCCTGTACCTGCCCTGAGCGCGTGAGGCTCAGCGCGCGCGGCCCGCGGCGAGCATCGCCACCGACGTCGCCACCCGGTTGGCCCGGGTCTCCGGCTTCTTGGCCGAGGTCACCTGCAGGGTGTGCCACTGCTGCTTGGAGTAGGACAGCGACTCGAAGAACGCCTTGGCTTCCGGTGCCGCGGCCAACGCCTCGGCGAGATCGACGGGGATCTCGACCCGGCGCTCGGCCGTGTCCAGTTCGACCTCGACGTCCAGCGTGTCACCGGCGGCGATGCCCGCTTCGGCCCGCCGCTCGTTGCTGACCCCGAGCAGGTAGCGATCACCCATCCGGGCGATCGAGGTGCGGAACTCGTAGCCGCCGATCGTCACCTTGACCTTCGGCCGGCCGCCGCCACCAAGATCATCGACGATCTGGTCGGGCACCTCGAAGCCCGCGGCGGTCTTGCCGTTGGACTTCAACTCGGCGCGGAATCTCATGCCCGTTATCCCTTCTTCAGCGCGGCCAGGCACAGCAAGGTGAGCCAGGTCCAGCCCAGGGCCACCGCCACCGTGAAGGCGATGTTGATCATCGCGTTGCCGGCTCCGGACGCGATCCCGGCGAAGCTGATCAGATAGTAGACGCCGGTGATCAAGGAGAAGACGGCCCAGCCGCGCCGTCCGGACCGCTGCGAGCGACGCGCGTACGCGAGGCAGGCGATGATCAGGCCGAGGAACCCGATGCCACCGGCAACCAGGTGCCCGATGCCGTGCCAGGTGATCAACTCCGGTGGCCCGGCCGGGGTGCCGAGCGGGAAGTTGTCCTGCGGGTCGGCGCGCAAGAAGCCGGCGGCCGCGACCCCGAGGCCGAAGACGGCGATGCCGGCGATGGTGACGCCTGACGGTTTCGGTGACGCACTGCCGCGGCGGAGCCCGACGGCGCCGAGCACCGTGAGCAGACCGGTGATGATCATCATCGCCGAGTGCACCCAGCCGGCGGGCCCGTTGGCCAGCAGGCTCAGCGAGTGAACCCGGATGTCGAAGCCGTCGCGGAGGACGGCTTCCAGGGTGCCGATGCCGACGTACAGCGGGCCGGCGGCGACGCCGGCGTAGAGCAGTGGGCTGCGCACCGAGGTCGGGGCTGCCTGCACGATCTGAGACATGACGTGTGTCCTTCCGAGGTTCGAGAGTAGCTGTTACAGAACTAGACCGTCCAGTACTGGCAAACTCATCGGGTGATTCGTACACTCGTTGTCCGTGGCCCCCGAACTCACCGACCGCAGCCGACGCAAGCGGGAGGCGATCCTCGAGGCGGCCACCGAGCTCTTCCTCACCCGGGAGTACGCGGGGACGTCGATGGACGAGGTCGCCGCGGCTGCCGGGCGTGTCCAAGCAGACGGTCTACAAGCACTTCGGCGACAAGGAGTCGCTGTTTCGGGCGATCGCGCTGAGCAGCGTGCAGGAGGTCAGCGGTCCGCTGCGGGCGCGGATCGCCGCCGTGGGCGAGGCGGACGATGTCGAGGCGGCGTTGCGCGACCTGGCTCGGAGCTATCTCACCGCCGTGGTGCAGCCGGAGGTGTTGCGACGCCGGCAACTGGTGATCCGCGAGGCCGGCCGGTTCCCCGACGTCGCGTTGACCTATCACGACGGGGCGCCGCGGCTGACGATCACCGCGCTGGCTGAGGCGTTCGCCCGGCTGGCCGAGCGGGGTGAGCTGGCGGTCAGCGAGCCGTCTCGGGCGGCTACGCACTTCGCCTTCCTGCTGGTCGGGGAGCCGTTGGACACGGCGATGTTCCGCGGCGTGGCGCCAGGCCGCGGGTCCGGCGAGCTGGCCGAGACGGCCGACGAGGCGGTCCGGGTCTTCCTCGCGGCGTACCGGCCGGAGCGGAATTCTTCAGGCCCGGATACCGCGTTCTGACCCCGGCTGAGGGGGTCAACCAGGAGCAGCCGGTCCGACATGCGCGGCGGAAACGACTAACGTTGGGGAGCGTTCCGTCCGAAATATCATGATCAACAACGAGAAGAAGCAGCGAAGAACTTGACCGCAACCGAACGTGCCCTCGAACTGACGCGTGCCGCCGCAGATGCCGCCGTCGACAAGCTGGGGACCGATCTCATCGCGTACGACGTGTCCGAACAACTGGCGATCACCGATGTGTTCCTGCTGGTGACCGCGGCCAACGAGCGCCAGGTGGGGGCGGTCGTCGACGGGATCGAGGAGGCCCTGCGGGGGCTCGACGCCAAGCCGCTACGCCGCGAGGGGGATCGCGAGCAGCGCTGGGTCCTGCTGGACTACCTGGACCTGGTCGTGCACATCCAGCACAGCGACGAGCGGCAGTTCTATTCGCTCGAGCGGCTCTGGCGCGATTGCCCGGAGATCTCGCTGCAACGTGGACGCGCGTCGATGACCGCCGCGCGGATCATCATCTGGCGGCACGGGCGGACCGAGTGGAACCGGTCCAACCGATTCCAGGGTCAAGCCGACATCGAGCTCGATCCGCTGGGGATGGCGCAGGCCCGCAACGCCGCGCCGATGCTCGCCGCCTTCGAGCCTTCGGCGCTGTACTCCAGCGACCTGTCGCGGGCGTACCAGACCGCGTCCACGCTGGCCGACCTCACCGGTCTGGAGATCGTCACCGACAAGCGGCTGCGGGAGATCAACGTCGGCTCCTGGGAGGGACTGACCGGCCGCGAGGTGCACGAGGCCGATCCCGAGCTGTCCGCGCCGGCTGCGCGCGGGGGAGGACGTCCGCCGTTCGCCGACGGGGGAGAGCCCGTCGGAGGTGGCCGAGCGGATGGCCGAGGCGCTGGAGGAGTTCGCCGGGTCGGCCGCAGGACGGCTCGACCATCGTGGTCGCCACCCACGGGCTCGCCGGCCGGGTGGGCACCTGCCGGCTGGTGGGACTGCCGTTCGACCACTGGCGACTGATGGGCGGACTGTCCAACTGCGCCTGGGTGAGCATCGACCGGCACCGCTCCGGCGCCTACTGGCGGATCGAGGCCTACAACGCCGTCGCGACCGTCGGCGAGCTCGAACCGATTTCGTGAGTCCATCGGGCTCGCGCTAGTATCTCGTGGTCTCTCCGGCCGATGATCAGCTCTGATCACAGCCGCGGGAGGCTCGCAAGGGGCTTTGGCGCAGTTGGTAGCGCGCTTCCATGGCATGGAAGAGGTCAGGGGTTCGAATCCCCTAAGCTCCACAGTAAAAGGCCTAGTCAGAGCAGGTTTGGCTAGGTTCGAGTCGGTAATCGAAAGTCTCGCTGCCAGCCTAACTGCCAGCCGCTGAGGACCGGATTGGCTCGGCGATGAGGGAGATGTTGATCTTCGCTAGCTCAGAAGTTGATCTTGATAGCCGGACTGATTCCTAACCCCCTAGTAGGGCCAATTTGGCGTCACGAGGTTGGCTGAGGCGATCGACGACGCCCTGACTGGTCCTCGGGTCAGCGATGTGCCGGGGCCGTTCGTCTGGCTAATGCGTAAGTTCGATCGGTTGGCGTGAAGGGCGGAACCTCGGCGAGAGCCCGAGGTTCCGCCCAGCTTTGCAATGCTGCGGATGGTGTTGCTCAGCCGCGGGTGATGGGTATCTTGCGGGTGGCTGAGTCGGGTTCTTCGGGGATGGGTATGCGGACCTCGAGCACCCCGTCGTTGTAGGTGGCCCGCAGGTCCTGCTGGTTGACGCCTGGGGGAAGTGTCACGGTGCGGGAGAAGGTTCCGTAGTGGAACTCTGAGTGGTATCCGTGCTTGCTTTTGTGTTCGGACTTCTCTTCCCGCCGAACGCCCAGGTGCAACTGGTTGCCGGTCAGGGTGATCTCGACATCCTGTTCGGGGTCGATGCCGGGGACCTCGGCCTTGACCACCAAGGTGTCGCCTTCCTGGTATTCCTCGACGCGGAGCCATGAGTCCAGATCGCCCTCGAAGAACCGCCGGACCGGCTCGGGTACATCAACCCCGACCCGGCGGAGCAGATTGGCCATGATCCTCTACCTCCTTATCTGTTCACCATTTTGAAACCAACGCTTGGCTGACGGCGGACGGCTGCCGGTTCCTTGTGATCCGATGCTGGTCGGATCGTGGGCGCGGCAGCACGTCCGTCGTCGTTGACAGGCAGCCGACCTGGCAGCCGAGCCGCCTCATCTCACCTGCGGCAGCGTCTTTTTCGCTGCATGCTGGTGGGCGGGTGGCCCTGGCGGCGGCGTAGCGCTGTGTCGGTCGGCTGCCCCGTCTTCGCCCGGTCCGGTGGGCTGGTTACGCGTTGACCGCGTTCTGCTCCGGGGCCGGGGTGACCTCGCTCTGGCCGTTTGTCGCGGTATCAGAGGTGTCCTGCTCGATCGATGGGACGGTGATCTTGCGCGGCTTGGCCGCCTCCGCGACGGGGATCTCCAACCGCAGCACCCCGGCGTGGTAGGAAGCGGTCACGTTCTCGGTGTCGAGGGTGTCACCCAACATGAGTTGCCGGCTGAACAGGCCGCGGGGTCGCTCGGCGGCGATCAACTCCTCGGTGCCCTCCCGCGGCGGCCGGTCCGCGCGAACGGTCAGCATGTTGCGTTCGATGTCCAGGTCGATCGAGTTCACGTCGATCCCCGGCAGGTCGAACTCGACGACGAACTTGTCCTCGGCGCGCCAGGCATCCATCGCCATCAGGGCGGGACGGGCTGTGGTCCCGAACATCTGCTGGGTGAGCCGGTCCAGGTCCCGGAAAGGATCGGTGCGCATCAACATCGTCTCCACCTCCATCTCGTCGTTGGTCGATGCACTCAGTCACGATCTATAGTGACCGATACATCTTTTATATACCATGGTGAGGGGATACGATGCAAGTGTGACGATAGAAGTTGAATCGGATGGGCCCTCGCCGATGACGACGAGCGGGGCGTGTACGGCATCTCGGTGGCCGCCGACCTGGCCGGTACCGGAGTGCAGAATCTGCGCCTGTACGAACGCCGGGGACTCCTCCACCCCATCCGCTCTCCCAGGCGGCACCCGGCTCTACAGCCGCCGCGACGTCCACCGGCTGATCCGCATCGGCAAACTCCTCGCCGGGGGACTCAACCTCGCCGGGATCGCCATGGTCCTGGAACTCCAAGACGACAACACCCGGCTCCGGAACACCTCCGCCACACCCGACCCGAAACCGGGCCGAGAACGCTAGCGAACGGCACACCGTGGGGGTTCGGGTGATCGCGATCCGCTGAATCCAGCGTGGAGTTGCGGGTTGCCGGCCCAGCTTCAGCTCGCCGCTTTGTTGCTGACCGGACCGGTCAGGGCGGGGTGTCGTTGGGCCGCTCGAAGGCCTGCCGGGACTCAAACCGGCGGACGTGGGCGGTCTTGCCGATGATCTTGGCTGCGGTAAGGGTGGCGTCGCAGCAGCTGTCAAGCAGGTTGCGGGCCAGTTGCTCCACAGTCGTCCCGAAGCTCTTCGTCGAGGGCTTGAGATCTTGTCGGTGAGCCATCAACAAGTCGTGGGCAAGCCGGGCGACTCGCGCCGGACTTCACCGAGATCGGGCCGGTTCCTCAGCGACAAAACCGACCCGCCGGGGTACGGGCGAGTTCAACCAAGGTTTGGACGCGTTCAACGCGTCGAGTCAGATTTTCCGCCGCTTAGCTCCACCCTTCACCAATACGGCTCTCGCAAGGTTGGAACACCGACAACCGCTCGCGAATCTGGCGGGTGTCATTCGGACTCCACTGCGCTGCTTGTTCCCCCGGGTGTGCCCCCGGCGGTTCAGGCGATCGATACCGGTCCGATCCGCCACGGTTCGCAGATGGTGAAGGTAGAGGCGGACAAGGCCGGGGGTAAGGCAGCATCTGGGTCATGCGTGACCCGCTAATGATCCACGTCGTGCGCCACGGGCGCACTCGCTCGAACCGGGTGGGGCTGGTGATGGGATGGGCAGACGAGTCGATCGAGCGCGACCAGCACGATGCCGCCGACGCGGTAGCAGCGCGGCTGGCGGCCGCTTCCGCACCGGTGCGGGTCGTGTCGAGCCCACTTGCCCGGGCACGTGACACCGCATCGCCCCTCGCTACCGCACTCTCCGTGGATCTGGAGACCGATGCCCGTCTCGGTGAGCTGCACCAGGGTCCTTGGCAGGGGCTCGCAGAGTCAGAAGTGGCTCGCCGATGGCCGCTCGAGTGGTCGGTGTGGCGTACGGCGCCCGAGACGCTCGATCTCGACGGGCGAGAGACGCTCACAGCGCTCTACGCCCGGGTGGCCGACGCCTTCGACGATCTCAGGCGTTCATCCAATGCCGCGACAGTGGTCGTGTTCACCCACGATGCAGTGGTGCGGGCGGCGGTGGCGTGGACGCTGCGCGTCGGCCCGGCCACCTACCGGCACATCGATGTGGCGAACTGCTCGATTACCACGATCCACGCGTCAGCTTCTGGCCCGAGGCTGGTTGCCCTCAACGACACCAGCCACCTACCGGGCAGCGAACGATGAGCCTTGCCGGTTCCGACGCGACACAGATCCGACGAAGAAGCGCTCCCGTCGGGCCCGGCCAGAGGTCACTCGTCGGTGGCGCTCATCCAAGGAGCGAATGCGGCGGCGCTGACCGGCCCTGTGACGCAGTTGCGGGTTCATTCGGCGGGCGGACGGCCGGAATTGTTGGGTCAGAGGGACTCCCGCTCCCGGTGGAGACCCGATCCACGTCGCGTTGCTCGATGGCTGCACGAGCGGGTACGGCGGTGTGCGGCTGGTGGGTGCCGGGTGCGGCACGGCAGCCCTGTGGGGAATTTTGACGACACCCAGTCGGTGGCGGGTGGCGACCGCCTTGCTGATCGACCGCAGGTCAGGTGCGTACGCAAACCCGGAGCCCTCGAGGTTCGATGTTCCTTGCCGCAACACACCCCGGAACCGCATCCCCATCGAGGCCGCCAGCTGACCGTCGCGGCGCGAGTCACCGACGACGAGGCAGCGCTCCGGCGGAAGCCCCGACCAGTCGAGCACGGAGATCAGCTGTGCGGCCTTGTCGCGCCCCGGTGACCACCCGTCCACAACCCGAAAGTGCTCTGCCAGGCGGTGGCGGTCGATCCACTGGCGGACCAGTTCCCGTCGGGTCGAGCTGCAGACGCAGACCTCGACACCGACGGCGTGGAGTTCGTCGAGGAACACCGGCAAGTCGGGGAACGGGTCCACGCCATCCATCAGGTCCGGCTTAGCCTCCTCGAACCGGTGCACGGCACGCGTTCCCGGCGCTCCGCTGGACGGATCGATCTCCTGCAGCTGCGTCGCGAAGTCCGATCCCGTCGACGCCAGATACCGCGACCGGGCGTCATCGACGCCGAGACCGAGCTCTTCATGGATCACCTTCACGGCGAGCTCGGGTCAGCTGGCCCATCGAGTCGGCGATCGTGCCGTCGAAGTCCACGATCACCACGTCGACATCGGCCCACTCGAGACGGCTCGCATGCCACGAGCGGACCATCCGCACCGCGATGATCCACCACGTCAATGCGGCAACCACCCCGAGGGCGACCGGCAAGGCCCACGCCGACCGCGACGGATCCGACCAGGCCCCCGGTGAGCACCAGCAGCCGCAGGTCACGGCCGCGCCCCGACGCCACCAGTCGCCCCTCATAACGGTGCCCCAGATCGAGGGCGGCACGGCTCGTCGAGTAGCTGACGAGCAGGTGCCCGACAGTGGCAAGCGCGCCGAGCATGCCAGCGGCCACCCCACCACCGACCTGCACCGCCAGGTACAGACCCGCCGCGGAGAACACCAACCCGTCCACCACCCGATCGAGCATCGGGTCGAGAAACGCCCCGAAACGGCTCCCGCGGTGCGCCACCCGGGCGATCTCACCATCGGCGCCGTCGAGGATGCTCGCCAACTGCACCGCCAGCGCAGCGACCAGCATCCAGCCCGCCAGGATCGCCGGCACTGCGCTCAACCCCACAACGGCGGCGAGCACGGTGACCGTGTCCGGACGCACGCCTGGCGCGACCGACATCAGCAGCGGTGTGATCACCCGGCCCGACAGGACCCGGTTGACCTTGGCCACCGCCCCGTCACGCTCCTTGCCGCCACCCGCGAACAACCCCCGCGACGCAATTCGCAGATCCCGGCGGGTGTCGACGTCCACCCACCGGGCGCCGGTCACGTCACAACGCTCCAACCGGCCCTGGTCCGCGAGGCGGTGCATCCCCGCCGACAGCGACGTCTCACCCGCCACGACCGCCTCACGCAACGCATCGAACACTCCGCTGGAGCACAAAAACGCACCCGTGTCGAATGCGTCGAACGGGCAGATTCCCTTGCCGATGTCACCGACCAACCGACCTTCGGTACGCACGCGGGTCACGTCGTCGAGGTCGACACCCCTGGCGGCAGCAACCGAACAGTCGACCGCAAGCACCGCACCCCCCACCGGCAGCTCGCAACCCATCAGCGACCACAAGATCGACCGGTCGAGCACGTGGTCGCCCATGACCAGGAGGAACGGATCACCCCTCAGTGCTTCCTCGGCCGCCAACACCGCCAGCCCGTTGCCCTCGTCGAACCGCTCGTTACGCACGCACCGCAGCGGAACGCCGAGCCGCACAGACAACTCGGCGCAAAACCGCTCGATCTCCTCCGCCCGATACCCGACCACCACGAACACCTCATCGACTCCCACGTCAACCAGGTTCCGCACGGCACGCTCCAACAGGGCGACACCGGCCACCGGCACGAGCGGCTTGACCCGCCCCCGCGGCGTCCCCAGACGAGATCCCTTCCCACTGGCGAGCACGAGCCCACGCACGACCTCCCACCTTCCAGACAGCGGTGGCCACCGGAGCCGATGGCAGGAGAGCGGGACCACCGCCGGCGAGCGGAACACCGAAAACATACCGAAGACGGCCACCAGATGGACAACACCTGAACAAGACGTGACCCACCTCAGACTCAAGGAGCGCGACAGCACAACGCAGAGCGACGACCTCGGCTGTCTCGACCCCTAACGCGAATCCGCAGGGTGAGTTGTCCGGCCGTCCCCGCAGCACGTCCGTGCCACCGGAGGCAGCACCCATGAGCCGGATAGGTCTGGCCATCACCGACGTCAGCAACTGCGCCAACTCCTCCTCCACGGACTCGAGTACTACCGGGACGCCCATCGACGAGGTACCCGGGTGTCACGCACACGGTCTCGGCGGCTACCACATTCGCGACATCGAGTTGGTGGCCGCGTTTGACGCCGTCGCCGCCCGCCATGACCGCCTCCCTGATCGTCACCGCAACACACCATCAGGGCGGCTGGCTGCAGTATTCGGTAACGAAGTCGTCGCCGCCGCCAAGATCGACCACCGCATCCACCACGCCCATGACCCCTCCCTCACATGCGACAGCTCGGCTCCAAGCCGCGACCTCGGAGCCTTTAGCGGACGCATCTACGGACATGCCGACGCCCGGTCGCAACACCATCCACAGGTAATCCACAGGCGTTGACGATCGGGGGATCGAGACAGCACCCAACAGGCGCCGCGTCACGGAGCGGGCTCACGCTGAGCCTGCTGCGACGTAGGACCTTCCAAAGCCCGAACCTGGCCGGCGCGCCCGCCGTCGGGAATGGCGCGTCGGTCCCACGGGCTCGGGCCTGTGGACGGCTGGCTGACCGGGCCGCCGGGATCTCTATTAGGAGTCGCGCAGGACTACCTGCGGACCCTTGATGGGTCTGGACATGGTGCTCCTCTCGGAACGCGCTGCGGTCTGCCGCTGCGCGAATTCGCAAGCTGCGGCACCACCGAAGTCACCCGCGCCCATTCTGCACGTGTCCTGCACGTCGACCGGATCCTCACCTTCGAACTGGACTTCACTAGGGGTCATGCTGGTGGGCGATACTGGGATCGAACCAGTGACCTCTTCCGTGTCAGGGAAGCGCGCTACCGCTGCGCCAATCGCCCGAGGTGGAGACGGGATTTGAACCCGTGTACACGGATTTGCAGTCCGTTGCCTCGCCTCTCGGCCACTCCACCTTGGAGCTTGCTCGCAGGAGTAGGAAGCCTGCTCCCCGCTGGGATGGGCGAGACTCGCTCCGAGCGGACGACGGGATTCGAACCCGCGACCCTCACCTTGGCAAGGTGATGCTCTACCAACTGAGCCACGTCCGCATGCATCTGGTCCGAGTCCGGCTCGAGGTGCGATCTGAAACCATAGCCGAGCCCGCGGTCGGAGTCCAAACGTGTTCAGGTCGGCGATGACGGCGTGTCGAGCGCACCGGACCATGATCAACGACGCGCGGCTACCCTGACCGGTGCCTCTGCTGCCGATCCCATCCCGCAGCCACCGGCCGCCGGCCGTCTGGATCAACGGCCGGCTGCACGACGACCGGCCGAGGCGCCGACCGTCTCCGCCACCGACCACGGCCTGGTGGTCGGCGACGGCGTCTTCGAGGCGCTCAAGGTCACCGACGCCGGCGCCTTCGCCGTCCGCCGGCACCTCGCCCGGCTGACCCGCTCGGCGCGCCGCCCTCGGCCTGCCGGCGCCCGATCACGACCAGCTCCGCGAGGCCATCGACGCCGTGCTCGGCCGGTCGCGACTTCACCGACGGCAAGCTCCGGATCACCTACACCGGCGGCGCGGGCCCGCTCGGATCGCAGGCCGCGTACGGGCCGCCGACGCTGGTCGTGGCGGCCGAGGCCGCCGACCCGTCCGCCCGCGACGACCGCCGTCGTCACCGCGCCGTGGAGCCGCAACGAGCACGGCGCGCTGGCCGGGGTGAAGTCCACCTCGTACGCGGAGAACGTCCGCGCCCTGGCCTACGCCGCCGAGCGCGGCGCGGGCGAGGCGATCTTCCTCAACACGGCCGGGAACGTCTGCGAGGGCACCGGCACCAACATCTTCTGCGTGTTCGGCGACGAGGTCGTCACCCCGCCGCTGACCGCCGGACCGCTGGCCGGGATCACCCGGGAGCTGCTGCTCGAGTGGTGCGACGATCATCGAAGCGCGACCTCACGCTGGCCGAGGCGCTGGCCGCCGACGAGGTGTTCCTCACGTCGTCGCTGCGGGATGTCCAGGGCGTCGACCGGTGGGACGACACGGCGTTCGGCCCCGAACGGCCGGGTCACGGAGCGCATCAGCCGAGATCGTTCGCCGAGCGGGCCGGAGCCGACCTCGACCCGTAGCGCGACCATGATCATGTTCGGCACTCGGCCGACCCGATGGGATATGGTTCTCTACGCCCTGCGGGGCTCCCGCCGGGGCGATTGGCGCAGTGGTAGCGCGCTTCGTTCACACCGAAGAGGTCACTGGTTCGAACCCAGTATCGCCCACCAAGCAAGACCCTTGAGAGCAAAACGCCTCTTCGAGGTCTGGCCCGCTGTCCCCTGGCGGAACCAGGAACATCGGCCCACATTGATCGGGCCAGGCCGGAATCAATGTGTGAGCCAAACCTTCGCGAGGACAAGCACTGTGGTCATCGCCAGGACGACTACCGTGAGCAAGGCCAGGCCCCAACCACGCACCCCATGCAGATAGGCGGCGGGAAGGGCGCACAACGACCAACAGCCCGGCCGCCGTGATCACGCCGACATTGGTGGCGCGCTGGTGATCGGCGCCCAGCATCTCCAACACCAGCACCACGACGAGGGGAACGAACGCGGCGCTGACCATCGGAGCGCCAACCCTCGCGTGGTGGGCGGCGACCTGGGCCAGCGGCTTGCGTTCCACGTTCGGATCGCCGATCGAGTAGGCGAACACGTGCGTCCCGAAATAGACCAGATTCGTCGCGACCACGAGCAACGCCAACTCCCCGGGCGGTACCGCCGCGCTGCCAGCCAACGTCGATGCGGCGACGATAGATCCGTAGCATCCTGCGCTGACCCGCTCGGCGCCCTCGCGGCCGAGTCCCCGCCGGCTCCACCGCTCAAGCCAGGTCACCGCTCAGCCCTCCTCGACTCACTGCCCCAGGACGCCCACCCTGCGTCAACGCGCCTCAGAACGGCTCGTTCGTAATGTCGGGCGAGAGGTGAACTAATCTCCGCTTCGGCCGCCAGCTCAGCCTCGAGTTCGGCTTCGACTACCGCGATCGCGAAGCCGAGGGCGTCGGTGATCTTCCCGGCAGCCGACACGACCCGGGGCGTGCCGACAATGGGCGCGACCGCTACCAATGCGCTGCGCCCTCGACGTCTTCCAAGGTCACCCCACATCAGCGGCCGTTAGGTTCAATAGGTACGACGCCGCCGGCGCATCGAGGGCAACGAGCGCGGCGAGGCGGCTGAGCATGTGCTCACGCGCCTCCAGCGTGCCGCGCTCAACCGACACTGCAGTGATTTCGGCGACCGTGTCCCACTCGGAGTGTCCGGCATCGCGGAACCTGCTTTCTGTTGGGACTGGTGAGGACGAGCCGAGCACGGTCGGATCCGCCCTGCCTTTGAGCCTCAGTCTGGCAGCGATTCACCTCTGGAGCGCATCCACCGCGATCCGGCGTTCTGGCCCGTTCTGGGCTGAGGCGTATTTAGAACGGTTGACAAAGGGTACCGGCTCGGTCTTAGCGGCGGCACCCAACGGAATGGTTGAGGAGTCGGGATGACGGGGGAGCAGCTGTCCCGGATCTTCGCGGCACTCGCGGATCCGACCAGGCGCGACATGGTGACCCGGCTGGCGGCCGGCGACGCGACGGTGAACCAGCTCGCCGAGCCGTACCAGATTTGCCATCCAGGCGGTCTACAAGCACCTGAAGGTGCTCGAGGACGCCGGGGTGGTGAGCCGGCCGCCGGGGCGCCCAGCCTCGGCCGGTGCGGCTGGAAGCGGAGGTCTTCGACCTGATGAACAAGTGGATCGACCGCTACCGCGCCAGGCCGAGGAGCGCTACCGGCGCCTCGGACGCCGTCGCTCGCCGTCTCGCGCGACTGACCGAGACCAGCAACGACGAGCAGAAGGGAAGCGCGGCATGAGCACCATCGCCGAAGCCAGATCGAGGCCGACCCGAACGTGCCGATCATCCGCATCACCCGCGAGTTCGCGGGCACGCCCGAGCAACTGTTGCGGGCGCACACCGATCCCGAGCTGTTCGCGCAGTGGATCGGCCCGACTCGCTGCAGACGCGCATCGAGGAGTGGGACGCGCGCTCCGGCGGCAGCTGGCGGTTCGTGTCCACCCGCGACGGGCCGAGGAATACGCGTTCCGCGGCTGCTTCCACGAGGTCCGGCCGGACCGCATCGTGCAGACGTTCACCTACGAGGGCGACCCCGACGGTGTGGCCCTGGAGACGCTGTGGTTCGAGGACCTCGGCAACGGCCGCACCCGGCTGCGCACGCAGTCCCTTGTGGACAGTTTCGAGAGCCGGGACGCATGGCTCAAGAGCGGCATGGAGGTCGGGGTCAACGAGGGCTACGCGAAGCTCGAGGAGATGCTCGCCGATGGCCAGCTGACCGTGGCCCTCTCTGACCAGCCCGCCGAGCGGCACCGGGAGATCGGCCGGGTGTTCACCGATCGCGTCCGGGGCACCCGGTCGTGGGACGTGCCCTCCCCGGTCGCCGAGTGGACCGCCCGCGACGTGGTGCGCCACCTGACGCATGGTTCCCGCTTCCTCGCCGCCGGCAGCGGCATCGAGCTGCCCGCCGGCCCAGCGTCGACGACGACCCGGTCGGCGCGTGGCAGGCCCAGTGCGACGCCGTGCAGGCGCTGCTCGACGACCCGGCGACCGCCGGACCGGACCGTGAGCAACCGGCACATCGGCGAGGTGCCGCTGGGCGCGATCGACCAGTTCTACACCGCCGACGTGTTCATGCACACCTGGGACCTCGCCCGGGCCACCGGCCAGGACGACCGGCTCGACCCCGACTTCTGCGCCGAGCTGCTGGCCGGGATGGAGCCGATCGAGGAGGTCATGCGGTCGTCCGGGCAGTACGGCGCCCGGGTGCCGGTGAAGGACGACGCCGACGCGCAGACCAGGATGCTCGGCTTCATCGGCCGGGACCCGGACTGGACACCGCCGGGTTGCTCGGACCTCTAGGCTGGGTGGGCCCGGTTGTGCCGATCGGGGCCCACCCAGCCGAGAGGAGCCGGCGTGTCCAGCCCGTCGATCACCACCCCCGCCCCTGCGTACGAGGTGCGCACGGTGACCCAGACGACCACGGGCCTGGAGCTGTTCGGCGACGACAAGACCGTGGTGGCCGTGCGGGTGAACGGGGTCATCCAGGATTTGCATCTGGCTATTCGACCCTTCGACAGGCTCAGGGAGCGCGGAGGTCGAGCCGGCTGCAGCATCGAGTCGGACGAGGGACTCGCGATCCTGCGGCATTCGGCCGCGCACGTCCTGGCCCAGGCCGTTCAGGCGGGGCGCCCCGGCACCAGCTCGGCTTCGGCCCGCCGATCACCGACGGCTTCTACTACGACTTCGATGTGGCCGGAGCCGTTCATCCCAGATGTCGTAGGAACCTCGAGAAGAAGATGAACCGTATCGTCAAGCAGGGACAACGTGTATGAGCTGCCGGGTGGTCAGCGAAGATGAGGCCCGCGAAGGACAGGCGGCGGAGCCGTACAAGCTCGAGTTGAGCGCCGACAAGGGTGCTGGTCGGCCCCGACAGGCTCAGGGCACGAGGATGCTTCGAGTTCGGGCGCCGGTGAGCTCACCATCTACGAGAACCTGCGCCGCACCACTCTGGTCGCCTGTAGGGATCTGTGCCGTGGTCCGCACGTGCCGGACACCGGCGAATTCCCGGCCTTCGACCTGACCCGGGTCTCGGCGGCGCGTACTGGCGTGGCGACCGAGGAACCCAGAGCGACAGCGCATCTTCGGCACTGCCTGGCCGACCCGGCGGACGAGCTGAAGGCGCTATCAAGGTCCGCCAGGCCTAGGCCGCCAACGACCACCGGAAGCTCGGCCCGCCGAAGCTCGATTTGGTTCCTCTTCCCGGACGAGCTCGGTTAGGGCCTGGCGGTGTGGATCCCGAAGGCGCCGTGCTCCGCGACGAGATGGAGGACCACGCCCGGCCAGCGACACGTCGAGGCCGGCTACCAGCGTCATGACCCCGCACATCACCAAGGCGCGAGCTGTTCGAGATCGCGGGGCACCTGGACTTCTACGCCGACGGCATGTTCCCGCCGATGGAGCTGGAGGAGGAGCGCCACGCCCGACGGTCGCCTGAAGCGGCAGGGCCAGCACTACGCCCTGAAGCCGATGAACTGCCCGATGCATCGCCTGATCTTCCGGGCGCGGGGCCGCTCCTACCGGGACCTGCCGCTCCGGCTGACCGATTCGGCGGCGGTCTTCCGTTACGAGGTGTCGGGGGTGACCCATGGGCCCACCGGGTCCGCGGGATGACCAAGAACGACGCCCACATCTACTGCACCCCCGAGCAGCTGCAGGACGAGATCATCTCCCTGCTGGACTTCGTGCTCGAGTTGCTGGCCGACTACGGCCTCACCGACTTCTACCTCGAACTCTCCACCCGGGGATCCCGAGAAAGTCGATCGGCACCGACGAGG
>CAVXIY010000028.1:0-150779 GCA_963761955.1 uncultured Actinomycetota bacterium | reverse complement strand
AGCACGTTCCGGCGATCCTCGACATCTGGTATCCGGGCACCCAGGGCGGCGCCGCGGTGGCCAACCTGTTGTTCGGCGACGTCTCGCCGGGCGGCAAGCTGCCCTTCACCTGGCCGCGCACGGTCGGGCAGGTGCCGATGGTCTACTCCCACACCCGCTCCCACGAGCCGGAGAACCAGTGGCGCCGCTACTGGGACGAGGAGAGCACCCCGCTGTTCCCGTTCGGGCACGGCCTCAGCTACGGGAGCTTCAGCTACGCCGACCTCGCCCTCGACCAGACGACGATCGGCCCGGACGACACGCTGACCGCCTCGGTGGCGGTCACCAACAGCGGAGATCGGCCGGCCGATGAGGTCGTGCAGCTCTACATCCATCAGCGGCACGGCTCGGCGTCGCGCCCGATTCGCGAGCTCAAGGGCTTCCAGCGGGTCAGTCTCGAGCCGGGGGAGTCGCGTACGGTTCAGTTCACGCTCGGGCCGGCGGAGTTGCGCTACTGGAACGCCGCGGAACGGGACTGGGTGATCGAGGCGTCGAACTTCGACGTCTGGGTCGGCGGCGACTCGACCGCGGAGCTGTCGACGACGCTTCCAGGTGGCGAGGCTAGCTCATACCCTCGGGCTCCAGCAGGGCGCGAGCCGTGCCGAGGTCGGTGAGGATCACATTCACCCAGCCGCCCTTGATCGCGGCCCGGATCGCCTGGTGTTTGCTCGCGCCGCCGGCCAGGCCGATCCGGCGCGGGATCGCCCGCAGCGTCTCGGGGTCGATGCCGACGACCCGGCTGTCGAGCGTGCTGCGCACGGGCTTGCCCGCCGAGTCGAAGAAGCGCAGACAGACGTCCCCGACCGCGCCGGCGGCGAGCAGCGGGCCCTGTTCGGCCGGAGAGACCGCGTTGCCGCTCGCCTGCAGCAGCGGCGACGGCGGCAGGCTGCCGATCCCGAGCAGGGCCATGGTCAGCGTCTTCCAGCCCCCGGCGACCTCGGCGATCGCCGGGTCGGCGAGCAGGTTCTTGCGGATGTTCGGACTCCCGACCAGTCCGGGGGCCGGGAGGAACGTGGGCTTGGCCCCGATGATCTCCGCCAACTCGCCCAGCAGCCGGTTGGCCTTGGCCTGGGCGGACGGCGCGCCGAATCCCCCGAGCAACTGGGTCACCATGTCGGCCCCGGCCATCCGGAACGGTCGCATCCGATCGACCGCGGCGAGGATGGTCTGGCTCCACGAGGAGATGCCGATCCGCTCACCGCCGGTGAGGGTGCTCTCGAGATAGGTCGCTCCCGCCGAGCCGAGTCCGGTGATGATGTCCTGGTCGTCGCCGTCGACGTCGACCACGACCGCCTCGAGCAGCCCGTACTTCTGCTCGAGCGCCTCCTCGAGGTCGGTGTGCACGCCCTGGGACACGACGACGACCGTACGGACGATCCCGGTTTCGGCCGCGCGCTTGAGCAGCCGCGACACCCTGGCCTGGGAGAGATGGAGGCTGTCGGCGATGTCGGCCTGGCGAATCCCGCGCTCGTGGTACATCCGGGCGACCTTGGTCAGCAGTCGGATCTGGCTGTCGCTGCTGAGCCGGCCGGTGTTGCGGTGGCGCCGGTGATGTCATCGGTCGATCGCGCTCCTTGGCTGGAGCGAGGCGGGCCCGGACGACCTCGCCGGCCCAGATCGCGCGGCGACGGTGGCGCTCGGCGGCGTCCAGGGTGGGGGAGAACGTCCGCGGGCGGGCGCGATCGGAGTTCCAGTCGAGCTCGGGCGACAACGACTGCCAGGCGAGCTGGGCCGCGCCGAGGGCCGAGATCTCGGCGATGTCGGCGACCTCGACGTCGCGGCCGAGCAGGTCGGCCTGGATCTGCATCGCCAGGTCCGACACGGTGACGCCGCCGTCGGCCCGCAGGACGGAGAGCCGGTTGCTGTCGGCCTCGATCGCGTCGACGACGTCACAGATCTGATGGGCGACCGCCTCCACCGCGGCCCGGGCGATGTGGGCGCCGGTGGTGGACTGGGTCAGGCCCGAGATGATCGCGGTGGCTTCCCGGTCCCAGTGCGGGGCGCCGAGCCCGGAGAACGCGGGAACCAGGGTGACGCCGCCGGAGTCGGCGACACCGGACGCGAGACGCATCAGGTCGGCGACCTCGGCCCGCGGTGAGCAGATCGGCGGCCCAGGCCAGGGTGGCGCCGGAGGAGAGGATGTTGCCTTCCCGCGCGTACGTCGGCCGGTCCGTGAGCCAGGCGAGGGTCGCGGGGACCGGCGATCCGCCGGGGACGAAGCCGTCGACCGGGGTCATCACCGACGATCCGGTTCCGTAGGTGGCTTTCGCCATTCCCGGGGTCGTGCAGCCCTGGCCGTAGAGCGCGGCGTGCGAGTCGGCCATCACGGCCAGGATCGGAGTTCCGTCGGGGAGGCCCGGCACGCCCAGCAGTCGTGCCGAAGCGGCTGTTGGAGGCCCGGACCTCGGGCAGCGCGGTGGCCGGCACGCCGAACAGGCCGAGCAACTCCTCGCTCCAGGCCAGGTCGACGACGTCGAAGAGCAGGGTCCGCGACGCGTTGCCCGCGTCGCAGGCGTGCAGCCGGCCGCCGGTCAGATTCCAGACCAGCCAGGCATCGACCGTGCCGACTCTGACGTCGGAGGATTCCACGCCGGCCGGCAGATGGTCGAGCATCCAGCGGATCTTCGGGCGCGGAGAACATCGCGTCGACCTGCAGTCCCGTCCGCCGCCGCACGGTGTCTCGGGCCTCGGGACCGAAGGCGGCTGAGCACCAGGCTGACGTCCGGCTGTCCTGCCAGCCGATGACCGGACCGAGTGGGCGTCCGGTCGAGGCCTGCCAGCCGACGACCGACTCGCGCTGGGTCGACAGGGAGATCCCGACGATCGTCCAGGCCTGGTCGCCGAGCCCGTCGGCCACGCGCGGCGAGCACGCTCGCCCAGATCACCTCGGCGCTCTGCTCGACCCACCCCGGGGCGGGGGAGGTGACGCCGACCGGCGCCGAACCGACGGCGACCACCCGTCCGGCACGGTCGACGAGCACCGCCTTGGTGTTGGTCGTGCCCTGATCGATCGACACGATCACCTCACGAGCCGGTGCTGCGTTGGGCACTACTTCTCCTCCTCGAGGTCGCCTGGAGATTTCTAGCAGGTGGTTGACGAACCCGCCGATAGTGAGAGAGTATTCGGTAGTGAATAAACAAGCAACCACTCGCGAGGGGTGAATTCGTGGCAAGTGCCATCCAGCGCCGGCGGGCCATCATCAACACGGACGCCAAGAACGAAGCCGACGATCAGTACGCGATCGTCCATGCCTTGCTCTCGCCCACGATCGACGTCCGGGGCCTGATCGCCGCGCACTTCGGCCGCGAGCGCAGCCAGCGCAGCATGGAGGACTCCCGCGAGGAGATCGACCTGTTGCTGGGTCTGCTCGGCCGCGAGGGCGATGTCCGGGTCGCCAACGGAGCGCCCGGCGGGCTGGTCGACGAGTCGACACCGATCGACTCCGACGGAGCGCAGTTGATCATCGCCGAGAGCAAGCTCGCCAGCGCGGGTGATCCCCTGTACGTGGCGTTTCTCGGCCCGCTGACCGACATGGCGTCGGCCATCCTGCTCGACCCGGAGATCGTCCACCGCAACGTGGTGGTGATCTGGATCGGGGGCCAGGGTTACGGGGTCGACGCCTCGTACCCGGGCATCGAGTTCAACCTGCGCAACGACATCGCCGCGGCCAATGTCGTCTTCGACTCCGGGATCACCGTCTGGCAGGTGCCGGCCAACGTCTATGTCGACGTGTCGGTCGGCTACGCCGAGCTCGAGGAGAAGATCGGCGGGACCAGCAAGCTCGCCGACTACCTGATCAGCCAGCTGATCGAGTGGAACGCCACCTGGAATCGGGAGCCGATCGAATCCCGCTCGCTGGGCGATTCGCCGGCCATCTCGTTGATCTTGTTCCCGCGCGGCGGCACCTTCCGGACGGTTCCGGCGCCGCGCTTCGGTCAGGAGGGCCACTACCTCCCCGGCTCCGGACACCCGATCAAGGTCTGCGAGTCGGTCGACGTCCGGTTCCTGCTCGAGGACATGTTCGCCAAGATCCGCCGGTTCGGCCAAGCCTCCGCCTGACATCCGGCGCGGCGCTGGGCTGACACGTGACTACCTCAGAAACGGAGCATCGACCATGAGTGACCTTCCCGTCTTCGGTGCCGGCATCTGGCACTTCGCCACCTACAAGGACCGCTACGCCACCGACGGCTACGGCCCGCCGGTCGGCCTGCTCGAGCAGATCGACAAGGCCGGAGCCGTCGGCGACCTGGCGGTGGTCGACCTCAACTGGCCGTTCGCCGGCTTCGACGGAACCCTCGACGACATCCGGCCGCCCTGGAGCGCAACGGGCTCCGGGCGGTGGCGATCACGCCGGAGATCTACAACCGCGACTTCGTCAAAGGCTCGATCACCAACCCGGACCCGGCCGTCCGGGCGCAGGCGCTCGCGCTGCTGAACGAGGCCACCGAGCTGGCCAAGGAACTCGGCTGCGACTACGTCAAGCTGTGGTTCGGCCAGGACGGCTGGGACTACCCGTTCCAGGTGAACTACCACGACATCTGGAAGCTGGCCGTCGACGGGCTGCGCGAGCTGGTCGGCGCCCACCCGGAGATCAACTTCGTGATCGAGTACAAGCCGCGGGAGCCGCGCAACAAGATCATCTTCCCGAACGCGGCCCGGACGCTGCTGGCCATCCAGCAGGTCGGCCTGGACAACCTCGGGATCCTGCTGGACTTCGGGCATTCCCTGTACGGGTTGGAAACCCCGGCCGACGCCGCCCAGCTGTGCATCGACGCCGGACGGCTGTTCGCGATCGACGTCAACGACAACTTCCGCGGCTGGGACGACGACATGGTGGTCGGGTCGGTGCACCTGGTGGAGACCTTCGAGTTCTTCCACACGCTGCGCCGGAACAACTGGGAGGGGGTCTGGCAGCTCGACCAGTTCCCGTTCCGCGAGGACTCGGTCAGCGCCGCCCAGCAGGCCATCCGGTTCCTCAAGGCGCTGCACGGTGCGCTGGACTCCCTCGACGAGGAGGCCCTCGCCGCCGCGCAGGCCGTCGCACGACGCGCTGGCCGCGCAACGCCTGATCCAGAAGGCGCTGCTCACCTCGATGGCCGGATGGGACGACTGATGACCGCGCTGTCCACCGAGCACACCACCATGCCGGTGCTCGGCCGGCTCGAAGCCGCACGCGACCCGGGCCGAGCTGATCGACCACATCGCCGAGGCGGCCCGGCAGATCCGGATCCAGGACGCTCAAGCTCGTGCACTACGCCGGCGCCGGGCACATCGGCGGCGACTTCTCCGCCATCGACATCCTCGCCACCCTGTACGGCGCCGTGCTGAACGTCACCCCGGACACCGTCGACGATCCCGACCGGGACCGCTTCATCCTCAGCAAGGGCCACGTCGCCGGCGCGCTCTACACCACGCTGGCCGCGTTCGGCTTCATCGAGGTCGACGAGCTCGCGACCTTCCTCAAGCCGCTGTCCCGGCTGAACGGCCATCCCAACCGGCGCAAGGTCCCCGGCGTCGAGGCCAACACCGGCCCGCTCGGGCACGGGCTGCCGATCGCGGTCGGCCACGCGCTGTCGGCCAAGCTCGACGTCTCGCGGCGGCGCACCTATGTGCTCACCGGCGACGGCGAGCTGCAGGAGGGCAGCAACTGGGAGGCGATGATGGCGGCCTCGCAGTACCAGCTGGACCGGCTGACGGTGATCGTCGACCGCAACCGGCTGCAGCAGGGCGCGACGACCAAGGAGACCAACGATCTTGACCCGCTGCCGGACAAGGCCGCGGCGTTCGGCTTCGCCGTCGTCGAGGTCAACGGTCATGATCATGGCGAGCTGCTCGACGTCTTGTCCTCGGTGCCGTTCCGGCCCGGCAAGCCGACGTTCGTGATCGCCCACACGCACAAGGGCCACCCGATCTCGTTCATGAGCAACAACGTCGCCTGGCATCACAAGGTGCCGTCGGCCGACCAGCTCACCCTGCGCCCTCGACGAGCTCGACGCATCGGCCGCCAACCCCCGCAACGTCTGAGGAGCAACCGATGACCGACACCTCTGCCGCCAGCCGACCTCGCTCGCGCGACCAGCCGCGCTTCGACTGCCGCGACGCGTACGTCAAGACGCTGTCCGAGCTGGCCGACGCCGATCACCGCATCGTCGGCGTGGTCAACGACTCGGTCGGCTCCAGCAAGCTCGACGCGTTCAAGAAGGCGTTCCCGGACCGGCTGATCAACGTCGGGATCGCCGAGCAGGACATGGTCGGCGTGGCCGCCGGCCTGGCCAACGGCGGCCGGATCCCGTTCGTCTCGGCGGCGTCCTGCTTCCTGACCGCGCGGGCGCTGGAGCAGATCAAGGCCGACGTCGCCTACTCCAACCGCAACGTGAAGCTCTGCGGCATGAGCCCCGGGATGGCGTACGGCGAGCTCGGCCCGACCCACCACTCGATCGAGGACATCGCCTGGCTCCGGGCCATCGACAACATGACGATCATCGTGCCGGCCGACCCGATCGAGACGGCGGCGGCGATGCGCTGGGCCGCCGCGGTCGAGGGGCCGGTGTTCATCCGGGTCAGCCGGATGGGCGTCCCGCAGGTCAATGCCGACGACTACGAGTTCGTGCCCGGCAAGGCGGTCACCCTGCGCGAGGGCGGCGACGTGACCTTGATCAGCAACGGCACGGTGCTGTGGCGGGCGCTGGTGGCCGCCGAGATCCTCGCCGCCGAAGGCATCTCGGCCCGCGTGCTCTCGATGCCGACGGTGAAGCCGCTCGACGTGGAGGCGGTCGTCGCCGCCGCGCGGGAGACGGCCGGCATCGTGACGGCCGAGGAGGCGACCTCGGCCGGAGGTCTCGGGGGGGCCGTGGCCGAGACGGTGGTGCAGCATCATCCGACCCGGGTCGCCATCCTCGGCGTCCCGGAGTTTGCTCCCACCGGCTCGGCCGGCTTCCTCCTCGACCGCTACGGCATGTCGCCCGAGGGCATCGCCGAGTCCGCCCGGGGCCTGCTCAACCGCTGAGCCGCATTCGTGTCCTGAGCCTGTCGAAGGACCGTGATCTTGCCCTTCGACAGGCTCAGGAGCGAAGGACCGAGCATCCTGCCCTTCGACAGGCTCGGGGCGCAGGTGCCGAGGGGTTGTAGAGTCCCCGATCATGCCGACCGCCGCGATGGAGCTCTCCCGGTCGCAGCGACTCGACCGGCTGCCGCTGACGGCCGCCCACCGCAGGCTGCTGGCGGGGTCGGGCGTGGGCTGGGCGCTGGACGCGATGGATGTCGGGCTGGTGTCGTTCATCCTGGCCGCGCTCGCCGTCCAGTGGTCGCTCTCGCCCGGGCAGCTGTCCTTGATCGCCTCCATCGGCTTCGTGGGCATGGCCGTCGGCGCCGGCCTCGGTGGCCTGCTCGCCGACCGGGTGGGACGCCGGTCGGTGTTCGCCCTGACCTTGCTGGTCTACGGGCTGGCCACCGGTGCCTCGGCGCTGGCGACCGGGGTGGCGATGCTGCTGGTGCTGCGCTTCATCACCGGCCTGGGGCTGGGCGCCGAGTTGCCGGTGGCCTCCACGCTGGTCAGCGAGTACGCCCCGGCCCGGATCCGTGGCCGGGTGGTGGTGATCCTCGAGTCGTTCTGGGCCGTCGGCTGGGTCGGCGCCGCCTTGATCGGCTACTTCGTGGTGCCGTCGTCCGCGAACGGTTGGCGCTGGGCGTTCGCCCTCGGGATGCTGCCCGCGGCGTACGCGATCGTCGTCCGCTGGAAGCTGCCCGAGTCGGTGCGATTCCTGGAGCGCCGCGGCCGGACCGCCGAAGCCGAGGCCGCCGTACGGAGGTTCGAGGCCTCCGCCGGGGTGGATCCGGTCCCGTCGCCGGACCACCCGCCGGCCACGGACGTGCGGCCCAGCCTGGCGCAGCTCGTGGACGCCGAGGTTCCGGGTGCGCACGACCGCTTGTGGCTGACCTGGTTCGGGGTCAACTTCGCCTACTACGGCGCCTTCATCTGGTTGCCGACCTTGCTGGTGGCGTCCGGGTTCGGCCTGGTCAAGTCGTTCGAGTACACCCTGATCATCACCTTGGCCCAGCTTCCCGGGCTACGCGGTGGCCGCGGTGCTGATCGAGCGATGGGGGCGCCGGGCGACCCTGGTGACGTTCCTCGCCGGGTCGGCCGCTGGCGGCCGCCGGGTTCGGGCTCGCGTCGACGGTGCCCACGGTCCTGGCCGCCGGGATCGCGCTGTCGTTCTTCAACCTGGGCGCCTGGGGAGCGCTGTACGCCGTCACGCCGGAGGTCTATCCCGACCGCGCTCCGGGCCACCGGCGCCGGCAGCGCCACCGCCTTCGGCCGGATCGCCGCGATCGTGGCCCCGCTGGTCGTGCTGCCCATCCGAGGCGTCGCCGGCAACCTCGGCCTGTTCACGGTCTTCGCGGTCGCGTTCTGCCTGGCCATGGTCGCGGCGGTGTTCCTGCCGGAGTGGCGCGGCCGCGAACTGCAGGATTGATACTGATCCCATGACCGAACTTGACGACTTCCTGAGTTCGACGATGCCGCGGCAGAAGGCCGCCGAGACGGCGATTCACAACGGGGACCCGGCACCGCGGATGGCCATGTGGTCGCGGAACGATCCGGTCACCGTGCTGGGCGCCTGGACGAGCGCCAGCGGCTGGGACGACGTCAGCGGGTTGTTCGAGTCGTTGGGGTCCACGTTCTCCGATTGCACGTCCTATGAGTTCGACGTCATCGCGGCCGGGACCAGTGGCGACCTGGCGTACACGGTCGGGTACGAGCACACGACGGCAACGGTCAACGGCGTTCCCCAGTCGTACACGTTGCGGGTGACTCACGTCTACCGCCGCGAGGACGGGGAGTGGAAGGTGGTGCACCGCCACGGTGATCAACTCGCGCCCGGTCAAGCGCTCGGCTCGGCCGAGACCTCCAGTCCGGCCTCAGCCGCCGGTGACGGTCGGTGGTGCCGCCGCACCTCGGCCATGAAGGCCTTCGGGTCGTCGGCGTACAGGTTGACCTGGCTGACCGTCTCGCGCCCTGGGGAGCCGCACGGTGACGGGCCGTGCGAGTTTCACCTCGATGTTGGTCTCGTTCTGCATCCGCAGATGCAGGGTGGCGTGGCCGTTGTCGTCGACGATCACCTTGGGCTGCTTCTCCTGAACGACGTGCTTGCGGGCGACCACCGACTCGATGTCAGCCCAGGGCAGCGCGATGTCGACCTCCGGCCCGTTGCGGACCCGGATGCCGTCCGGGCCGACGGCGTGCGGCCGGGTGAGCATCCCGAAGAGCATGCCGAGCATGTACACCAGCCCCCAGATGCCGAGGATCAGCAGTGGGATCGCGGATGTGCGGCCAGGGGCGCACGACGAAGTCGACCACGGCCAATTCGACGGCGGACACGCTCACGAACACGATCAGGATGGCGAACACCGGTTGGTGGTAGCTGAACCCGACCGCGCCCGCCGGAACCCTGGGTCGCCGGAGGACGAACCGGAAGATGCTCTGGTAGCCGCGGATCTCCAGCATGGTGGCTCGGCGCGCGAGGTAGCCGACGAGTCGCCAACCGGTTCGCTTTCGCTGCCCGGTGGTCGTGGGGTTCATGTCGGGCCCGGCGCCGCGGACCGCTTGGCGGCTTCGACGAGGCCGTCGAGCCGGTCGGCGACGAGATCCAGGGATCGGCTGAACTGTTCCAGCTCGTCCTCGACCGAAGTCGGCCACCAGTTGTCCGGCGGCCTGCTGGCGGTCTGCCGCCATGTCGGCCATCGTCCGGCCGCCGAGTTCGGTCAGCGTGACCAGCAGGGCGCGCCGGTCCGTCGGATGCGGACGACGCTCCACGAATCCGCCGGCCTCCAGGGCATCGACCAGGCCGGTCACGTTGCGGGGGCTGACCTTGAGGGCGGCCGCCAGCGTCTGCTGGGTCGACGGTCCGATCTGATGGAGCTCCCAGAGGAGATGCGTCCGGGCCGTCGTGAGCCCGGTCCCGGCGAAGGAGGACGCCATGTCCTCCTGGATCAGCAAGGCGATCTGCAGCAGCCGGTCGAAGACATGCAGCTGAGCGGACATATCGTGATGTTACTACATAGTGTAGTTACTACACGAAATGACGACTGCGGGCCGACGACGGGGCCGGTTCGCGGCAGTCAATGGAGGCGTTTCGGCGGCTGACTGCGGCGGACAGGTCTGCCGTCGAGTGCGGGGAAGCCGGGGTGAGCGGGCCGGCGGTGGAAATCCTGATGCTCTTCGGCGCCTTCGCAGAGGTCTTTCCATGGCTGCGCCGAAGATCACTCACTCACAGTGGAGCCATCGAGCTCGGGGAGAACAGCTAGGAGCACGATGATGGTCACCACGATTCAGCAAACCTGGGCCGTATCAGCCAAATGCAGTGGGATGGGCGACGCCCTGTTTCCCGATGGAACTGACGTGAAGCGGATCCGTCAGTTCTGCTCGGATTGCCCGGTCCAGATCGACTGCCTGGCCGAAGCGCTGGACAACCGCATCGAGTGGGGCGTCTGGGGCGGGACGAGCGAACGCGAGCGGCGCGCGATGCTCCGACGTCGACCCGATGTCACGTCCTGGAAGGCCGCACTCACCGAGCCGACGTCCGACTAGGCGCGGGACTACCGGTGACGAGAGCGTGTCCCACTGCGGTCAGACCGCCGCTGGTCGACATCGACGTGCGTCGTCACTCGAGCAACAACTGTGCCCGACCAGCGGCCGAGGAAACGCCGAGCCCAAAGACGTCGGCGCTCCGGCGCCGGATTCAGACGTTGGCGGTCTCCGACGGCGCCGGCACGCCGGCCTCGTGACGTCGCCGTCTTGGACGTCATCGCCGGCCGGTGGGATCGCGGACTTCCCTTGCAGCATGGCGATACCGACCAGGACCGCCGCGAGCAGGGCGTAGCCGAGGGCCACCTGGGGTGCGGCCGCCCACGCCACCTGATCGGCGTGCAGCAGGCCGACCCAGGACAACGCGGCGCCGACCGCCGCGGCGATGGCGGCGTTGATCAACTGCTTCTCCAGGATGAAGGTCACGATGGCGCCGAAGACGATGCCGGCCAGCGTGGCGCCCTGACCGAGGATGTGCAGCCCTTCGTACACCAGACCCGCGTTGCTCAGAGCCGCGTCACCCACTTGGGCGGCGGTGGTCCCCGCTGCGGCCAGCGCGTTGTCGATCAGCCCGGCTCCCCAGGCGGCGAGGTTCGGGATGATGGCGGCGACGACCGCGGCGGCGTGCAGCCGCGGCGTCGACTGGAACGCCTGAGCTCCGATCAGCAACCCGATGTAGAGCAGGATCGGCACGATGGCCGGCAGCGGGAGCACGGTGGCGAGCAGGCCGAACAGCCCGAGGAAGCACAGCAGGGCGATGAAGATCCCGCTGGCCATCGAGTAGCCGGCGCGGCCGCCGGCCTCCTTCCAGCCCGGATGACCGATGTAGACCGCCGGGGGGAACGGCGACCCGAGGGCCGACCCGACGATCGCCCCGGTGCCGTCGGCGAGCAGCACGCTGCGCAGGTTGTAGCTGTCCCCGGCCGCGGCGGCGCTCTCCACGTTGCTCATGGCCTCCAGGAAGTTGTAGACGCCCAGGGGGATCGCGGTGGCCAGCAGTGGCGCCATCCCGCTCAGCCCGTCGATCAGCAGATCGACGTTCAGCGTGGGTACGGCGAGGGCGACGTCCTGGGCCGAGGCGACCACGTCCGGCACCGACATGTAGCCGCCGATCCAGGCGATGGCCGTGCCGACGAGCAGGGCCGCCAGCCCGACGGGAATGCCGCCGGGGAGCTTCAGGTCGGTGAAGAAGCCGACCAGGATGATGCCGAGGACGGGGAGGCCGATCCACGCCGCATCCCAGATCTGAGCGGCCGGGCGCATGGAGATGAAGCTGAGCGAGATCCCGGCCAGGGTGCCGAGCAGGGCGGCCCGCGGCGTGATCTTGCGGATGAACGGTCCGATGAACGCCCCGATGAGCACGATCACGCCGATGATGAAGGCCCAGGCCAGTCCGGCCGCCCACGCCCGGACCGGGTCGCCGGTCTTCAGGAAGATCGGCAGCATGATCACGAAGACCACGATGAACATGTGCGGGACGCTGGGCCCGTACGGCATGGCCGTGACGTCGGTCCGTCGCTCGCGACGGGCGAGCCGGCGGGCGAGCATCGTGTAGTAGACGTTGCCGACGATCAAGGCGATGCCCAGCGCGGGCAGTACCTTGCCGAGTACGAGCGTGGTCGGGAGATGCACGACGAAGATCAACAACGAGGTCAGGGTGAGCACGTTCACCAAGATGTTGAACGCCAACCCGAAGAACGCGTTCAAGTCACCGCGGGTCCACCACGGGACCTTGAAGCGCTCGATCGAATCGTCTCGGGTACGCAGGGCTGTGAGGTTCATGATCGACTCCTAAGACTGGGGACCGTTGACGGACCTAGACCGCTGACGGGGCGAGCTGACGAAGTTGGGTGATCAGGCGCGATGAATCGCTGACCCAACCGAAGATCCCGCCCTGGGCGGCGACCATCTCCAGACCGATGCGCTGGAACTCGGGGAAGTACGAGCCGACGCAATCCGACGGCACGAGGACCTCGTAGCCGCGATCGTTCGCCTCTCGTACGGTGGTGTGCACGCACACCTCGGTGGTGACGCCGGTGATGATCAAGCTGGTGATGTCGTGGGACTCCAAGATCAACTGCAGATCGGTGGCGTAGAACGCCCCCTTGCCCGGCTTGTCGATCACGGTCTCGCCCTCGATCGGCGCCAGCTCGTCGATGATGTCGTGTCCGTACTCGCCGCGGATGAGGATGCGGCCGTACGGACCGGGATCGCCGATCCGCAGCGACGGCTTGCCGCGGCGGTGCTTGGCGGGCGGCAGATCGGACAGGTCCGGTCGATGCCCCTCCCTGGTGTGGATGATCAACATGCCCGCGGCGCGAGCCGCGGCGAGCACCTCGCGCAGCGGCGGGATCACGGCGGCCAGTTGCGAGACATCGTTGCCGAGCGTCTCGCCGAAACCGCCGGGCAGCAGGAAGTCCCGCTGCATGTCGATCACGATCAGGGCCACCTGGCCCGGCGGCAGTGGGAACGGGGTCGGCACGGCCTCGACCATGGGGACGGTTGCCGAGGTCGGTCATGTCATCCAACATCGAGATACTCCTGAACGCTGAGCCGCGGCACTTAGTCGGCGCGGGTGGGTTGGCTGTTCGCGAGCAGGCCCTGATCGCGGACGATCTGATCGGCGACGGCGAGCACGGTGTCGTCCGACAGGGCCGGGCCGAGCACCATCAGGCTGGCCGGGCGGCCATCACGGGTGGTGCCGGCCGGTACGGCGATCGCGCACAGGTCGAGCAGATTGCCGAAGTGGGTGTAGTGACCGAGCTTGGTGTTGGTCGCGATGGGGTCGCCCAGCACCTCCGGCACGGTGAACGTGGTCCCGATCGTCGGCAGCACCAGCACGTCCATACCGGTGAACAGGCGCGCGACGACGGCCTTCAGCTCGGCCAGCCGGTACTGGGCGCGGAACACGTCGACCGCGTCGAAGCGCGCTCCGCCGGAGATGATGGTGGCGATCACCGGCAGCACGTCGTCGGGATGGTCGGCGAGGAAGTCGCCGAACTCGGCCAGCCGCTCCGCGACCCACGGGCCCGGAATACAGCAGTTCGCCGGCCTGCAGGAACGGCGCCAGCGGGGGCGTGACCACCGAGAACGTGTTCGCGACCCGGCTGCGAGCGTCGGCATGAGCCGCCGCCATCGCCTGGTCGCCGAAGAACTCCAGCTCGGCGAAGTCCGGCAGACCGACCCGTACGGAATTCACGTCGGTGGTGGTGCGGCCTCGGGGCCGGCTCCACGGGTCGCGATCGTCGGGTGCCGCGACGATGTCGAACACGTACGCCAGATCGCCCGGGGTGCCGGCGATCAGGCTGATGCAGTCCAGCGAGCGGCAGGCCGGCACCAGCCCGACGGTGCTGAGCAGACCGCGGGACGGCTTGAAGCCGAGCACGCCGTTGAGGGCCGGTGGCACGCGTCCGGATCCGGCCGTGTCGGTCGCCACCGTGAACGGCACCTCGCCCAGGGCCACGGCCAGCGCCGAACCGGAGCTCGACCCGCCGGAGATCAGGTCCTGGCCGAAGACGCTCCGGGGGATCGGGTGCGGCGTGCGGGTGCCGTTGAGGCCGGTGGCGAACTGGTCGAGGTTGTTCTTGCCGATCAGGATGGCCCCGGCGTCGAGCAGTCGCTGGACGACCGGCGCGGTCTGCTCAGCCACGTACGCGTAGCCCGGGCAGGCCAGCGTGGTGGGCCAGCCGGCCACATCGATGCTGTCCTTCACCCCGAACGGGATGCCGTAGAGCGGCAGGCTCGCGCGCACCGGGATCGGATTCGAGCTGCGCTGGCCCGGGCCAGCAGGTCGAACCGGTCGGCCACGGTGATCCAGGTCCCGTCGTCGCCCCGCTCGGCGATGCGGAGCAGGACGGCCTCCACGACCTCGGTGACCGTGACGTCCCCATGACGGTAGGCGGCGGCCAGGTCGGAGATGCTCAGACCGACCGGGGCGAACGCGACATCGTCAGCGAGTGGGAAATTCCGGACCGACATACGGTCGATTGTCGACAGTTTGCGGTTAGGGCAACAAGACCTGCCGCGTTACAGCCTTGTTAGCGTTTCACCACGGCGACGGCCAAGTCGGCCGGGCCCGATGACAAGTCCGAGCCGGCGTTCAGGAAGCGCTGACTGCCGTGGGACTCGAGCTCGGTCAGGATCCGCACCCGGTCATTGGATTCCAGCGCAGCCACCAGCCGTTCATGGCGGTCGATGCCGGCCGCCGGTCCCATGACCTGCGCCTCTCGGCGCAGGTTGAGCGCCATCGGCCGTTGCAGTTTGAGCAGGATCGGCTCCAGCGCGAGATCGAGCTGCCGGTTGCCGGCCAGACTCACGATGGCGGCGTGGAAGGCCCGATGGGCATCGTCCTTGCGCAGGTCGTCGTCATCGGCGTCGGCCTGCCGCATCTGGTCCAGCCACTGTCGTACCTCGCCCAGCCGGTCGGTCCCGGGACTGGCGGCCATCGGAAAGGCGCATTCGATGGCGTGACGCTCCAACGCTCGACGGATGCCGAACAGCTGATCGATGTCGGTGGCGGTCAGATCCGTGACCCGCATGCCACGCCGCGGCAGGTGCTCCACCAGCCCCTGCTGGGCCAGGGATCGCAGCGCCTCGCGCAGCGGAGCGCGGCTGATGGAGAACCGCAGCCGGATCTGATCCTCGATCAACCGCTGGCCCGGCGCCAACTCCCCGCTCAGGATCTCCTCGCGCAACTGCCGCGTGGTGACCTCGACCAGGCTCGGCGCGTAGAGCCCGGGGGAGCGATCGTTCACCCGAAGACCTCCGTCGTGTTGTCTGCGCTGGCCAAGTCAGGCAAGTGTAGGGCGCAAGCCCGACGAGAAGGGGCGAGGAGAGTGTCGATTGCCGGGGTCTGGCTCCGACGTCTCTGATGAAGGGTCGCGGTGACCCTTCCACGTTCACCAGAGGAGCATCACATGAAGTACGTCATCCTGATCCACTCGAATCCCCAGCCCTGGGGACACCCGACCGGCGACTTCGTCGCCGAGTTCCAGGCCCTGCCCCAGGCTCAGCGCGAGCAGATGAACGCCGAGTTCGAGCAGATGCTGACCGATCTGTCGGAGAGCGGCGAGCTGCTCGGTGGAGCGGCTCTGTCCGCTCCGGAGAGCTCACGGCTCTACCGCTGGGAGACCGGAAGCCCGCTGGTCACCGATGGCCCGTACTCGGAGTCCAAGGAACACCTGGCCGGCTTCTTCCAGATCGACGGCGGGGGGGGCGGGAGGGGGGGGGGGGGGGGGGGGGGGGGGGCCGGCGGGGGGGGGGGGGGGGGGGGGGGGGGGGGGGGGGGGGGGGGGGGGGGGGGGGGGGGGGGGGGGGGGGGGGGCGCGGGGGGGGGGGGGGGGGGGCGGAGGGGGGGGGGAGTTTCCGGCCTGGCGGGGGGGGGGGGCGCGGGCGGTTTGGGGGGGGGGGGGGGGGGGGGGCGAGGAGGGGGGGGCGATTGGAGGGGGGCGGGGATGGCGGCGTGCGGTGTTCGATTGGGGTTTGGGGCCGGGGGGGGTCGGGGGGGGGCGGGCGGGGGGGGGGGGGGGGGGGGCTGGGGGGGGCCGGGCCGGGGCGGGGGGGAGGGGGGATGAGGGGGTTTGGTCGGCTCGCCGACCAGGGCGGGAGGGGGGGGGACGGGGAACTGATCGCCGAAGGGGTGGGCATTCTGAGGGGTGCTCCCGCGGGGATGGGGCCGGTTCCACTCCAGGCGGCGATCGCGGCGGTATGCGGAGGCGCCGACCGGGGGACACGACGGCTCAGATCACCATGCTCTACGAGATGCTCGAGCGGGTCGCCCCCGCCGGCCGACGCTGAACAGAGCCGTGGCGGTCGCGATGACCCTGGTCCCGAGACGGCCTGGCCATCGTCGACACCCTGCTCGACGACCCGGTGATGCAACGCCACCACCGGACGTACGCCGTACGGGCCCACCTGCTCGAGATGGCCGGCGACTGGCGGCCGCGCCGCTCGACTGACCGCGAGCCTGCCCGAGCAGCGCTACCTCAACGCCCGCGCCCAGCGACTGTCGGCGGATCCTTGAGCGGCACGGCAGGGCGCCGCACTTACCCAGTTTTCGTCTAGCTGTCCCCCAGGTCGTTGTTTCCTGGGGTACAGCGACGGAAGTCCCCGCGCTACGTGGGAAACCGACACGCCTCCGAGCCCGAGCCGCAAGCCCGGCATCACTGGGCCCGGCTGTCACTCGACCAGGACGTGGACGTCCCAGGGTCCGAGGCCGAGTTCGTCGATCGGGTCCGACGAGTCGGCGAGGATGTCGGTCATCGGGGTCGGCAGCGTGATCCTCGCCGGGGCCCAGTTCCAGTTGTGGACGACGTGGATCCGTTCGCCGGCGCCGTTGGTCGCCGAGTGCACGGTCACCGACGGCGGCAGATCGCCCCAGATCTTGTGCGGCTCGCGGACCAGCCAGCGGGCGAGATCGGCGGCGAGGGCCGGGTTGGGCAGGGTGCCCACGGTGGTGATCCGGCCGCGGCCGTGGTCGGTGGTCACCACGGCCGGGAACTGGCCGAAGTGCGGGTGGTCGTACCCGAGGATCACCTTGGCGCCGTCGCTGATCAGCCCGTCCACCCAGTCGGTCGCCGCGGCCGCGTCGGACAGGGTGATGCCGTCGCTCTCGGCGATCACCGGCAACGGGTCGCCGAGGTTGGAGAACTCCTGGTAGCGGACGCCGGCGGCATCGGCGAGATGCGCCGGCTTGACCTCGACCCGGGCCCGGCCCTCCTCGTCCCCGTACGCGGTGCGCGGCCCGATCACCAGATGGCCGCCGGCCGCGGCGTAGTCCCGCAGCCAGGTCAGCATCGCGTCGTCGGCGACCAGGAGACCCGGGACGATCAGCACCGGCAGTTCCTCGGCCACCGTCGCGGGGTCGAGAGTCGCGTCCCGTCGGCGCCGATGATCTGGTTGTCGTGGATGATCCGAGCGGGCACGCCGGCCTCGAACGTCCCCCGGTAGAAGGCTTCGAAGATGCGGTGGTACGACCGTTGGTCCACGTCGGTGAGCGAGGAGACGAACGCCTTCCCGGGCTGGGCGAAGCGGCCTGGAACGCCAGGCCCCACTTGGACCGCGCCGAGTAGAGCAGCCCGACCTGGGCGTCCGGCCGCAGCCCGACGACCCGGGACCCGGCCCGCTGGAAGTCCGCGCCGAGCCGGCTGAGCTCGCGGTAGACCCGGCCCGGCTGCTGGTCGTGGGGGAGGATCCCGATCCAGTACGTCTCGGTGCCGAAGTGGTTGGTGTGCCAGTGCCAGTACTCGATCATCTCCGCCCCGCGGGCGACGAAGGCCCACGCGGCCTGCCGCCACTGACCGTCGAACGCCGGGAAGTTGGTCGCCGATCCGCCGATCGCGCCGGCGTTGGTCTCGGTGATCAGGAACGGAGCCTGCTTGGAGGCGTACATCCGATCGCCGCTCAGGAACAGGCTCCAGGCCCCCGAGGTGGTCCAGCCCTGCGGGGCGTGCGGCCGTGCTGGGCACGGCGAGGCCGTCCTGCATCGCGTAGTACGGGTTGCCGGCCGTCACGTCGAGGGCCCGGGTGAGGTTGGCGTCGTCGACGGTCGGTCGCTCGTAGGCGATGCAGGTGGTGACGAACTGGTCGTCGCGGGCGTACTCGCGGACGATGCCGGCCTGCCAGGCGATGAACTCGGTGGTCAGCTTGGCCTGGAAGGTCCGCCAGGCCAGGTCGTACTGGGGCTGCCAGTTGCCGTCCGGCGTCCACAGGTCGGCCCAGGTGCTGAGCTTGTGCGACCAGTAGACCAGCCCCCACGCCTCGTTCAGCGTCTCGACGTCGCCGTAGGTCTGGCGCAGTTCGTCGACGAAGCGCTGGAAGACGCCGTGGTTGTGGAACAGCAGCATGCCGGGCTCGTTGTCGACCTGGAAGCCGATCACGGCCGGGTGGTCGGCGTAGCGGCCGAGGATCTTGCGGATGACCCGCTCGGCGTGGAACTTGAACGCCGGGTGGGTGTAGTCGATCTCCTGCCGGCCGCCCCACGGCATCCGCTGGCCGGTGCCGGTCTCGCCGGCGATCTCGGGGTAGCGGCGGGCGAGCCAGGGCGGGGCCGCGTACGTCGGGGTGCCGAGGATGACCGCGATGCCGCGCTGGTGCGGCGCCGTCGAGCACCGGCGCCAGCCATTCGAGGTCGAACCGGCCCTCCTCGGGCTCCCAGGTGGTCCACACCGATTCGCCGACCCGGATCACCGAGAAGCCGGCCTCGACCATCAGGTCGAGGTCGGTGTCGAGCCGCGGGGACGGCTGGTACTCGTGGTAGTACGCGGCGCCGAACAGCACCTGCTGGCGGGGGGATGGCCATGTCGGGGAGTGTCCTTTCGCAGAGGTCGGTCAGGCCTTGACGCCGCCGGCGGCCAGGCCGGACTGCCAGTAGCGCTGCAGGAAGAGGAAGGCGATCACCAGCGGGATGATCGACAGCAGCGAGCCGGTGATCACGGTGGAGAACAGGGCCTGGGAGCCGGAGCCGCCGGCCGCGGTCGACTGCCACTGCGCCAGCCCGACGGTGAGCGGGAACTTGTCCGGGGAGTTGAGCATGATCAGCGGCAGGAAGTAGTTGTTCCAGGTCGCCACCAGCGCGAACAGCAGCACGGTGACCGAGCCGGGCAGCAGCAGCCGGAACGCGATGGTGAAGAAGATCCGGAGCTCCCCGACGCCGTCGACCCGGCCGGCCTCGATCAGCGAGGTGTCGACCGCGTCGGCGGCGTAGACCCGCATCAGGAACACCCCGAACGGGCTGACCAGCGACGGCAGGATGATCGCCCAGTAGGTGTCGGTCAGCTCGGCCCGGGCGAACAGCAGGTAGGTCGGGACGGTCAGCGCGGCGATCGGGATCATGATCGCGCCGAGGATGATGGAGAACAGCGCGGTTCCGCCGGGGAACTGGTACTTGGCGAAGGCGTAGCCGGCCGTGGTGGCCAGGAACGCGGCGCCGACCGCGCTGACCACGGCGTAGATGACCGAGTTGACCGCCCAGCGGATGAACACGCCGTCCTGGAAGGTCAGCACCGTCTGGATGTTCTCGATCAGGTTGAAGTCGGCGAACCACAGCCCGAAGGTGCTGAACAGGTCGGCGTTCGACTTGGTGGAGGCCACCACCAGCCAGAACAGCGGGAGCAGGAAGTAGCCGACGCAGAGCAGCATGAAGACGGTCAGCAGCCAGCTGGTGCGGCTTGCGGGTCCGGCGCGGCCGGGCCGGTCGGTGTCGGCCTCGGACGGTGCGCTGGTGGTCGGCGAGGGGTGATGGCGGTCATGAGCGGCGCTCCTTTCGCTGGGCGCTGAGCTGGACGATGTAGGAGACGATCATGATCACGATGCCGAGCAGGAAGGCGATGGCGGCGGCGTAGTTGGCGTCCTGGTTGACGAAGGCGACGTTGTAGGCGTACAGGTTCGGGGTGTAGGCGGTGCCGATGACGTTGGGCGCCAGGGTGCGCATCAGGTTCGGCTCGGTGAACAGCTGGAAGGTGCCGATCACCGAGAAGATGACGGTCAGCAGCAGCGCCGGCCGGATCGCCGGGATCTTGATCGACCAGGCGATCCGCCCTCCGAGGCCCCGTCGACCCGGGCCGCCTCGTACAGCTCGGTCGGGATCGAGCGCAGCGCGGCGTACATGATGATCATGTTGTAGCCGATGAACTCCCAGTTCACGATGTTCATGATCGAGAACAGCATCCCGGTCTGGGTGAAGAACGGCGGCGGGCCGAAGCCGAGCGGCCTGGCGATCTGGGCGAACGGGCCGAAGTCCGGGCCGTACAGGTAGCCCCACATCAAGGTGGCGACGACGCCCGGCACGGCGTACGGCACGAAGATGCCCAGCCGGATGAACTTGGCCAGCCGCATCATGCCGCTGTCCAGCGCCAGCGCGAAGAACAGCGACAGGGCCAGCATGATCGGCACCTGGATGACCAGGAAGATGCCCATCCGGGCCACGCCGCTCAGGAAGAGCGGGTCGGTCAGGGCCCGGGCGTAGTTGTCGAAGCCGGCGAAGGCGTCGCCGCCGATCAGCTGCTTCTTGAAGAACGACAGGTAGCCGGCGTAGACCAGCGGGACGATGATCATGGCGATGAAGATCACGAAGAACGGCACGATCAGAACGTAGGCCGCGCCGTACTGACGCCGCTTGGCCGCGGTCAGCCGCGGCGTCGGCGGTCGGGCGTGCGGTGGTCGGTCGGTGGCGCGTGCAGTCGACGGCAGTGGACATCGGTGGCTCCTTCCAGGAGCGTGGCGGGTGAGGGTGCCCGCCGCACGCGGCGGCGGGCACCTCGATGTCAGGAGACCGTGAAGCCCTGGTCCTTGGCGTACTTGGCGCTGGCGTCCTGCCAGGCCTGCAGGCCGGCGACGGCGTCGGTCTTGTCGGCGAACGCCTTGCCGAGGGTCTCGGTGAAGTTCGTGTAGACGTAGTCCATGAACGGCAGCCAGCCGAAGTCGGTGCTGACCGTCTCGGAGATCTGGGCGAACTTCTCGTTCACCTTCTGGCCGCCGTAGAACTTCGACTCCTGGTCGACGAAGGCTCGGATCGGTCAGGATCTCGTTCATCGCCGGGAACAGGAACTGCTCGGTGGCGAACTGCAGCGCCGACTCCTTGTCGGTGTTGATGAACAAGGCCAGCTGGGAGGCGGCGATCGGGTTCTTGCTGAGCTTCAGCACCGCATCGGTCGAGCCGCCCCAGTTGCTGGACACCGATCTTGCTGGCATCCCACTGCGGCAGGTCGGCGGCCCGCCACTTGCCGGACGTCTTGCGCGGCCGTGCCCTGCAGGAAGACCGGTCCCCAGGCGGCGATCGGCAGCGTGGCCCACTTGCCGTTGCCAGGCCCTGGTACCAGGAGTCGTTGAAGTCGGGGTCGTTCGACGCGCCGCCGCTGGTCACCAGGTCGCCCCAGAACTTGACCACCTTCTTGGCCTCGTCGTTGGCCAGGTCGATCTTGACCGTCTGCTTGCCGTCGAAGCGCGAACGGGCGCACGCCGGCCTGCCACAGGTAGGCCACGATCTGACCGGGCTGGTTCGGGGCGACGTTGACCAGGTAGCTCTTCGGGTTCTTGGAGCGGTAGGTCGCCGCAGCGGCGGCGAAGTCGTCGTAGGTCTTCGGCGCCTCGATGCCCGCGGCGCTGAGCAGGTCCTCGCGGTACAGCAGACCCATCGGGCCGGTGTCCTGCGGGATTCCCCACAGCCCACCGTTGGTGTTGACCTGGGACCAGATCCAGTCGGCGTAGTTGTCCTTCAGCGTCGCCGGCGCGTACGGGGTGAGGTCGAGCAGGCTGCCCTCGCCGAGGGTGAAGGAGTGGATGTACTGGAACTCCACCTGGGCCACGTCGGGCGCGCCCTGCCCGGACTGGATCGCGGTCCGCAGCTTCTGGTAGTGCGGGGCGCCCTGGCCGACGTTGACCACCTTGACCTTGATCTTCGGGTACTTCGTGGTGAAGAGCTTGACCTCGTTCTTGATGTCGGGCACCCAGGTCCAGAACGTCAGCGTGGTCTCGGTGTCCATCGCCTTGTCGATGTCGGCCTGGGGGACCGGCGAGGCCGACGGACTGCGCCGGCGGTGCCTCGCTCTCCGCCGCCGCCGCAGGCGGCCAGCAGCCAGGCGCTGGAGGTTGCGGCCGCCGAGGTGAGCAGGAACTTGCGTCGGGTGAATGGTGATGGAGACATCGCTGTCCTTCCGGTTGGGGAGTGATCTCGATGGGTGGACGGGTGTTGTGGGCTCGTGAGCAAGAATGGTCCGGTGCTAGCCCGGAGGTGCCGGGCCGGAGGACCGGCGGATGATCAGTTGCGTTCCGGCCAGCGTGATCGGGTCGGCGGGGGGCTCGCCGCCTTCGATCATCGCCATCAGCTCGGCGAGGATGCGCTCGGCCGCCTTGTCGGCGTCCATCGACACCGTGGTCAGCGGCACCATCTGGAACTCGGCCTCGGGAACGTCGTCGAAGCCGACGACCGAGACGTCGTCCGGGATCTTCCGGCCGGCCTCGCCGAAAGCCCGGAGGACGCCCATCGCCATCTGGTCGTTGGCGGCGAAGATCGCCGTGACGTCGATCGCGGTCGGCCAGCGTGCGTCCGTGCCGGTAGCCCGACGCGGCTGACCAGTCGCCGTAGAGAACCGGCGGCACCCGCCGGCCCGCTGCGCGCAGGGCCGACCGCCAACCCGTCACCCGCTTCTGCGCCGCATCCCAGTCGCGAGGACCCGCGATGTGCCAGACCGTCTCGTGGCCCAGCCCCAGCAGGTACTCCGTCAGCTCCCGGCAGGCGTGCTCCTGGTCGATGTCGACGACGGCTTGCTGCGCGATCCCGTCGATCCAGCCGGCACTCGTGACCACCGGCACGCCGGCCAGCTGACTGGGTCGAACTCGACCAGATGGGTCGGCACCTCGACGACCACGCCTTCGACGCCGCGCTTGAGCAGCGTGGCCACGCCGTCGGCGACGCTGCGCGCCGACAGGTCCGGAACCGACACCAACGCCATGGTGTAACCCAGCCGGCGCGCCTCGTGCTCGAGGGTGAAGACCCGTCGGGACGGGCCGACCAGACGCGTGCCCAAGGACAGCACGCCGATCGTGTGGGTACGTTCCCGGGCCAGCGCCTGGGCGGCGACATTCGGCCGATAGCCCAGCTCCTCGATCGCCCGGTTGCACCCGCTCGCGAACGTCGGGACGGACGTACGGCGCGTCGTTGACCACCCTCGACACCGTCTTCTGGGAGACCCCGGCCAGGCGGGCGACGTCGACCATGACCACACCGCGGGAGCCCCGCGTGCCCGTCTGGTCGTCCACTCTGACGCCTCCTTGACTACGTAGTCATGTTGACTACGCAGTCAAACCTGGTTCGGCTCGGGTTGTCAAGACTTCTGACCGAACTTTCCGTGGCATACCCGCTGAACGGCGCACCTCGGTGTCTCCTAGGGCGACATGTGGCGATCGGTTGCCGGGCCGGTCGGTTTTGCACGGTACGTGCAAAACAGCCGCCTACCGCGCCGAATTCGACGCGGTAGGCGGCAAGGTCATGTGGTCAGTGCAACTGCTGGGTCACCGACCCAGTGCGCGAAGGCTACACCGGCCGAAGGGTCTGGGTCGCCATCCAGCAGATGCCGTCGGTGCAGGCGCTGCTGTAGACGGGCCGGAAGTACTGGTAGTGGTTGTGCGGATCTTGGATGATCGGGCCGTAGCAGGGGCCGGTGACGTGCTGCCAGATCGTCTTGTACTTGCGGATCACCGAGGCGCTGCTCGGGTTCTCCCGCACCGGTGCCGAAGGCGCGCGTACCTCGAAGGTGCAGCCGGCCGCGTGGGCGGTGGTCTGGGCGAACGGGGCGACGAGCAGGCCGGCTCCGGTCAGGACGCCGGCCGTCGCAAGGGTCAGGGTTTTGAGGATTCGCATGGTTCAAGTGAGACACGCGGCGGTGTCACCTGGACTCGCGGGTGGCTCAGAACGGGGGAGGTCCGAGGAGCTCGATGGCGCCGGTGCTCGCGGCGGCCGCGCGGACCCGGTCGAAGTCGACCGGCGGGGCCGATCGGCCGGCGGTGACCGGCTCGCTGGCCTGGCGGTAGAAGCGCCTCGCCACTTCCCGGTGTCTGCAGGCACAGCATCCGGGCGCGGCCGGAGGTGACCATGAACGCGTGCGGAATGCCGCGCGGGATGACGGCGATTCCGCCGGCCAGCAGGGGCGCGGTGCTTCGACCTCCGACGTGCAGCAGGATCTCGCCCTCCAGCATGTAGAACGTCTCGTCGGCGTCCGGGTGACGATGGAGCGGCGTCACCTTCCCCGCGTCAAGATCATCTTCGAAGATCAGGAACGCGCCGCCGGTCTCTTCCGCGGTGGCCTTCCAGGTGTGCAGGCCGCCGCCGCAGAACCAGCGCTGTTCCCCTTCGCCGTCCGCCCGAACGGTGACCTCGACTGTCTTCACGGTCATGACCCCTCGATCTTCAGGATCGTTGTGGTACTTGAGTACCATAATGACACTACGGTACCATGAATGGACGTGTCAACGCAGCTACGAGCAGTCCGGCCGCAGCCAGCAGAAGCGTCGGACCCGCGACCAGTTGATCGACGCCACCCGCACGCTGATCGCCGAGAACGGGCCGCGCCGACGGTGGCCGAAGCCGCCGCCGCGGCCCTGATCTCCCGCACGACGGCCTACCGGTACTTTCCGAACCAGACGGCGCTGCTGGTCGCGGCCCATCCCGAGACCGCGGCCACCTCGCTCTGCCCCCGGGTGCCGGCGACGAGTGCGAGGAGCGCCTGCTGGCCGCGGTGAAGGCGTTCCACGACCTGATCATCGACACCGAGACGCAGCAGCGCACGATGCTGATGCTGTCCCTGCAGCCCGGCGACGCCCAGCGACCTGCCGCTGCGGAAGGGACGAGCGATCGCCTGGTTCGAGGATGCGCTGGCCCCGCTCCGCGACCGGTTCAGCGAGGCAGAACTGCACCGACTCGCGGTGGCGATCCGCAGCGCCGTCGGCATCGAGGCGATGGTCTGGCTCACCGATGTCGCCGGCCTGAGCCGGGCCGACGCGGCCCGCCTGATGCAGTGGTCCGCGCAAGCCCTGCTCCGCGAAGCCGTCACCAACGGTCTCCCGCCGGCGCCCCGCCGAGTGCCCCGTACGTAGGTTTGCGCATTCCGCACGATCCGGCTCCGACGAAAGAATCGAGTAGCTGGGAAAGGGAGGACCCCGTCACCATCTGTGGTCCGGCGGATGTTGTGCCAGAAGCCGGGCCTCGACGGGGTTCGCACGCGGCTTGGCGGCTCAGCCGGCAAGTAGGGACCGCCCCTGACACGGTCCCGCGCTGATCGGGGGCGCCCCCGCATGCATCCCTTTCCCAGTGCCGGCGGAACCACGGTCGGCGTCTAGCCGCACCGTTAGGATCGCCCGATGACCATCGAGCGCCCTGCCACGCAGCTCAGCGGAGTCCCAGGGCGTCGACCCGGCGGGGATCCTGGCCTTCCTCGACGCGTTGGAGTCTGCCCCGGACATCGAGATGCACAGCTTGATGATCATCCGGCACGGCCAGGTGGTTGCCGAGGGCTGGTGGTCGCCGTACGCGCCGGAGCAGGTGCACCTGCTCTACTCGCTCAGCAAGAGCTTCACCTCGACCGCCGCGGCGTTCGCCGTCGCCGAGGGTTTGCTCGACCTCGACGCGACCGTGCTCTCCTACTTCCCCGAGTTCGACGCCGAGATCACCGACCCGGGCAGTCGGTCGATGCTGGTCCGGCACGTGGCCGCGATGGCCAGTGGGCACCTCGAGGACACCATCGAGCGGGCCCGGGCGCTCGATCCGGTCGAACCGGTACGCGGGTTCCTGCTCATCCCGCCCGACCGGCCGCCGGGCACGGTCTTCGCCTACAACCAGCCGTGCACGTACTCGCTGGCGGCGATCGTCCAGCGGCTAGTCCGGCCAGACGCTGATCGAGTACCTGCGGCCCCGGCTGTTCGACCCGCTGGGCATCGATCGGGCCGGTTGGCAGCAGCATCCCGACGGCCGCGACATCGGGTTCACCGGGCTGCACGCGACCACGGACGCGATCGCCCGGCTCGGCCTGCTGTACCTGCAGCGCGGGGTCTGGAACGGCAGCCCGGCTGCTGTCGGAGGAGTGGGTGGCCGAGGCCACCCGGGTGCAGGTGGAGAACCCGAACGAGCCCAATCCGGACTGGCGGCAGGGGTACGGGTTCCAGTTCTGGATGTCCCGGCACGGGTACCGCGGGCGACGGCGCGTACGGGCAGTTCTGCGTGGTGCTGCCCGAACAGGACGCGGTGATCGCGACCACCGCCGCCACCGAGAACATGCAGGGCATCCTCGATGCGGCCTGGACCCACCTGCTGCCGGCGATGACCGCCTCGACGGTGGACCCCTCGCCGGTCGCCGAGGAACTGACCGACCGACTCGCCGGGCTCCGGCTGGAGCCCCTCCAGGCGCAGCCGGCCCCGGATTCGTCGGCGGAGGCCTGGGCCGAGGCGTCGTTCCGGTCCGGCCGGCGGACGGTGTGAGGCTCAGCCCACCCTCACCGGGCGTCCGGCTCGGCCGAGACGGCGACGCGCTGGCGGCTGACCTTGGTGGAGGACGCCGACGCGCTCAGCGCAACGGTCGGCACCGGAGACTGGCACACCAACCTGACCGAGACCGATCACGGCGGGACCGGCGTGCCGCTGGCCGTCAGCGGCGGGTGGACCGACGAGGACACGTTCGCCGCGGAGGTCATCTTCCTCGAGACCCCGCACCGGCTGAAGCTCACCTGCTCGCTGAGCGACGCCACGTTCCAGGCCGACTGGGAGACCGTGCCGCTGCGGGCCGGCCGCCTCTCCGAGCTGCGGATGCCCCGCTGACCCGAGCGACCCGTCGGGCCGACTGCGGTGCGCTACGGCCAGGGGAACGGCACGGTCGCGAGCCGGAACGGCCACGCGCCCGGGAGTGAGTCCTCGAACGGGTCCGAGTCGTCACTGTCGGAGTCGAGGCCCTCGATGTCCAGCCAGCCGTGCAGTTCGACGGTCACCTCGCCGAAGGACTCGCCGGCCTCGGACAGCGCCCCCGGCAGCATGGCCCGAGCGACCATGCCCGGCTCGAGGGTGGCCATCGAGTTCACTCCGTCGAGGAAGCCCTCCGGCTGGGCCACGAGGGCGAGCCGGGTGGAGGCCGTGCTCCGCCAGACGGTGTTCCAGGTGTCGCCCGAGCGGATGCTCACCCGGCACGAGTCCCGGGCGATCCGGACGTCGACCGGCTCAGCGCCGATGCTCTCGAACTTCAGCCGCACGTCCACCTGGTTGACCGCCTCGGCGGCGAACGTCACCACCGCCACCGGATGCTCGCGGACGTGCTCGATGAGATCGGAGAGCAGTTCGGCGGCGGGTCCGGCGGGGCCCTCGAGCGGGTGGGTGGCTTCCCGGTCACCGTGCGTGGCGGTGACCACCGGACCGGACCGCCCGCGGGGTATCGGTGACGTGGCGACGAGTTCTCGCGCGATCGACGCGGCGTCCTCGGTCTGCTGCGGGGTCAGCGTGGTTCGGAAGAGTCCGGCCCGGGACGCCCACGCGGGGTGGGCGGCGCTGAGTACGAGGTAGCTCGCCGTCCCGTCGCGGTGGACGACCAGACGCTCCTTGCCGGGACCGTCGAGGGAGAACTCGAGCACCGGGTCAGTCATGTCTTGGCCTCGGTCTTGAACGCATCCTCGTCAGCCTTCTTCAGGGTGGAGTTGAACTTGTCCAGGATGCCGTTCAGGTAGTCGGTGCGCATCCCGCCCTCGTTCGCCGAACCCATCATCGACGTCACCGAGAACGACGTGTGCTGGGTGGTCGGGGCATTGGCCTCGCCGGCCCGCTTCGCGCCGGGGACGGCGGTTCCCGGTGCCTCCTGGAGCGCCTTCATCTTGGCGTTCAGCTGGTTCACCGCCGCCGCCACCCGCGGGTCCGGGGTGGCCACGGCGGCCGCGTTCGTGCCGGTCGGCGTCGCGGTCCGGTGGGTGTCGATCTCGGTCTGGACGACCGCGGAGATGGCGTCGATCTGGCCCTGCATGAGCGTGGCGAACGTCGAGGACAGGAAGGTGTTGATCGCCTCACCGCCGAGGGAGGACGAGATCGCCTCGACGACCTGCCGGGCGAACGCGTTGAGGCCGGCGTCGTCGGCGACGGCGGTGGCGTCGAGCGCCCAGACGTCGTACTCGCTGCCGGCCTTGCCCTTGATCGCGCTGGCCTCCGTGCCGAGAGTCGCGGGCGTGTTCCAGCTGGCGGTGAGCGTCTGGAGCTCGGAGACGAAGCTGCCGCCGGGCCGCAGCGACGGCGGCGCCGCCCCGGCCTTGCCCAGCCCGGCGTCCATCGTGGCGCCGGCCACCTTCTCGGCCGCGGCGGCCAGCGGGCCCTTGGCGGCGGCGGTGTTGACGGTGGTGGACGTGCCGATGGTGATGTTCATCTCCTTGGCCTGACCCGCGGCGTTGGTGATCGGGATGGTCACCTTGTTCGCCTTGGTGATCGCCTGGCGCAGCGCGGTGTCCATCAGCGTCCGGATGCTGGCCAGACTGATCGTCGACTTCACCGCGCGGGCGGCGATCCGCCCGGTGTCCAGGCCGGCCCCCTCGTGCTGCAGGGCCGCGGTCACCTTGGCGGCCAGTGCGGGATGACCGCCGGCGGTGAGCTGGGCGACGATCTTGGTGTTGACGGCGGCGACCGCCGCCGGGTCGGTCCAGATCCCGGCGACGGCGGCCCGGAGCTCGCGCTCGAGGTTGGGCTTCTGCTTCGCGATCGCGGCGGTCGCCTTGGTCGCGCCGGCCTTGGCGTGTCGGGCGAGCGCCGGGTACATGGCTCTCAGCACCATCCACTTGCGCGCCGAGTCGTCCAGCAGGTTGTCCTGACCGGCGCTCAGGGTGGGCGACGCCTGGTGCATCAGCTTGTGCATGTTGGCGTTGCTCTGCGAGTACTCGTCGGGGATCCCGAGCAGATGGCCGTACTCGTGCGCCGCGGTCTTGACCGATTCCTTCTCGGCGTCGGCTGCGCTCAGGCCGGTGGCGTAGTTCCCCTCGTTCTGGAACCAGTTGCCGGAGTCGATCCGCTTGCCCGGTGTGTTGCTGTCGGCCGCCTCGGACATGCGGATGGATGTGGACCACCGGCATCGTGCCGTCGTCGGCCGGCGCGTACTCCGGCACCGCCTTGAACACGACGGGGAGCCGGACCGGCACGGCGGCCGGCGGGGCAGCGGTGCCTGGAGCCGGGGCCGGGGTGACGGCGGGCGCCGGGGCCGGAGTCGTCGGTCGGCGCCGAGCCGGCCGGCCGGCGGAGCCGTCGCGGGCGGTGCCGGGTGCTGGGTGCTGACGAACTCGTACTTGCCGGCCCACGCGGTGGCGATCCCGGCGGTCATCCGGTTGATGTAGTCGCGACGGGAGTTGTCCGCGGCGGGGATGGCGGTGCCGTCGGGGGCGACGAACCGGATCTTCACCACCACGTCGACCTGGGCGGCGGCCCGGGTCAGGTCGTAGTGGACGTCCTGGCTGTACTTGTGCGGCTGCAGCGTCTTGGTCTTCTTGTTGGCCTCGTCGTAGGGCTGGAGGATGTTCTCGTCGAAGGAGCCGTCGACCTTCACCCGCTGCACCGGACGGTCCCGGTCACCGGCCGGATCATGCCGGTCACGGCGCGATTGCCCACCGACATCTGCAGATCGATCAGCGCCGGGACCTGGTCGGGGCCCGTGCGGCGTCGGCCGCTGCGGCTTCGGCGCAGGCCGCGGTAGGTGCAGATGGCCAGGCCTCACGGTCTCGATGCTACAAACGCCGGCGCCGCGCGTCGTGCGCGATCGGGCGCTCGAAGGTGCAGATCTGCCGCGGCGCGCTCAGCCCGATCCCCATCTCACGTCGCGAGCCTGCTTCTTGCCATATGAGACGGACTTTCCCCGTCAACCACACTTCCCCTAGTTTTTCTGCTATCCCGACTAGGTTGGTCGGGATTGACAAGGAGTAAGTCATGACACGCATCGCTGGTGTACCCGCGCTGAAGAAGCTCGCCGCAGTGTTTTCCGTTGCTGCGTTGGCCGTCCTGGCGGCGTGCAGCACCACCACCGGGTCCTCGGCGGCGCCGGGGTCAGAGCTCTCGCTGGTCGCCTTCTCGGTGCCCAAGCCGGCCTACGACGACCTGCAGAAGTCGTTCAGCGACTCCGCGGACGGCAAGGGTGTCGCCTGGAAGTCCTCCTACGGCGCCAGCGGCGACCAGGCCCGCGCGGTGATCTCCGGGCTCAAGGCGGACTACGTCGGCTTCTCGCTGGCGACCGACATGACCAAACTGGTCGACAAGGACCTGGTCGCCAAGGACTGGAACGCCGGGGCCAACAAGGGCATCGTCAGCACCTCGGTGGTGACCATCGTGGTCCGCAAGGGCAACCCGCTCGGCATCAAGGGCTGGGACGACCTGATCAAGCCCGGCGTGAAGATCGTCACCCCCAACCCGGGATCCTCGGGTTCGGCGCGCTGGAACATCCTGGCGGCCTGGTCGCACATCACGGCCAACGGTGGCTCCGAGGCCGAGGCCGAGACCTACCTGACCAAGTACTACCAGAACATCGTCAGCCTGCCGTCGAGCGGCCGCGAGGCCACCAGCGCCTTCACCAGCGGAACCGGTGACGTGCTGATCTCGTACGAGAACGAGGCCATCGCGGCCCGCCAGAGCGGTGCCGAGGTCGACTACGTGATTCCCGACACGACGCTCAAGATCGAGAACCCGGGCGCGGTGACCTCGACCGCGCCGGAGTCGGCGAAGAAGTTCCTGAGCTACGTGATCTCCGACGAGGGCCAGAAGGTGTTCGCCGCCCACGGCTTCCGCCCGCTGAACGAGTCGGTCGATCCGGGCACCGTCGAGGGAGCCAACGATCCGAGCAAGCCGTTCCCGGCCGTGAAGAAGCTGGTCACCATCGACGACCTCGGCGGCTGGCCGGCCGCGGCCACGAAGTTCTTCGACGAGAAGACCGGCATCGTGACCAAGATCCAAGACTCCAGCGGAGTCTCGTGACCACCACCACCGGAGTCGTGGTGCCGGTGTCACCAGGTCTGGTGACACCGGCGCGTCGCGGTGCGGGCGGCTGGGGCGGGGGCACGCCGCAGGGCATCCTGCCGCTCGGCCGGGGCTCGGGCCTGGCGCTCGGGCTGGTGATGCTGTGGATGAGCGTGCTCGTGCTGCTGCCGCTGATCGCGGTCCTGGTGACCTCGATGAGCGGCGGACCCGCCGCCTTCGTCGACGCCATCAGCACGCCCGGCCGTGGCGGCGTCCATCCGGCTGACGGTGTTCACCGCGGCGGCGGCGACGGTCGTCAACACGATCATGGGCACGATCGTGGCCTGGGTGCTGGTCCGGGACCGGTTCTGGGGCCGGCGGCTGCTGAGCCTGGTCATCGACGTGCCGTTCGCCCTGCCGACCATCGTCGCGGGCCTGGTGCTGATCGCCCTGTACGGCAACAACAGCCCGATCGGCGATCACGCTCGCCCAGACCCGCTGGTCGATCTTCGTCGCGCTGCTCTTCGTCACCCTGCCCTTCGTGGTCCGGGCGGTGCAGCCGGTGCTGGAGGAGATCGAGCGCGACGTCGAGGAGGCCGGCGCATCGCTGGGCGCCAGCCGGGCGACGATCTTCCGCCGGCTGATCCTGCCCAACATCGCCCCGGCGATGGCGGCCGGGCGCGGCGCTGTCGTTCGCCCGCGGTCTCGGTGAGTACGGCTCGGTCGTGCTGATCTCGGGCAGCCTGCCCCGGCGTACCGAGGTGGCCTCGGCCCGGATGCTCGGCCAGATCGAGAACGACAACCTGGCCGGTGCCTCGGCCGTCGCCGCGGTGCTGCTGGTCGTCGCCCTCGTGGTGATCATCCTGCTCGGCGTCATTCAGCGGAGGACGGCCCGCCGTGGTTGAACGCAACGCACCGGCGACCGCACCCGGGCCGACGCACCCGCTGGGCCCTGCGGCTGCTCGCCGTGGGCTACGTGATCATCCTCGTCGTCGCTGCCGCTCGCGGTGATGGTGCTGCGGACCTTCGAGGACGGGGTCGCGGAGTTCGTCGAATCGATCACCTCGCCGGAGGCGGTCACCGCGATCACCCTGTCGGTCGAGGTGGCCATCCAGGCCGTGTTGATCAACACCGTCTTCGGGATCACCGTGTCGTTGTTGATCACTCGCTATCGGTTCCGCGGCCGCAACGTGCTGAACGCGCTGATCGACGTACCGGTGTCGGTGTCGCCGGTGATCGCCGGGCTGGCGTTGATCCTGGTCTACGGGAGCAACGGCTGGTTCGGCGGATTCCTGCAGAACATCGGGGTCCAGGTCATCTACTCGGTGCCCGGCATCGTGCTGGCCACCTGCTTCGTCTCGCTGCCGCTGGTCGTCCGGGAGCTGATCCCGGTGCTCGACGAGATCGGGCTCGAGCAGGAGCAGGCCGGGCGGTCCCTGGGCGCCAGCGCCTGGCAACGGCTGTGGCGGCTGACCCTGCCGAGCGTCCGCTGGGCCCTCGCGTACGGGGTCGTGCTGAGCCTGGCCCGGGCGCTCGGCGAGTTCGGCGCGGTCCGCGTCGTCGCCGGCAACGTGCTGGGATCCACCCAGACGATGCCGCTGCTCGCCGCCCAGCGCTACAACGACCTCGACGAGAACGGCGCCTTCGCGATCAGCTTCGTGATGGTCGCCATCGCCATCTGCTGCATCATCGTGGTCGCCCTGCTGCGACCTTCGGACGAACGCTAGGGACTGACATGGGCATTCAAGCACTCAACATCAGCAAGAGGTTCGGCGATTTCGTCGCCCTCGACGACATCAGCATCGATGTCCGCAGCGGCCGGCTCACGGCGTTGCTCGGCCCCAGCGGCGGGGGGAAGTCCACCCTGCTCCGGGTGATCGCCGGGCTCGACCAGGCCGACAGCGGCACCGTACGGATCGAGGGCGCCGACGCCACCGGCCTGCCCCCGCAGCGCCGCGACGTCGGCTTCGTCTTCCAGCACTACGCGGCCTTCAAGCACCTCAGCGTCTTCCGCAACGTGGCCTTCGGACTGGAGGTCCGCAAGCGACCCAAGGCGGAGGTGCGCAAGCGGGTGTACGAGCTGCTGGAGCTGGTCCATCTCGACCAGTTCGCCGACCGGCTCCCGGCCCAGCTCTCCGGCGGTCAGCGGCAGCGGATGGCGCTGGCCCGAGCGCTCGCGCCGGAGCCGAAGGTGCTGCTGCTGGACGAGCCGTTCGGTGCGCTGGATGCCAAGGTCCGCAAGGAACTGCGCAACTGGCTGCGGCGGCTGCACGACGAGGTCCACGTGACGACGGTCTTCGTCACCCATGATCAAGAAGAGGCGCTCGAGGTCTCCGACGAGCTCGTGGTGATCAACCACGGGAAGGTCGAGCAGGTGGGCGGTCCCAACGACCTCTACGACCGGCCGGCCAACGAGTTCGTGATGGAGTTCCTCGGCCCGGTCACCCGGCTGGACGGCCGGCTCGTACGCCCGCACGACATCGACATCTACGACCACGCCCAGCCCGGCACCGTGCCGGCGCGCGTCGACCGGCTGCAACGCGTCGGCTTCGAGGTCCGCGCCGATCTCTCGGCCGGCGACTCCGCCTTCTGGGTCCAGCTGACCCCGGGCCAGGTCGAGACCTTGAACCTGGCGGCCGACTCCGAGGTCTGGGTCCGACCGGCCCAGGGCGCGGCGACCATCGTCAGCACGTCGGGAGCCGGCCGAGGCTGATCGAGCCGGTCGACAAAGAGCTGGCCGTCGAGCCGCGGTGAAGGTGCTGGCCAAGACCGACTACGCGCTGCGCGCGCTCTGCCGGCTCGCGACCTCCGACGACTGCCTGTCCGTGCACACCATTGCGGTCGACGAGCAGATCCCGCAGCGGTTCCTCGAACTGATCTTCGCCGACCTTCGCCGGGCCGGGCTGGTGACCAGTCATCGCGGGGTTCGCGGCGGCTACCGGCTCGCCTTGCCGACCGAGGAACTGAGCCTGGCCTCGATCGTCGACGCCGTCGACCCGGCCCTGTTGGGCCGATCCGGCCCGGTGGCCGACTCCGAACCGTCCGACGACGCGCTGACCGTCGTCTGGCGGGCCTTCCACGCCGAACTCGCCGACTTCTGGGACGGCATCACCTTGCACGATCTGGTCAGCGACCGCCTGCCCGGCTGGGTCGTCCGCGCCAACCACCACAACCCGACCACCGGCAGCACCAACGGCACGAAGCCGTATGCCGCGCTCGACCGATCCGACCGGCCGGTCCGTCCGGTAGATCAGATGGCGCCGATCGTGGGCCGGGTTGTCGGGCTCGAGGTCGGCGTCGGCCGCGACCCGGAAGCCCAGTCCGCTCCAAGACGGCGCACGACGCCACGTTCCGCTGCGTGGACGGGCACGATCACGGCCGACGCGCCGGCGCGCCACACGACGGTCAGGACCGCCCCGATCATGGCCGCGCCCAGTCCTCGACCCCGGCGGTCGGCGCGTCCGATCAGGTAGTCGATGCTGACCGCCGCTTCCGGGACCGGCGTCGCCGCGGCGATCTCGTCGGCGAACTCGGCTCGTCACGCAGCCAGTACCACTGGATCAGGCCGTTCGGCTCGCCGCCGGTCGACGCGATCAGACCCTCGTCGGATCGTGCCGTCGATGGACGGCCCGTACCGCCCTCGAGCGCCTCGGCGCCGGATCGTCGTGCCACCACCACTCGACGCCGGCTCCCGGAGCCAGCCGCTCAGCAGCGCGAAATCCTCGCGAGCCAGAATCCGAGCTTCACGCTACCACGCATCCGAGCTAATCCGATACCGCGCATCGACTCCGCGGGACCGGCTCCGACGGAATTGACGGCTCGCACCGACAGCGTGTAGCGAGATCCCTTGACCAGCCTCGTGAAGGTGGAATTGCGGGTCTTCGCGGAGACCGTGCGGGTGATCGGGCCGACGCCCTTCGAGTCCGTGCCGCTCCTCGACACGAGATAGCCGGTGATCTTCTCATCGCCATTGTCGGTCGGAACGGCCCATTTGATCTTTCCGCTGGTCGCCTTCTTGCTGACGGCCACGTGGGTCGGGCGGCTCGGTGCCCGGGAGGCCGGCGGAGCGGTGTACAGGAGCAGGTTCGGAGTGTCCTTGAGCGTCCTGGACAGCGTTCTCGGTAGCGTCCGGCGAGCAGCGCAGTGGCGACCTCGGTCCGGGGTCGCGGCGTGATGACTCTGCAGGTAGCGGGCTGCGAGTCCGACCACGTGCGGGGTGGCCATCGAGGTTCCACTCAGCACCTCGGTCGCCGTGTTCGACCGGTTCGAAGCGGATTTGACGTCCACGCCAGGTGCGAACAGGTCGACGCAACTGCCGGTGTTGGAGAACCAGGCCCGGTAGTCGTCGGAGTCCGTCGCCGCGACCGTGATCGCGCCCGGCGCTCGAGCGGGACTGGACGTCGCAGGCGTCCTCGCCGTCGTTGCCGGCGGCCACGACGACCGAGATCCCGGCGTCCACGGTGCGTTCGACGGCCGCGTCGATCGGGGCATAGGCGCCACCGCCAAGGCTCATGTTCACCACTGCCGGACCGGTCTTGTGGGTGATGACCCAGTCCAGCCCATCGATGATGTCGCTGGCCCAGCCCGAACCCTCACAATCCAGAACGCGAACGGCGACCAACTTGACACCCTTCGCCGCCCCGTAGGTGGAGCCGCCGATCGTGCCGGAGACGTGCGTGCCATGGCCCTCGCAATCCGACGCGTTCTTGTCGTGAATCCACGAAGTCGTATCCGCTCTTGGCGCGTTTGCCGAACTGCTTGTGGGTGAGCCGGATGCCGGTGTCGACGACGTAGGCCGTCACGCCTGCGCCGGTCGTGTCGTAGCGGTACTCGCGGTTGCCGGCCGTGGCCCGCTGGTCGATCCGGTCGAGGCCCCAGGTGGGCTTCGCCTGCACGGTGGTGCTGTGGAAGACCGCGTCGGCCGTCACGGACCGAACGTGACCGTCGGACCTGCAGATCATTCGCCTGGTCAGCCGTCATCCGCGCGGCGAAACCGGTGAGCGCCCGGGAATAGACATTCTCGATCTCTCCGCCAGCCTTCCGCACGCCAGCCGCCACACCGCCGGCCGCCGATACGGAATTGGTCTCGACGATGTATTTCCCGACCGTCGAGTCGGGTGCCTCGGTCGGTTGGGCCGACGCGGACAACGGCATGACGGTCGCCGCCAACGCGAAGAGGCTCAATGCTGCAGCCACCCCGATCACTGGTGTTCTCATTCGATGGTTCCTGTCAGGGTGGTCGGGCGGCGCCGTTTGGCCGGTACCGAATAGTCGCGGTGGAAGCATGGGCGCTGACAGGGGCGAGCACAGGATCCGCTCAGGAATGCGCAAGAGTCTCTGCCAGTGCGGGACCGGATCAGTGCTGTACTCGACCGAAAGGGGACGACGATGCTTCAGGGGGAGCGGGTCCGGCTGCGGCTCGTACGCGAGGCCGATCTGGACCGCTTGCACGACTTCCATGCAGGACATCTCCAACCGCGGCGACTTCTTCCCGGTCGGGGTCGGTATCGCGGCCGACCTTCCAGGAGCAGTTCCGGAAATCCGGGTTCTGGGAGAAGACGGAAGGCATGCTGATCATCGCCGGCGAGGACGACAGCATCCTGGGACACATCGAGTTCTTCGAAACCGTCAACTACCTCGACGAGATCGAGTTGTCCTACATCCTCTATTCGCCGGACGACGCCGGCCGGGGGATCGCCACCGAGGCGGTGACGTTGCTCAGCGGATATCTCTTCGATGCCAAGAAGATCAACCGCATCCGGCTGGTCATCCATCCGGACAACCAGGCCGTCGCGGCGAGTGGCCGAGAAGGCCGGATTCACCTACGAGGGCGTGGCCCGCGGTGCCTGGTACCACCAGGGCCGCAACCACGACGTCGAGGTGTGGTCGCGGCTCCGAGCCGAGCACGCCGGCGCCCTCACGTCCAGCCCGAGCAGCTAGCGTGGCTGGGAACCGCCGTCGGTCCACGATCAGTCCGACGACTCTGACGTTGCCGGCGGCGGAACTGGGCCCGGACTCCCCGCTTCCGGCCTTCGTCGGGCTGCAGCGGCTGCCCGACCCGTCGCTGTCGCCCGGGCTGCCGGCGGACATGCGGGATCGGATCGAGTACGGGCGGCTGGCGAACCCGCTGCCCTATCCACTGCAGTCCGGCTACGAGCGACGGCTGCGGCTGACCGACGTGCCGGCGCTTCGGCTCGGCAATGACCGGCTCGAGGCGCTCGTGCTGCCCCAACTCGGTGGCCGGGTGTGGTCGCTCCGCGATCTGGCGACCGGGCGGGATCTGATCTTCGCGAACCCGAACCTGATCTTCGCGAACCTGGCCCTGACCGGGGCCTGGTTCGCCGGCGGCATCGAGTGGAACCTCGGATCGACCGGCCATGCCGCGACCACCTGCCGGCCGGTGTTCGCCGGCGCGGTCGAGACCGACCGCGGGCCGCTGCTTCGGCTGTGGGAGTGGGAACGGACCCGGGACCTCGTGTTCCAGGTCGACCTGATGGTTCCCGAGGATGCTCCGGTGCTGCTGGCGTTCGTCCGGGTCCGGAATCCGGACGCCGTGCCGAAGCCCCTGTACTGGTGGACCAACCTGGCCGCCGCCGAGCGGCCGGGCGTTCGGGTGCTGGCGCCGGCGACCCGGGCCTGGCGGACCGGGTACGACGGGTCGCTGGCGTCGGTGGAGGTGCCGTTTCCGGACTCCGCCGACATCGACGTGAGTGACCCGCTGCGCTCGCCAGCGCGCCGCCGACTACTTCTTCGACGATCCCGGCCGACCGTCGAGCGTGGATCGCCGCCGTCGAGGCGGACGGCCGCGGGGTGGTCCAGACGGCCACCGAGGCGATGACCGGTCGGAAGTTGTTCGTGTGGGGGACCGCGGCCGGCGGGCGGCGGTGGCAGGAGTGGCTGGGTGGGGGTGACCGTCGCTACCTGGAGATCCAGGCCGGGCTGGCCACCACCCAGCTCGAGCATCTGCGCATCGAGGGTCGCGGGGAGGTGAGCTGGGCCGAGGCGTACGCCCCGCTGCACGCTGATCCGGTTCGGGTCCACGGGCCGTGGTCACCGGCGATCGCCGAGATCGACGAACACCTCGACCGGATCATCTCGGCCGGCGAGCTCGAGGACTGGCACGCCTGGTGGCGCGCGGAGGTGGCTGACCGGGCGGTTGCCCAGCAGCTCGCCGCCGGCTCCGGCGCCGGCCAGGCCGAGCTCACGATCCGTGGGATCGGCCCGGACGACCTTTCCGGCACGCCGTTCAGCCATCCGCGAGCACGACGGTTTCCGGCACCTGACCCGGCTGGCCGCGGGCGAACCGATCGACCAGGACGACGCCGGGCGTGACGTCCTGGTGCCGCCGATCACCGACCGCTGGGGACCGGCCTTCGACCAGGCCGCCGACGGGTGGTGGGGCCAGCTGATGATCGCGATCCGTGAGCATGCCGCGGGTCGTCTCGAGCCGGCCGAGCGCTGCTACCGGCGCTCCCACGAGCTCGCCGCCACGGCGTGGTCGGACCGCGGTCTCGCCCTGATCGCCGACGCCCGCGGCGAACCCGACACGGCGGCGGGGCACTATCTCGCGGCGCTCGCCCAGGCGCCCCGAGTGCCTGCCGCTGCTGGTCGAGGCCACCGACCATCTCCTCCGGATCGACCGACCCGCCGACTGCCTCCGGCTGATCGACGCCGCACCGGTCGAGTTGGCCGCGCACGGCCGCGTCCTGCTCCAGCGGGTCCGCGCGTACCTGGCCTGCGGTCAGACGGCGTCCGCGCAGGAGCTCCTGGACGCCGGCATCGAGGTACCGGACCTCCGGGAGGGCGAAACGCTGGACCGGCTCTGGCGCGAGGCGTACGGCGACCGGGAACTGCCCGCCCGCTACGACTTCCGGATGCATCCCGCGCGGAGTGACCCAGCCTCCGACGGACATGACCGACGGCCCTGAGCCTGTCGAAGGGCAGGATCGCGGTCCTTCGACAGGCTCAGGACACGTAGAGCGCGACGCGGTCAGCCGGTCAGTTGCGCGCGTGAGCGGCGTACGCCGACCGACCCGGCGGTCAGCACCACGGCGACCGGGAGCAGCAGGGTCCAGGCCAGCCCGGCGTAGCCGAGCAGCGCGAGCAACGGACCCGCCACGGCTCCACCCAGGGCGCCGGCGAGGTTCATCGCGAGATCGCTGCGGCCCTGGAGTTGGACTCGCTGGGCGGCCGGCGCCGCATCGTTGAGCAACGCCGAGCCGGCGACCGTCGAGGCGCTCCAGCCCAGTCCGAGCAGGATCAGTCCGAACATGACGACGCCGGTCTGGTGCGACCCCAGGGCGGTGATCACGGCTGACGCGAGGAGCATCAGCTGTCCCATCACGATGGTCGGGAACCGGCCGAGCCGGTCGGCGATCACCCCGAACACCGGCGACAGCGCGAACATCCCGGCGATGTGCAGGCTGATGGTGAAGCCGACCACGGTCAGCGTCGCACCACCGTGGACCAGGTGCACCGGCGTCATCGCCATCAGCGCGACCATGGTGGCGTGGCTGAGTGACACGGTGACGATGGCCACCCGGACCAGGGCCGGGCTGCCCGGGCCGACGGCGATCCGCGGGCCGTTGGTCGGCGTCAGGTCGGGAACGGCGGCCAGCCGTGCGGCTCACGAGCAGCGGATCCGGTCGCATCCAGATCAGGTACGCCGCGGCGGCCAGCAGTTGAGCCACGAGCGGGAAGAGGAACACCCCGGCCAGCGGCTGAAGTCCGAGGGTGGCGCCCAGCACGTTGCCGGGCTCCGCCAGGTTCGGTCCGGTGACGGCGCCGATCGTGGTGGACCAGACCACGAGGGAGAGATCGCGACCGCGGTTGGCCGGTTCGGCCAGATCGGTGGCGGCGAAGCGCGACTGGAGCCCGCCGGCCGCCGCGGCGCCGATCAGCCCGAGCCCGGCGAACAGCAGCACGACGCTGCCCGCCGACATTCCGAGCACGCAGACCACGGCACCGGCCGCCGCGATCAACGCCGCCGTGCTCAGCGAGACCCGCCGGCCGCTCCGGTCGGCCAACTGAGCCAGCGGGATGGCCAGCACCGCCGCCCCCAAGGTCGTCATCGTCGCCGCGATCCCGGACCACGCCGCACCGGCAAGATCACTGGCCGCCAGGGCCCCGACCGAGACCGCGGCACCCATGCCGAGTCCGCCGAGAATCTGACCGACGGAGAGCAGTACGAGGGTGCGACGCCGAAGCTGGGGCAGCGCGTACGTCGCGGCCTGGCCGGTGCCCGTGGCATCGGCTCCGCTCGGCGGGCGCCTCATCGCGCGATCACCTACGGAGCGTAGCCAGCCCGGACGGGATCGGAGAAAGTTTCCGTCGTTCGGGCTTGACCTTTGACTGCACTCCAAGGTTTACCGTCGAGTCATGGCAGTGATCACCGCACCGGCACGGGGCCTGCGGGTCGGCGAACTCGCCGAGACCGTCGGGCTGAGCCCGGACACCATCCGCTACTACGAGCGGGCCGGGCTGCTGCCGCCGCCCGACCGAACTCCGGCCGGCTACCGCGCCTACGGCGCCGAGGCCGTGGACCGGCTCAGGTTCATCCAGGGTGCGCAACGGCTGGGTCTGCGGCTCCGCGACATCGCCGACCTGCTGGCGATCCGCGACACCGGGACCTGCCCGTGCGAGCCGGCTGAGCAACTGCTCCGGCGGCGTCTGGCCGAGCTGGATGCGGAGATGGCCCGGCTCGCCGCGCTGCGTCAGCAGATGCAGGCGATGGTGGATTCCCTGCCGGCCGCGGAGTGTCCGCCACCGGCGCCCGGCACCTGGTGCCCTCCCGCGAAGGGAGGTGACGACCATGCTGAAGACGATGCTCCTGTCCTGCGACTGCGACCCGGACTGCACTGACCCGAACTGCGGTTGCGGCTGCTGACCTTCTCCGGCGACAGTGCGCGGATCTTGTGTCGGGCGCCGCTCCCGGGCCATGCCTTGACACATAGCCGCGCACTGTCTGAATCTGAAACATGGCCGGCCCGGGCGGTCGGTTGTTCACCTCGGCGTTCATCGCCTTGGCCGCGGCCGACCTCGTCTACTTCACGGCGTCCGGGTTGCTGCTCGGCGTGACGCCGTTCTTCGTCACCGGACCGCTCGGCTCGGACAAGGCCGGCCTTGGGCTGGCGTTCGGCGCGTTCAGCGTGACGACGGTGATCGTCCGACCGCTGGTGGGGCGGATGGTCGATCGACTGGGTCGCCGCCGGCTGATGTTGGCGGGTGTCACCATGTTCGCCGCACTGATCGCCGCGCACCTGCTGGTCACCGATCTGTGGATGCTCGTCGTGGTCAGACTCTTCCTGGGCATGGCCGAGTCGCTGTTCTTCGTCGCCGGATTCGCGGCGCTCGCCGACCTCGCCCCACCGGGACGCACCGGCGAAGCGCTGAGCTTCGCCTCGGTCGCGTTGTATCTCGGCATCGCGATCGGACCTGGCGTCGGGCAGCTCCTACTGGATTGGCGCGGCTTCACCGCCGCATGGATCGGCGGAACGCTGCTGGCCCTGCTGGCCGTGGCGATGGTCTTGATCGTTCCGGAGACCGGCGAGCCCGCGCCCGAGGACGCGCCAGCCCGCGCGATTGATCCATCGCGCGGCGATCCGGCCGGGACTGGCCCTGTTCACCGGGGTGGCGGGCACGGCCGGGTTCCTCGCCCTGATCGGACTGCACGCCACCGAGATCGGCTTTCCGGGATGGAGCGTCGTCCCGCTGATCTACGGCGGAATCGTGGTGACGTGCCGGATCGTGTTCGCCCGAGTGCCGGACCGGCTGCCCCCGCTGAAACTCGCCACCGGATCGCTCGCCCTTTGCACCGCCGGGCTGCTGATCCTCGGCGCAGTGCGGAATCCAGCCGGCATGCTGGCCGGCACCGTTGTCCTGGCGCTCGGCGTCGCCTTCCTCACACCGGCCATCTTCGCCGCCGTCTTCAGCTCGGTACCCGCGCACGAACGTGGCTCCGCGGCCGGCACGACGACCATCTTCATCGACCTCGGCTTCGGCGGCGGTCCGTTTCTGCTGGGCCTGATCGCCGCCCGAGGCGGGATACCGATCGCGTTCGTCGTCGCCGCGGCCGTCACCGCAGCCGGCGGAGCGCTGCTCCTCCCCGCAGCACGTCAGCGACTCGATGATCGCGCGGCCCAGTCTCGGCGGCGCGCGACGTCGAGGTCCGCGTCGTCGCTCGGACTCTGCGACAGCTCGGCGAGCGCGTCGTCGGTCCAGCTGATCAGGCCGGCGATGTCGATCCCGTACGGGGGGCGCTCGGCGTACGCCGATATTCGCCGTTGTCCGCGGCGCAGCAGCGTGGTGGCTCCGGCATGATTCCCCCGTCGGAGGTGCGTCAGCCCGACGGCCAGTTGGGCGAGCCCCTGCCACAGATCCCGTTCCTCCGGTGGCGCGGCCTTCCACGTCCCTTCCAGGACCTCGTGGGCGTGGAACGGCAGGCCTTCGTCGAACAGCCGCTGCGCCTCGATCAGCGCCGGTACCGGAGGGAGCACGAGGTCGTCGGGCACCCGCGCCACGCCCTCCGACCCGGGTTCAAGCGGGCGCCCGAGACCGTCGCGGGGTCGGGCGTTGCGGGGCCGTCCGGACGCATCACGATCTCGGCCCGCCATCCGTACTCACCTCGCCTTTGCCGGCATCGTCTGTCGCTGGCGTGCCAGCCGCCACAGCCGCACGGCTGCGACGACTACCGTCGCCCAGGCCACGGTCACGAACACGATCTGCCCCACGACGTGGCCGGTGCCGAGGTCCGCGCGGCCGAGCTGCCCGTCGAAGAAACCGGAGATGCCGGAGACCAACGCGGTCGCGGCCAGCAGGCCCGAGCCCACCATTGCCACCACCCGCCGGCGCTGAACCGCGGCCACGGTCGCGGCTGCCTGTAACAGCAGCATCGGCCACGGCGCGGCGAGGGTGGCTTCGGCGGTCCAGGCGTTGGCCCAGGTGTTCACTCCGGTCACCACGGAGATCACCCCGCCGACCACGCTCGCGCCGATCAGCGCACAGCCGGCCACACCAGCCGCTCGGGCACTCGAATCCAGATCGATCGCCATGACGGAAGTATCGCGCGCCAGTCAGCGCCCCGGCTCGACGGCGCTGACCGGCGGACGGGTCGCAGCCGGCGAGCAGCACGGCGATGCGCGAGCAGCACGGCCACGGTCGTCAGGGCCCGCAGCACGGTGAAGTGGTCGCCGAGGAATCCGATCAGCGGCGGTCCGGCGAGGAAGGCGCAGTAGCCGATGGATGCGATCACGCTGACCCGCGGAGCGGCCATCGCCGGCTCGTCCGCACCGGCGCTCATGCCGACCGGAAAGCCGAGGGACAGGCCGGCTCCCCACAGGATCGCCCCGACGAAGGCCACCGGGGTGACGCCCGCCGAAGACGAACAGCACGACCCCGACCACGCTGATCGCGGCCATCACCCGGAGCGACGACGACGCGGCCGTAGCGGTCGAGCAGGCTGGGCCCGAACCACCGTCCGGCGGTCATCGCCGCCAGGAACACGGCGAAGCCGAGCGTGCCGACCGCGGCGGAGGTCTGGTAGCCGTCGATCAGGGCGATGCTGGTCCAGTCGTTGCCGGTGCCCTCGGCGAAGGCGAAGCACAGCACGAAGATGCCGACCAGCAGGGTCCGCGGCTCCCGCCAGGCGCTCAGCGCCCGGCGGCGCGAGCCACCCGTCCTGCTGATCCGCGTGGTCGGGATCGTTGGCGTCGGGCAGGAAGCCCCGAACGGCGAGCGGCACGATCGCGGCGATCAGCACGGCGGCCACGCCCAGATGCACCGTCACCGGCACGCCGAGCGCGACCATGGCGGCACCGACCAGGGCGCCGCCGACCGTGCCGACGCTGAAGCCGGCGTGGAACCGCGGCATGATCGCCCGTCCGAGCCGGCGTTCGACCAGGGCGCCCTGCACGTTCATCGCGACGTCCCAGGCGCCCTGGGCGAAGCCGAAGACGAACAGTCCGGCGACCACCGGCACGACGCCGATGAGGTAGCCGACCGCCACCACGGCCAGCGCCGCCGCGTTGGTGAACACCATCACGGTGACGGTGCGCCGGGACCCGTATCGGCTCACGATCAGGCCGGACAGCGGCAGCGCGATCAGCGAGCCGGCCGCGATGGCCAGCAGCACGAGTCCCGAGCTGGGAGGGATCGAGGCTCAGCCGATCGCGGAACTGCGGGATCCGGGACGCCCAGGTGGCGAAGGCGAATCCGGTCGCGATGAAGGCCGCGTACGTCGCTCGGACGCCGGCGCGCACGGTGAGGTCGGTGTCGGTGGAGATGTCGGTCACGTGAGGGCCGTCTTTCGGTCGAGTCGGGTTCCGGCGAGCGCGCGCTCCAGGAGGGCACGGGTCTCGTCGCGGGTGGTCGGTGCGGTGGAGAGGACGCGATGCATCGTCAAGCCTTCGATGAGGCCGTCGACCATCCGCGCCGTGGGCGGGTCGAGATGTTGCTCGAGCACCCGCCGGCTGGCCTGCATCCACGCCTCGGTGACGTGGCGGAGTTCCGGATCGCGCAGGGCGGCGAGGTAGAGCTCGTACGAGATCGCCCAGTCGTCGTGATCGCCGCCGCCGTGGATGAGGTCGACGAGGGCGTCGAGCAGACCGTCGATGGTCGAGACTCCCTCGAAGTGGGCGGCGTACGTCGCCGACATCTGCTCCGCCTGTCGCTCGAAGGCCTGCCGGCACAGGTCCTGGAGGCTGGCGAAGTGATAGGTCAGCGAGCCCAGCGGAACGTCGGCGGCGGCGGCGATCAACCGGTGCGTGGTCCGCGCGATGCCGTACTCGGCGATGACCGTCATGGCGGCGTCGATGATCCGGCTCTTCCGCTCGGGGTCGTACCGGCGCCCGGTCGAGCGGTCGTCCTCAGTCATGCGTACAAATGTACACATCGCTGCCTCAGGCCGCCAAATCAGCGCGATTCGGCGCCGATCGCCAAGAAAAGTCTGAAGAGAATTTCACCAAGTCTTCGGCCGTCACACGGCGTGTCGACTGGCGAACGGCCCCAGATTCCACTCGAGGCCTTGTGATACGGCAGTGACACCGTTAGTGTCCTGTGTGTTTTGGGGCGCATGTTGCTCCTGTGACAAAACGCGACGAGGCTTTGGAGAAACAGATGAGCTGTGCGACACGGGCTGCTGGTGCAGTGGGCGTCGGGCTGATTGCCGGCGTCGTCACGCTCGGTCCCGTCGGTGCGCCGCTGGCGGCCGCGGCGCCGGTCAAGGCCGGGAGGATGGTCGCGGCCACCACGACGGTGAACATCCGCACCGGGCCGAGCATCAAGCACAAGATCATCGGGCAACTGGAGCGCGGGCAGCGGATCACCGCGGTGGGTCCGGCGTCGGGTCAGTGGATCAAGGTTCGGCTGGCCGGTTCGGTCGCCTACATGTCGGCGAACTATCTCAACACCACCGGACGCCGGCTGCCGGCCGCTCCGACCCGGATCGACACCTCCGGCACCAAGGTCACGACCGTGGACCTGAACGTGCGCTCCGGAGCCGGCATGACCCATCGGATCGTCGGCACCCTCGCCGAGGGCACCAAGATCACCTTGACCGGCAAGCTGTCCGCGTGGCTATGCCCAGTTGAACTACCGGGGCCATCGCCGGTGGGTGTCCCAGCAGTATCCTGGCCACGCTGCGATCGGCGAACGCGGTGCCGGCGCCCCCGGCCGGCAGCAAGGGAAAGCGCGCGCTGGCCTTCGCCAAGGCCCAGCTCGGCAAGCCCTACAAGTGGGGTGCCGAGGGACCCAAGGCCTACGACTGCTCGGGCCTGGTGATGATGGCCTGGCGCTCGGTCGGGGTCTCGATGCCGCGGACCTCCCAGCAGCAGTTCCGCAGCGGCCACCGGATCCTGAAGTCGCAGCTTCGGGCCGGTGACCTGGTGTTCTTCTACGGCTCCAGGCCCAGCCACGTGGCGATGTACGTGGGCGACGGCGTGATCATCCAGGCGCCCGCGACCCGGCCGGCGGGTGGAGTACAGCAAGTTGAGCTGACATGCCCTATTCAGGAGCGGTCCGGCCGGGCTGACGCTCAGCCGTCCAGCCGCTCGGCGACCTCCGCCGGGAAACCCGCCGGTGGCGATGGGTCCCCAACGGGTGGGCGTGATCCTGATCAACGACTTGTCCTGGATCCGCATCGCCTCGCGGTACTCATCCCAGTTCGGGTGCTCGCCGGAGATGCTGCGGAAGTAGTCCACCAGTCCCTCGAGTGCCTCGGGCATGTTCACCACCTCGGCGTCACCGTCGACCTGGACCCAGGGACCGTTCCAGTCGTCGGAGAGGACGCAGACCGAGACCCGCGAATCGCGGGCGGCATTGGTGATCTTGGCCCGCCGGGGATACGAGGAGATGACGATCCGCCCCTCGGCGTCGCAGCCTCCGGTCACCGGGGACAGCTGTGGCCGGCCGTCGCTCCGGGTGGTCGCCAGCAGCAGCCGGTGCCGCGGTCGGATGAAGTCCAGCAGGGTGTCGAGGTCGACGCGGCGGTTCGTCGCGATGGATCGTGCCATGTTCCCGACCCTATTCGCGTGCCCGACCGGCTGCACGGGATTATCGGATCCTTGACTGACACGGCACTACAGCAGGCTACCGAGGAAAGCCGCCAGATCGCGCCGGATGGTGGCCGGTGACGTCTTCGATCCGGTGAGCTGATGCAGGATCATCCCGTCCATGAAGTCGACCAGCAGCCGCGTGCTGCGGGCGGGCTCGGTGGCACCCAGATCGGTCAGGATCGATCGGCACCAGCGCGGCCAGTTGGTGCCGACTGCGCTGGATCGAGCCGACGATCTCCGAATCGGCTTCGGCGGTCGCCGCCTCCACGAACAGCGCATAGCGCGCCTGGGTGCGCACCCGATCGGTCGTCGTGGCGATGATCACCAGCTGGGCGAGGATCCGGGACAGCCCGGCGACCGACCCTGGTGTCGGCGCCGGGCTGACCCGCGCGCAGTCCTCGTAGTCGCGAGCCTCCAACCGGGCCACGATCCCGGTGATCAACGCCTCCCGACTACGGAAGTAGTTCGAGGTCGAGCCCATCGGCACTCCGGCTGCTTCGTCCACCGCCCGATGGGTCAGACGCGCGCGAACCGCCGGTGCCCAGCACCTGGATGGCTGCGTCCAGAACCTGTTCTCTCCGAGGTGCCATGGCCGAATACTACAGGAGTTGTATCTGAGCACTACAGATGTAGTAGATTGTCGCCATGACTCGATCGGCAGTGATCATCGGTGGCGGGATCGGCGGCCTGGCCGCGGCGCGGGCCTTGGGCAGGCACGGCTGGCAGATCACGGTGCACGAGCGGGCCGGTTCGCTGCCGACCAGCGGCACGATGCTGGCGATGTGGCCGCACGCGATGCGCGCGCTGGAACTGATCGGCGCGGCGGACGCGGTCCGCCGGCACGGGGCCCAGCTCGGAGTTCACGCGCCGGACGCGGCCCTGCGGACGGCTGACGGTCGGGTGCTGATCGTCACGAAGGGAAGGCTGGATCCGTGCATGATCTCCCGGCCCGACCTGCTGGCCGCGCTGGCCGACGGTGTCGACATCACGTTCGGCTCGCCCGTCGATGATCCCGGCCGATCATCAGGCGGACGTGATCATCGGCGCGGACGGCACCTTCAGCCGGACCCGGTTGCAGACCTTCGGTGATCATCAGCCGGGCCCGATCGCTCGGCGCGGTCGCCTGGCGCGGCACCATCCCCGGCACGGTCGCCGAGTACGGCGAGACCTGGGCGCCGGGAGCCCTGTTCGGCATCACCCCGACCGGGCTCGACGCGACCAACTACTACGCGTGCATCCGAGCCGACGCACCGTTCGCCGGGCCGCACCTGCCCCGGCTGCGGGAACTCTTCGGCCACTGGCCGGCCGGGGTCCAGCAGGTGCTGGAGCGGATGGAGGAGGAGTCGATCCTGCACCACGAACTGTTCGAGACGCCGCGGCTGCGCTCCTACGTCCGCGGCAACGTCGCGCTGGTCGGGGATGCCGCGCACGCGATGGGCCCGTTCCTCGGCCGGGGCGCGTGCGAGGCGCTGGTCGACGGGGTGACGCTGGGGGAGTCCCTGGCCGGCTCGGCCACCGTCGAGCGGGGTCTGGACCGCTACGACCGGACCCGGCGCCGGCGTACCCAGCGACTGATCGCGGCCTCCCGGACGATCGGCGGCCTGGCCATGCTCGACCGCGGTCACTCGATCCGCAATCTGCTCCTCGGCGCGGCCGGTCAGCCTCGACCCGCCGGGTGATGACTTGCCCATCCGATGACAATCGGAGCATGATCTCCCGACGGACGATGCTGCTCGGGTCGGCCGGCGCCGCGATCGGTGCGCTGGCCGGCTGCTCACCAGCCCGCCGCCGAGACCCCGGCCAGCGCTCCGACGTCGAGCGCGCCGACCGCCGGCACCCCGTCGGCGGCGGCGCCCAGCGCATCGGCGACACCGAGTCGGCGACACCGAGCCCGACCCCCGACCGTCGAAGTCCGGCCCGCCCAAGCCCAAGGCGGCGGGGGTCATCGCCGATGATCTTGACGTGCCGTGGGGGATCGCGTTCCTGAGGTCCGGTGCCGCACTGGTGTCCGAGCGCAACTCGGGCCGGCTGCTGAAGATCACCGGCGACGGCAAGATCACCAGGCTCGGCACCGTCTCGGGCGTCGAGGCACCGTCGGGGATCGGCGAGGGCGGGTTGCTCGGCATCGCGCTGGCGCCCGGCGACGAGGACACGCTGTTCGCCTACTTCACCAGCGCCTCGGACAACCGGGTCGCCCGGCTCAGCCTCGACGGTGGCCGCGTCGGCCGGCCGCGGCTGCTGGTCGGCGACATCCCGACCAGCACGCACCACCACGGCGGCCGGCTGCTGTTCGACGCCGACGGGATGATCTTCGTCTCGACCGGGGACGCCGAGCAGTCGGAACTGGCGCAGCGCAAGGATTCGCTGGCCGGCAAGATCCTCCGGATCCGGCCCGACGGTCGCGCGGCGGCCGGCAACCCGTTCGGCAACCGAACCTGGTCCTACGGGCATCGCAACATCGAGGGCCTCGCCTTCGACGCCGACGGACGGCTGTGGGCGACCGAGTTCGGCGAGCAGCGAACCGACGAGCTGAACCTGATCCGCCGGGGCCGCAACTACGGCTGGCCGGACGCGGAAGGCCGGTCCAGCAATGATCGCTTCACCAACCCGAGGGCCACCTGGTCACCGACCAGCAGTTGTTCACCGGCCGGGCTCGCGATCACCCGGTCGACCGCCTTCGTCGGCGCCCTGCAAGGAAAGTGCCTGTTCGCCGTGCCTCTCGACGGAACCGACGCGGGGAAGCCGCGCGCGTACTTCAGCGATGACTACGGGCGGATCCGCGGCGTGGCGGTGGCGCCCGACGGCGCGCTGTGGATGACGACCAGCAACACCGACGGCCGGGCCGAGCCGGGCCGGCACGACGACAAGATCATCCGCGTCACGCTGTGAGCCGGCGGTCAGGCTCTAGCGTCAGCTGAGGGCCTTGGCCGTATCGGACTTGATCATGGAACTTCCGACGATCGACAGCAGCGCGCCGACCAGCTTGCCCTTGATCCCGAACCCGTCCCGGCGCGCGGTGACGTCCACCCGGCTGCCGGTCCCGTCCGGGGTGATGACGTAGTCCCAGCCGTGGCCGGCCTTCCACAGGTTGGATTCCAGGGTCACGGCGGTCACCGTCCCGGCGTCGGCGTTCCAGGTGTAGCGCTCGCGCTCCCAACCCAGCTTGTTGCCCTCGGTGACCTCGGCCCAGTCCGGTCCTTGATCATGGACCGTGAGCCCGGCGGCGTCGACGGTCGACCAGGCTTCGGCCCGGGCCGGCCCGAAGTCGGTCAGCCGCGCGAGCACCTGCTCGGGGCTGAGGCTGGTCGTCACGGAGACCTTGATCGTCGGCATCAGCACTCTCTCTTCGGTGAGTCGTCGTCTGCGACAGAGCGTAGGGCCCGGCGGACGCGCCGCTCAGGCAGGGATCGGGTCGGCGACCGCGCTCGGCGTCGCTCGCCGATCGGGCAGGATGCCGATCGCCCGGCGGTAGTCCCGCTTCTTGATCGTGAAGGCCACCAGGCCGCCGAGCGCGGTGACGGTCAGGATGATCAGGGCGAAGTACTGCAGGGCCGGGCTGGTGCCGTCGGGGTCGTAGACGTCCTGGCGCGGCCAGGCCAGGTTGATGGCCATCGCCAGCCCGTAGACCACGGCGAGGATGTTGATCGGCAGACCCCACCGGCCCAGGCTGAAGACCGGCTTGCCGTCCTCGTCGAGTTGTTCGCCGAGCTCCTTCGGCCAGCCCTTGAGCCGCCGGTAGAGCATCGGCCCGGTGACGCACAGGTAGGCGAGGTAGAGCAGCACGATGCAGGTGCTGGTCAGGGCGGTGAAGACGCCGGCGTGGCCGAGGTTGACCAGCAGCAGGGCGGCGGCGAGCACGCCGACCAGCACAGCGGCCTGCACGGTGGCGCCGCCCTTGGCCGAGACCTTGCGCAGCTGCCTGGAGAACGGCAGCACCTCGTCACGGGACATCGAGTAGATCATCCGGGTGGTCGCGGTCTGGATGGCCAGCGTGCAGACGAAGGCGGCGAGCACCACGTCGGCCAGGAACACCCGGCCCCAGAAGTCGCCCAGCCGGCTGGTCACGACGTAGGCGAGGCCGCCGGAGGACAGCTCGTCGTCGAGCGTCGGCGCGGCCATCAGGGCGGCGATCAAGATCAGCGCGCCACCGATGCCGGAGACGATCAGGGCCCGCAGGATCGTCTTGGGTGCGGTCTTCCGCGGGTTGTGGGTCTCCTCCGACAGCTCACCGGCGGAATCGAAACCGACCAGCACGTACGCGGCCATCAGCGCGGCGGCCAGCAGCGCGCCCATCCCGCCGCTGAGGCCCGAGGTGTTCAGCACGATGCCCGGCCGCGCTGGGCGGTGGAGAACAACGCGATGATCAACAAGGTGGCGCCGATCAGCTCGGCGGTGACGCCGACGGCGTTGACCACCGCCATCACCCTGACGGCGACCGAGTTGATCAAGGTGGTGACGAGCAGCACGATCAGCCCGAGCAGGATGGCGTTGGTGGCGCCGGACAGGGTGGTGATGGAGGGATCGCCGCCGACGATCTGGAAGCCGCTCCAGATGGCCGGCAGCACGGCCTGCATGGCGATCGCGGCCGCCGCGACGGTGACGACCTGGGCGATGATCATGGTCCAGCCGGCGAACCAGCCGACGATGTGGCCGCCCAGTCGCCGCGACCACTGGTAGATCGCGCCCGAGATCGGGTAGCGCCCGGCCAGTTCGGCGAAGCACAGGGCGACCAGGATCTGGCCGAAGAAGATCGCCGGCCAGGTCCAGAAGAAGACCGGGCCGGCGAAGCTGAAGCCGAAGCCGAACAGCTGGAACACCGTGGTCAGGATCGAGACGAAGGAGAACCCGGCGGCGAACGAGGCGTAGGTGCCGATCGAGCGGTGCAGCTCCTGGCCGTAGCCGAAACCGCTGAGATCACCGGCCGCGCCGCGATCATGATCGGTCAGTACGGCGGAGGGTGTGGCAGCGGTCATGCTGAGCTCCTGATCATCCGTGCGACCCCTGGCGCGCTGATATGCCCGCAGTGCTAGCGGGTCATGCTCATTCCAGACGACGCGCGTTACGCCTCCCGGCAACCGCCGTTACAGCCGGATCACGGTCTTCTCTCACGCCGCATGCCGGGGATGGAATGATCGAAAAAATGCCCCACGCCGAGAGGACGGACCGCTGTGACCGAGGATGATCAGGACCGCGTCGATCGCGAAGGACACCGGGCCCAGCAGGCCGAGGCGCTGCTGCCGGACCGGCGCCACCAGGAGGAGATCCAGCGCGGGCTCGCGTACGGCCTGGAGGCGGCCGACTCGATCACCGACCGGACCCTGCCGACCTTCGCCCGCGGCGAGATCCCGCACTTCGCCGGCGAGCGGGGCACCTTCATGAAGTGCCCGTACATCGAGGATGTGCACGACGTCGGCGACGCCGAGGTGGCGATCTTCGGCGCGCCGCTGGACGCCGGCACGACGTACCGGCCGGGCACCCGGTTCGGCCCGCAGGGCATCCGGCGGGCGACGAACCTGTTCGGCACCTACAACTTCGAGATGGGGGTCGATCTCCGCGAGCAGCTGAACCTGGTCGACATCGGCGACGTCTGCGCGATCCCGGGCAACCTGGAGAAGTCGTTCGACCAGATCAGCAAGGCGATGAGTCACGTCGTCTCCAACGGCGTCTTCCCGGTCGTGCTGGGCGGCGACCATTCGATCGGCTACCCGACGATCCGGGGGCTCGCGCCGCACCTCGACGGCAACATCGGGATCATCCACTTCGACCGGCACGTGGACACCCAGGAGCTCGACCTGGACGAGCGGATGCACACCACGCCGTGGTTCCACGCCACCGACATCAAGAACGCGCCGCCGACCAACCTGGTGCAGATCGGCATCGGCGGCTGGCAGGCGCCGCGGGCCGGGGTGAAGGTCGGCCGCGGTCGCGGCACGACGATCATGACCGTCGGCGACGTGGAGCGGGTCGGGCATCGACAAGATCGCCGAGACCGCGCTCGAGCTGGCCTGGCAGGGCGCGAAAGCGGTCTACCTGTCCTTCGACATCGACGTGATCGACTCCGGCTTCGTGCCCGGCACCGGCTGGCCGGAGCCGGGCGGCCTGCTGCCGCGGGAGGCGCTCGGCCTGGTCCGGCGGGTGGCCGAGGGCGGCATCTCCGGGATGGAGGTCGTCGAGTGCTCGCCGCCGTACGACTGGGCCGAGCAGACCTCGCTGATCTCGGCCCGGGTGATCCTGGACGCCCTGGCCAGCCTGGTCCGGATCGGCCAGCTGGGCAAGAAGGCGTCGACCGCGCGCACCGACGCCTGGGGTCCGTACCCCGACCCCGTCCTGATCAGCCGGCGGGACGGACCTCGAAGATCTCCACCCGGTACTCGGTGGCCGGCGTCTCCCGGGCCGCCCGGCAGGTGAGCTCGAGCCTCGGGGCGGCGTACCGAAAGAACGTCGACCCGCGCCGATCGGCCATCGGCCAGTTCCAGCTCGACGAACGTCTCCGAGCCGTGCCCGAGGTGCGGCCCGATCTGACGAACGGAGCGGACGCGTACGTCGTCGGCGCCGAGCGGTCCGCAGCGATCGAAGACGGCGGCGGCCGCCGCCTGGACCGGCGGGGCGAAGCGGGCCATCCCGCGCAGGTGCTCGACGACCACCTCACCGCCGAGGTGGCGTCGGATGGCGCCGACGGCCGTCTCGGGATCGAGGTTGCCGTAGTAGAAGCCGTCGGGCAGCACGACCACGTTCGGTGCGAATCGGTCGCCGCCGACGTGGCTGCACTCCCAGACCTGATCGGGCCACCGGGCCGCCAGCGCGGCCGCCACCGGGCGGCCCCGGAGGGCGCAACAGGTGTCGTGGACGCCGTGCGTGCAGACCAGCAGGATCGGGCCCAGATCGACCACCGCGGACTGATCGCCGTCGAGGGCGGCGGCGGCCGCCGCCAGATCGTCATCGTGCCGCCACGGCCCCGACCGGGTCGGTGCCGTCGAGGCCGACCAGGATCCAGCGGCGGGGGGCGTCCGGGCGACAACCGTCCCGGCCGACGGACCAGCAGGATCCGGGTCGCCGACTCCGCGGCCCGGCCCGTCAGCGCCGCCAGCACGACCGGGTCGATCCCCGATCCGGCGACGGCATCGACCGGCCACGGTCCGGGGTGCTCGAGCAGCAGCCAGCCGCGGGCCGGCGGTGCCGAGCCGACCAGCGGATCGGCACGCATCCGGGCGGCCGCGGCGCACCGGAACGCGCCGGTGCCTTCGCTCACCCCACGACGGCCAGGCCGGCCAGCACCAGCCGGCGAGCCAGCTCCAGGCCGAGATCGTCGGCGCGAACCGAGCCGCTGGTCAACAGCGCCTTCAGCGGGGCGACATCTTCCTCGGTGACCGGGAAGTCGCCCGCGCGGCTGCGCACCACGCTGCGGCCGCCGTCGCTGGTCGAGGGTCGCGGCGAGATGGCTGCGCAGCACGATGTCGGTGTCGGCGCCGATGCGCTCGGCGTCGCGCAACTGCCTCAGCGGTCCGATCGGCGCGGCCCGCTGAGTGCTCGCGGGCCGACTGCTGCAGGGTCCGGGACAGTTGATCGTGGTCCAGCCGCTGCAGGGCGTCGACCAGCGCGGCCTGGATCAGGTCGGTCTCGGCTCGCAGCGCGCGTCAGGTCGCCGAGATCGACCCCGAGCGGCAGGGAGGCGCGCAGCTGCGGATCCTGCGCCACCGTCCGCAGGGCCTGCGGCGAGCACCTGCTCGGCCAGCGCGAAGCGGGTCCAGGAATGCACGCCGATGGTCAGATGGGTGCTCACCGCGCCGAGCGCGGTGGCCGCGTGCAGGAAGCCGCGCGGCAGATACAGACAGTCGCCCGGACGCAGCACCGCCTCGATCAGCGGCGGCTCCTCGGCCCGGCGCTCGACCGCGGCCTTGCGATCGCTCCACGGCTGGTCGCGCAGCGGCGCCTCGTGCACCGGCGGGTGGATCTGCCAGCGCTTCTCGCCCTCGATCTGCAGCACGAAGACGTCGTGCACGTCGTAGTGGTTGCTGAAGCCCTGGTTCTGCGGGGGCGTGACGTAGGCGTTGGCCTGGACCGGATGCCCGAGCTCGGCGGCCAGTTGCTGGCACAGCGCGATGATCGGCGGCCAGATCCGGTGCAGTCCCTGCAGCACCATCGTCGACCCGTCGGCGAACAGCCGGACGAGCTTGTCGTCGCTGACCTGGTCGGCGACGCCCGCGCCGACCCCGCCCGGGAGCGGTGAAGGTCTTCTCGGCCAGCGTGCTGCCGCTCTTGGCCACCCGGAGGAACGGGGTCCGCAGCCCGCGCTCGGAGACCAGTTCGTCGACCGCGTCGCTGCTCAGCAGGTCGGCGAAGGGGCGAGGCAGGTCGGCCGCGGTGGAGAGCAGCGCCTGCTGCCCCCAGTAGTCGGCCGCGAACTCGTCCGCGATCGACGGCGACCAGCCGCGACAGCACGGAGTGCCCGGTGTTTCCGGGCACTCCGTTCCCGGTCGTGTCGAGATGAGTCAATTCGAGGTCCGGCGTCGCGCTAGCGAGCGGCTGCTGTCGGCCCCGCCGTCGGCCCCGCCGTCGGCACCGCCGTCAGCGCCACTTCGGCGCCGCCGTCGGCCGGCGCCCTCGGCGCCACCGTCCGCGCCGCCGTCCGCACCGCCGTCGGCTCCGCCGTCGGCACGCCCGAGCCGTCGGCGCCGCCATCGGCCGGCCCTCGGCGCCACCGTCCGCGCCGCCGTCAGCGCCACCGTCGGCACCCCGTCCGCGCCGCCGTCGGCGCCGCCGTCGGCGCCGCCATCGGCGCCGCCGTCCGCGCCACCATCGGCGCCGCCGTCCTGGATGCCGGGAACGCCGTCTGCGCCGCCGTCGGCGGGACCTTCGAGGTCCGCGACACCTTCGCTGGTTGACTCACTCATGAACCCTCCAAAGTCCTCATGCCCGTCATCGGGCTGCCTGTCCGAGCGTCGAGTTGACGCTGTAAACCCAACTGTTTCACCCGCTTCCGGCGCCGGCGGCACAGGGGTCGCGCGGCCAGCCGGGCGACTGTCAGTGGGCAGAGCTAATCTGCACCAGTGACGCAGGCCTGGAAAGCGCTCCTCAGCCACGAGGCCATCATCGAGATGGTCGGGCACGAGGCGTTCGCGCGCGCCATGGTCTACGCCAAGTCCGGGCGCGTGCACGACGTCGAGTTCGACGACGAGACCCTGGTGATCACCGGCCGGGTCAAGGGCACCTACCGCGATGACTATGCGGTCGCGGTCCACCTGGCCAGCTCCCGCTCGGGTGCGGTGTCGGCGTACCGCAGCCAGTGCAGCTGCCCGATCGCGCACGGACTGCAAGCACGCCGCCGCGGTGCTGATCGTCGCCCGCCACCTGGCCGCCGCGGCCCGCCTGGTCGAGCGGCCCGAGTGGGAGAAGACCCTCGACAAGCTGCTGGCCGGATCACCCACCGTGCTGCCCGCCGACGTCGCGCCGCTGGCGCTGGAGTTCGGCGTCGAACGGATCCCGGCCGTTCCGGGGCTACGCCGGACGCCAGGATCTGCGGATCCGGCCCGCCCGACTGGGCCGCAGCGGGACCTGGGTCCGGTCGGGCATCAGCTGGGACGACCTGGACTTCGTGGCCCGCTCCTACGTGTCCGAGCACCGCGAGCTGTTGCTGCAGTTCCGGGCGGCGGCCGGGGCCAGCGCCCGCTATTCGCTGCCGCGCAGCGCCTGGCTCTCGCTCAGCACGGTCAGCACCGGATTCTGGGCGCTGCTCGACCAGGCGGCGGCGGTCGGGTTGACCGTGATCACCGCCAAGCCGCTGCTCGGTCCGATCCGGACCGAGCGAGCCGGCCGTCGTCGGCCTCGATGCCCGGCGCGCGACGGACGGGCTGGAGCTGCGGCCCCGGATCACCGTGGCCGGCCACGATCTCGACCTGACCGCGGTCGGCGTGCTCGGGCGAGCCGACCCACGGCATCTTCCACGTGTCGCGCGACGGATCGAGGCGTCGAGGAGCTGGTCATCGCCCGGCTGGAGTCGGTGCTCAGCCGCGAGCTCCGGCAGCTGGTCGTCGACGCCGCAGCCGGTGCGGGTGCCGGCGTCGGACGAGGAGCGTTTCCTGTCCGACTTCGCGCCCCAGTCTGCGGCAGAAGGTGGCGCTCGGCTCCGCCGACCGATCCGTCGCGCTGCCCGATCCGGTCGAGCCGACGCTGGAACTGACCGTGTCGTTCGAGCCCGAGCACCGGGTCCGGCTGGACTGGGCGGTGCGCTACGGCGACGGGCCGCAGGCTCCGAGCTATCCGCTCGACGCAGCCGCCCGACCGGCTCGGCCCTCGCGATCCGAGGGCCGAGGCGGCCGTGCTCGAGGCCCTGCCGTTGCCGTACGAGGCGTTTCCGCAGCTCGCCGCCCTCGGCAACCCGGTGCCGCCGCGCCCGGCCGCGCACGCGACTGCTCGACGGCGTCGCCGCCTGGGTGTTCGTCGAGCAGGTCCTGCCGCGGCTGACGAGCACGGGGTCCGGGTCGACGCAGGCCGGTGAGGTCGTGGACTACCGGCGAAGCGAGGCCGAGCCGGCGATCGCGGTGTCGGCGGTCGAACGCCGGGACTCGGCCGACTGGTTCGACCTGCACCTCACGGTGTCGATGGACGGTGAGACGGTGCCGTTCGACGAGCTCTTCGTCGCGCTCGCCGCCGGCGCAGGACCACCTGATCCTGGAGACCGGCGTCTACTTCGCGCTCGACCGGCCCGAGTTCGGGCGGCTCCGCGACCTGATCGAGGAGTCCAAGGCGCTGCAGGACCGCGAGCGTCCCGAGCTGACGATCAACCGTTTCCAGGCGAGCCTGTGGGACGACCTGGTCGATCTCGGCGTGGTCGATCGACCAGTCGGCCGGCCTGGTCGCGGATCGCCCGCGGCCTGAGCGATGTCACGTCGATCGACCCGGTTCCGGCCCCCGGCCAGCGCTGCTGGCCGAGCTGCGCCCGTACCAGCTCGACGGCTTCCGCTGGCTGCAACTTCCTGCACGCCCACCAGCTCGGCGGCATCCTGGCCGACGACATGGGCCTGGGCAAGACCCTGCAGGCCCTCGCCCTGATCTGCCACGCGGTCGCCGGACAGCCGGACGGGCCCGCCGTTCCTGGTCGTCGCCCCGACCAGCGTGGTGTCCAACTGGGCCAGCGAGGCGGCCCGGTTCGCCCCCGGACCTGAAGGTCGTGTGTCTCACCGAGTCCCAGGGCAAGCGGGGTCGTCCCGATCGGCCGAGGCGGTGGCCGGCGCCGACGTGGTCATCACCTCGTACGCGCTGCTGCGGATCGACAACGACGCCCTCGTCGAGCTCGACTGGTCCGGGCTGATCCTCGACGAGGCCCAGTTCGTGAAGAACCACCGGGCGAAGACCTACCAGTGCGCCCGACGGATCACGGTCGCCGTTCAAGCTGGCCATCACCGGCACGCCGCTGGAGAACAGCCTGATGGATCTGTGGGCGCTGCTGTCCATCACCGCACCGGGCCTGTTCCCGCACCCCGACCGGTTCTCCGAGTACTACCGCCGGCCGATCGAGCGAGACGGCGACCCGCCCGGCTCGCAGCAGCTGCGCCGCCGGATCCGGCCGCTGATGCTGCGCCGGACCAAGGAGAGCGTGGCCGCCGAGCTGCCGCCGAAGCAGGAGCAGGTGATCGAGGTCGAGCTCCATCCGCGGCACCAGCGGATCTACCAGACCCACCTGCAGCGGGAACGGCAGAAGGTGCTCGGGCCTGATCGACGACCTGGACAGCAACCGGTTCACGATCCTGCGCTCGCTGACCCTGCTGCGCCGGCTCAGCCTGGACGCCGGCGCTGCTCGACGAGGCGCACGAGGGCGTGCCGGCGGCCAAGGTCGACCTGCTGCTGGACGACCTGGCCGAGCTGGTCGGCGAGGGACACCAGGCGCTGGTGTTCAGCCAGTTCACCACCTTCCTCGGCCGGATCCGGAGCCGGCTGGACGCGGCCGGGATCTCCACGCCTACCTCGACGGTCGCACCCGGAACCGCGACGGGTCGGTCCAGACGGTTCCGGGATCGGCAGCGCGTCGGTGTTCCTGATCAGCCTGAAGGCGGGCGGGTTCGGGCTCAACCTGACCGAGGCCGACTACTGCTTCGTGCTCGACCCGTGGTGGAACCCGGCGGCCGAGGCGCAGGCCGTCGACCGGACGCACCGGATCGGCCAGACCAAGACCGTGATGGTCTACCGGCTGGTGGCCAAGGACACCATCGAGGAGAAGGTGATGGAGCTCAAGGCCCGCAAGGAGGAGCTGTTCGAGCTCGGTGTTCGGCGACGACGCGCTCGCCGGCGGCGCCGCTGAGCGCGGAGGAGATCCGCGCCTTGGTCAGCCGGCTGAGGCCGCGTCTGCCGTGTCCGCTTTTTGACATGGCCGAAAGCAGACATTGGACCTTTGACCTCGACACCGTCTCGGGCAGCGGGCTAACTTCGTGCTTTGTCAGGTGTCGGTTCGCCGGCGACTGGCGGGCATCGCCCTTCGACAGCGTTCATCTTTGAACGTTCCTCTATGGGGGAGGGAACGTCGGGGTGTGGTCGGATGAGTGGTTCTCACGATGACCGTGAGGGCGCGGATAGCGTCTTCGCAGCCAGCGCGTGAAGCGCTCATCGAATGCACACGGCCACTTACGCTCGGGGATTGCGCTCGTGCCTCTCGCCTTCGGGTGAGGGGCACGAGTGTTTCCAGGCCGACCGTGTCCGGCTCATTGGCCGATCTTGAGCCAATCCTGAGCGAGGCTTAGCCCGGCACGGATGGCAACCCGAGGCTGGTCCACGACAATATGTTTCTGACAGGGCACGTTCTCGCCAACCGCAACACGGATCTCGAGATCGCTATCTGTCCCGGGCACCCGCGAGGTTGTCTGGTCGGCGTCGCCGGCGGGACGGGGAATCCCGCGGCAGCGTCATGGGAGTTGGCTCGACACAGGGGACGAGCCCGCTTCGAGTAAAGCCGTGGGGGGATGCGGCTGAATTGGGGCACGATCCGTCCGGATGGACGGATCAGGGGGAGGATCGGTCTCGGTACTTGCATGAGATGCCGGGACCGATCACTCTCATCGATGACGGGTGGATCTGTGGCCTCAGACGACGACGCGATCATGGCGCGGTTCGTACGGGACTACCTTGCCCTGCTCGACCACCGAGTGTCGACGATCACCACCGAACTCGAGTCCGGCAACGATCTGAACGCGCACGTCGCGCTGCTCAGCCTGGAGTCGGCCAGCACGATGGTGGGCGCGACCGAACTCGCCAAGCTGGTCGGACTGCTGCGGAGCGATGTCGAACGCGGCCAGCGGACCCACATCGCGCGGGCTGGTGCAGGCGATCACCATCGAGGCGGCTCAACTGCGCGGCCGCCTCGACCCGGCCAAGACCTGATCAGCCCTGCGACTCGGCCAGCCGGTAGCCGACCCCGCGTACGGTCTCGATGTAGCGCGGCGCGCCGACCGGGTCGTTCAGCTTCCGCCGCAGGTTGGCCATGTGCACCTCCACCGCTCGCCGGTCGGAGTCGTTGACGTAGCCGGTGGTGCGAGTCACCGCGCAGCTCCAGGGCGAGCGTGTCCTTGGAGATCACCCGCCGGTTGCCCTCCATGATCGCCAGCAGCAGGTCGAACTCGCTGCGGGTCAGCTCGACCGGGGCGCCGTCCAGGTTGCACAGCCACATGTCGGCGTTGATCCGCAGACCGTTGTGGCTCAGCCAGCCGGTCTTCGCCGCCTCCGCCGTCCTCGGCTTCGAGCAGCCGGTCGTCGGCTCGGTTCACCCGGCGCTCCGGCGGCGACCGGCTCGGGCGCCTCGCGTCACCGGCGGGGATGTGGTAGCGGCGCAGCATGGCCTCGATCCGGGCCCGCAGTTCGCGCGGTCGGAACGGCTTGGTCAGATAGTCGTCGGCACCGGCGTCCAGCCCCATCAAGGTGTCGATCTCCTCGTCCCGGGCCGACAGCATGATGATGTAGGTGCTGCTGAAGGAGCGGATCTGCCGCGCCACCTCGAAGCCGTCGATGCCCGGCAGGCTGATGTCCAGGGTGGTCAGGATCGGCTCGTGTTCGCGGATCGACGCGATGCCCTCGGCCCCGGTCGCGGCCGTGTAGCAGACGAAGCCGGCCTGGCCCAGGATCGCCTCGAGCAGGTTGCGGATGTCGGCGTCGTCCTCGATGATCACTGCAACTCTTCGGGACACCATGCCTCCCACCGTACCGAGACTCATACGAATGTCACCGCGTAGTACACCTGAGTGTCGACGGCTGCCAGCTGAACCGACGGATAGCGCTCGAGAATATCGTTGATCCGCTCGGTGAATCGCAGCGCGGTGTTGTTGTAGGCGCACACGTCGTAGCGCCAGCACCGCGCGCTCCGCGGCGAGCGGATCCATCCCGACCCGGATGATCGCCTCCAGGAAGCCGTGCTGGCGCATGCTCGGATGCGCCAGAGTGAACCCGAGATAGTAGACGGCGTGGCGCGCCCAATGCTCCGGATAGTGCGCGGCGAAGTATTCCGGACTGATCCAGGGCACCGATTCCAGGTGCTTGGTCAGCGTGGTGATGCCCACCGGCTGACCGTCGTCGTTCCAGGCGATGTACTTGTCCACCCGCGGATCAGCCATCTGGGCGTAGAACTCGGTCATCGTCAGCACCTGGCGGGCCACCGAGCGCGTCTTGAGCGGGCTGAACGTCAACTCGTACAGCTCGTAGAACTGGGCGGCCAGCGGGTCGGTGACGACGGTCTCGCGGGTGAACCGCCACGGACCGTGGTGCGCCACCACCTCGGAGGCGAGCTGGCCGGGATACGTCGAGGTCACCACGCCGCCGTCCGATAGGCCGCGATGACCAGTGCGCAGACCGGATGATCGACGCAGACCGCAGAGATCGCGGCCTGGCCGGCGGACTCGTACATGCCGCCACGACTGGCCGACATCGAGTCCAGGCTGGCGTGGAGATCGCGGTGGAGCAGTGCTTCCGACAAGCCCGTGTGCTCGACGAACAGCCCGCCCTTCGAGCCGTCGTTGCGCAGCGCCCAGGCGACACCGGCCCAGGCCAGCTCACCCGGGGTGCTGGTGTACGCGTCCGCGTACACGCAGTAGAGCAGATCGCCGTGTCCGCCCTGGTGCTGCTCGTCGCGGGAGACCTCGACGACCTCCGCGCCCGTCGGGATCACCGAGCTGAGCCGTACCAGGTTGAAGTCCGCGACGCCGCAGGCCATCAGCGCGGCATCGAAGGCCGCCAGCCGGGTCGGACCGGAGCCGACGCCGCGGCTCACCCTGATCGACACCGCGGCCGACGAGGGCGACTCGAGGCTCGGTGACGGGCCTGGTCGTGCTGCTCGGGCTCGCCACCTGGGCCGAGCATCAGTTCGGGAGGGAACCTCCACCGTTCGCCTCCTACATGGTGGTGACCCCGAACGCGACGGCAATTGCTGCCTCGCTGAGATTACCGCGTCTGGCAAGTTCTGGTGGCCACCGCCGTCACCGAGTGGGCTCCAGCCGCGCCGGACGGCCCCGATCGACGTCGACCTGGGTGGTCACCGGCTCGAACGCCTCCTGATCGGCGGGCACCGGCAGGGTGAACCGGAACGAGGCGCCGCCGGTCGGGATTGTTCGCGGCCCAGATCCGGCCGCCGAGCTTCTCGATGATGCTGCGGCTGATGGCCAGGCCCAGCCCGGACCCGCCCTTCTCCCGGGCGTCGGAGGAGTCGACCTGCTCGAACCGGGCGAAGATGCTGTCCAGCTTGTCCTCGGGGATGCCCCGGCCCTGGTCGGAGACGCAGAACTCGACGAACGCGCCGCGCCGGCTCGCGTCCGCACCCGGACCGATCTCGCCCGGTTTGGAGAACTTGATGGCGTTGCCGAGCAGGTTGAGCAGGGTCTGGACGACGCGGTCGGCGTCGGCGTAGACCTCGCCGTCGGCCGTGCTCGACCACCACCGGCACCCCGGCCTCCTCGGCGATCATCTGCACCTGGCCGACCGCGGCGTCGATCAGGACCCGCGCGCGGATGGGCCGCCAGGTCCAGCGGCAGCACCCCGGACTCGATCCGCTCGATGTCCAGGATCTCGTTGATCAGCCGGGTGAGCCGCTCGCTGCTGAGCAGGGCGATGTCGACCATCCGGCTGGCCGCCGGGGTCAGCGACCCGAGGGCGCCGCCGGCGATCAGACCGAGCGAGCCGCGGATCGCGGTCAGCGGCGTGCGCAGCTCGTGGCTGACCATGGAGACGAACTCGCTCTTCAGCCGGTCGACCTCGCGCCGCTGGGTGACGTCGCGGAACACCACGACCGCACCGATGGCCTCGCCGTCCACGATCAGCGGCGTGGCCGTGACCTCGACCGGAATCGGCAGGCCGTCGGCGCGGAGGTAGCTGTCCTCCTCGGCGTTGGTGACGACCCGGTCGCGGATCGCCTCGGTGATGTAGCAGCTGTCGGCCGGGTAGTGCGAGCCGTCCGGCGCGTCGGCGTGGAACATCGGCGTGGGCGTCCTCGGCCGATCAGGTCGTGCGGCGCATAGCCCGAGCACCCGCGCGGCGGCCGGGTTGACGAAGGTGATCAGCCCGGCCTGGTCGACCCCGTAGATGCCGTCGCCGACCGAGTTGACCAGCAGGTCGCTCTGCTGGGCGACCTGGCGCAGCGACCGGCTGCGCTCGATCACCTGCTGCTCCAGGACCTTGCGGAGCCGCTCGTTGTCGACCACCAGCAGGATCTGCCGGGCCAGCACGGCGAGCAGGACGATGCAGCCAGAGCACCGCCGACGGGGCCGCTCAGCGTGCCGCGATGCAGGCTGACCAGGCTGAGCACGGCCGGCCACGAGAACAGGGCGAACATCAGCCGCGGTGCCCAGCACCGGCGACGACTCCACTGGCCGTTCGCCGTGCGGGCTGGCCGCGCTGCCCGGGGTGCGCACGGCCAGGGCGATCAGCGTGTAGCCGGCGATCCAGCCGAGGTCGACGATCGAGCCGAAGGTGAAGGTGCCGGTCTGGCTGACCAGCACGGCGTAAGCGAAGTCGGAGACGGCGTTGCAGGCGAAGCCGGCCGCCGCCAGCCCGAGCACCGGCCGGTCGGCGGCGCGCCGCGCAGGAACAGCAGGGTCGCCATGGTCGCGATGACCACGTCGGTGACCGGCACGAGCAGGCTCGGCGCGGTCGCCACTGCTGGTCTGGAGGATCTGCGGGAACAGGGTCACGCTGGCGATGAACAGCACCGAGCCGCCGATCACGATGCCGTCCAGCACCATCCGGGCCAGGTCGGTGCCCCGGCGCCGGGCCAGCGGGAAGATGACGATGCCGGCGATCCCGACGAGCAGCAGAGCCAGCAGGGCGATGTCGCTCGGCGAGACCGCCCGGTCGGCGGCGTACCCGAAGATCAGCAGCAGCAGGTTGGACAGCGTCGCGAGCAGGGCGGCGACGCCGAACAGAACCAGGCCCGCCGGCGCCGCCCGGTCGTCCGGCGGTATCGGTAGGCGAAGCTCACCGCCGGCGGCCAGTCCGGCGCCGACCAGGCCGATGCCGCTGACCAGCCGCTTGACGTCGGCGGGCAGCGGGCTCAGCAGCAGGACGGCGAAGAGCGCCACCACCAGCGCCGCCACCGACAGCCACTCGGCGGAGTCGCCAAGCCCCCGAGCCTTGGGGACCAGACAGCCCCTCCATGGCGGCGACGCTACCACCGCGAGCGGCGTAGCATGAGTCGCTTCGGTACGGCGCCGGTGCATCGTCGGGACCGGCCGGTGGTCGTCCGCGTAGTGTTCGGCATGGGACCGGCGGTCCGCGATGCCACGTCGCGAGCCGATGCCGGTGCGGGCGCAGCCGGCGTCGGGTGCTGGTCGTCGACGACGACGAGCTGCTGCGGGAGGTGGCCAGGGCGGCGCTGGAGATCGTCGGCGGCTGGGAGGTGACGACCGCACATTCGGGGACGCGAGGCGCAGGACGAGGCGCGGACGGAACGCCCGGACGCGATCCTGCTGGACGTGATGATGCCCGGGGTGGACGGGCCGTCGACGGTCGACGGCCTCCGCGCGGAGCCGGCGACGCGCGGACATCCCGATCATCTTCCTGACCGCCAAGATGCCGCCCGAGGACGACGCGGATGGGCACGGCTCTGGAGCTGGCCGGTGTGATACCGAAGCCCTTCGATCCGATGACACTGTCGGCGGACATGGCGCGGTCTGCTGGGGTGGTGAGACGGAGTGAGGAGACGAGGACGTGGCGGGCGGACCGGCGGATCCGGACGCGACCGGATCGCGCGAGGCGTGTCCGGTCGATCGGCCACCACGCGCGCGCGGTGAACCTCGACCGGGCCGCCCGGCTGGCCGACGCGCTCGCGGTCGGCCGGCGGCGGCTCGGCTGGACGACGCCCAGCGGCAGGCGGCCGCCGAGCTCGCCCACCAGCTGGTCGGCTCGGCCGGCACCTTCGGCTTTCCCGGCGCCTCGCAGCTGGCCGGCTGAGCTGGAGCGGTTCTTCGCCGACGGCGCGTTCGACGACCCGGACGCGGCTGGCGCCCGCGCGCAGTCGGGCAGCTCAGGTCGACCAGCTGCCGAGCCGGATCTCGCCGCGAGCCGAGCTCCGGCCGAGGACCTGAGCGCAGCCGGCAGTAGCTGGGCGCGACCGGCGACGGCTCGCGGCGCGCCGGTGCAGCAGCCAGGCGGCGAGCACCCCGCCGACGGCGCCGCCGAGGTGGGCCTGCCAGCTGACCCCGGCCGCTCCGGGCAGCACGCCCCAGATCAGCCCGCCGTAGACCAGCAGCACGACCACGGCGAGCACCACCTGACCGGGCCGGCGGGACCACAGGCCGCGGGCCAGCAGGTAGGTCGAGCCAGCCGAAGATCAGGCCGCTGGCGCCGAGGATGATCGTGTTCGGCCGGAGTCAGCAGCCAGGCGGTCAGCCCGGAGGACACGATGCTGATCAGCGAGGACGAGCACCCAGCGGGCCATCCCGCCGAGCAGCACCAGGAAGCCGAGCACGAAGAACGGCACCGAGTTGCTGATCAGGTGGTCCCAGCCGGCGTGCAGGAACGGGGCGGTGAAGATCTCCGGCAGCCCGTCGAGCTCGCGGGCGTGGATGCCGAAGTTGTCCAGGCGCGTTGCCGCTGAGCTGGTCGACGAACTCCAGCACCCACAACCCGGCCAGCAGCACCGCCATCAGCAGCGCCGCTCCGAGGGGACGCGGCGATGAAGTGGTGACCATCTCTACCTCTCCTTGTCCGGCCGGGTGATCCGCGTCCTGGGAAATCCAGATTGCCTGCGCTCGACCAAACCGGGTATCAGCCGGAGTCCGCCCCCCTCTGATCTGGTGAGAGGAGAGCAGGCGATCCATCATGATCATCACAGCAGAGCTGGTGGCCCAGGCGGGCCAGATGGGGCTGGTCACCCAGCGGGAGATCGGCGACGGCCTGGTCGGGGTCCGCGAACTCGACGGTGACCGGCTGCTGACGGTGACCGTGCACAGTCATCCGGTGGCCTACGTCCGACGGGAACCGACCTCGTGCGCCTCGACCGGCGGCGCCCTCGATCGTGAACGGGCCGTGCTGTCGGCCGTCCGGGACACCGACTGCGTCCCCAGGTGCTGGCCGGCTCGCCCGAGGAGAGCTTGTGGCTGAGCGTCCTCGACGGCGCCGAGCTGAGCGAGCAGCGGCGGAACATGGCCGAGTACGCCGAGATCTGCCAGGCCTGGGGCGCGACCCTCGGACGCCTGCACCCCTTCCCGTCCGGTTCTCCGGACGCTGGACCGCGCCGCGGCCCGGAGTTCTGGACACCCGGCAACTGGCTCGCACGGTGCGGACCGCGGGGTCGAGATCGGCGTACGCCGCCGTCTTCGAGACGTTCCAGTCGAGCTTGCCGCTGCGCGCGGCCGCCGTCGAGGTCGCGGAGCGCTGGACCGCACGGCACTGGATCCACGGCAACCTGACCCCGGCCCACGTGCTGGTCACCGACCGTCCGGCGCTGCGGATCGGCTTCATCGACCTGGCCGAGGCCGGGCTCGGAGATCCGGCCTGGGACCTCGCCTCGGCGGTCGAGGTGATCGCGGGTCTGTCCCGGAGCTGGCACGCCTCGGCCGCGCGCCCTGGTGGAGTACTTCATGCAGGGCTACCGGCACGCCGCCGGCCCGGCCCGGCTGTACCCGGCCGTCCAGGCGCTGCGGGCGCTCACCATCGCCTGGCAGCTGGCCGGCGACCCGTCGCCCGATCGCGACGAGCTGTCCTTCTGGCTGGACCGCGCCCAGCAGCACGGCGCCCGCGCCGCCGGCGGGTCTACGTCGCCGCCTGAGCCTCGGGACTGTCGATCGCCGATCTCACGGGTGCACGGAGACGGTGAGATGCGAGGTCCGGGCGGCACCCGGCTCGATCCACGACGTGGTGCCGGAGACCCGGCGCGCGTCGTGCACCCCGTGGGCCGGCCAGCTGGTGCACGGGGTCAGGGCCAGGAAGTACCCGTCGCGGATACCAGGGAAATCCGCCGCGGCCGCCGGCCTCCATCGAGTACCAGACGTAGGGCCAGCAGTCGATGTCCCATTCCAGGTCCAGGCCGAGCGCCGAGTGACGGCCGGGCCACGCTGATCCACGGCCGGGAGAACTCGGTGAGGTACGCCAGCCTCGTCAGCCCGGCTCCGGACTCCGGCAGCGTCCGCAAGTTGATCATGGAATCGACACCGTGGGATCGCGGCCAGGGCATCACGTCGTCGTAGTTGAAGCTGTAGCTGATCTGCGGATCCGGGTGCACCACGCTGGCCGCGGCGTCGACGACCGTGTCCGGGCCCAGCAGGGCACCGCCGAGACACAGCTGGCTGCCCCACATCACCTCGATCCGTTCGCCGCCGACGTTGCGCACGGTCTCGCCGACGGTCAGCTCGCGCCCGCGGAGCGAGATGATCTTGGAGATCTCGAACGGGGAGCGGGTCAGCCGGCCCTTCATGATCAGCGATGCTCCGGTGGACTCCCAGTCCAGCCAGCAGACGCGGGCCTCCCCGTCGAAGCCCCATTCGACGCCGTGCACCGATGCCGAGTCGCCGCCGTTGGGGAACAGCGTCTGCCAGCCGCCGGGGAAGGTGTCGATCATGGTCGCCTCGGAGCTGCCCGGGAGCGCGTACGCCCCGGCGTGCCGAAGACCCCACGGGGTCGACCAGAGCAGCTCGGCGGTGTCGCGCGTCCGGGTCAGGGACGTGATGGTGCCGCCGAGGCCGGGCACGACGTCGAGGCTGACCTCGTCGGTCGACAGCCGCAGGACTTCCCATCCGCGGTGCTGCCGTGGGTCGAGTGCGGCCATGGGCAGAGCTTAGGGCGTCGCGGCCGATTCGACCGTCGACTCAGTCGGGCACCCGGAGAGCGGTGACCGTCTGATCGGACTCGTCGCTCATCAACAGCGTGGCGTCGCCACGCGGCATGTCGAAGGCCAACGTGCCGCGGACCCGCTCGCCGGCATGCAGTGTCCCGACCTCCAGCAGCGGGCTTCTTCCGGTCCCCTCGACGGCGAGCTCGAACAACCGCCCGCCCTGATCGAAGGCCTGGAAGTTGTACGGGTCGTAGTCCACGGTCCCGCTCGTGCAGATCAGCTCGACCTGGATCCGGAGATAGCTGCCGGTGCTCGGCTGGCCGGTGTCGGACTCGAGCGCTGCCGCTGATCCAGGAGCGGCTGATCATGATCAGCTTGCCGCTGCCCGTGCTGCTGGTGAAGTCGATCTGATCGTCGCGATTCGGCACCGGCGCGGGTGCGACGGTGGTGACCGGAGAGGCGACGTGGGTGTCGGCGTAGCGGGCGACCAGGCTGGCGACGCCGACCACGGCGGCCACCAGGGCGATGGCGAGCAGGCTGACCACGGTGGGCAGCATCGATCGCATCGGTCGCGAGGTCGTCGTCGGGCCGCGGCCGGCGGCTCGATCGGCGCACCGAGGCTCGGCCCGTCCGGCCGGACTCCACGGCAGGAACGACGGCCCGCGATGCCGCGGACCCATACCATCTGCGCCGGAGTCGAGCTCGTCTGGGCTGTCCATTACCCGGACCACGGTAGCGCAGGGCTGGTCGATCGCTAAGGGCCGATCACCGCGACTCGAGCGTCGTCCACAGGCTCGCGGATGCCGGATCGGGCGATATCCACAGATTTGGCGGAGCCCGGCACGATCGGGGTCCGCGTACGCATCCTGACGGACATGACACTCACACCTGTTGCCACCGGATCTCGACCATGAGCCGGCGCCGCATCCGCCCGAAACCCCGACCCCGGTTCACCGTCCGGCACGCGTCCGATCTGCTCGCCGTCATCCCGTACCTGGTCGGCTTCCATCCGACGCGAGTCGATCGTCGCCGTGCTGATGCGATCGGGCCAGGTCGCCCTGACCATGCGGGTCGACCTGCCCACGACGCCGTCGGTCGCTGACGCCGGAGCCGCGCTCGCCCGGCAGCTGACCGCCGTCGCTCGCGCCCATCGGCTGACCCGGATCGCTCTGGTCGGCTACAGCGCCGATCCGCTGCAGGCCAACCGGGTGCTCACGGCGACCATGGACGAGCTGCCCCGCAGCGAAGGGCCCGGCGTCGAGCTGGCCGACGTCTACTACGTCGACGGCGAACGCTGGTGGTCGCTGACCTGCAGCGGGCCGTGCTGCCCGCTCGAGGGCACCGCGTACGACCTGGGCTCGCACCCGTACGTCGCCGAGGCGGTGTACGCCGGAATGAGCGTCGAGCCGAGCCGCGCGGCGCTCAGGGAGGGTCTGCTCGGTCCGGATCCGGCCGAGGTGGAGGAGCTGGAGGAGACGCTGGCCGCCGTGCTCGACAGCCTGGTCGAGCTCGACGACCCGGACGTGGGCCAGCGCGGCGATCCAGCAGACCGTCCGCGATTCGCTCGACCGGACCGAGGTCAGCGACGAGGTCTGCGCCCGGTTGGCCCTGCTCGCGTTGAACAAGACCGTCCGCGATCACGCGTGGGCGATGATCACCCACGACGACGCGGACCTGCACGCCCAGCTGTGGCGCCGCGTCGTGGCCCGGGTGCCGCCGGTGGTGTCGGCCGCTCCGCTCGGCCTGCTGGGCATGGCGGCCTGGATCGGCGGGCACGGGGCGCTGCAGAACGTCTGTGGGGAGCGGCTGGCCGAGATCCATCCGGGCTACACGCTGGGCGAGATCTTGCTGGATCTGAGCGATCGGGCCGTTCCGCCGTCGGCCTGGGACACCTGGGCGGCCGAGATGCGCGAGCTGTTGAGTCCGGCGACCCGGTCGGATGCCCTGGCCGGGTAGCCGCCGCTCCCACTAGGTTGTTGCCGTGACTCGCTTTGTGGTGTGCGGAGAGACCCTCATCGACCTGGTCCAGGCATCGGGAGGTGACCGAAGTGACTCGCACAGCTCCACCTGGCTGGCGTTGTCCGCCGGGCGGCCCGATGAACTCGGCCGTCGCGCTGGGCAAGCTGGGGAACGACACGCACTTCCTCGGGCGGCTCTCCAACGACGCGTTCGGGCTGCAGCTGCGCCAGCACATCCTCGCCGCCAACGTCCAGCTCGACCTGGCCACCGAGTCCTCCCAGGCCACCTCCATCGCGGTGGTGAGCCTGGATGCCGAGGGCGTCGCCAGCTACACGTTCCACTTCACCGACACGGCCAACTTCGGCTGGCAGATCGACGACCTGCCCGAGCTCGCCGCCGACGACTGGCTGCACATCGCCTCGCTGTCCTGCGTGGTCAGCCCCGGCGCCGAGGTGCTGCTGGAGTGGATGCGCGACGTCAAGGCCGGCGTCTCCTACGACATCAACGTCCGGCCGACGGTGATCACCGACCCGGACGAGTACTGGAGCAAGGTCCAGCCGTGGCTGCGGGCGGTCGGGCGGCGGACCGGCATCGTCAAGGCCAGCGACGAGGACATCAAGTTCCTGGCCGAGGCCGACGGCGCCGGCGGCTCGGGGCGGCGATCCGATCGAGGTCGCGGCGGGCTGGGTCGACCAGTACGGGCTCGCGCATGGCGGTGATCACGCTCGGCCCGGGCGGCGGCGCGGCCATCGAACCGGGCGGCAAGGTGACCCGGGTCGCCGGCTTCCCGACCAAGGTGGTCGACACGGTCGGCGCCGGCGACACGTTCATGGCCGGCTTCCTCGACGGCGCGGGTCAAGCTCGGGCTCGACCTCGAGGACTCGCTGCGGCGGGGGGCGGCGGCGGCGTCGATCGTCTGCTCGCGGCGCGGCGCCCAGCCGCCCACCTCGGCCGAGGTGGACGACCTGATCGCCGCCGGGCTGAGCTGCCGGCACCCGGTCGGCGTCGGCCGCGGCGGTCAGCGCCGCTGACCGCCTCGCGGCTCCGCTCCGCGCGTGCGGCGGTGATCCGTCGGCCTCGGTGACGTAGAACGTGTCGATGGCCTGGCCCGGCCAGGGTGCTGACGTGGGCCGACCGGATCGACAGCCGCGCCTCGCTGAGCGCCTGGCCGAGCGCGTAGAGCAGCCCGGCCCGGTCGCCGGTCCGGACCTCGATCGACCGCCGCGCTCTCGCTGGCGTCGTGCACCAGCTCGACGTGCGGCTTCGGCGGTGCCGGGCCGGCTGCGCGCCCGGGCCTCTCGGCGCCGCACCGAGTCGAGGATGCCGCTCTCGCCGGCGTCCAGCCGTTCCAGCTGCTTGACCAGATAGGCGAGTCGGGCAGGTCGACGAGCGCCTGCTTGTCCACCCGCCAGGTGTTCACCGAGACCTCTTCCACGGTGTGCAGCACGGCCGAGCGCACCTGGATGGCGTGCGAGGCCAGCAGGCCGGCCGTGTCGCTGAACAGTCCGAGCCGGTCCCGGACGGCGATCACCAGCTGCAGGCCGCCGGGCTGGGGCTCGACCCGGATCCGCGGCTTGCCGTCCAGCTTGACCGAGCGCGCCAGCCCGACATCGACCAGCTTCGTCACGTCGACCCGGCGTGCCCTCGTCGACCAGCATCCCGGCGGCGTGGTCGGCGAGGCTGTTGATCAGCTGGGCCCGCCACGGCGACCAGGCCGCCGGCCCGGCGGCCCGCGCGTCGGCCTCGGTGAGGCAGCGCAGCAGGTCGAGCACGTCGGCGCGACCCTGCACCGCCTCGACCAGCGCGTCGATCGTGGCGGGGTCGCCGTGGTCACGCTTGGTGGCCAGCGCGGCCAGCGTGAGGTGTTCGCGGACGAGCAGCTCGACCAGGTCGGCGTCCGGGCCGTCCAGGCCGATCGCCTCGACGGCCCGGCGGGCGATCGGCGCCCCGACCGCGGCGTGGTGGGTGCCGGCGCCCGGCAGCTTGCCGATGTCGTGGAACAGGCAGGCCAGCAGCAGGATGTCCGGCCGGTCGACCCGGGTGAGATGCCGGCTCGCCTCGGCCACGGTCTGCACCGAGTGCCGGTCGACGGTGTGCCGATGGATCGGGTTGTGCTGCGGCCGGGCCTGGATCGGCTCCCAGCACGGGAATCCAGCGGGTGATGCAGCCGGCCAGATCGAGCGCCTCCCACACCGGGACCAGGCTGCGGCCCGCCGGACAGCAGATCGAGCAGCGCCTCCCGCGCCTCGGCCGGCCAGGGGACCGGCAGCTCGGGCGCGTGCAGGCCGAGGTTCTGCGCGGTGACGGGGGAGAGCACCAGTCCGCGCTGGCTGGCCAGCGCGCCGGCCCGCAGCCCGAGCAGCGGGTCGTCGGGTCGCGCCGAGCGGCCGAGGGCGACCTCGCCCTGATGGATGATCAGGCCGTGCTCGGCCTGGACGTAGCTCGGGCCGGCGCTCGCGCTTCACGAAGCTGAGCACCCGGCGCTCCGGGATCACCTGGCGCGCGGCGCGTACGGTCAGCTCGACGGCGTGGCCGATCCGCCGGGCCGCCATGCTGACCTCGCGGTGAAGATCGTCGGGGTCGGCGTAGCCCAGCCGGTCGCGCGACCTCCGCGACCTCGGCGAGCAGCAGTCGGTCCAGGGCCCGGCCGGAGGTGACGTGCAGCGCGTCGCGGACGTCGAGCAGCCGCTCGTACGGGTCGCGTACGCCCTCGTGCGGCCGGTCGGTCAGCCAGGTCGCGGCCAGCGCCCGCAGCATGATCATGTCCCGGAAGCCGCCGCGGGCCTCCTTGAGATCGGGTTCCAGCAGGTAGGCCGCGTCGCCGAAGGTCTGGTGCCGTTCGGCGAGCGCTGACAGCAGCTCCGGCAGCCGCTTGCGGGCGTTGCCGCGCCAGGCTGTCCAGCAGGGCGGTACGGGCGCGCTTGACCAGCGCGGTGTCGCCGGCGATCACTCTCAGGTCGAGCAGGCCGACCCCGGCGCTCAGCTCGCGGCCGGCGACGTCGGCGCACTCGGCCGGCGTCCGGACCGAGTGGTCGAGCCGGATGCCGCTGTCCCACAGCGGATACCAGAGCTGGTCGGCCAGCTTGTTGATCTTGGGATGCTTGCCGTCGTGCAGCAGCACCAGGTCGATGTCGGACCGCGGTCCCAGCTCGCGCCGGGCGAGGCTGCCGACCGCGGCGAGCGCGACCCCCTCGGTCGGCCCGGACGCCTCGCGCGTACAGCTCGACCAGTGGCGTCTCGACGGCTTCGGTGATCAAACGCCGACGATCCGGCCCTACCGTGGAAGACCACGGGGACCGGATCGCGACGTTGAGGCGTTCGCTGGTGAGGTCGCGCTTCAGAGCGCGTCCAGCCCGCGCTCTCCGGTTCGCACGCGGACGATGTCGTCCACGGGAACCGACCAGACCTTGCCGTCACCGATGCGGCCGGTCCGTGCGCTCTTGACCAGAACGTCGATGATGTCCTTGGCATCTTCGTCGTCCACGAGCACCTCAAGTCTCACCTTGGGAACCAGGTCGACGGTGTACTCCGCCCCCCGGTAGACCTCGGTGTGGCCTCGCTGACGCCCGAAGCCACTCGCCTCGCTGACCGTCATCCCCTCGACGCCGAACGATTCGAGTGCGGTCTTCACTTCGTCCAACATGTGCGGCTTGATGATCGCAGTTACGAGCTTCATGCCGATACCTCCTGATCATTGGCGTTCTCAGATTCAGCATGACGTGGCGCGAACCCACCGGAGCGACACGGCGCGCGCGCCGCCGCCGAACCCGCCGAGATCGTAACCGGTTTCTGCGTGCTCGGATGCTGTCGACGCCCTCACGCTCTTCGTCTTCGTTGACCCGGAAGCCGATCGTCTTCTGCAGGATCAACCCGATCAGCAGGGTGAGCACGAAGCTGAAGATCAACACGCGCGAACGCACCGACGGCCTGACGCCAGAGCTGGTCGACGCCGCCGCCGTAGAACAGGCCGGTGCGCTCGTAGCTGATCGCGGCCGGGCTGCCCGGGGCGAGGAAGAGGCCGACGGCCAGGGTGCCCCAGAGGCCACCGACCAGGTGCACGCCGACGACGTCGAGCGAGTCGTCGTAGCCGAACTTGTACTTCAGTCCGACGGCCAGGGCGCAGAGCACGCCGGCGATCGCGCCGAGGATGATGGCGCCGACCGGGCTCACCGAGGAGCACGACGGCGTGATGGCCACCAGGCCGGCGACGACGCCGGAGGCGGCACCCAGTGAGGTGGCATGCCCGTCGCGGATCCGCTCGGTGAGCAGCCAGCCGAGCGAGGCGGCGCCGGTCGCGACCATGGTGTTCACCCAGACGACCGAGGCGGTGTTGCCGGCGGTCAGCGCGGAACCCGCGTTGAAGCCGAACCAGCCGAACCACAGCAGCCCGGCGCCGAGCATGACCAGGGTCAGGTTGTGCGGCCGCATCGGATCTTTGGTCCAGCCGATGCGCTTGCCGAGCACCAGGGCCAGGGCGAGACCGGCGACACCGGCGTTGATGTGCACCGCGGTGCCACCGGCGAAGTCGATCGCGCCGAGCTGGTTGGCGATCCAGCCGCCGGTGTGGGTGACCACGCCGTCGTCGCCGGTCAGGGTGAAGTCGAACACCCAGTGGGCGACCGGGAAGTAGACGATGGTGGCCCAGATGCCGGCGAAGATCATCCAGGTGCCGAACTTGGCCCGATCGGCGATGGCGCCGGAGATCAGGGCGACGGTGATGATCGCGAACACGGCCTGGAAGGCGACGAAGGCCATGGCCGGCAGGCTGGCATCGGTGTCTTCCATCAGACCCTTGAGGCCGAGGTACTCGGTCGGATTGCCGAGCAGGCCGACGCCGGTGACGTCATTGCCGAAGGCGATCGAGTAGCCGTAGAGCACCCAGAGGACGGAGATGAGCGCCAACGCCCCGAAGCTCATCATCATCATGTTGAGGACGCTCTTCGCGCGGACCATGCCGCCGTAGAAGAGCGCTAGGCCTGGCGTCATGAGCAACACCAGCGCAGCTGAGGTCAGAATCCAGGCGGTATCGCCTGAATTCAGTTCGAGTAAGGGCATGTTGCTTCTTTCGGTGAAGTAACTGGATGTTGTGAGTGGCCTGACGCGCTGGATCCAAGGACGCGCGGGGTTACGCCAAACTCTCGTCGCCCGATGTTGCGCGTCGGGATCCTGCTGTTACGCCAAGGTCACAGTTTTGGAGCGGATGTGACGGCCGTGTTTCGGCACGCTCACGCCGCGGCAGCCGGCGCCGAGCGCCGGCATGGTCGATAGGATCGCGCCCGACACCTAACGAGGAGAACTCGAATGACCTGGCTGGTAACCGGCGGTGCCGGGTACATCGGTTCGCACGTGGTGCGGTCCTTCCTCGAAGCGGGCACGCCCGTGGCCGTGATCGACTCGCTGACCAGCGGTCGTGACAGCTTCGTGCCGAAGGAGGTGCCGTTCGTCCGGGGCACCATCCTGGACGGCGACCTCGTCCGCCATGCCCTGGTCGACAACGACATCACCGGAGTCGTGCACCTCGCCGGCTTCAAGTACGCCGGCGTCTCGGTCGACAAGCCGTTGCTGACCTATCAGCAGAACGTGACCGGAACCGCGGTGCTGCTGGAGCAGATGGCGGCGGTCGGCGTGGACAAGATCGTCTTCTCCTCCTCGGCGGCCACCTACGGCACGCCCGACGTGGACCTGGTGACCGAGACGACTCCCACCGCACCGGAGTCGCCGTACGGAGAGAGCAAGCTGATCGGCGAATGGCTGCTGCGTGACCAGGGCGTCGCGGCCGGGCTGAAGCACACGTCGCTGCGCTACTTCAACGTCGTCGGCTCGGCGACCCGGGAACTGTTCGACACCAGCCCGCACAACCTGTTCCCGGTCGTGATGTCCATGCTGACCGACGGCAAGACCCCGCAGATCAACGGCGAGGACTACCCGACCCCGGACGGCACCTGCGTGCGCGACTACATCCATGTCGACGATCTCGCGCTGTCGCACGTGGCGGCGGCTCGGGCACTGGAGGCCGGCACGCCGCTGGAGCCGGTGTACAACCTGGGCAGCGGGACCGGGGTGTCGGTCCGCGAGATCATGACGGCCATCGCCGAGGTGACCGGGATCGCCTTCGAACCGCGGATCGCGCCGCGGCGCACCGGCGACCCGGCGCGCATCGTGGCCTCCGGCGAACTGGCCGCGCGTGATCTCGACTGGCAGATGCGCCACTCGCTGAACGACATGGTGGCGAGCGCCTGGTCCGCCCAGCAGTACGCGGCGTCGCTGGGCTGAGTCCGCCGCGGCTCACGCCGCGGTGGTGCGGTCGGCTCCTCCATCGGCCGGTTTCGCACAGCGCCAGATGGCGTGCGCGTACGGCGTGTTGCCGAGCCCAAGGGTGCCTTGGTTGGTGACGACGAAGACGTATCCGGTGGGAGTCCGGTGCACGTACGTGCCGGGGTCGGGTTGTCGTTCTCCCCAGTCGCCGTGGGTCTTCGCCCGGTGATGACCTCGGGCTTTCGGTCCGAGGTTGCCCACGCTCGTCTGGCCGGGTGGTCCGCCGCGATTCTTCGGCCGGTACGGGCGGGTGTGGTCCAGATCCATCGATCTCGAGGTGTTCGTGCCGTAGGGGAAGACGTCGGCGATCTGTCGGAGCCGGGCGGCTTCCCGGACGCGGGTGGGGATCTCGTAGCCGTCGGCCGGAGCGATGGCGGCGGGATCGAGGACCGGCTTGACGATCAGCCGGCACCCGGTGTCGCTCAGGAAGTCGCGGAACTGGGTGAGGGTGAGCATGTCGCCGTGTTCGGGCCGGACCAGGCCGTGGCCGTCGCGGATGGCGGACTCGGCGACGTGGAAGTACAGCACGGCCTTCGGCCGGAGCGCATCGAGGTCGCGGCGGCTGAGCGCCGGCGGGGTCAGGTCCAGCGACGCGTGCGTGTCCGTCGGCCGGCTCACGGCTGACTGGCCGCGCTGCGGGTTCGGCATCGAGTCGTCTCGGTGGTCGAGCAGGAGCTGGAGGGCATGTGCGGGTTGGGCGAGGATGCCGAGCGCCTTCGCCCGGCGGGCGCCGACCGGATCGGTGTCGCCGCGCACCGCCGAGGATGTCGGCGATCCGGTTGACGGTGGCCATGAACCAGGTGACGTCGCCGGACGCCGCCTTCGCGATCAGGAGTTTCAGCCCGTCTTCGGTGTCGGTGGCCCACACGTCGCGCTCAGTCCTCGCCCGCAGCGCGCGGGCGGCCGCCTGGTCGGGGTCGGCGTCGATGATGGCGGCGTCGAGGATCTTCTGGAACCGGCCCCAGGGCATCATGCCGAGGTAGGCCGTGATGGCGCGGTCGAGGTCGCGGCACGCCTCGTAGGACAGGGACCGGGTCGCTTGGGCGACTTTGCGGGCCTGCCAGGCCCGGACGCCGCCGGCACAGACCCGCGCCCACAGCTCGGGCAGTCGGTGGCGGAGGTCGAGGGCATCGCCGATGATCAGCCGTCCGGTCATCGAGCTCAGGCCCTGCAGGACGCCGAACTCCGCGGCGCAGTACTCAGACACCTCCGGCGTGCCGTCACCGCCGAACTGGCAGGCCCGCTCGATCAGCGGCTGGTAGTCCGGGCTCGTCGAGTCGATGTCGTGCACGTCAGCCCAGGCGCAGGCCAGTTGCAGCACCATCGTTTCGCGCTCGAGAAGTTCGGTGTGATTGATCGAGATCCGCGCGGCCAGCTGCGACGCGGTGAGCAGATTCAGCTCACCTCCCGCGCGTGCCGGCCTCGGTATCGATCATGCATTCGATTCTAGCGACACCCACTGACAGTTTCTGCTCAGCGCTCAGCGGCCCGGACCCGGACGTCGGTGATCGTCAGATCCAGCACCCGCTCGGTGGCCGCGACCGCGTCGGTGAACAGGTCATCGGCGAGCGGCGGATGCGGGTCGAGCATGCTCACCTCGATGTCGGTGCGGCGGCCTTTGGTGATCGTCTTCCAGCTGGCGACCAGCCGGCCGTCGTAGAGCACGACCGGCGAGAACAGCCCGTTGACCTTCGCCCAGACCTTGGGCAACTGGTGCTCGGTGAGGAATCGGAACCGGTTGCGGCCCTGGAATCCGACCAGCAGCCCCTCGAACTCCGGCAGCAGCCGCAGGCCCGGATCGGTGGATCCGCCGGTCGGCGGCTCGGCCAGGTCGAGATACTCGACATCGTCGTGACCGCGGAGCCGGACCACCTCGTCGCCCAGGCCGGTCACCGCCGCGTCGACGGCGCTCAGTCCGGCGCCGCAGAAGAAGGCGAGATCCTCGCGCTGGGCCGGTCCGTAGGCGCCGAGATGGACCCGGACCAGACCCTGCAGCGCGGCTGTCGAAGTCCAGCAGCGGCAGGTCGGGCAGCAGGGTGCGGACCCGCTGGTGGAAGATGTCGGTCCGCTTCTCCCAGTGCGTGTCCTTCGGCCGGCGGATCAGCCCGCTGTGACCCCAGATGACCGATTCGTGCACGGTCGTACCGAGTGCTTCGGCGGCCGCTGACGGATTCGTGCTCGGCCAGCCAGGTCTTGGCGTGGGCGACGATCTCGGCCCGCGGCCGCCAGTCGTCTGCGGTGAAGTCCTCGACCTCGGCGAAGAGCTGCTCGGGCGTCACCCGCTCGAGCTTCAGCCACGTCTGCGATCCATCCGGCCCGCTGCCGCCGGGCCACGGCGTCGGCGAGCGGAAAGTGCTCGCGGCCGGTGGTGTGCACGGTGCCGCGAAGGCTGCTGGTCTTGAGCAGCCGATGCTGTTCGAACAGGTCGCAGATCGTCGCGTAGGCCACCCCCGGCAGCCGCGAGGAAGCGGTGAGAAACGGCGCCCGGGGCACCTGGGACTGGATCGGGCCCAGTCGGCGGAACAACTCCAGCACGGCGTCCGGATCGCGCCCGTCGATGGCCGGGAACTGCCGGCCCAAGGTGCTCAGGCGCAGATCCTCCTCGGTCAGCCGGCTCATTCGGACAAGCTATCCGTCGCGCGCTGACAATTCGGCTCGACCTCGCCGGGCGTAACTCGCTGGGTCGGCAACCGTCCGCTGGTCTAGAATGACCGGCATGCATTGCGTCGTCCTCCTTACCTAGCCGCGTAGCTTCTGCGCGGCAGCCCCTTGTGCCTACCGGCAGAGGGGTTTTTTCATGCCCGGCACGGGCCAGGAGACCGGCGATCAAGGAGAAGAACGAGATGACCGAGCAGATCGAGCGCACCGGCTACGACGCCGCACGCGCCCAGGAGCGGTGGCAGGCCTTCTGGGAGGCCGACCAGACCTTCATCCCGGCCGACGACGGCCGCCGCGAGCGCCGCTACGTGCTGGACATGTTCCCGTACCCGTCGGGCGACCTGCACATGGGCCACGCCGAAGCGTTCGTGATGGGCGATGTGGTCGCCCGCTACTGGAGGCTGAAGGGCTACGACGTCCTGCACCCGATCGGCTGGGACTCCTTCGGTCTGCCGGCGGAGAACGCGGCGATCCAGCGCAATGCCCATCCGGCCGAGTGGACGTACGCGAACATCGAGACCCAGGCCAACTCGTTCAAGCGCTACGGACTGAGCTTGGACTGGTCGCGGCGGCTGCACACCTCCGATCCGGAGTACTACCGCTGGACCCAGTGGCTGTTCCTGCGGTTCTTCGAGCGCGGCCTGGCCTACCGCAAGGCCAGCTACGTGAACTGGTGCCCGAAGGACCAGACCGTGCTGGCCAACGAGCAGGTCGTGGCCGGAATGTGCGAGCGGTGCGGCTCGGTGGTCACCAAGCGCCAGCTGACCCAGTGGTACTTCAAGATCACCGACTACGCCGACCGGCTGCTGGACGACATGGCCCAGCTGGAGGGCGGCTGGCCCGAACGCGTGTTGATCATGCAGCGCAACTGGATCGGTCGCTCGCGAAGGCGCGTACGTCGACTTCAAGATCACGACGGCCACCGGGGAGAAGATCGGTCACCGTCTTCACCACCCGCCCGGACACCCTGTACGGCGCGACGTTCTTCGTGGTCGCACCCGACGCCCCGCTGGCCGCCGAGATCGTCGCCGATGATCATCGGGCCGAGTTCGAGGCGTACCTGGAGAAGACCAAGCAGGCCAGCGAGATCGAGCGGCAGTCGACCGACCGGCCGAAGTCCGGCGTGTTCCTGGGCGTGTACGCGACCAACCCGGTCAACGGCGAGCAGATCCCGGTGTACGCCGCCGACTACGTGCTGGCCGAGTACGGCACCGGCGCGATCATGGCCGTGCCCGCTCATGATCAACGCGACCTGGACTTCGCCCGCGCGTACGACCTGCCCGTCCGCCAGGTCGTCGACACCGGAGGTCCGGATCCGGCCAGCTCCGGCGTCGCCACCCCGGGCGACGGCACCTACGTCAACTCTCCGGGCCTGGACGGGCTGACCGACAAGGCCGCCGGGGTGCACAAGATCATCGCGCAGCTGGAGTCCGACGGCGTCGGCACCGGAGCGGTCACCTACCGGCTGCGGGACTGGCTGCTGAGCCGGCAACGCTACTGGGGCTGCCCGATCCCGATCATCCACTGCGAGCAGTGCGGCGAGGTGCCGGTCCCCGACGACCAACTGCCGGTCGAGCTGCCCTATCTGAAGGGCATGGACCTGGCGCCCAAGGGCACCTCACCGCTGGCCGCGGCCACCGACTGGGTGAATGTCGCCTGCCCGACCTGCGGCGGTCCGGCCAAGCGGGACACCGACACGATGGACACCTTCGTCGATTCCTCGTGGTACTTCTTCCGCTACTGCTCGCCCGGCTACACCGACGGCCCGTTCGACCCCGAGGACGTGCGCCGCTGGATGCCGGTGGCGCAGTACGTCGGCGGCGTCGAGCACGCCATCCTGCACCTGCTGTACATGCGGTTCTTCACCAAGGTGCTGTACGACATGGGCATGGTCGACTTCGTCGAGCCGATGCGCCGGCTGATGAACCAGGGCCAGGTGATCAACCAGGGCAAGTCGATGAGCAAGTCGCTGGGCAACGGTGTCGATCTCGGAGTCCAGATCGACCAGTTCGGGGTCGACGCGGTGCGGCTGACCGTGGTCTTCGCCGGACCGCCGGAGGAGGACATCGACTGGGCCGACGTCTCGCCGGCCGGTTCGCTGAGGTTCCTGCAGCGGGCCCACCGGATCTCCACCGAGGTGAGCAGCGCAGCCGGGTGCCGACCCGTCCGAGCGGTGATCCGGCGCTGCGCCGGGAGACCCATCGGCTGCTGGCCGACATCGAGCACACCCTGGACGGGCAGCGGTTCAACGTGGCCGTCGCCCGGGTGATGGAACTGGTGAACGCGACCCGCAAGGCGATCGACTCACGCGTCGGCGCCGGCGACCCGGCGGTCCGCGAGGCGGCCGAGGTCATCACCGTCGCCCTGAGCCTGGTGGCGCCCTACGTGGCGGAGGAGATGTGGGAGCAGTTGGGCCACGCCCCTTCGGTCGCCAACGCCGACCTGGCCCACCGTCGATCCGGCCCTGCTGGTCACCGAGTCGGTGACCTGCGTCGTCCAGATCCAGGGCAAGGTACGCGCCCGGCTGGACGTGCCGCCGTCCATCGACGCCGACGGATCTGGAGGCGCTGGCGCTGGCCGACGAGGCGGTGGTCCGGTCGCTGGCCGGTCGCGCCGTGACGAAGGTGATCGTCCGCGCGCCCAAGCTGGTCAGCATCGTCGTCGGTCGCCTGAGGTTCAGCCGTCGGACCGGGCGACGATCCGGCCGACCGTCGCGACGACACCGAGATGATCGGTGCCGGCGATCCGACGGTGTGCGACTCCGCCGCGGCCAGCTCCGGACTGATCAGGATGGATCGATCGGTGACTGCGCGGCCGGCGGGTTGCTGGAGTAGTCGCTCAGCCGACCGTCGCGCGGCCAGCGGTGCGTCAGACGAGGCCATCAGCCGAGATGGTCGGTGTCGTCGACGGCGAACGTTCGGACCGACGTCGCCGTGAGCTGGGCGTTGATCATCACGTGGTCGATCGGGATCAGCGGGGGAATGCCCCGGTTGGCCGGCCAGGTGGGCAGCCAGCCCGCGCCGGCCACATCGGTGGCGCTCTCCAGGCCGAGCCGGCGCAGCGCCTGCATCGGGCCATGATCATCGACGGCGTTGAAGTCGCCGGCCATGATCAACGGACCCGTCCGGTGCGCGGCCGCGATCTGGGTCAGCACGGCATGCTCGCTCGCCCACCGATTGCCGCCGCAGTAGGGATTGCACGGATGGACGCCCATCAGCGTCACGGTGCCGATCCCCGGCACGGTGACCGTCGTCAGCCATTGGTGGAAGGTGGTGTTGATCAAGGTGCCCGGCTCCCAGTGGGAAGCGGGAGTAGATCACCGTGCCGTTCGACGTCCTCCTGCGAATCGCCGACCACGTAGGGAAAGCGGCTGATCCCAGCCCAGACGATTCCAGGGTGCGCAGCGCCGCCGGGGTGACTTCGACCAAGATCACGATGTCGGCCTGCTGCGCCTGGTCCCAGACCTGCTGACTCGCGGCCTGGCCGGCTTGCAGGTTCAGGCTCATCACCGTGAAGGGTCGGGAGCTGACGGGGCGTTGATCGGGGACGAAGAACGGTGCCAACCAGGACGCGTGCAGCACGGTCAGCGCCACGAGGACGGTGCACAGCACCGCCCAGCACCGCGCGTCGCCGGGCCCGGACGCAGGACGACGACCAGACAGCAGAGGGCGATCAGAGTAGCCGATCAGCCCGTACGCGATGAACGACGCCACCAGGGCGGTCGGATCGTCGGCCGGCGGCACCAGCCGCATCACGGTCGAGGCGACGGCGGGGACCAGGGCCGCGGCGGCGAGCGCGACCAGCACGAACTGCCCTCGTCGTACCGGCTGGATGGTGTCCCAGCTGCGCCGCGCGGTCTGAGTCGTCGTCACCGGCTCCGCCGCGGAGCACTCGGGTTGCGGCGCTTCATCAGCATCGACTCGGGATGGGGCGGGTACTCGGACTTTCGCCGCTCGTCGGTCTCGGTCCAGCGATGGGACCGGTAGAACGCCCGGGCCGCTTCGTTGTCGACGAGCACCCACAGCTCGGCTTCGCGGGCACCACCGGAGAAGATCTCCAGGCTGGCGAACTCCATCAGGGCCGAGCCGTAGCCGCGGCGGGTCTGGTGCCGGACCACGCCCAGGTGGCGAATCGTCGTCGCGTCGAAGGCGACGTAGCCGACCGGGGTGTCGAACAGCTCCAGAATGTGCACCCGGACGTGCCGGTCGACGAGCAGCCGGCGCCAACGCCGGGTCACCGCGACGACCGGGTAGGCGTGCTCCTCGGGCGGAAAGATGTGGGTGAGCGCGTCCTCGCTCGCCGCGCGCTCCAACCGGGTCAGCAGCCGGCTCTCGTCCGGCCGCGCCCGCCGGATCCGCAGGCCGGTCTCCTCGTCCTCCAGCGGCGGGTCGTGCAGGTCGAGGATGTCGAGCAGCTCGTGGGCGACCCGGTCGGCGCGGGTGAACCGGCCGCGGCGGGCCGCGTAGTTGGACTTCTGGATGCACCAGGCTTCGGCCACGTCGTCCTCGGTGCCGATCACCAGACCGTTCTCGCCCGGTGCGATCAAGGTCACATCGTCCCAGTCGAACTCGTGTCGACGGAACGGGTTGACGACCTGCACGGTCTCGGCGTCGACCCGCAACTTGGGATGCAGCCCGAACCGCCACGCGTACACCAGCGCGAGCACGGTCAGCAGGACCAGGGCGCCCGGGATCCACGGCGTGCCGCCCTGCTGGTAGATCAGGTAGGCCAGCACCGGGACGGCCACGCCGGCGGCCAGGGCGAAGATCCAGACCAGCACCAAGGTCGCGGGCCCGGCGCGCCACACGCGTCGGGTCTGATTGGTCATCAGCCTTCACCTTCCCCCGACACCCGGGCAGGTGCGGGCCAGACAGACACCGGCCGCCGGTCCGAGGTCCTACGCTGAGCAGATGGCCGGCGTCGCGGTGGTGACCGACTCTACGTCCTCGTTGGACCCAGTCCAGGCCTCGTCCGCGGGCGTCGCGGTAATTCCGCTGCAGGTCGTGATAGACGATCTCAGCCGTCCGGAGACCGAGGTCGCGCCGTCGGTGGTCGCCGACGCGTTGCGCGCCGGATCCCGGGTGACCACGTCACGGCCGTCGCCGGAGGTCATCGCCGCGACCTATGCCGAGCTCGCCGACGCCGGATACTCCGCGATCGTCTCGGTCCACCTGAGCGAGCGGATCTCCGGCACCTGCGGTGCCGCGGAGATCGCGGCCGGCACGGTGGAGCGTGCCGGTGATCGTCGTGGACAGCCGGACGGTCGGCGATGGGGGCCGGCTTCGCCGTGCTGTCCGGGGCGGAGGCGGCGCGGGCCGGCGGCAGCGCCGAGCAGGTCGCCGCGCTGGTCCGCCGTCGGGCCGCCGCCTCGACCATGTACTTCTACGTCGACAGCCTGGAGTACCTGCGCCGCGGCGGCCGGATCGGCGACCGCGGCCGCCGTCCTCGGCTCCGCGCTCTCGGTCAAGCCGTTGCTGACGGTGGCCGACGGCGAGATCCGGGCGTACGAGCGGGTCCGGACGGCATCGAAGGCCCTGGCCCGGCTCGAGGAGCTCGGGCTGGCCGCGCTGGCCCGGGCCTCCGGCCGGAGCGACCACGTCGATGTGGCCGTCCATCATCTCGACAATGCCGACGGCGGCCCAGCGCCTCGTCGATCGGCTGGCCGGCCGGCTGCGCGGCAGCCAGGTCGTCGTCACCGAGGTCAGCGCCGTGCTCGGTGTCCACGTCGGTCCGGGCACCCTGGGCATCGTGGTCTCCCCGCGCGTGGATTGACGCAGTCACCCGGACTTATCCACAGCCGGCGGGCGGCGCGAAGCGTCGTCCACAGATTTCGCGGTGACCGGCTGATCGCCGGGCCGTCCTTAGGTTCTCTGGCATGAGACGCCGAGAGATGGTCGATCCGGAGCTGACCCGGCTGGTCGGCGAGCGGCTCCGGTCGGTGCTGGCCGACCAGTTGCCGCGGCGGGCCTCGGCGCCTCCGGCGGAGATCTCTGACGGCGACCGGCGGACGAGCCGGAGCTGCCGGACCTGCCGCCGCGACCGGTGTTCACGCCGGGCGCACGTCGGGGTGGTCGCCGTGCTGGTGGTGGTCGGGACTGCTCTGCACCGGCTGGGCGCTGCTCCGCGCGCGTCCGGTCGCCGTGGCCAGCCCGGGCAGCGTGACGGCGAGCACGCCTCAGCCGGGCTCGCCGCCGGCCGTCCCCGGGTGGATCGCCGTCCGCCAGCACGGCAGCAGTCCGGATCGTCGTCCACGTGCTCGGCGCCGTGCGCCGGCCGGGACTGGTCAGCCTGCCGGACGGCTCCCGGGTGCAGGACGCGATCGAGAAGGCCGGCGGGCTGACCCGCTCCGCCGACCCGGGCGAGCTCAATCTCGCCCAGCTCCTCACCGACGGCGAACAGATCGTCATCGGCACCAAGGGCGAACCGGCGGGCGAGGTCCGCGACGGCGGCGGGGGCGGCGGCGGGCACGCGGCGGCACGGGATCCTCGGCGACCGCTCGACCTGAACCGGGCGACCCAGGCCCAGCTCGAGGAGCTGCCCGGCGTCGGGCCGGTGACCGCCGGCAAGATCATCGCCTGGCGCGAGGAGCATCGCCGGTTCACCCGGGTCGAGGAGCTTCAGGAGGTGGATGGCATCGGACCCAAGACCTACGCCCAGCTCGCGCCGCACGTCCGGGTGTGAGCGATCGGGACCTGCGGATGGTGCCGCTGGCCGGTGCGGCCTGGGCGGCGGCCTGGCTCGGCACCTGGCAGACACCCGGCAGCCTGGGCGGTCGCCGGCATCGGCGTGGCGGTGGCCGTCGACGCTCGCGGTGCTCCGGCGCTCGGCGCGGTGGCTGGCGGCGGCCATCCTGATGGCCGGCCTCGCCGGTCGTCGGCGGAGCGCTCGCGTACCGGCTGAGCACGGGTCCGGTCGCGACGCTGGCCGGCCAGCAGGCAGCCGTCGCGGCCGAGCTGATGATCCGGACCGATCTGCACGCCGCCGGCGGCAGCGGAGTTCGGGGCGCGTACGGGACGGCGCGCGCCACGGTGGTCGAGGTCGCCGGTCGCGGCGAGACCAACCACCTGCACGCGCCGGTGCTGGTGGTGGTCACCGGGGCCGCGCTCGAGCCGTGGTCCCGGCTGCCGGTCGGGAGCCGGGTCGAGGTCTCGGGGCGGCTGGAGGCTCCCGACCGCGGATCGGATCTGGCCGCGATCCTCCGGGTGCGCTCGGCGCCGCGCCTGGTGCAGCCGCCGTCGGCGCCGCTGCGGCTCGTCGAACGGGTCCGCCAGGGCCTGCGGGACGCGGTGGCGCACCGGCGCAGCGAGCCCCGCGCGCTGGTGCCGGCCCTGGTGCTGGGCGACACGTCGGCGATGACGCCCGGAGCTCACCGACGACTTCAGCGACACCGGACTGACCCACCTGACCGCGGTGTCCGGCGCGAACCTGACCCTGCTGCTGGCCTTCCTGCTGACGTTCGGTCGCTGGGTCGGGGTCCGCGGCTGGTGGCTGCGGCTGATCGGGCTGCTCGGCGTGATCACCTTCGTCGGCCTCTGCCGGACCGAGCCGAGCGTGCTGCGGGCGGCGGCGATGGGTCTCGTCGCCCTGGCCGCGCTGGGATCCGGGGCCCGCCGAGCCGGGCTGCGCAACCTCAGCGTCGCCGCGGTGATCCTGCTCGCGGCTCGACCCGTTCCTCAGCCGCTCGGTGGGCTTCGCCTTGTCCGTGCTGGCCAGTGCCGGCATCGTCTGGTGGGCGCGGCGCTGGGCGATGATCATGAACCGCTGGCTGCCGATGATCGTCGCCGAGTCGGTCGCCGTGCCGCTGGCCGCCCAGCTGGCGACCCAGCCGGTGGTCGCGGCCATCGCCGGCAAGGTGAGCGCGTCGGGGCTGCTGGCCAACGCGCTCGCCGCGGCCGTTCGTCGGGCCGGCGACGGTGCTCGGCTTCGCCGCGGCCGGTGCGTCGCTGATCAGCTCGCAGCTCGCGGCGATCTTCGGCTTCGGCTCGGCCTGGAGCGCGCAGCTGATCATCTGGGTGGCGCACGCCGGTGCTCGGCTGCCCGGGTCGTCGTGGCGCTGGCCGGTCTCGCCGGCGGCGTTGGTCTGGCTGACCCTCGCCTGCGTCGCGGCGGCCTGGCTGATGGCGTACGTGCTGGCCCGGCGCTGGCTGTCGCTGCTGCTGGCCGCCGCGCTGACCGGCTGCCTCGCCGTGGCCCCGGCCCAGCCCGGCTGGCCACCGGCGGACTGGGTGCTGGTCGGCTGCGACGTCGGCCAGGGCGACGGGCTGGTCGTGCGGGCCGGCGCCCGCTCGGCGGTGGTGGTCGACGCCGGACCGGATCCGGCGGCGATGCGCCGCTGCCTGGACCAGCTCGAGATCAGCACGGTGCCGTTGTTGATCTTGACCCACTTCCATGCCGATCACGTGGACGGCCTGGACGGGGTCCGCCAGCGACGGCGGGTCGGCGAGATCTGGGTGAGCCCGCTGGCCTCGCCCGGCGTACGAGGTGGAGCGGGTGCGCCAGTGGGCCGGACCGCACGGCCGGCCGGTGACCTCGCCCCCGGTCGGGCACGACGGCGACGGTCGGGGAGGTGAGCCTGCAGGTGCTCGGGCCGGTCGATCATCCGATCGCCGCCGAGGACGAGTCCTCGACCCAGAACGACGAGAGCCTGGTGGTGATGATCACCGCCCACGGCCTCCGGCTGCTGCTCACCGGTGACGTGGAGCCACCGGGGCAGCAGGCGATCCTCGGCTCCGGCGCCGACCTTCGGGCCGACGTGCTGAAGGTCCCGCATCACGGGTCCGCCCGCCAGGATCCGGCCTTCTTCGCCGCGACCGGCGCCCGGCTGGCCATCGCCAGCGCCGGGCTGGACAACGACTACGGACATCCGGCGCCGCGTACGGTGCAGTTGGTCGACTCCCTGGGCATGACGCTGCTGCGCACCGATCAGCAGGGCTCGGTGGCGATCACCTCCGACGGCGGCCGGCTCGCCGCGGTCGCGCAACGTTGAGTCAGACCAGGGCTGAGTCAGGCTCGACCGCGACCGGGAAGCGCAGCGGGCCGCGCAGGGTGGTGCCGGGCCGCATGGTCAGCGGTTCGGTCATCCGGATCGCCGGGAAGCGCTCGGCCAGGGCCCGGAACGCCTGGGCCAGTTCCATCCGGGCCAGCGGCGACCCGAGGCAGTAGTGGATGCCGCCGGAGAAGGCGAGGTGCTCGGCGGCGGACTGCCGGGCGACGTCGAAACGGTTCGGATCCTCGAAGACCTCGGGGTCCCGGTTGGCGGCGGCGAGCAGCGTGACGACCCATTGGTTCTTCGCGATCGTCACGCCGCCGAGTTCGACGTCGGCGTGAGCCACCCGGACGGTCTGCTGCACCGGCGGGTCGAACCGCAGCACCTCCTCGGCCACGGCCTCGGCGCGACCGGGATCGGCGACCAGTAGTTCCCATTGCTCCCGATCGGCCAGCAGCCACCGCATGCCGTTGCCGATCGCGTTGACCGTGGTCTCGAACCCGGCGATCAGCAGCAGCCGCACCAGGGCGGCCAGTTCGTGCTCGGTGAGCGCTGCACCCTGCTGCTGGACCAGTGCGGAAACCAGATCGTCCCCGGGATCGTCGGCGCGCCGGCTGAGCAGGTCGGCGAAGGTGTCCCGCAGTTCGGCGTCGGCCTGGGACAGCACCTTCGCCTGCCGCAACGACCAGATGCCGTCCAGGCCCTGGGCGATGGTCGAGCCCAGCCGCCGGAAGCGCGCCGGATCGTCGGGCAGCCCGAGCAGCCGGGTCATCACGGCGATCGGCAGCGGCGAGGCGAAGCCGGCCATCAGGTCGAACTCACGGTCCTCGTTCGCACCGATCGAGCAGCCGGTGGATGGCCTGATCGACCAGCGGCGGAGTAGCCGGTCATCCGGCGGGGGGTGAAGGCGGGTGCGGCGAGCCGCCGGATCCGGGTGTGGTCAGGCGGGTTGAGGGTCAGCAGCGACAGATCCAGCAGGTCCTGATGGACGAGATCCTCGCCGCCGTCGGCCGGCGAGACGCCGTAGTTGCGGCTGCGAAGCACCTCGCTGCTGAGCCGGTGGCTGGTCGTGCTGTAGTTGCCGAGCCTGGTCGGGAGCAGCGGCCCTCGAGCGCGCATCAGCTCGTAGATCTCGTAGGGATCGGTCCGATCGGCCGGATAGATCAGCCGACTGAACAGGTCTCCGCGGACCCTGGCCCAGTACGCCACCTGCGCTCGGGCCAGATAGACGCCGCCGACGAACTTCGCCGCCGTCAGGTACTTCGTCGCTCGACTCATACCTGCGCCCCGGTGATCGGGTCGAGGCGGACGGTCTTCTCCTCGCACCCGACGACCACCCGCGGCTTCTTCTCGGCCAGGGTGAGGTGGCCGCGCGCGGGATCATCACCGGCCGGCACCTCGGGCGAATCTGATCGTCAGCGTGTGCGGGCGGGGGCTGCCGCACTGAAAGTGCCAGCGCTGCGACCCGTCCCGGGCGCCGAGCCCGAACACCTGGTCGGCCTCGGAGCTGAGCCGCTCACTGCCGGCGATGACGATGACGTCGTCGTACTGGGCGGCCACGAACCTGCCGCTGATCTCGGCACCCTCCGGCGTCCGGGCGCGGACCGGGGAGAGCGTGGCCGGCACGTTCTGGCTGGCCACCTGGCGGTAGCCCTGGTAGGTGGTGACCGTCTTGCAGCTGAACCCGCTGATGGCCACGGTCTCGGCCGGCTGCCGGTTCCCGAGTCCGTCCGGTTGCTGAAGCAGCCAGGATCCGCAGGGAAAATGCACCCTGTCCTGCGGACTCGCAGACTCGAGGATGCTGACCCGTTCGCGAGCCGACGGTCGAGGTCGGCCAGCCCAGCAGCCCGATCAGCACCAGCAGCCCGACCAGGCCGAGGCTCAGCGCGGCGACCCGCTCCCGCGGAGGCCACCACTGATAGGCCATCCAGACGGCGATCCCGACGATCACGCCGCACAGATAGAAGAGGCCGGTGACGGGTGTCCACAGCGCGGCGAGCCGGAGCGCGACCTCGTTGTCCTGCAGGCCGTCGGCGACGTCGCGCAGTTCCGGGGCGAACAGCCAGCGGCCGACCGCGGTGGGCACCGGGCCGATGCATGCGCGTACGCGGCCAGCAACGGCAGCCCGTGACGCCAGCGTCTTCGCGCCGTACCGGCGGTGGGGCGTCGAAGATCTTGCCCACGGTCGCGAATCCGGCGGCGACGAACCAGACGATCAGCAGCAGCACGCTGACCAGCGACGACGTGAGGCCTCCGGAGAGGATGAGAGCGATCACGATGAACAGTGCGGCTCACCAGGCCGACGAGTGCGGGGACGGCCATCAGCCACGGTCCGAGCCAGAGCCGAGGGCTGCGGCAGACGCCGAAGACCGCAAAGCTCGCCGCCAGCAGCAGCAGCGCGGTCAGGCCCCACGGCCCGTCCTGTGCTTCCACCTGGGATTCGTTCGAGCTGGTCAGCGCCTTCGACGCCAGCGGCGCGAGCTGGGTCAGCCACCAGTGGCGGGTCGGGAACCGGCTGGTCTCGGGCAGCCAGTACTGGACGAAGAAGATCAGGTTGGCACCGATCACGATGATCAGCGGCACGCACGCGGCCTGCCGGACTCGCGCCTGATGCTCCTCGTCCGCGGAGCCGAGCGAGCCGAGGGTCGGCGCGGGCGCCTTCGGGTCGGCGTAGGCGATCGTGCTCATCGGTTGATCCGGTCCATGGCCTCAGCGGTATCGCTCACCGGACGCGGCCAGCCGATCGGCCGGCATGAGCTCGATCCGGGCGTGGGGAAGCAGCGCGCGCAAGGCTTCCCGGTCCGCCTGGGTGCCGATCCGCGGCTCGCCGGCATCACCGGAGGTCGCTTCGATGACGATCCGCAGCACGTCGTCCGCATCGAGGGACTGGACGGCGACCAGCCGCGCGTGGCTGGTGTCGACCTGGCGAAACCAGGCTCGGACCAGTTCCTGGTACGTGGTGGCCGTGTGCGCGATGAAGGTGATCGACCGCTCGCCGAAATGCTTGGTCAGCACCTCCTTGAGGACGGACTCGTCGTACGCGCCGAGCTCGGCCCGCGGAACGGCGACGACGGTGACCGAGCCGCCGGCCCGAGCGGCGGCGATGCCCTCCAGATCGGTGCCGCACCGGCTCAGCCAGAGTCGCCGGAGCTGCGCGTCGATGGACAAGGTGAAGTCCGCAGCCTTCGGCGGCTGGCCCGAGGCGGCTGCTGTGGAAGGCGTGGGCGCAACGGCCTTCGGTTCCGGAGCGGCCTGCGCCTCGCTCCGGCTCGGGATCGGCGAGCCCTTCGACCTGGTAGCCGAGCCGCACCAAGGCGCCGCCGGCGAACCCGCGCGGTTGCCATCGGCCGGCCAGCACCTGCTGGAACCGATCGCCGCGGAGATCATCGATCACCGACATCGTGACCGCGGCGTGGATCTCGGCCGCGACCTCCAGCCGTACCCGCTCCAGCAGATGAGCCTCGAGCCGCGTCCCGTGGGCCGACGCCAGCTCGGCGATCGCGCGGTAGTGGTCGTTCGGCCGAGAGTTGCACGGTGACCCGCAGCTTGACCTCGTCGACGAGCGTGCCGTCGGCGGTGTGCAGGCGAGTGACCGTCACGTCGAGATTCACCGGCGCGGTGTTGACCACCAGCACCACGATCGGGCTCAGGCTCGGCACCAGGGCCGGCTTCAGGTACTGCCCGGGAAAGACCAGCACGGGTGGATGTTCGGGCTCCAGCAGGACGGCGATCGTGTCCCGCCGGACCACGGCCACCCGTTCGAGCCGACGGGGATCGCTGCACAGCCTCCGGCCGAGCGACGCCTTCTCTCGGGCGCGTTTCCGGGCCGACTTCTTGAGCGCGAGGTCGGTCTTGCGTGCGGCGCGGGCCCGCCTGTCCTGCGCGACGAGCCGGTCCGACGAGCCAGATCCAAAACCTGCTGGGCACCGATGTCCTCCTGGGGAGAAATTGCGCGCGTTGAATGCATGTATACCAACCTGCGAGCCCCAGAAGCTGTCAGCCACGGCTGGCATGCTTGCGTCCGTGGCAGCGCGGAAGTCGCCGTTCGGGCGGGTGATCCTGGTCAGCGGACCGGAGGCGCTGCTGGCCGACCGCGCGGTGGACGCCCTGAAGCAGCAGATCCAGGCGGAGGACGCCGACGCCGAGATCAACGAGATCGAGGCCGGCCGGCTCGATCCGGGCAAGCTCGCCGAGATGACCAGCGCATCGCTGTTCGCCAGCCGCCGCGCCGCGGTGATCACCGATGCGGCCAATCTCGCGCCGGAGTTGGTCGCCGAGGTCGTCGCCCTGTCGACGGAGGCCGCTGCCCGAGCTGGCCCTCGTGGTGGTGCATGGCGGCGGCGTCAAGGGCAAGGGCCTGCTGGACAAGCTGAAGGCCGGCGGGGCGGAGATCATCGACTGTCCGGTCGTCAAGACCTGGGAGCTGCCGCAGTTCGTCTCCGCCGAGGCCCGGCGCGCGGGGTCGTCGATCGATCCCGGCGCCGCTCAGGCCCTGGTGGATGCGGTCGGCCATGACCTGCGGTCCCTGGCCTCGGCGGTGGTCCAGCTGGTGTCCGACGGTGAGGGCGGCGCGATCACCAACGAGCACGTGCGGCGCTATTTCGGCGGCCGGTCGGAGGTGACCAGCTTCGCCGTGGCCGACGCCGTGCTCGCCGGTCGGACCGGCGTGGCGATGGAACAGCTTCGCTGGGCGCTGGCGACCGGCGTCGCCCCGGTGCTGCTGACCAGCGCGTTGGCGTCGGGGCTGCGCGGTCTCGGCAAGCTGATCACGGCCGGCGGGGGGTTGCGGGAGGCCGATCTGGCCCGCCAGGTCGGTGTCCCGCCCTGGAAGCTGAAGTCGATGCGCGCGCAGGCCCGCGGCTGGGATCAAGGCGGCCTGGCCACGGCGCTGAAGGCGGTCGCGGTCGCTGACGCGGAGGTGAAGGGCGCCGCCGACGACGCCGACTTCGCGCTCGAGCGGGCCATTCTGACGGTCGCGCGGGCTCGCATCAACTCGTAGCGGAGCGGCAACCGGCAGCAGGAGGTCCCGCCCGCATAGCCTCGCGCTGTGAGTCTTCCCCCTCACCGGCGCCGGCTTGCCCGGCTGCTGGCGACCCTGGCCGCTCTGGCGGTGCTGCCCGGCTGCTCCGGTGTCGTCGCACACGGACCCGCTGGCCGCCTCGAGCGCGCCCGAAGGCCTCGTGTGCGACGCCCGGCGCGATGACCGCCGCGGCGGAGCTGCCGGCCGGGCTGATCCCCGGCCTGACCCTGGACACCCAGGCGGACGAGGCCCTGCAGGTGCACCTCAGCTCGCCGGTGGTGCCGGGGCTGCCGCAGCTGAACGATTCGCTGCGCGCCGACGTCGGCGCCGAGCTCGAGGCGTACCGGTCCCAGGTGCGGTCCGGGTCGGGCGGGGATGAGCTCAATGTCACCTGGAGCCTGATCGGCGTGTCCCCGCAGGCGGTGGGTGTCCTGCTCAGCATCCAGCGAAGCGATCCCGAACGCGACGAGTCGCCGGGTCAGCGTGCACTGGTACGACCGGATCGGCTCACGACTGCTGGCGCCGGCAGAGCCTGTTCGAGGGCGCCGGCTGGGTCGCCTTCAAGGATCGGCTGGTCCGGGACCTGTGCACCGGCGACCAGCTCGCGTCCGCCGGCGAGGAGTTCGATCGGCTGGCCGCGACCGGCGCCGTGGGCATCGCCTTCGCGCCCGACGGCGGGGCGGTGGTGCTGGTCAGTCATCCGGGAACGAGCCGCGACGTCAGCCGGGCGGTGGTGAGTGCGCACGAGCTGGGCCCATGGCTGTCCGCGGCCGGACGGAACGCCCAGAGCGCGGCCACCGATCCGCAGCCGCTGCCGCCGCCGGTCGCTCGATCGCGCCGAGCCGGTCGCCGACCGCGCCGGTGCCGACCAGAAGCCGCCGGCCAAGAAGCCGTCGGCCAAGAAGCCGCGACACCGCGGAAGGCGCACGCCCGCAAGGCGCCCGAGAAACGGACGCCGCGCGTCGACTGCGCCCGGAAGCGTTGCGTGGCGCTGACCTTCGATGACGGTCCGGGTCCCTACACCGAGGCGCTCATCCACACCCTGCTCGGAGCCGGCGCCCCCGCGACCTTCTTCATGATCGGCGAGCATGTCGACACCTTCCCGGACTCGCCCGTCAGGTCGGCGCCGCCGGATTCGAGATCGGCAATCACAGCTACAGCCATCCCGACCTGACCCGACTGTCCTCGGCGGAGGTCGACGATCAGCTGGCCCGGACCAACCTGGCGATCCTGCGGGCGACCGGTCGCCGGCCGACGCTGTTGCGGCCGCCGTACGGGGCCCGCGACCGGCGCGTCGACCGGATCGCCGCGCGGTCCGGCCTCGGCGAGGTGCTGTGGGACGTCGACACGCTGGACTGGAAGCATCACGATGCCAAGGCCGTCCGACGGGCGGTGCGCCGCGACGTCCGGCGCGGCTCCATCGTGCTGCTGCACGACATCCAGCCGACCACCGTGCAGGCCGTGCCGAAGCTGATCGCTCAGCTCCGCCGCCAGCGCTACACGCTGGTCACGGTCAGTGAGCTGATCGGGAAGCCGGTGCCCGGGTCGCTGCACTTCCGCGCCGGCTGACCCGGTCGACGGCAGATCCTCGGATGTCCGACTACCCGTAACGCACAACGTCCCGACCACCTCTTCGGTGGTCGGGACGTCGTACGGACTCGACGGCGGATTGCGCCGGCGCAGTCGGCTGCCTGCGGGCGGTCAGCCCAGCTGTGCAGCCTTGGCCGCAATCGCTGATTTGCGATTGGCGGCCTGGTTCTTGTGGATGACACCCTTCGAGGCGGCCTTGTCCAGCGCGCGCGAGGCGGCATGCGCGAGCTCGGTGGCCTTGGCCGTGTCACCGGCGTCGGCGGCCTCGCGGAACCGGCGGACCGACGTCCTGAGGGACGACTTGGTCGCCTTGTTGCGCAGGCGGGCCTTCTCGTTCGTCTTGATCCGCTTGATCTGGGACTTGATGTTCGCCACGGGGCAGGCCTTCACATTCCTCGTACGGTGGTTTCGGTTGCGCTCCGGACTCCGGGCGCGACCGCCAACACTATCAGCGGCCGAGCAGCCCGCCTCAAATCCGTCGATCCCGCGGGTCGCGTGGGATGATGGCCTGTCCCTACGACGAATGCCCGTACCCCAGCCGAACCCGCACCCCCAGAAAGCCATCTACGTTGAGTCCTGTCCCTGCGCCCGCACCCGGCCGCACCGACCCGGCGATCATCCGGAACTTCTGCATCATCGCGCACATCGACCACGGGAAGTCGACGCTGGCCGATCGGATGCTGCAGTTGACCGGCGTGGTCGAGGGACGGGCGATGCGCGCGCAGTACCTGGACCGGATGGACATCGAACGCGAGCGCGGCATCACCATCAAGTCCCAGGCCGTCCGGATGCCGTGGAGTGGCGGCTCGACGATCGGGCGCGGGCCGACGCGCCCACGTACGTGCTGAACATGATCGACACGCCCGGCCACGTCGACTTCACCTACGAGGTCTCGCGGTCGCTGGCGGCCTGCGAAGGGGCGGTGCTGCTGGTCGACGCCGCGCAGGGCATCGAGGCGCAGACCCTGGCCAACCTCTACCTGGCCCTGGACGCCGACCTGCACATCATCCCGGTGCTGAACAAGATCGATCTGCCGAGCGCGCAGCCCGACAAGTACGCCGCCGAGCTGGCCGGCATCATCGGCTGCGACCCGGCCGAGGTGCTGCGGGTCTCGGCCAAGACCGGTGAGGGGGTGGCCGACCTGCTCGATCAGATCGTGTCCCAGATCCCGGCGCCGGTGGGTGACCCGGCCGCCCCGGCGCGGGCGCTGATCTTCGACTCGGTCTACGACACCTACCGCGGCGTGGTGACCTACGTCCGGGTGTTCGACGGCGAGCTCTCGCACCGCGAGCGGGTGCTGATGATGTCGACCAAGGCGGCGCACGAGACCCTCGAGGTGGGCGTCATCTCCCCGGATCCGGTCAAGGCCGCGTCGCTGGGCGTCGGTGAGGTGGGCTATCTGATCACCGGCGTGAAGGAGGTCCGGCAGTCCCGGGTCGGTGACACGGTGACCTCGCTGAGCCGACCGGCCGCGACCGATCTCGGCGGCTACCGGCATCCCAACCCGATGGTCTACGCCGGGCTGTTCCCGATCGACGGCGCCGACTACCCGGAGCTGCGCGAGGCTCTGGACAAGCTGCAGCTCAACGACGCCGCGCTGGTGTACGAGCCGGAGACCTCCGGGGCGCTGGGCTTCGGCTTCCGGATCGGATTCCTCGGCCTGCTGCACATGGAGATCGTCCGGGAGCGGCTGGAGCGGGAGTTCAACCTGGAGCTGATCTCCACCGCGCCCAGCGTCATCTACCGGCGTGATCATGGAGAACGGCGAGCGAGCTCGAGGTGACCAACCCGTCGGAGTACCCGAACGGCGGCAAGATCGCCGAGGTCTACGAACCGGTGGTCAAGGCGACGATCCTGACCCCGACGGACTACATCGGCACCATCCTGGAGCTCTGCCAGGCCCGGCGCGGCGTCCAGCACGGCATGGAGTACCTGTCGGAGGATCGCGTCGAGATCCGCTACACCTTGCCGCTGGCCGAGATCGTCTTCGACTTCTTCGACGCGCTGAAGTCCCGGACCAAGGGCTACGCGAGCTTGGACTACGAGCCGTCCGGCGAGCAGCCGGCCGATCTGGTCAAGGTCGACATCCTGCTGCACGGCGAGCCGGTCGACGCGTTCTCCGCGATCGTGCACAAGGACAAGGCCTATTCCTACGGCGTGCTGATGGCCGGCAAGCTGAAGGACCTGATCCCGCGGCAGCAGTTCGAGGTGCCGATCCAGGCGGCGATCGGAGCCCGGGTCATCGCCCGGGAAACCATCCGGGCCATCCGCAAGGACGTGCTGGCCAAGTGCTACGGCGGTGACATCACCCGCAAGCGCAAGCTGCTCGAGAAGCAGAAGGAAGGCAAGAAGCGGATGAAGATGGTCGGCCGGGTCGAGGTGCCCCAGGAGGCTTTCGTCGCCGCCCTGTCGACCACCGAGCCGACCAAGACCGAGAAGAAGTAGCCGGCAGCTTCGTCGGCCAGACAAGAAGGAGATCCCCCTGTGTTTGCCCTTCAGTTCCACCGAGTACGGCGGCCCCGAGGTCATCAGCCTGGGCGAAGCCCCCGAGCCCCATCCCGGGCCGGGCCAGATCCGGATCAAGGTTCAGGCCGCGAGCGTGAACGGGATCGACTGGAAGACCCGCGCCGGCTATCTGAGCGGCGGCAAACCGCTGGACGGCGTGGGCTACCTCGGCTGGGACGCGGCGGGCGTGGTCGACGAGGTCGGCGAGGGCGTCACCGGGGTGAGCGTGGGCGACGACGTGTTCGGGATCGGGAAGGCCACCCAGGCCGAGTTCGCGCTCCTCAACCACTGGACGGCCAAGCCGTCATCGGTCGACTGGAGCGTGGCGGCCGCGGCCGGAGTGGCCGTCGAGACCGCGGAGCGCGGCCTGCGGCTGCTCGGCGTCCACGAGGGCAGCACGGTGTTCATCGACGGCGGGGCCGGCGGAGTGGGTGCGGTCGCCAGTCAGCTGGCGGTCGCGGCCGGTGCGACGGTGATCGCGTCGGCCAGCCAGGACAACCACGACTATCTGCGCGAGATCGGCGCCACTCCGGTGCTCTACGGCGAGGGCCTGGTCAACCGGGTCCGGGCCGTGCCCGGCGCCCAGATCGACGCGGTGCTCGATGTGGCCGGCAAGACCCCGATCGAGGACCTGATCGCGCTCGCCCCCGAACCCTCCCAGGTCGTCACGATCGCCAACTACGGCGCGGGCGAAGCCGGTGCCCGGGTGAGCACGGGCGGTGCGGAGGCCCACCACGAGGAGGCGCTCGCCCTGGGCGCCCAGCTGCTGGCCGACAGCCGGCTGGTGATCAAGGTGCAGACCTTCCCGTTCGACCGCTTCGCCGAGGCGTACCGGATCATCGAGTCCGGTCACGTCCGCGGCAAGGTCGTCCTCGTCCCCTGAGCCTCACGACCGCTCACGATGGGCGGTGGCGGGGGAGCGTCACCTCGAAGCGGCAGCCGCCCGGCACGTTGCGCACCGAGATCTCGCCGGCGTGCGATTCCACCACGCCGCGGGTGATCGCCAGCCCCAGTCCGGCGCCGCCGTCCGCCTCGCTCCGCGACGGGCTGCCGCGCCAGCCGGGGTCGAACACCCGGTCCAGGTGATCGTCGGGGATGCCGCCACAGCCGTCGACGACGGCGAGCACGAGGTGCCCGTCCTCGGCCCGGCCGCCCTCCAGCCGCACCGCTCGGCCGGGCTCGGTGTGCCGGATCGCGTTGCCGGCCAGGTTGGCCAGCGCCCGGGCAAGATCGTCGGACGAACCGAGGACGGCCAGTCGGTCGTCCTCGGGCAGACCGACCTCGAGCGTGACGTTCTGCGCCTGCGCCGTGGCGGCGGATTCCGACGCCACGTCCCTGATCAGCTCGGCCAGGGACACCAGCATGTCCGGCTTGGACTCCCTCGCGCCCTGCTGGACGCGGGACAGCGCGAAGAGGTCGTCGACCAGCACCGTCATCCGCGACACCGTGCCCCGCAGCTGGGCCATGGCGCGCGGGACGTCGGCGATCACCCCGTCCTCCAGGCCCTCGGCGAGCGCCCGCAGTCCGGCCAGCGGGGTGCGCAGATCGTGGGACATGAAGCTCACCAGCTCCTGCCGGGAGCGTTCGGCCGCGCGCTCCCGCTCCCGGGATTCGGCGAGGGTACGCCGGGTATCGGCCAGGTCGTGCAGCACCTGGGCGAACTCCTGCGGCGCCCCGGACGCCGCGGGCGTCGGTGGCGGGCGCGGTGGTGCCGGGAGGCCCGGCCGAGCTGTCCGACACCAGCTGATGCAGACCGGCGCCGACCTCGCGGGACGCCCGGGTGATCCGGCGGACCACCAGCAGCGCGCCGACCACGGCCAGCAGCACCGAGGTGAGCAGGGCGACCAAGATCACCAACGAGTCGTGCCCGGAGAGGAACATCAGCTGCACGTTGATCAACACGGTGGCGACCACGGCGAGCACCGGCAGCAGCGTGACGATGATCAGCTGATCACGCAGCGAACGGTGCCGGACCAGGTGCAGCAGGCCCAGCCCCACCAGCCCGACCACGACGCAGCTGGCGATCGTCAGACCGATGATGATCATCAGGTCGTTGGTCACCGGTCGACGCCTCCGGAGCTGAGTTCGTCGGCGCGCGCCATCCGGTAGCCCGATCGGCCGACGGTGAGCACGAGCGTGGGATCGGACGGGTCGCGCTCGAGCTTCTCCCGCAACCGGCGTACGTGCACGGTCACCGTCGACGTGTCACCGAAGTCCCAGCCCCAGACCCGGCGGAGCAGCTCCTCCTTGCTGAAGGTCTGGCCCGGGTGCCCGGCCAGGAAGGCCAGCAGATCGAACTCGCGCATGGTCAGCGGGAGCGGCCGGCCCTCGACGCTGGCCTGGCGCGCCGCGGAGTCGATCACCACCGGTCCCAGCGTGATCGTCGAGGTCAGCAGCGGGGTCCCGGCGAGCCGCTCGGCCCGGCGGAGCAACGCCTCGACCCGCAGCACCAGCTCCCGCGGGGAGAACGGCTTGACCACGTAGTCGTCCGCGCCCGTCTCCAGCCCGACCAGCCGATCCTCCTCCTCGCCGCGGGCGGAGAGCACGATCACCGCGGCATGATCGCCGGCCCGACGGCGCCGGCGGAGCACCTCGAGTCCGGAGAGGCCCGGCAGCATGATGTCCAGGATCACCACGTCGGGACTGGTCCGCTGCCAGAGCTGGGCCGCGTCGGTGCCGTTCTGGGCCCAGTCGAGTTGGTAGCCCGCGCGCGACAGGTAGGCGATCAGCACCTCCGCGACCGTCACGTCGTCCTCGACCACCAGTACCCGCGCTGCCATGATCGTCAGCCTAGGCACTCCGGGCTCCCGGCACCGCTGCGCCGGAGCAGCGGTAAGGGAGCCGAAAGGATTAGTCGTGCGCACTAAGGTCGTCGGGTGCCGTCGACCCTGCCGCCGGGAGAGCCCGCGCCGGCTGACGGCGCCCTGCCGGCGACGGCGCTCGGACGACCGTCGGGCAGCGGCCGCTGAGCATCTACGTGCACGTGCCGTTCTGCACGACTCGCTGCGGCTACTGCGACTTCAACACCTACACGGCGACCGAGCTCGGCACCGAGCCGGGAGCGAGCCAGGCCGGCTACATCGACACCGCGCTGCGCGAGCTCGAGCTCGCCGCCGAGGTGCTGGGCCCGGCGCCGGGCCGGTGTCGACGATCTTCGTCGGCGGCGGCACCCCGACCCTGCTGCCGCCCGATGATCTTGGTCGGATGGTCGCCGCGATCGATGATCATTTCGGGCTGACCGCCGACGCGGAGATCACCACCGAGTCCAACCCGGAGTCGATCGACGCCGCCGGACTGGACCGGCTCCGCGCGCTCGGCTTCACCCGGATCTCCTTCGGCATGCAGTCGGCGATGCCGCACGTGCTCAGCGTGCTCGACCGGGTGCACTCGCCGGGGCGTCCGCAGCAGGCCGTCGCCGAGGCCAAGGCGGCCGGCTTCGCGCACACCAGCCTCGACCTGATCTACGGCACGCCCGGTGAGTCGATCGCCGACTGGCAGGCCAGCCTCGACGCCGCGATCGCCGCGGAGCCCGACCACCTCAGCGCCTACGCCCTGATCGTCGAGGAAGGCACCCGGCTGGCCGTCCCGGATCCGCCGCGGCGAGCTGCCGATGACCGACGACGACGACCTGGCCGACAAGTACCTGATCGCCGAGGAGCGGCTGACCGCCGCCGGCTTCGCGGCGTACGAGGTGAGCAACTGGGCCCGCGGCGCCGGATCGGAGTGCCGGCACAACCTGGCCTACTGGCGCAGCGACAACTGGTGGGGGATCGGTCCGGGCGCCCACAGCCACGTCGGCGGGGTGCGCTGGTGGAACGTCAAGCATCCGCAGGCGTACGCCACGCGGCTCGCGGACGGTCTGTCGCCGGCGCACGCCCGGGAGGTCCTCGACGCCGGCCGACCAGCGGGTCGAGCGGGTGATGCTGGAGCTCCGGCTCGCCGAGGGGCTGGACGTCTCGGTGCTCACCGAGACCGAACAGGACCGGGTCCCCGACCTCGTGGTCCGCGGCCTGGCGCACCGCGACGGCCGAGCAGTTGATCTTGACGCTGCAAGGCCGGCTGCTGGCCGACGGGGTCATCCGCGACCTGCTCGACTGATGATCTTGCGACGCTAATGATCTTGGGTGACGAAGTCGATCAGCTGCTCGACGGTGGTCAGCAGCGGCCGCTCCAGGTCCGACCATGATCGGACCTTGCCCAAGATCGACTGCCAGGCTCGGGCGATGTCGGCCTGGTCGGCGTGCGGCAGGCCGAGCACCTCGCAGATGCCGTGCTTCCACTCGACGGTGCGCGGGATCTCCGGCCAGACCTTGCAGCCCGACCCGGTCCGGCTTGACGGCCTGCCAGATGTCGACGTACGGGTGCCCGAGCACCAGCACGAACTCACCACCCGGACCGCGGGCGACCTGCTCGGCGATCCGGGTCTCCTTGCTGCCCGGCACCAGATGGTCGACCAGCACACCGAGCCGCCGGCCGCGTTCCGGGGCGAAGTCGGCGACGACCCGGGCCAGATCGTCCACGCCGCCGAGGTACTCGACCACCACGCCGACGTGGCGCAGGTCGTCGCCCCAGATCTTCTCGACCAGTTCGGCGTCGTGCCGGCCCTCGACGTAGATCCGGCTGGGCAGCGCCACCTTCGCCCGCTCGGCCGGCGCGGCGACCGAGCCGGAGGCGGTCCGCGTCGGACGAGCCGTGGCGCGCGGGCCGGGGCGATCAGCTTCACCGGCTTGCCCTCGTGGTGGAAGCCGGGTCCGAGCGGGAAGCTCCGCCGCCGCCGTGGCGGTCCTCCAGGACCACCAGGCCGTTCTCCCAGCGGATCACCGCGCCGCAGAAGCCGCTGGTCGGATCCTCGACGACCAGTCCGGGCGCGATCACCAGATCGGTGCTGATGATCTTGTTCCGGCGCTGCCAGCCGCTGGCGAGGACATCGGTGCGGTAGCGGTCGCCGGGGGATGTCATCCCGGCAGATTAGGCGACGTCGCGAGTGATTGGCTGGACCTCGTGCCCGAACTCGCCATGTTCCCGCTGGGCTCGCTGCTGTTCCCGCACATGCCGCTGCGCCTGCAGGTCTTCGAGCCGCGCTACCTGCAGATGCTGGCGGAGCTGATCGAGGCCAGAGACGGTTCGCTTCGGGGTGGTGCTGATCGAACGCGGGACCGAGGTGGGCGGCGGCGAGCAGCGCTTCGACGTCGGCACGGTGGCCGAGGTGACCGACCTCGACGCGCAGGACGGACTGGTCCGGCTGGTCGCCCACGGCGGATCACGCTTCCGGGTGCACGACTGGCTGGCCGACGCGCCCTACCCGCGGGCCGAGGTGGTGGAGCTCCCGGACCTGGAATGGTCGACGGACCAGCAACCCCTGCGCGATCAGGCCGAAGCAGCTCGTCCGCCGCAGCCTGGCGAAGGCCAGCGAGTTCGCCGACGACCTCTGGCCGTCCGACATCGAGCTGTCGGACGACCCGGTCGCCGCGGCCTGGCAGCTCGCGGCCATCGCCCCGCTGACCGCACTCGATCAGCTCAAGCTGCTCGGAGCGTCGAGCATGGCCGAGTTGCTCGGCGACCTGCTCGAGCTGACCAGGGATGCGGCGGCCGGCTACAGCTGAGCCCAAGCCCCGGCACCGAGGTCAGCGGCGCTTCTTGCGCGGCTTGCCCTGATTCCAGGCCTCGCTGCCCGGCGTCCAGTTGAGCACGCTGGCGCGTTCCATGAACTCGTCGGTGCTGATGTCGCCGCGGGCGAAGCGCTCGGCCAGAATCCGCTTGGCTTCGCCTTCGGGCGAGCGGTGCTGGGCGATCCAGGGTGGCGGGCCGATGTGTCCGCGGCGGACCAGGAAGAACAAGGTCGCGACCAACAGCAGGAACAGGAAGAACATCGAGGCTCCGATCAGGGGAAAGAAGGCCGGGCGTGGCCGCGCCTTCGTGGACGAATGGAGGGCCGTGGTGGCCGAAGCCGCCCTCCAGCGGGATGAGTAGTGGAATGCCCATGACTCCATGGTCGGCCGCATCGCCGCCGCCGCACATCGGTCGTGGAGCGACACTTGGCCTACGTCGGCTGACGTAGTCGCCGATACGTTCCGTGCCGGACGTGCGGGCGGCCGGCGAGCCCTAGGCTCGAAGACACGAAGCGAGTCGGGTCGAGAGAGAGTTGGTGCGATGCGCTCGCGCGGGCTCGTGGTGGACATCGTGCTCGGCCTGCTGCTCGGCTGGGCCGGCTGGGCCAGCGCGCACCTGGCGTGGGATCGACCGCCCCGAATGGACCGGCGGCCGCCGTGGGAGCGCGACGAACTGGACCTCCAGCCCGTGACGGACATCTCGCCGGCGGTCGACGTCTTCCTGGTGCTGCTGGTGGTCGGGGTGGCCGTACGCCGCCGCTGGCCCCGGGTCGGCTTCGTGCTGGTGCTGGTCGGCCTGGCGGGCTATCGCGCGCTCGGCGCCCGGGCCGGACCGGTCTACATCGCGCTGGCCCTCGGCGTGTTCGCGATGGCGGCCGCCCTGCCGCTGCGCCGCTGGGTGCCGCTGACCGCCGGCCTGCTGGTGGTCGTGCTGGCCGGGCACTGGCGGGAACCGGACTTCGGGCTGCTCAACCCGACCCTGTACGCCGAACTGCTGGGCGCCGTCTCGATCGCCATCCTGCCCGCCATGTTCGCCCTGCTGCACCGGGCCCGGCGCGAGAACGAGCGGCGGGCCCGCGAGCAGGACCGGCGCCGGTACGCCGACGAGGAGCGGCTGCGGATCGCCCGCGAGGTGCACGACGTGGTCGGTCACAGCCTCTCGGTGATCACCATGCAGGCCGGCGTCGCGCTGCACGTGCTCGACAAGCGGCCCGAGCCGGACGCGCAACTGGCCGAGTCGCTCGAAGCGATCCGCCGGACCAGCAAGGACGCCCTGGCCGAGCTGCGGACCACGATCGGCGTCTTCCGCGATCCGGACGGCGGGGCGCCGCACGGTCTGCGGCCGGGTCTGGACCGGCTCGACGACCTGGTCGCGGCGCTGGTCAGCGCGGGCCGCGAGGTGCGCGTGGTCCGCGATCCCGCCGAGCAGCCGGCGCTGCCCGCCGCGGTCGACCAGGCCGCGTTCCGGATCGTCCAGGAGGCGCTGACCAACGTGGTCCGGCACGCCGGTTCGTCGGCGGCCCGAGGTGCTGATCAACCGGCGCCCGGACGAGTTGATCATCGAGGTGTCCGACGCCGGACCGGCCACCCGGGCGCCGGTGGCCGGCAACGGCATCGTCGGGCATGGTGGAGCGGGCCCGCGCGCGTGGGCGGCCGGGTCGAGGTTCGAGACCGTCGCGCCCGCACGGTCTGCGGGTCCGCGCCGTGCTGCCGGTCGGCGAGGACGGAGCGGCTCATGACCATCTCGGTCGCCGTGGTCGATGATCAGCCGCTGGTCCGGATGGGTCTGCGGGTGCTGATCGAGTCCGAGGACGATCTCGAGCTCGCCGGTGAGGCCGAGAACGGCCGGGCGGCGGTCGAGCTGGCCCGGCGCACCGACCCGGACGTGATCTTGATGGACATCCGGATGCCGATGCTGGACGGGATCACCGCGCTGCGGGTGCTCACCGCCGACCCGGCGCTGAACGCCGTGCGGGTGATCATGCTGACCACGTTCGAGCTGGACGAGTACGTCTTCGAGGCCCTGCAGGCCGGGGCGGCGGGCTTCCTGATCAAGGACAGCGAGCCGGCCGACATGCTGCGGGCGATCCGGCTGGTCGCGGCGGGGGAGTCGCTGCTGTCGCCCTCGGTGACCAGGCGGGTGATCGAGTCGTTCACCGCGCGATCGCCGCTCCGCAAGGCCCACCCGCAGCTCAAGGAGCTGACCGAGCGCGAGCGGGAGGTGCTCGCCCTGATCGGCGAGGGCCTGAACAACGGCGAGATCGCCGAGCGGCTGGTGGTCAGCCCGGCGACCGCCCGGACCCACGTCAGCCGGGCGATGATCAAGCTCGGCGCCCGGGACCGGGCCCAGCTGGTGGTGATCGCGTACCAGTCCGGCCTGGTCCGCTGAGTCAGGCCGACTCGCGAGTCAGCCGATCGAGCGGCAGCGACGGTCGGTCCTGCTGAAGGCCTCCCGCGGCCTGGGCGGCGATCCGGCCGCGCTGCTCGAAGACGAACTCCCGGTCGACCGGATCGCCGTGCCCGGGCACCAGCACGGTGGTGGCCGTCATCAGCCCGATCACCCCGTCCAGGGTCGCCGCCCAGGAGCCGGGCACCGAGTCGTCGCCGAACGACGGCGGCCCGGCCGACTCGATCAGGTCGCCGGCGAAGACCACGTCGGCGTCCGGCACCACCACCACCAGGTCGCCGTCGGTGTGGCCCTCGCCGAGGTGGGCGATCTCCACCCGCCGGCCGCCGAGATCGACGGCGGTCGCCACCGCGATTTCCCGGCCCGGCGCGACCAGGTCGGCGGCATCGACGCCCAGCCGGGCCGCCTCGGCCCGGGCCTCGGCCGAGCCCAGCCGCCCGCGTACGGACTCGTGCGCCGATGGTCAGCAGGTCGGCGAACGCGGCCAGGCCGAACGCGTGGTCGTAGTGCCAGTGGGTGACCACGACCGCGGTCAGCGGCCGATCGGTGACCGCCGCCACCGCCGCCCGCACGGCCGCACCCTGGGCCGGGCTGGAGCCGGTGTCCACCAGCAGCGCGCGCTCGGAGCCGACCACCAGGCCGAGGTTGACCGACTCGGGCTCGGCGACCGCGCGGAAGACGTTCGGCGCCACCTCCTGCCACGGGCCGAGCGCGAAGGTGACGCCTGTTTCGATCGGGTCGGCCGGCTGGCTCATCAGGCTAGACTGGCACTCTGTCTGGCGCGAGTGCCAAAATCCTGCGCCGGGCACTCATGATTCGGCTGATCGGCCCGGACTCGGAGGAGGGAAATGGACGAGCGCAAGCTCGAGGTGCTGCGCGCGATCGTCACCGACTACGTCTCCAGCCAGGAACCCGTCGGGTCCAAGGCTCTGGTCGAGCGGCACGACCTCGGCGTCTCCCCGGCGACCGTGCGCAACGACATGGCCGCGCTGGAGGAAGAGGGCTACATCACCCAGCCGCACACCAGCGCCGGCCGGATCCCGACCGACAAGGGCTATCGGCTGTTCGTCGACCGGCTGGGCTCGGTCAAGCCGCTGTCGGCGGCCGAGCAGCGGGCCATCCAGACCTTCCTGTCCGGCGCGCTCGACCTCGACGACGTGCTGCATCGCACCGTCCGGCTGCTCGCCCAGGTCACCCAGCAGGTGGCGATCGTGCAGTACCCGACCCTCAGCCACTCGACGGTGCGGCACGTCGAGATCGTCTCGCTGTCCACCTCCCGGCTGCTGCTGATCCTGATCACCTCGACCGGCCGGATCGAGCAGCGCGCCCTGGAGATCCCCGAGCAGGACGACGAGACGCTGGCCGAGCTGCGGGCGCACCTGAACGCCGCGGCGGTCGGCCACTCCTCCTCCCAGGCGGCCGTCCGGCTGAGCCGGCTGGTCGACGAGCTGCCGCCCTCGCTGGCGGTGATCGGTCAGGCCGCGATCGCCACCCTGCTGGAGATGCTGAGCAGCGAGGCGTCCAGCCGGATGGTCGTCGGCGGGGTGCCCAACCTGACCCGCTACGGCTCGGAGTTCGAGACCACGGTGAAGCCGGTGCTCGAGGCCCTGGAGGAGCAGGTCGTGCTGCTCAAGCTGCTGGGCGAGGCCAGCACGGCCGACGCCGTCACCGTGCGGATCGGCCAGGAGAACCCCTACAAGGAGCTACAGTCGACGTCGGTCGTGGCCAGTGGCTACGGCAGCCAGCTCGACACCTTCGCCACCCTCGGCGTGGTCGGCCCCACCCGGATGGACTACCCCTCGACCATGGCCTCGGTCCGCGCCGTAGCCCGCTACGTCGGCCGGTTCCTCTCCGAAGGATAGAAGAGAAATCTGAATGAGTACTGACTACTACGAGATCCTCGGCGTCTCGCGCGACGCGACGCCGGAGCAGATCAAGAAGGCCTACCGCCAGCTGGCGATGAAGCTGCACCCCGACGTGGCCCAGGAGGCCGACGCCGCCGACCGGTTCAAGAAGGTCGCCGAGGCGTACGAGGTGCTGCAGGACCCCAAGAAGCGCGACCTCTACGACCGCGGCGGCGACCCGCTCGGCGGCGGGATGGGCGGCGGCTTCAACGGCGGCTTCGGCGCCGGCGGCTTCGACTTCACCAACCTGGTCGACGCGATGTTCGGCGCCCAGACCTCACGCGGCCCGCGGTCGCGGGTCCGCCGCGGCCAGGACGCCCTGGTCCGGCTCGACCTCGAGCTGGCCGAGGCGGCCTTCGGCACCACCAAGCCGCTGCGGGTCGACACCGCCGTGCTCTGCCCGCGCTGCAGCGGCTCGGGCGCGGCCGAGGGCTCCAAGCCGGTGACCTGCTCGACCTGCCACGGCCAGGGCGACGTGACCCACGTGCAGCGCTCGTTCATCGGCGACATCCGGACCACCCAGCCCTGCCCGACCTGCCGCGGCTACGGCACGGTCATCCCCAACCCGTGCCCCGAGTGCTCCGGCGACGGCCGGGTCCGGTCGGCCCGGACCATCAACGTCAAGATCCCGGCCGGGGTCAGCACCGGCAACCGGATCCACCTGGCCTCGCACGGCGAGGTCGGCTCCGGCGGCGGCCCGGCCGGCGACCTGTACGTCGAGCTGCAGGTCGCCCAGCACGAGTCGTTCCGCCGCGAGGGCGACGACCTCGAGGTCGTGGTGCGGATCCCGATGACCGCGGCCGCGCTGGGCACCGAGGTGACGGTGGCCACGCTGGAGGCCGACCTCGAGGATGCCGAGCCGGAGACCCAGTCCGTCCGGGTCGCGGTGCCGTCCGGCACCCAGTCCGGCACCCGGATCGCGATCGACGGCAAGGGCGTGCCCCGGCTGCGGGCCAGTGGCCGCGGCCAGCTCGGCGTGACCCTGCTCGTCCAGACCCCGACCCGGATCGACGACGAGCAGCGGGAGCTGCTGCGGCAGCTCGCCGAGCTCCGGGAGGAGACCGCGCCCGAGGTCAGCGTGCAGAAGCACGGCCGCGGCGTGTTCGGCCGGCTGCGGGACGCGTTCGCCGGACAGTGACCGACCCGCTGTTCCTGCACGATGCCCTCGGGGATCCGCCTCCCTGATCGGTTCCACGATCACCCTGGACGGCGCCGAGGGCCGGCACGCCTCCGTGGTGCGGCGGATCGGGCCGGGCGAGATGATCATGATCGGCGACGGCCGGGGTGCCGGGGTACGCGGCGAGGTCGTGGCGGCCGACAAGTCCGGGCTGGTCGTCGAGGTGCGCGAGCACCTGTCGAGCCCGGAGCGGCCGGTCCGGTATCTCGCCGTGCAGGCGCTGGCCAAGGGCGACCGGTCCGAGCTGGCCATCGAGATGCTGACCGAGCTGGGCATCGACGAGATCGTCCCCTGGCAGGCCGCCCGATCCGTCGTCCGCTGGTCGGGGGAGCGGGCCGAGAAGTCCTTGCAGCGTTGGCGTTCCACGGTCCGCGAGGCCGCCAAGCAGTCCCGGCGGCTGCGGGTGCCGGTGGTCGACCGAGCTCGTGCTCGACCAAGCAGCTGGTGACCAGGATCAGCGAAGTCGATCTTGCTCTGGTGCTGCACGAGGACGCGGCGCAGCCGCTCGCCGCAGGTCCAGCTGCCGGCGTCGGGCACGGTCATGATCATCATCGGCCCGGAGGGCGGCATCACCGACGCCGAGCTCGAGGCCTTCGCCGCCGCCGGCGCCCGACCGGTGTCCGATCAGCGACGGCGTGCTGCGCACCTCGACCGCCGGCGTGGTCGCCCTGGCCGGGCTGCTCCAGCGATGACCGGTCCTTCGGCGTTCGACGGTCGGCACCCGGCTGCCGGACCGGCTCGGGCGTACCGGCGATCGATCAGCACCCCGCACGGCGTGATCAAGACCCCGGCGTTCATCGCCGTCGGCACCCAGGCGACGGTGAAGGCGGTGCTGCCCGAGAGCATGGCCGCGCTCGGGGCGCAGGCGCTGCTGGCCAACGCCTACCACCTCTACCTGCAGCCCGGCCCCGACATCGTCGACGCGGCCGGCGGGCTCGGCCGGTTCATGAACTGGCCCGGCCCGACCTTCACCGACAGCGGCGGCTTCCAGGTGCTGTCGCTCGGCGTCGGCTTCAAGAAGGTGCTGGCGATGAACACCGCCGGCCTGGGCAACGACGACGTGATCGCCGAGGGCAAGCAGCGACTGGCCCACGTCGACGACGACGGGGTGACGTTCACCTCGCACCTCGACGGGTCCAAGCACCGGTTCACCCCCGAGGTGTCGCTGCAGATCCAGCACCAGCTGGGCGGCGACATCATGTTCGCGTTCGACGAGTGCACCACGCTGATGAACACCCGCGCCGTACCAGGAGCAGGCCGTCCGGCGCACCCAGGCGTGGGCGGCGCGCTGCCTGGCCGAGCATCAGCGGCTCACCGCCGAGCGGGATCGACATCCGTACCAGGCGCTGTTCGGGGTGATCCAGGGCGCGCAGTACGAGGACCTGCGCCGACAGGCGACCCGCGATCTCGAACGCCTCGTGGTGGACGGGCGCTCCTTCGACGGCTACGGCATCGGCGGCGCGCTGGAGAAGGAGAATCTGGGCACCATCGTCGGCTGGTGCAGCGAGGAGCTGCCCGAGGACAAGCCGCGGCACCTGCTGGGGATCTCCGAGCCCGACGACTTCTTCACCGCGATCGAGAACGGCGCCGACACCTTCGACTGCGTCTCACCCTCCCGGGTCGCGCGCAACGCGCGCGGTCTACAGCTTCGACGGCCGCTTCAACGTCAACACCGCCCCCGCGCGCCGAGCCTTCGTGCCGATCGAGGCCGAGTGCGACTGCTACACCTGCGCGCACTACACCCGCGCCTACCTGCACCACCTGTTCAAGGCCAAGGAGATGCTCGCGTCGACGCTGTGCACCATCCACAACGAGCGCTTCATCGTCCGGCTGGTCGACGACATCCGGGCCAGCATCGAGACCGGCACCTTCGACGACTTCAAGACCGACTTCCTCGGCCGGTACTACGCGGGCCGCTGATCCGCCGCCGGCGGTGGGCCCGATTCAGACCGGTCGCCCAGTTCGGTGAAGATCGTCAGCTGCAGCCCGGCGGGCCCGTTCAGCCGCGCGTTGAGGGAGTTCCACGGCGTCCGGGTCGGTGGGGCGATCGAGTTCGGCTCCCGCCGCGACCAGCCGTTCGGTCACGGCGGCGGCGTCGTCGGTCTCGAACGCGACCCGGTACTTCCCGCTGACCCCGGTCCGGCCGACCTCGACCCGATCGATCAGCTCGATCTGCGCGGGGTTGGACAGCTCGAGGGTGGCCCGGCCGGCGTCCAAGATCATCACCTGCGCGCCGCCGTCGGAGGTGAAGGTCTCCTCCTGCCCGAGCCCGAGCTGGTCGCGATAGAAGCCGACCGCCCGGTCGTAGTCCTCGGTCGCCACGACCAACCGCAGCTGCTTGACGGCCGGCGAGCCGAGCGGTGTGGGCCGCATAGCCCGGCTCACGCTTCTTGATCGCCGCGATCACCGCGTAGGTGATCGGCAGGAAGATCACCTCCACCAGCACCTTGTAGACGTAGCCGGTCACCGTGAAGCTGATCAAGGAGCCCCAGGTCGGAAAGACGCCGACGAAGGCGATGAAGCAGAACAGCGCGGTGTCGGCGAACTCCCCGACCACGGTCGATCCGATCAGCCGGACCCACAGCCGCCGTTCGTTCGTCCGCTCCTTGATCTTGACCACCACGTAGGCGTTCAGGAACTGCCCGGCCAGGTAGCCGCACAGGCTGGCCAGGACGATCCGCGGCACGAAACCCAGCACGGCTTGGAATGCGGCCTGGTTCTCATAGCCCGGCCCGGGCGGGGCGGCACCCACGGCGAGGAAGGTCACCGAGGCCAGGGCGGCGAGCGCGAAGCCGACCCAGATGGCCCGCCGGGCCTGCCGCAGGCCGTACACCTCGGCCAGCACGTCGCCGATGATGTAGGTCAGCGGGAACAGCAGCGCGCCACCGTCGGTGAAGATGCCACCGCCCACGAACGCGGGCAGCCCGTCGACGACGGTGATCGTCTTGGTGGCCGCGATGTTGGAGATCAACAAGCACGCCGCAGAAGGCGGCGACCACGATCGCGTAGATCCCGGTCGGTGCGGTCGCAAAGGCGGGGCCCGTGGCCGCCGAGCGTGGGGCCGCTTCGCTCAATGTCACGTGCAGCGATCCTAGTGGTCACGCTGTCCCGATCGGCATGGCAGGCTGTCGCCATGAGCGATTACGCCAACGAAGTCCCCGACGAGTCCGAGCAGTTGGACCAGATCCAGCAGCAGGACTCCCTCGACGATCGGGGCGTCGAGGACGTCCTCGACGAGGGCTACACGCCGCCGGAGCAGTATTCCTCGCTGATCCGCAGGGCGAGCACGAGACTCTGGACGAACGGCTGGCCGAGGAGGATGCCCGAGCCCGATCCGTACGCCGAGGTCGGAGGACAACCTCACGTCCGCGACGAGCTGGAGAACATCGACGACGGCGAGGTCGGCGATCGAGCGCGCCGGCCGGCTGGTCGACCCGAACGAAGGCATCGGACCCGGACACCGACAAGGATCTGGTCGGCGATGGACGTCGGCATCGACGGTGCGGCGGCCAGCGCCGAGGAGGCCGCCGTGCACATCGTTCCCGACGACGAGTACTGACCGGGCCGGCAGTGACGCTCTACCCGGCCATCGAGCCGTACGCCCAGGGCATGCTGCCGGTCGGCGACGGCCAGCAGATCTACTGGGAGGAGTGCGGCAACCCCGACGGCAAGCCGGCGGTCTTCCTGCACGGCGGGCCCGGGCGCGGGCTCGTCGCCGGAGGTCCGGCGGCTGTTCGACCCCGACGCCTACCGGCTCGTGCTGCTGGACCAGCGCGGCTGCGGCCGCAGCACGCCGCACGCGAGCGAGCCCGGCGCCGACCTGAGCAGCAACACCACCTGGCATCTGGTCGAGGATCTGGAGCGCTCCGCACCGACCGCGGGATCGACCGCTGGCTGGTCTTCGGCGGCTCCTGGGGCAGCGCGCTGGCCCTCGCGTACGCCGAACAGCACCCGCAGCGGGTGAGCGAGCTGGTGTTGCGCGGCATCTTCACCCTGCGGCGCAGCGAGCTGGACTTCTACTACAACGGCGGCGCCGGCCAGCTGTTCCCGGAGCGGTACGAGATGTTCCTGGCCCCGCTGGGCGGCCGGTCGTTCCGCGGCGACGCGATCGCGGCGTACCACGACCTGCTGTTCGACCCCGATCCGGCCGTCCACGGCCCGGCCGGCGTGGCCTGGACCAGCTGGGAGGCGGCGACCATCACCCTGGAGCCGAACGCCCAGCTGATCGCGCAGTTCAGCGAGCCGGCGTACGCGCTGGCCTTCGCCCGGATCGAGAACCACTACTTCGTCCACGGCGGCTGGTTCGCGCGAGGGTCAGCTGATCGCGGACGCGGGGCGTGCTCGCGCGACATTCCGGCCGTGATCGTCCAGGGCCGCTACGACGTCGCCACCCCGGCGGTCACCGCGTACGAGCTGCATCTGGCCTGGCCGGAGGCGGACTTCACGGTCGCTCCGCTGGCCGGGTCACGCCTACTCCGAGGCCGGGATCGTCGAGGCTCTGGTCCAGGCGACGGATCGTTATCGGTTGGGTGCTGGCGGATGTGGTTGTCTAAGATGAGTCTCGACTCATTCCCATTCATCTGCGAGGAACCAACTGAGTAGGTCAGAGGTCTCGGCCAGCGCTCCCCAAGCGGCCACCGTGCCCGCCAAGCGATCCACCGACGGCGGCATAGAGGAACTGCGGAGAGTGACGATTCCGGCCTCGGTGGAGATGGTGAACGTCCTGGGCCCGCGGGATGAGTTCCTGCGCATCCTGGAACGCGAGCTCGAGGCCGGAATCCATGTCCGCGGCAACGAGATCAGCCTGACCGGCTCGCCGGTCGCCATCGACCTGGCCGTCGACGTGATCACCGAGCTGGTCACCGTGCTGCGCACCGGCCAGGGCCTCACCGCCGACGCGGTCGAGCGGATCGTCGCCGATGCTCACCGCCCGCGAAGAGGCCCGGCCGGCCGACGTGCTGACCCACAACATCTTGTCCTCGCGCGGCCGGACCATCCGGGCCAAGACGCTGAACCAGAAGCGCTACGTGGATGCGATCGACCAGCACACCGTGGTCTTCGGCATCGGCCCCGCCGGCACCGGCAAGACCTATCTGGCCGTCGCCAAGGCGGTGCAGGCGCTGCAGAACAAGCAGGTCAACCGGATCATCCTGACCCGGCCGGCGGTGGAGGCCGGCGAGCATCTCGGCTTCCTGCCGGGCACCTTGAACGACAAGATCGACCCCTACGTCCGGCCGCTGTACGACGCGCTGCACGACATGGTCGATCCGGATTCGATTCCCCGGCTGCTGACCGCCGGCACCATCGAGGTCGCCCCGCTGGCCTACATGCGCGGCCGCACCCTCAACGACGCCTTCATCATCCTCGACGAGGCCCAGAACACCTCGATGGAGCAGATGAAGATGTTCCTCACCCGACTGGGATTCGGGTCCAAGATCGTGGTCACCGGCGACATCACCCAGGTCGACCTGCCCGGCGGCACCCGCAGCGGGCTGCGGGTGGTGCAGGGAATCCTGGACAACGTCGACGACATCGCGTTCTGCCACCTGACCAACCATGACGTCGTGCGGCACAAGCTGGTCGGACGGATCGTTGCCGCCTACGACAAGTTCGAGGCGCACGACTCGCCACGACTCGAGCCGGTAGGGGCCGGACATGCCGATCGACATCAACAACGAGTCCGGTCTGGAGGCTGACAGTCCGGGCCTGGTCCGGCTGGCGACCTTCGCCCTCGACCAGTTGCGGATCCACCCGCTGGCCGAGCTGTCGATCCTGCTGGTCGACGAGGACACGATGAGCGCCTACCACGAGAAGTACCTGGGCGAGCCGGGTCCGACCGACGTGCTGAGCTTCCCGATGGACGAGCTGCGTCCGCCGAGCGACGACGACGAACCGCCGGCCGGCCTGCTCGGCGACATCGTGCTGTGCCCGGCGGTGACCGAGCGGCAGGCGCGGGAGCACGGGCGATCGGCCGCGGCCGAGGCGGAGTACCTGCTGGTCCACGGCCTGCTGCACCTGCTCGGCTACGACCACGCCGAACCGGACGAGAAGGCCGAGATGTTCGGACTCAACGACAAGATCATCGCCGCCTGGTCCGAACGTCGGTCCGAGACCGCGCGGCGCGCCTGATGACCACCACCGACTGGCTGCAGCTCGGCATCGCCTGGTCCTGGTGATCTTCGCCGGACTCACGGCGGCGGCCGAAGCGGCCCTGTCCTCGTTCTCCAAGGCCCGGGCCGACCGGCTGGTCGCCGAGGGGATGCCCGGCAGCACGCGGGTCCGCAAGATCGTCGACGACCCTCCGCGCTATCTCAACACCGCGCTCTTCCTGCGGACCATGATCGAGATCTCGGCGATCACCCTGGTGGCCAAGGTGGTCTTCTCCCTGGTCCCGGTGACCTGGGAGGCCGGGGCGATCACCGCCGGTTCCATGATCATCGTCTCCTACGTCTTCTGGGGCGTCGCGCCGCGAACCCTCGGCCGGCAGCACGCCCACCGGGTCGCCTGCGCCTTCGCCGGGCCGATCGTCGCGATCACCACGGTGCTGGGTCCGTTCCCGCGGCTGTTGATCATGATCGGCAACGCGCTTGACGCCGGGCAAGGGCTTCACCGACGGTCCGTTCGCGACCGAGGCGGAGCTGCGCGAGCTGGTGGACCTGGCCGAGGCCAGCGAGGTGATCGAGTCGGGCGAGCGGAGGATGATCCACTCGGTCTTCGACCTCGGCAACACCATCGTCCGCGAGGTGATGGTGCCGCGCACCGACATGGTGTTCATCGAGGAGTACAAGACGCTCCGGCAGGCCGTGTCGCTGGCCCTGCGATCGGGTTTCAGCCGGATCCCGGTGATCCGCGAGGGCCTGGACGACGTGGTCGGCGTGCTCTACCTCAAGGACGTGATCAAGCGGGTCTACGACAAGCCGGATGCGCAGTCCACCGAGCGGGTCGGCTCGATGATGCGGACGCCGATCTGGTGCCCGGACTCCAAGCCGGTCGACGAGTTGCTGCAGGAGATGCAGGCCAAGCGGGTGCACCTGGTGATCGTGGTCGACGAGTTCGGCGGCACCGCGGGCATGGCCACGATCGAGGACATCCTGGAGGAGATCGTCGGCGAGATCACCGACGAGTACGACGAGGAGAACAACGACATCACCGTCGCTGGGCGAGGGCCGGTTCCGGGTGTCGTCGCGGTTGCCGGTGGACGAGCTCGGCGACCTCTTCGGCCTCGAGCTCGACGACGAGGACGTGGAGACCGTCGGCGGCCTGATGGCCAAGCAGCTCAACAAGGTGCCGATCGCCGGCTCGGTGGTGAAGTACGACGGACTCGAGCTGGTGGCCGAGCGTTCGACCGGCCGCCGGAACCGGATCGGCACCGTGATCGCCACCCGGATCTCGAGCGAGTCCGACGACGACGAGCGCGCCGACCTGCCCAACCGGCTGGCGCCCGAGCCGGAGGTCCGCGCCTCATGACGCGATTCGACGCCCTGAGCCTGTCGAAGGGCCGAGCGACCCCGAGGATCTCAAGATCATCACCCTGGCCCGGTCGGCGCTGGCCCGCACCGAGGCGGGCCAGGGCGCCTGCGTCCGCGACACCGACGGCCGCACGTACGCCGGCGCCGCCGTGCGACCTGGAGCACCTGCAGCTGTCCGCGATCGCCGTGGCCGTGGCGATGGCCGTCTCCTCCGGCGCCCCCGGCCTGGAGGCCGTCGCCCTGGCCGGCGCCGACGGCCCGACCGACGAGCGACCTGGCCATCGTCGGCGACCTGCCCGGCACCGGCGTGGTGGTCTGGCACGTCGACCCCCGCGGCGACCGTGCAGTCCCGGATCGAGACGTCCGATGGCTCAGACGTCGAGCCTGGTCGCAGGGCAGCCGACGCCTTCCGCTCCGGCTTCGCCTGCTTCGTCGGCCGGCCCAACGCGGGCAAGTCGACGCTGACCAACGCGCTGGTCGGGCAGAAGGTCGCGATCGCCTCGTCCAAGCCGCAGACCACCCGGCACGCGATCCGCGGCATCGTCACACCGCGCCGACGCCCAGCTGGTGCTGATCGACACGCCCGGCCTGCACAAGCCGCGGACGCTGCTCGGCGAGCGGCTCAACGATCTTGTCCGCACCACCTGGGCCGAGGTCGACATCGTCGGCGTCTGCCTGCCGGCCAACGAGCGGATCGGGCCGGGGGACACCTACCTGGTGGGCGAGATCGCCGCCCTGCCGAGAAAGCCGATCCTGGTGGCCGTGGCGACCAAGTCCGACCTGGTCTCACCGAGCCGGATGGCCGAGCACCTGATGGGCATCGCCGCGCTCGAAGATCAACTCGGGATCAGCTGGGCCCACATCATCCCGGTCTCGGCGGTCGAGGATGATCAACTCGACGTGCTGGGCGACGCCCTGGTCGACCTGCTGCCCGCCGGGCCCGGCGCTGTATCCCGACGGCGAGATCACCGACGAGCCCGAGGAGACCCTGGTCGCCGAGCTGATCCGCGAGGCCGCGCTCGAGGGGTTCGCGACGAGCTCCCGCACTCGATCACCGTGGTCGTCGAGGAGATGGGCCTGCGCGAGGGCCGCTCGGCCGACAAGCCGCTGATGGACGTCTACGCGTCGATGATCGTCGAGCGCGACTCCCAGAAGGGCATCATCATCGGCCACCGCGGGGCCCGGCTCCGCGAGATCGGCGCCGCCGCCCGGCGCCAGATCGAAGCCCTGCTGGGCACCCCGGTCTACCTGGACCTGCGGGTCAAGGTGCTCAAGGAATGGCAGCGCAACCCCAAGCACCTCAACCGTCTCGGGCTTCTGACCGCGAGCCTGGGCGTTCAGAGTCCGGCGCTCGAAGGTGGCGAAGACCCGGGAGAGCCGGTAGCCGAGCGCCTCGTTGACGTTGATCATGAAGCGTGTTGTCGGCGTTGTTCCAGGTCTCGATCACGCTCAGCTGCGGCTCGGCCTCGGCCAGCCAGCGCATCATGTCGATCTTGAGCAGCAGGCCGAGCCGGTGGCCGCGGTGGTCGCGGGCGACCGCGGTGTCGCCCTGGTGGCCGAGCTCCGGCTGCACCGGATGCACCGATGAGCACGGTGTGCCCGCCGATCTCGCCGGTCTCCCGGTGCCGGGCGACGATCCGGTACAGCCGGCTGCCCGCGCCCGCCCGGGCGGCCTCGATGTCCCGCAGCCGCTGCAGGTCGAACACCTCGTCCTCGTACGTCAGCTCACCCATCGGGGCGTCGTTGATCGCCGCGGTCACCTCGACCAGCTGCTGCAGCATCTCGTCGGAGATCGGCGGCAGCAGCCGCTCCAGCCGGTAGTCGGCGGCGGCCGCCTCGGCCTGGTCCAGCAGCCGGTCGACCTCGTCCTGATCAACGTCGGCGAGCACCTGCCGCCGGCGGGCGTCGTGGCTGGCGTAGCGGAAGCCGCAGCCCTCGAGGAAGGCGCGGGCGCCGTGATCGTCCTCGGCGGCGCCGACCCAGATCGTGTTCGCGCCCCGCCTGCGGCGGCCCGGCAGCGCACCTCGGCCATGATCACCGGCCGTGGCCCCGGCGCCGGTGCTCGGGGTGCACGGTGACGCCGGCCCAGACCAGGTGCAGGTTGTCGCGCGTCGGCATGTCCAGCTCGAGCACGCCGACCGGCTCGTCGGCTCCGTCGGGGACGTAGAGGTAGTACTCGGCCGGCTCCAGGTCCCAGCCGTAGCGCATCCGTCCGGCCAGCATCGACGCCGACGTCGGGAACGCGTCCGGGTCGTCGACGAGCCGCGCGGCCTCGAGGAGGTCGGCGACCTGGCTGACCTGGCCGGCGTCGTCGGGGGACACGCGTACGAAGGCCATCCGTCCAGGGTGCCTGAGGCCAGCCGCCGCCACCGATTCGCCAGGCGATTTAGCTCGGCGGCGATTCAGCGTGTCGGCGTTGCCGCGGTCGTGACGGTGGGGTTACAGTGACGCCATGGCTGGCATCGAGCGCCGTTCGGCGCTGCTCCTCCTTCGCTGCCGCAGCGAGGCCCACTAAGGGCCGGCCCCCTCGCTGCGGAGTTCTGGCGTGTTCCGGCCCGCCCACCCGTTCCAGCAGCGAGGACATCATGATCGACCAGCATCGACCACCCAGTTTCGGCACCCGGCCACAAGCCGTGCCCGTTCAGCAGCCGAGCCCGATGCCGTTCCAGCGCTACCGCGCGTTCACCCCCATCGACCTGCCCGACCGCACCTGGCCGGAGATGCAGATCACCAAGGCCCCACGATGGCTGTCCACCGATCTGCGCGACGGCAACCAGGCCCTGATCGACCCGATGACCCCGGCCCGCAAGCACAAGATGTTCGACCTGCTGGTCCGGATGGGCTACAAGGAGATCGAGGTCGGCTTCCCGTCGGCCAGCCAGACCGACTTCGACTTCGTCCGCCAGCTGATCACCGAGGGCCGGATCCCCGACGACGTGACCATCTCGGTGCTGACCCAGGCCCGCGAGGACCTGATCGAGCGGACCGCCGAGTCGCTGGTCGGGGCCAAGACCGCGACCATCCACATGTACAACGCGACCGCGCCGCTGTTCCGCCGGGTGGTCTTCCACGTCGACAAGGCCGAGTGCATCGCGCTGGCCACCCGGGGCACCGAGCTGGTGATGAAGTACGCCGAGCAGCACCTCGGCGACGTCGAGTTCGGCTACGAGTACTCCCCGGAGATCTTCACCGGCACCGAGCTGGAGTTCGCCGTCGAGGTCTGCAACGCGGTGATGGACGTCTGGCAGCCCGCGGCCGGCCGGGAGATCATCCTCAACCTGCCGGCCACGGTCGAGATGGGCACGCCGAACATCTACGCCGACCAGATCGAGTGGTTCTGCCGGCACGTCCAGAACCGCGAGCACGTCGCCATCTCGCTGCACCCGCACAACGACCGCGGCACGGCGACCGCGGCGACCGAGCTGGCCCTGATGGCCGGCGCCGACCGGGTCGAGGGCTGCCTGTTCGGCCACGGCGAGCGGACCGGCAACGTCGACCTGGTCACCCTGGGGATGAACCTGTTCTCCCAGGGCATCGACCCCAAGATCGACTTCTCCGACATCGACGAGATCCGTCGCACGGTGGAGTACTGCACCAACCTGCCGGTTCACCCGCGCCATCCGTACGCGGGCGACCTGGTCTACACCGCCTTCTCCGGCAGCCACCAGGACGCGATCAAGAAGGGCCTGGAGGATCTGGACAAGAAGGCCGCCGAGCAGGGCATCAGCGTCCGGGAGATCGACCTGGGAGGCGCCGTACCTGCCGATCGACCCGTACGACGTCGGCCGCACCTACGAGGCGGTGATCCGGGTCAACTCCCAGTCCGGCAAGGGCGGCGTCGCCTACATCATGAAGACCGAGCACAACCTCGACCTGCCGCGGCGGCTGCAGATCGAGTTCTCCCGGGTGGTCCAGGCCCACACCGACGCCGACGGCGGCGAGGTCAGCCCGGCGCGGCTCTGGGAGATCTTCACCTTCGAGTACCTGGAGCCCGACGCGCCGCTGAAGCTGGTCGACGTCGCGGCGGCCTCGCGGCGGTCGGGCAGCACCTTCTCGGTCACCGCCAACGTGGTGATCAAGGGCCGGGCGCAGACGATCAGCGGCGAGGGCAACGGCCCGGTCTCGGCCTTCGTCGACGCCATCTCGCCGCTCGGCTACCGCGTCCGGGTGCTGGACTACCACGAGCACGCGCTCTCCGCCGGCGGCGACGCCCTGGCCGCCGCGTACGTGGAGTGCGAGGTCGGCGACGGCGAGGCCAGCTCGGTCGTCTGGGGCGTCGGCATGGACGCCAACATCGTCACCGCCTCCCTCCAGGCCGTCGCCTCCGCCGTCAACCGCGCGCCGCTGACTCGAGTCGGTCGCGGAATCCGAGCTGCGTCAGGCGCCGATGCAGGCTCGCAGCTAGACAAACCCGTTCTCGGCGGTGCGGGCGGGGGCGGTGGGCGCGAAGATCCAGGCCTGGAAGAACGGGCCGAGGTCGACCGGTGGTCTCCGACTGGGCCATCACCATCCACTCCTCGAGGGTGCGGCTGCCCGGGGACTGGGCCCAGTCCCGGGCCAGCTTGAAGAAGGCGTCGTCGCCGATGACGTTGCGCAGCCCCTGCAGCGCCATCGGGCCGCGCACGTACACCGCGTCGAACAGGTGCTCCCGGCTCGGATCGATCATGGTGATCCGCCAGAACTCGGGCCGGTCCTTGCGTCGCTCGTAGGCGGCGTTCATCGCCTCGTTGGCGCTGCGTCCGCCGGTGCGCTCGACGGCGCCCCACGGCGCCCAGGACGCGTACGCCTCGCTGTTGAAGATGTCGTTCCACTGCCGCACGGTCACGTTGTCGCCGAACCACATGTGGGCGAGTTCGTGGTTCAGCAGCGTGGGCGCGAAGTCGGCGTCGAGGATCGCCCGCGCGACGTAGAGCGGCCGGGTCTGGGTCTCCAGCCCCTCGAACCAGAGCGGGTGGGCCGGAACCACGCCACCGAGCTCGGTGAACGGGTAGGGACCGAACATGCTCTCCAGGGTGCGGACCCGGTCGCCGGAGGTCATCAGCACGTCGAAGGCCTGCTTGCGCTCCGCCGCCGACAGCTGCTCCGAGACCGCGTAGACGTAGGGCAGTCCATGATCGACTCCCTGCTTCAGCTCGAACTGGCCGAGGGAGATGAAGTTGGCGTAGGTGACCATCGGCTGGCGGGCGACCCAGTGCCAGGTGTCGAAGTCCTTCTCCGTGCCGGTGTCGGCCGACTCCAGCCGTCCGGTGCTGATCGCCTCCATCCCGGCCGGCACCCGGATCGAGATGTCCATCAGGGCCGGGTCGCTCGGATGGTCGTTCGCCGGGAAACCACCAGGCCGCGCTCTCGGGCTCGCCGGCCGCGGTCCACTCCGCACCGGTCGTCCACCACGGTTGCACCTTGCCCTGCCGGATGTCACCCGGCTTGCCGGAGTAGGCGACGGTCACCGTGAAGGTGCTGCCGGCGGCGATCAACTGCTGCGGCTGCACCCGGACGTCGGCGAAGCCCTGGTGCTCGAAGGTCGCCGGCTTCCCGTTCACCTGCACCTGGTCGGTCGGCAGCGCGAGGTCGAAGTAGAACGAGCGCAGCGTCTGGGTCGCCCGGGCGCTGATCATGGTCGTGCCCTGCAGGGTCTCGGTCGTCGGGTCCCAGTTGATCATGATCTGGTAGCGGGTGACGTCGTAGCCGCTGTTGCCGGCGTACGGGATAGTAGGGATCGCCGAGGCCGGCGCCGCCGTCGGTGACGGTCCCCGGTGCCGGCGAGGGTGCGGTGACGCCCGACGTCCCGCGGAGCCGGGGCAGCATCCAGACCACCGCGAACGGTGCCGCCAGGACGACGATCAGCACCAGCGGCATGACGACCGCGAACAGGTACGCGACCCGGTGCGGCCGGTGCACCTGCGGCTGCGGCGGCGGCCAGCGCGGGTCAGCGCTCCACATGGGCCAGCGATCGAAGGTTGCGGTCGAGGTGCCAGGACACGAAGGCCGCGGTGAGCCCGCTCGCCTCCCGGGCCACGGCGGGGCTGACGCCGCGGGTGTCGGCCCACCGGCCCTCCAGCAGCGCGCCGAGCAGCGTCAGGGTCTCGGCGGCCGGCCGGGCCGATCCGGCCGGCCGGCAGTGGTCGCACACCACGCCGCCGGCGGCCGGGGAGAAGGCCCGGTGCGGGCCGACGAGCCCGCACCGGGCGCAGTCGAGGAACGACGGTGCGTAGCCGGCGACCGCGAGGGCCCGCAGCAGGTAGGAGTCCAGGATCACCGTCGGCGGCCGGGGTCCGTCGCTGGTGCCGCGATTGAGCACCTTGAGCGCGCCGACGAGCAGCAGGTACTGCTGGACGGCCGGCTCGCCCTCCTCCACCACCAGCCGGTCGGCGGTCTCCAGCATCACCTGGCCGGCGGTGTAGGCCGGATAGTCGGCGACCAGCGGCTCGCCGAAGGCGTCCAGGGACTCGACCTGGGTGACGATGTCGAGGGTGCGGCCCTCCGCGAACTGCAGGTCGACGTGGGAGAACGGCTCGAGCCGGGCGCCGAACTTCGACGAGGTGCGGCGTACCCCCTTGGCGACGGCCCGGATCTTGCCGCGCCGCCGGCTCAGGAACGTGATGATCCGGTCGGCCTCGCCGAGCTTGTGCGTCCGCAGCACCACGGCTTCGTCGCGGTAGGTCGGCATGTCAGTAGTCTCCCTGACATGGCAAGGAAGCAGCGCAACGCGCCCGAGCCAGGGGCTCGGCCGGCCCCTCGGCCGCCGACCCCGCACGTCAGCGGGGCCCGGCCGCCGCAGATCCCGGCCGATCGGCTGCCGCAGCACGTCGCCATCGTGATGGACGGCAACGGCCGCTGGGCCAAGCAGCGCAACCTGCCGCGCACCGACGGGCACGCCCGCGGCGAGGAGTCGCTGTTCGACGTGATCGAGGGCGCCATCGAGGTCGGCGTCCGGTACCTGTCGGCGTACGCGTTCTCGACCGAGAACTGGAGCCGCTCGCCGGACGAGGTCCGCTGGTTGATGGGCTTCAACCGCGACGTGATCCGGCGGCGCCGCGACCAGCTGGACGCGCTGGGCGTCCGGGTGCGCTGGGCCGGCCGGCGGCCGCGGCTGTGGCGGAGCGTGATCTCCGAGCTGGAGGACGCCGAGCAGCGCACCGTCGACAACGAGGTGCTGACCCTGCAGTTCTGCGTGAACTACGGCGGCCGGGCCGAGATCGTCGACGCCGCCCGCCGGATCGCCGAGCTGGCCGCGGCCGGCCGGCTCGATCCGGCCAAGCTGACCGAGCAGCGGTTCCGGCAGTATCCTGGACGAGCCCGAGATCCCCGACGTCGACCTGTTCGTCCGCTCCTCGGGCGAGCAGCGCACCTCCAACTTCCTGCTCTGGCAGAGCGCGTACGCCGAGCTGGTCTTCCTCGACCGGCTGTGGCCGGACTTCGACCGGCGCGACCTGTGGCGGGCGCTCGAGCTCTACGCCGACCGCGATCGGCGATACGGCGGCGCGGTACCGAACCGGCCGGTCGGACGAGCCGGCGACACGGGTCCAGCGCTTGATCCGGTGTGACACAGCTAGGTCGGTTGAGGCAGGATCTGGACTCAGCTCTCGAACCGGCTTCTGCGGATCAGGAGCGCACCGACTGGGTAGAGGGCAGACTATGGATCGGCAACGCGACGTATCGGCTGAACAACACCAGCGTCCTGTCCGTCTGCGGCGTCGAGGCGCCGGTCGATCGCCACCTCGGCCGCAGTTCGACGAGCGGCTGGCCGCGACCTACGAGCGGGTCGGGATGCGCGCGGGGATGCTCGAGCAGCTGGCCGGGGTACGCGAGCGCCGCTGGTGGCCGGAGGACGTGACCTTCGCCGACGCGGCGGCGATGGCCGGGCGCGAAGGCGCTGGCCGAGGCCGGCGTCGACCCGTCCCAGATCGGGGTCATGATCAACACCTCGGTGTCGCGGGCCTACCTCGAGCCGTCGTCGGCGGTGGCGGTGCACCACCAGCTCGGCCTGCCGGCGGGCTGCCTCAACTTCGACCTCGCCAACGCCTGCCTCGGCTTCGTCAACGGCGATCCAGCTCGCCGGCACCATGATCGACTCCGGCCAGGCCGACTACGCGCTGCTGGTGGACGCGCGAGGGCTCGCGCTACACCCAGGAGCGGGCCCTCGAACGGCTCGACGTCGCCGACGCGACCGCCGAGGACCTGCGGGAGCAGTTCGCCACCCTGACGCTCGGCTCCGGGTGCGGCGGCGATGGTGCTGGGCCGGTCCGACCGGCACCCCGAGGGCCACCGGGTGATCGGCGGGGTCAGCCGGGCCGGCACCGAGCACCACGACCTGTGCGTCGGCGACCTCGACTTCATGCGGACCGACACCAAGCGGCTGTTCGAGGCGGGTCTCGAGCTGGCCATCGCGACCTGGCAGGACGCCCAGGCCGACTTCGACTGGGCCGACGCCGACTGCTTCATCGCCCACCAGACCTCGGTGGTGCACATCCGGGCCATGGCCAAGGCGCTCGGGGTCGACGAGTCGAAGTTCCCGCTCACCCTGCCGACCTACGGCAACATCGGCCCGGCCGCGGTGCCGTTCACGCTGGCGCAGCACCTGGACGACCTGCGCTCGGGCATGCAGGTGATCCTGCTCGGCATCGGGTCGGGCCTGAACACCTCGTACGCCGAGCTCGCCTGGTGATCGCGCCCGGCGAGGCGTCGCCGGCCGGCGGCGCTCGCTCCGCTCTGCCGGGACTGGATCCGGCCTGGTCGCGTACGGTCCGGGTCACCGACGCCGACGGCGTGCCGCACCGCTGGCACCTGCTGGACAACGGCGCCGACGGCTCCGGCCGGGCGTCATGCTGTGCGTGCACGGCAACCCCACCTGGTCCTACCTGTGGCGGCGGTTCCTCGCCGAGGCGCCGCCCGGGCTGGCGGGTGATCGCGGTCGACCAGCTCGGCATGGGCTGGTCGGAGCGCACCGAGGCGCCGCGGACGCTCGCCCAGCGGATCGACGACCTCGGCACGCGTGACCGCCGCCCTGGGCCTGACCGGCCCGGTCGTCCTGGTCGCCCACGACTGGGGCGGCCCGGTCGCGCTCGGCTGGGCCCTGGCGCACGCCGACCAGGTGGCGCGGATCGTGCTGGCCAACACCGGCGTGCACCAGCCGGCCGCCGCCGCGCCGCCGGCGTTGATCCGGCTGGCCCGGTCGACCGCGCTCCGCGAACTGGTGTGCGTGCGGACGCCGACCTTCGTCCGGGGCGCCACGGCGGTGTCCCGGCCCGCGGTGCCGGCGGCGGTCCAGCGGGCGTTCGCGGCCCCGTACGGCCGGCCCGGGCGGCGCCGGGCGGTGGGCGACTTCGTGGCCGACATCCCGCTCGAAGCCGACCATCCGAGCCGGACGGCGCTGGATCGGGTCGCGGCCGGGCTGACCGCGTTCGCCGACGTCCCGGCGCTGCTGGTCTGGGGCGCCCGCGATCCCGTCTTCACGCCGCGCTATCTCGAGGACCTGCTCGACCGGCTGCCGCACGCCGACGTGCAGTGGTATCCGCGGGCCAGCCACCTGGTGACCGAGGACGAGCCGGATGCCGCCGGGACGATCTGGCGCTGGGTGCAGCACGAACCGACCGCCAGGGTCGACGCGGCCGGTCTCGCGGCCGGCTCTGGGACGGGCTCGACCGCCCGCGCCGAGGACCCGGCGACGGCGGTCGCCGAGCTGCACCACGGACGAGCTCGCGATCGGTGTCCTTCGCCGAGCTGGACCAGCGGGTCCGGGATCTGGCCGCGGGCCTGCGGCTGGACGGCGTCCAGGCCGGGCAGCGGGTCGCGGTGCTGGTGCCGCCCGGGATCGAGCTGATGGTCGCCGTGTACGCGTGCTGGCGGGCCGGGGCGACCATCGTGGTGGCCGACGCCGGTCTCGGGCTGCGCCGGATGGCCGCCGCGCTGCGCAGCGCCGGGCCCGACCACGTGATCGGCATCCCCAAGGCGCTGCTGGCGGCCAAGGCGCTGCGGGTCCCGGGACGGCGGATCTCCGACCTGGCCGAACTCGAGGCGCGGGGCCGGAACGAGCCGCTGCCCGAGCTGTCCGACGCCGACGGCGAGGCGGCCGTGCTCTTCACCTCCGGGGCGACCGGCCCGCCGAAGGGGGTGGTCTACCGGCACAGCCAGCTGCTGGCCCAGCTCGAGGCGGTACGCGCGGCGATGGGCCTCGGCCCCGACGACCGGCTGGTCGCGGCCTTCGCGCCGTTCGCGCTCTACGGCCCGGCCCTCGGCGTCGCGGCCGCGGTGCCCGACATGGACGTGACCGCACCCGGCACCCTGACCGCCGGCGCGCTCGCCGATGCGGTCGCCGCCATCGAGGCCACGGTGGTCTTCGCCTCGCCCGCGGCGCTGCGCAACGTGGTGGCGACCAGCGCCGGCGCTCACCGCGGAACAGCGGGCGGCCCTCGGCACGGTCCGCCGGCTGATGTCGGCCGGAGCGCCCGTCCCGGTCGGGCTGCTGCGACAGGTCCAGGAGCTGCTGCCGGACGCGGAGCTGCGCACCCCGTACGGGATGACCGAGGCCCTGCCGGTCGCCGACATCTCCCTCGCCGAGATCGAGGACGCGGGCGCCGGCAACGGGGTCTGCGTCGGCCGGCCGGTGCCCGGCGTCGAGGTCCGGCTGAGCCCGCTGGCGGCCGACGGGTCGGCTGACGGCGCACTCACCGACCAGCCGGGTGTGACCGGGGAGGTCTGCGTCGCCGGCGCCCACGTCAAGGACCGCTACGACAAGCTGTGGGCGACCGAACGGCTGAGCTCCCGCAACCCCGGCTGGCACCGGACCGGCGACGTCGGCCACCTCGACGCCGAGGGGCGGCTGTGGATCGAGGGCCGGCTGGTCCACGTGATCACCACCGCCGACGGCCCGGTGACCCCGGTCGGCATCGAGCAGCGGGTCGAGTCGCTGGCCGAGGTCGCCCTGGCGGCCGTGGTCGGCGTCGGCCCGGCGGGCACCCAGCAGGTCGTCGTCGTGATCGAGACGGGGTCCGACGGTCTCGCCGACCCGGAACTGACGGCCGCGGTGCGCGCCGCCGCCGGCCGCGCCGTCGCCGCCGTGCTGACCATCCGCAGCCTGCCGGTCGACATCCGGCACGCGTCGAAGATCGACCGGACCCGAGTCGCCCGGTGGGCCGATCGGCTGCTGGCGGGGGAGCGCGGCCGGCTGTGAAGGTCCTGGTCACCGGGGCCAGCGGGATGCTCGGCGCGGCGACCGCCCGGGCGCTCGCCGACCGCGGCCGACCAGGTCACGGTGCTGCAGCGGCGTCCGGCCGGTCTGGGGCTGCCCGGAGGTGCTCGCCGACGTCGCCGACGCGGACGCCGTGCGCGCGCGCCGTGGCCGGGCAGGACGCCGTCATCCACCTGGCCGCCAAGGTCAACGTGACCGGACCGTGGGCCGCGTACGAGCGGACCAACGTCGGCGGCACCCGGGCGATCGTCGACGCCTGCCGAGCCGCCGGCGTCGAACGGCTGGTCCACGTCTCCTCGCCCTCGGTGAGTCACGCCGGCCGCTCCCTGGTCGGGGTGGGTGCGGCGCCCGCCGATCCGGACGGGGCCCGCGGGCCCTACGCCCGCAGCAAGGCGATCGCCGAACAGCTCGCCCTCGCCGCGGACGGCGACGGCCTCGCGGTGGTCGCCATCCGCCCGCACCTGGTCTGGGGGCCCGGCGACCCGCAGCTGATCGCCCGGATCGTCGCCCGCGGTCGGGCCGGCCGGCTGCCGCTGATCGGGCCGGGTGCGGTCCTGGTCGACACGACGTACGTCGACAACGCCGTCGACGCCCTGCTGGCCGCCCTGGATCGGGCTCCCGCCGCCCACGGCCAGGCCCTGGTGGTGACCAACGGCGAACCGCGGCCGATCCGCGACCTGCTCGAATCGATCTGCGCGGCGGCCGGCGTACCCGGTCCGGGTCGGCGGATCCCGCCCTGGCTGGCGGCCGCCGGCGGCCTGGTCGCGGAGGGGGTCTGGAGCCTGCGCCAGCGCCGGCGGCCGAGCGAGGACGACCCGCCGCTGACCCGGTTCCTCGCCGAGCAGCTGTCCACCGCGCACTGGTTCGACCAGCGGCACACCCGCGAGGTGCTGCACTGGCGCCCGCGGGTCGGTCTCGACGAGGGCTTCGCCAACCTGGCGGCCTGGTTCGCCGGCGTCCGCTCGTTCCTGACCGCGGTCAGCAGCGGTCGCAGGTGCCGAAGATCTCCAGGTCGTGGCTGACGTCGCGGAAGCCGTGCTGCTGGGCGACGGCACTGGCCCAGGTCTCCACCGCCGGGCCGGAGACCTCGACGGTGCGACCACAGCTCCGGCAGACCAGATGATGATGGTGACCGGTGGAGCAGCGCCGGTACGCGGTCTCGCCCTCGGTGTTGCGGATGGCGTCGAGTTCGCCGGCCTCGGTCATCGCCTGCAACGTCCGGTAGACGGTGGTCAGTCCGACGCGGTCACCCCGCTGCCGGAGGTCGTCGTGGATCTCCTGAGCGGTCCGGAACTCGTGCCGCCCGGCGAGGATCTCGTCGACGGCCGCGCGCTGCCGGGTGCGCCGTTGCGCCGGGGCGGTCGTGTCAGGTGAGGTCATCGCGGTCAGTGCTCGTCGTAGTGGTCGGCGTGGGCGGCATGGCGGTGCCCCTCGTGGATGAAGTCGGTGTGGTCGCCGTGCTGGACCTCCCGGTGGCCGCAGCCCGGATGGTGCGGTGCGGATGGCCCTCGGTGACGACGACGTGCAAGGCGACGAGGTCGTCGTCGTCCATCGCCGCGGGCAGCACCGGGACGGGCCGGTGCCGGCGGCGCAGGATCGCTCCGGCCGGCCAGCTGAGCGCGAAGACGGCGATGGCCAGCAGCACGATGAAGGCGCCCGGCGCGGCGTCGGCGTAGAACGATCCGACCGCGCCGCCGACCGAGACGAACACCCCGACGATGATCGCGCAGACCAGCGCGGCGAGGAATCCGCGGACGAGGTTGCGGGCGGCCGCCACCGGCACCACCATCAGGGCGCTGACCAGCAGCAGCCCGACGGTGCGCATCGCGAGGGTCACGGTGATCGGCGGCCAGCACCACGATCAGCACGTTGTACGCCCGGACCCGCAGTCCCTGGGTGCGGGCGAACTCCTCGTCGGTGGAGACGGCGAACAGCTGCGGGGCCAGACCGAGCGTCGGCACCAGGACCACGACGGCCAGCACCGCGATCAGTCTCAGGTCGGCCGTCGAGACGGTGGTCAGCGACCCGAACAGGTACTGCGACAGCCCGCCGGCGCCGACGCCCGCGATGCCCGACATGAACACGCCGGCGGCCAGCCCGCCGTAGAACAAGATGGCCAGTCCCACGTCTCCGGTCGCCTTGCCCTGCTGCCGCAGGATCTCCACGATCACCGCTCCGGCGACACAGACCACGACGGCGATCGGCACCGGCGCGATGCCGGTGAGGAACGCCAGGCCGACGCCGGCGATCGCGACGTGGCCGAGGCCGTCGCCGAGCAGGCTGAGCCGTCGCTGGACGATGTAGGTCCCGATGGCCGGTGCGATCACGCCGGTCAGCAGCGCGGCGATCAGCGCCCGCTGCATGAAGGGGAAGCTCAGGATCTCGATCATGGTCCGACCGCTCCGTCCAGCCAGCTCGGACCCGAGCGATAGCGGTCGGTCGGCGGTTCATGATCGACGTGCTCGTGGCCGCCGCCGCGGCGCTGGTGCCCGAGTTGCGTCGAGCGGACCGTCGTGGACGACCCGGCCGTCGCTCAGCACGATCGCTCGATCCAGCAACGCCTGCAGGGCCCCGATCTCGTGCAGGACGACGAGCACGGCGGTCCCGCCGGACAGCAGGGCGGCCAGCAGATCGGCGAGCACCCGCTGGTGCTCGAGATCGACCCCGGCGGTCGGCTCGTCCAGCACCAGCAGCTCGGGTTCGCCGGCCAGGGCACGGGCGATCAGCACCCGCTGATGCTGGCCGCCGGACAGGAAGGCCATGTCCTCGCCGGCCCGATCGGCCATGCCCGACCAGGCTCAGCGCCCGGCGTACCGCCTCATGATCAGTCTCGGCTGGCCGGGACGAACGGCCGGCGCCGGGCCAGCCGACCCGAGGCGACCACCTCCCGGACCTTCGATCCGGCCAGCGGCGCGGGCGAACGCTGCGGGACGTAGCCGACCCTCGACCACTGGCGGAAGCTCCGCAGCGGCACGTCGAAGAGCCGGACCGTGCCGCGTTCGCTCGGGATCAGCCCGAGCAGCGTCCGGACCAGGGTGGACTTCCCCGAGCCGTTGCCGCCCATCAGCGCCACGGCCTCGCCGGCCTTGACCGTCAGGCTGATCCCGCGCAGCACCGGCAGGCCACCGAGTTCGACCGACAGGTCCTCGGCCGCCAGCACGGTGACCGGATCGGCCGGTGCCTCCCTCCGCCCTAGGAGCATCCGTTGGCCTTCTGCAGGGCGGCGAGGTTGGCGTCCATCACCGCGAGGTAGTCCTGACCGCGGGACTGCGGCGTGATCCCCTCGATGGGATCGAGGACGTCGGTGCGCAGGTCGAGGTCGCCGGCGATGGACTCCGCGACGGCCGGCGAGACGAGGGTCTCGGAGAAGATCGTGGTGATCTCGTACTCGAGGGCGATGTCTTGGACCTCGGCGATCCGGGCGGGCGACGGCTCGGCATCGGGACTGATGCCGCTGATGCCGATCTGGTTCAGGTGGTAGCGACTGGCCAGGTAGCCGAAGGCGGCGTGGGTGGTGATGAAGTCCTCGCGCTGGCAGGATTTCAGGCCCGCGGCGAAGGATTGATCAAGTCGGGTCAGGTCCTGGGTCAGGGCCGCCGCGCGCTCGGTGTAGTCGGCCGCGTGGCCGGGATCCACGGCGGCGAGCTTGTCGCGTACCGCATCGGTGATCGTGATCATGTTGGTGGGATCCAGCCAGACGTGCGGATCGAGCTGATCAGGATCATCGCTGTCGGCGAGCGGCTTCAGCGGGACGACGGTGGCGGTGTCGATGACGTTCGGATTGCCGCTCTGGGTCACCGCCTCGTCCACGGCCGCCTGGAACGACTTCTCGTACACCACCAGGTCGGCTTCGGCCAGGCTCGCGACCTGGCTCGGCTTCAGCTCCACGTCGTGCGGTTCGGCGCCGGGCTCGGTCAGGCTGGTCACGCTGGCGTGATCGCCGGCGACCCGTTCGGCGATGAACTGGAACGGGTAGAACGCCGCCACGACGTTCAGCGAAGCGGTGTCGCTGGTGTCCGGCTCCGGGCCCGGTTGGGCCCGTCCCGCACGCCGCGGCCAGCAGCAGAGGCAGCGCACAGACCAGCGCAGAGAGCCGACGCGCGTTAACCAACATGGAAATCATTTTCAGTTAGCCCGGCCCCGCTGTCAACTCGACGCGCGCGGCCGGGCGCGCCGCGGTCGAGCTACGCCACGTAGAGCTCCGGTTCGGTGACGGCGGCGATCCGGTCCAGCAGCAGGTCGAAGACCCGCATCCGGTCGAACTGCAGAGCGTGGTCGCGGGCTCGCTCGGCCATCGCCGTCCGCTCCTCGCAGGGCATGGTCAGCGCGAGGTCGAGAGCGGCGGTGATCGACGACGGGCTCTCCACCGGGACGATCAACGCCGTGTCGCCGACCGCTTCGCCGATCCCGCCGGTGTCGGTGGTGATCACCGGACCGCCCCCGGCCAGCATCTTCTCGACCAACGCGATGCCGAAGGTCTCCACGAACTCCGGCCGCGGCTTGCTCGGCAGCACGAAGGCGCTGCAGCCGGCCATCAGGAACGGCTTCTCGTCGTCGTCGACGTCGTCGAGGAAGACGATCCGGTCGGCGGCCGAGGTGCCGGCGGCCAGCGCGCGCAACTCGCCGGCCTGCGGCCCGTTGCCGGCGATCACCAGCCGCTGGTCGGCGCAGGCCGCGCTGTCGGCGAACCCTTCGATCAGTTCGTCGACGCCCTTGGCATGGGCCAGCCGGGAGAGGAAGAGCACGTAGCCGTTCGGGACCAGACCGCGACGGTCGAGCGCCTCGGCTCATCGACTCGGGGTCCAGGCCGAGATAGTCGGCGGTGTTGATCGCCGGATAGGAGATCGCCACCCGCTGCCGACAGCGGTCGGCGAAATCCGTGCCGTGCCGGGCATCGACGTCGGCGGCCGAGGAGATGATCAACTCCCGGGTGTAGTCCGACACGGCGACCGGTACGTCGCTGTCCAGGTAGGCGACCAGCACCTGGGCGGCGGCGCCGAATCGGCCGTCGGCGACGCAGGAGCGGACGACGTTGGTCACGTCGGATCCGACCGCCTCGGCGATCGTGATCACCGGCACCGGCAGGCCCGTCGACTGCGGCGACCCGGAGCGCGTCGGAGACGGCGATGGTGTGCGGGCTCAGGTAGAGCGACATGCAGACCGTCGGCACGCCGTCGGTGAACAGCTCGACCAGCCGCCCGGTCATGCCGGCCAGATAGCGGCCGTCGACCACCTTGTAGTCGCCGACCGGCTCGGGCCGCTCGACCTCGATGCCCTCGCTGTACAGCGTCATGCCGTCGAGCGGCTTGAGCGGCAGCCCGGAGGCGGCGAGCAGATCGAGCGGCCAGGACAGGATGCGGACCTCGGTGAAGCCGCGCTGCAGGGCGGCCTCGGCGAGGTTCCTGGCCTCGCCGGAGTGGCCGCAGATGACCGGGTCGGCCCGGACCACGATGACCAGCCGGCGGCGCTGGGCGTTCGTCGGTGAGCTTGGTGTGATCGGAGAACGTGCGGTTCTGGCGGCTCATGCGGTCTCCATTTCTGATGCGTCGAGGACAAGTCCTGGGTCGGCGAGATCGGGCTGCACGGTCGGCGTCGTGGGAAGGAGTGGGGCGGACCGTTCCGGATACCCCTCGCCGGGATTCGAGCACCGAGGGCGGCCGCTCGTCCGTGGCCCAGGCCGACGGCTCCGGGCCGAGGCTGAAGCGCAGCGATCCACCGAGGTGCAGTTCGCGGGCACTCAGCCAGCTGCGCTCCAACGGCGCGCCGTTGAAGCTGACCGACTGCACGTACTGGGGTGGCAGGTCGGGTCCGGGCTCGACGAAGCCGTCGGTGTCGATGACCAGCTCGTGGTCGCCGAACTTCACCCGGGCCCGCACGAACGAGGGGGCGTTCAGCAGGTAGATGCCCTGACCGGCCACCGGGAAGAGGCCGAGCGAGGCCCAGACGTACCACGAGCTCAGTCCGCCGGAGTCGTCGTTGCCGGGCAGGCCGCCGCGGCCGAGCCCGAACATGTTGTGCACGCCGGCGTGCACCACCTCGGCGGTCCGGTCCGGTCGCCCGGCGTAGTGGTAGGCCCACGGGGCTTCCATGTCCGGCTCGTTGTTCAGGCCCTCGAAGCGATTGAGCGCGTAGCCGGCGCGCATCTCCTCGATGCTCGGCCGCTCACCGACCTGCTTGACCGGGTCGGCGCCGTAGCCGAAGAAGGAGTCGAGCAGCTCGACGAACGCCTCGATCGCCGCCGGCCAGCTCGATCCGGGCCTGCATGTCGTGCAGGATCCGGAACGAGTAGTTCCACTTGCCGCCCTCGTAGTACTCCGAGTCGACGAGCAGGCCGGTGTCGGCGTCGAACGCGTTGCGCCACTGGGTGGCCAGGCCGTCGAACTGTTCACCGAGATCATGATCACCGACCGCGCGCGCGACCTTGGCCGTGCAGTGGTAGGCGAAGGCCAGGTCGAGGGTGTGGGTGATCGGGTGCGCCACGCCGCGGAGCAGGAAATCCTCCCCGTACGCGCGGCGCAGGTCGGTGTCCATGTGGCACAGGGCCCAGTCCCAGTCGATGCCCGGCACGCCGAGCTCGCAGAGATCGGCGAGGAAGGTCTGGGCCAGCGCGCTGCCCTGGCGGGAGAACCGGTCGGCGCCCTTGGCCATCCGATAGCCGATCGGCAGGTTGCCCTCCTCCTCGCAGATGTTCAAGATCGCGTTGGCCAGCTCGGCGGCCCGATGCGGGAACAGCGCGGTGATCAACGGCAGCTGGGTCCGGTAGATGTCCCACATGGTGCAGATGTCGAACGCGAACGGACCGGTGTTGAGCCAGAACGGGCTCTCCCCGTACGCGAAGCAGGGCTTGATCAGCGAGTGGTAGAGCGCGGTGGAGAAGACCGTCCGGCGTTCCGGCGAGGGGGTTTCGACGCTGATCGGGGCGAGGTGATGGCGCCAGGCCTGCTGGGTGTCGTGCCGGCGGCTGTTCGAAGGCGGCCGGTCCGCCCACCGGCTGCAGCGGGTCGTCCGCGGGGAGGTCGATGGCGAGCGGCGGGCGGTGGCTGGGCGGGCAGTTCGCCCGCAGGTTCTCCCGCGCCTGCTCGACGCCGCGCAGCGAGAAGCCGAACCGCAGCTCCAGCACCTGGCCGGGCTCCGCCGGCCCGCGCCACATCAGTCCGAACGGCCGCAGGGTGGTCGGCCGGATCCGGTCGAAGTCCAGCCGGGTGCCGCCGGGCATCAGCCGCCGGTCGTACCAGAGCAGCTCGCGCCAGTCGCCGGCGTCGCACTCGACGTGCACCGCCAGCGGCGTGCCCTCGACGACCAGCTCGCCCTGGGCGACGCCGGGGGTGATCTGCCGAAGGTGGGCGCGCAGCGGGACGGTCGCGCCGTACGGGATGCCGATGCCGCCCTGGGAGAAGTCGATGACCAGCCGGGCGTCGCGGTGGGCGGGGAACGTGTAGCGGTGCACCGCGCTCTTCGGGCCCGACGGTGAGCTCGCAGCGGATGCCCGAACCCAGGGTGGCCGCGTAGTAGCCCGGCTCGGCGCGCTCGTCGGTCAGCTCCCAGGTCTGGCCGAGCGTGTCCAGCGGCTCGAGCATCGGGGTGACCCGGAAGTAGTTGTAGTACTTGCGGATCGCTCCGGTGCCCGACTGCTGGAAGTGGGTGAAGCCGGAGGCGATGTTGCCGTCGTGCAGCAGCGGGGGAGCCCCTTCGGTGTTCAGCTGGTAGGGCCCGTAGCCGGTCGGATAGCCACCCGAGTAGGCGCAGGCCGACACCATGCCGAAGGGATAGGTCGCGCCTGGATGGGTGTTGCCGACCTGCGGCTTGGGCCACCACCAGGTCTCGGCCAGACCCCTCGGCTCAGGCAGGTCGGTCGCCGCACTCCCGATGAACGGGTCGACATGTTCGATCACGGTCGGCCTCCTCGGTCAGCCCGGCCCCCTTGCCGCAAGTTGCTCACCAAAGCTAGGACACCCGAGTTTCAAACAGATTTCGCGCAGACATGACGACTTTCCCGCGGCTGACGGGCCGGATAACCTCGCGCCATGATCGTGCTGGTCCGATTCCGGGTGCCGGCGGGCGACGTGGACTTCGCCGAGCAGGCGCGTACGGCGATCGCCGTGCTCGCCGAACGCGTCGGGTTCGTCTCCGCCGACCTCGGCCGCAACCTCGACGAGCCCGAGCTGTGGACGATCACCACCCGCTGGCAGCAACGTCGGCTCCTACCGCCGCGCGCTGCAGGGCAACGAGTCGAAGATGGTCGTCGTGCCGCTGCTGTCCCGGGCGATCGACGAGCCCACCGCGTACGAGGACCCGGACCTGCTCGGCGAAAACGTGGGCCGCGGCCACGATGATGGGCGATAACCTAGGACGCTGACTCCATCCCAGCCGGGGATGGGCGCGTACGCATGTCTGGAGAACGACCTCGTGGCCCCGACCAGCCGACTGGATCCCACCGCCCGACTCGAGAGGGTCATCAGCCTCTGCAAGCGCCGGGGCTTCGTCTTCCCGGCCGGCGAGATCTACGGCGGTACGCGGTCGGCCTGGGACTACGGACCGCTCGGCGTCGAGCTCAAGGAGAACATCAAGAAGCAGTGGTGGCGCTCCGTGGTCACCGCCCGCGACGACGTCGTCGGCCTGGACTCCTCGGTCATCCTGCCGCGCCAGGTCTGGGTCGCCTCCGGCCACGTCGGCGTCTTCACCGACCCGCTGACCGAGTGCCTGTCCTGCCACAAGCGGTTCCGCGCCGACCACCTGGAGGAGGAGTTCGAGGCCCGCAAGGGCCGCGCGCCCGAGCGGCCCGGAGGAGATCGCCTGCCCGCACTGCGGCACCCGCGGCCAGTGGACCGAGCCGCGCGACTTCAACATGATGCTCAAGACCTACCTCGGCGTGATCGAGGACGAGTCCGGGCTGCACTACCTGCGGCCGGAGACCGCGCAGGGCATCTTCGTCAACTTCGCCAACGTGGTCCAGGTGACCCGCAAGAAGCCGCCGTTCGGCATCGGCCAGGTCGGCAAGTCGTTCCGCAACGAGATCACCCCCGGCAACTTCATCTTCCGGACCCGCGAGTTCGAGCAGATGGAGATGGAGTTCTTCGTCGTGCCCGGCACCGACGAGGAGTGGCACCAGTACTGGATCGACGAGCGGACCCGCTGGTACACCGACCTCGGCATCGCCGCCGACAACCTGCGGCACTTCGAGCACCCGCAGGAGAAGCTGTCGCACTACTCCAAGCGGACCGTGGACATCGAGTACCGGTTCGGCTTCGCCGGCAGCGAGTGGGGCGAGCTGGAGGGCATCGCCAACCGGACCGACTTCGACCTGTCGACCCACACCGAGCACTCCGGCACCGACCTGTCCTACTTCGACCAGGCGTCCGGCGAGCGGTTCGTCCCGTACGTGATCGAGCCGGCCGCCGGGCTGACCCGCTCGCTGATGGCGTTCCTGGTCGAGTCCTACGTCGAGGACGAGGCGCCGAACACCAAGGGCGGCGTCGACAAGCGGACCGTGCTCCGGCTCGATCCCGCGGCTCGCCCCGGTCAAGGTCGCGGTGCTGCCGCTGTCCCGGAACGAGGCGCTGTCGCCGAAGGCCCGCGACCTCGCCGCCGAGCTGCGCAAGGCCTGGAACGTCGACTTCGACGACGCCCAGGCGATCGGCCGCCGCTACCGCCGCCAGGACGAGATCGGCACGCCGTACTGCGTCACCGTCGACTTCGACACCCTCGAGGACGGCGCGGTCACCATCCGCGAGCGCGACTCGATGAGCCAGGAGCGGGTCTCCCTGGACAAGGTCACCGACTACCTCGCGGTGCGCCTCGTCGGATGCTGAGCCCCACGTCGATCCGGCGCTGCGACGAGGCTGACGTCGGTGGTCGAGCTGGCGCCGATGGCCGGGATCACCAACGCGGCGTACCGGCAGCTGTGCCGGGAGCAGGTCGAGGCCGCCGGCGGGTCGGGGCTGTTCGTCTGCGAGATGATCACCTCGCGCGGGCTGGTCGAGCGGGATCCGAAGACGCTGTCGATGCTGCAGTTCGACCCGGGGGAGACCGTCCGCTCGGTGCAGCTCTACGGCGTCGATCCGATGATCATGGCGCAGGCGACCGAGATCCTGTGCGACGAGTACGCCGTGGGCCACGTCGACCTCAACTTCGGCTGCCCGGTGCCGAAGGTGACCCGCAAGGGCGGGGGAGCGGCGCTGCCCTACAAGCGGGACCGGCTGCGGATGATCTTGGAGGCCACCGTACGCGCCGCGCAGCCGTACGGCGTGCCGGTCACGATGAAGACCCGGATCGGCATCGACGATGATCATCAGACCTTCCTCGACGCCGGCCGGATCGCCGAGCAGTCCGGCTGCGCGGCGATCGCGCTGCACGGGCGTACCGCCCAGCAGGCCTACTCCGGTCACGCGGACTGGGCCGCGATCGCCGCGCTGAAAGGGCATGTCGGCATCCCGGTGCTCGGCAACGGCGACATCTGGGAGGCGTCGGACGCGCTGCGGATGATCACCGAGACCGGCGCCGACGGCGTGGTCGTCGGCCGCGGCTGCCTCGGCCGGCCCTGGCTGTTCCGTGATCTGGCCGACGCGTTCGCCGGGCGGACGGACCCGCACCCTGCCGGTGCTCGGTGAGGTGATGATCATGGTCCGGCGGCACGCCGAGCTGCTGGTCGGACTGATGGGCGAGCCGCGCGGCTGCGCCGACCTGCGCAAGCACATGGCCTGGTACTTCAAGGGCTTCCCGGTCGGCGGCGATCTTCGCAGCCGGCTGGCCATGGTCTCCTCGCTCGCCGAGCTCGATCGACTTCTCGACCAGCTCGACTCCGGACGTGAGCTTCCCGGAGACCGAGCTCGGCCGGCCACGGGGCCGCCAGGGTGCACCGCGGGCCAGGGTGGCGCTGCCGGACGGCTGGCTCGACGACACCTCCGGCCGCGACCTCGAGCTGGCCGGCGCCGAACTGGGCATCTCGGGTGGCTGACCAGCCGCAGATCGCCCCCCGGGCGCAGGCCTGGGCGAAGACCATGGCCGGCCATCCGGTCGGCGGCTTCGTCCGCGCCCACGAGGACTCAGCGGCCGCGGTCGGACCGGGTCCGCGGATGGATCGGCGGCGACGCGAGGAGCAGGAGCGGGAGACGCTCCGACCGGGAGCGACCCTCGCCGACGGCGCCGGGCACCGCGAGCGCGCCGAGCAGCCCGATGACGAGCGCACCTGCTTCGAGCGCGACCGCGACCGGATCGTGCACTCCACCGCCTTCCGCCGGCTGGCCGGCAAGACCCAGGTCGTGGTCTACCCCAACGACCACCAGCGGACCCGGCTCACCCACGCCCTGGAGGTCGCCCAGGTCGCCACCTCGATCGCCCGCGGATCCGGGGTCAACGTCACCCTGGCCGACGCCATCGCGCTCGGGCACGACTGCGGCCACGGCCCCGGCGGGCACGCCAGCGAGGATGCGTTCGACGCCTTCATCCCCGAGGGCTACGACCACGGCCCGTGGGGCGCGGACGTCGTCCTGCGGCCGCTCAACCTCTGCGCCGAGACCTCCGACGGGATCCGCAACCACTCCTGGTCCCGGCCGGCGCCCAGCACCGTCGAGGGGGAGATCGTCAGCTGGGCCGACCGGATCGCCTACTGCGCGCACGACCTCGAGGACGCGGTGCACGCCGGGATCGTCGACCCGAGAGACCTGCCGGCCGAGGTGACCGAGATCTGCGGCCGGACCCGCCGGGAGCAGCTGAACACCTTCGTCCGCGCCGTCGTCGCGACCGTCGACGCGCACGGACAGGTCGGGATGCCGCCGGAGCCGGCCGCCGCGCTGGCCGCCCTGCGGGCGTTCAACTACGAGCGGATCTACGTCCGGCCGGCCTCGTTGGCCCAGTCCCGGGCCGTGGTCGACGTGCTGCGCGCGCTGGTGGAGTTCTACGCCGAGATGCCGGGCGCGCTGCCCGATGCCGACCCGGCGACCGAGCCCGGCACCGACGCCGCCGTCCGCGCCGCCGTCACCTACGTCGCCGGGATGACCGACCGGTACGCCTTCGACATGGCCGTGCACCACCTGGGCTGGGCGCCCGAGCGGCTGCCCCGGGGCATCGATCGCGAGCTCTGAGCCGACGGCCCGCCGAGGTCAAGGATTTACCCTTCCGGAGGCCTTGTCACCCTCTCCGGCCGCCGACCATAGTGAGCTACCCATCCCCCACCTGAGGAGTAGCCATGCGCCCTCGATCATTCATCGCCGCCGCCGTCCTCGGCCTGGTGGCCAGCGCCGGACTCGTCAGCTCGACCGCCTCCGGTGACCCCGGGCAGCGGGACGACGCCCTACCCGGTTCCGCCGATCGACAGCACCCTCGACGGCCCGCTGCGCGCGAGCGCGGACGGCATCAAGCTCAAGATCGACGACGACGCCATCGTCCGCAACTTCGTCCTCACCTACGGGCCCGGCGCATTCTCGGGCTGCCACGAGCATCCCGGGCATCGTCCTCGCGGTCGTCCTGGAGGGCGCCGTCGAGCGCCGGGTGCCGCACCGCAAACCCGAGACGTTCGCCGTCGGGCAGGCTTTCACCGAGGTCGGGCCGCACTTCGTCCGGAACGTCAACACGGCGACCGACCGCGGTCCGTCGGCCAAGCTGCTGATCACCCAGATCGTGCCGAAGGGTACGACCGACGAGTTCCGGGAGGAAGCTCGTCCCGAGTGCGACCTGCCGCGGCCGCATCGGCATTCCTGACGCGTGCCGCTGATTGTGCTGTAATCGGGCCGTGGAACAGCGGGCGATCAGCCGAGTCTCGTTGGCCTGGCGGATCGCCGTCGCGGTGCTGGGCATCGGCCTGCTGCTCAACGGCTCGCTGCGGATGAGCGACGACGTCTGGCCCTTCGGGCCGCTGTCGCAGTACGCGTTCTCGCCGCCGCGGGACGCCACCGATCGTGATCACCCGGGTCGAGGGACTGCTGAGCGACGGCCGCCGCATCGACCTGCCGCTGCGGGTCGGGACCGCCGGGATCAGCCGGGCCGAGATCGAGGCGCGCATCCCGCAGATCACCGCCGACCCGTCGCTGCTGCGGTCGGTGGCCGACGGCTGGACCGAGCGGCACCCGGACGAGCCGCCGCTGGTCCAGGTGTGGCTGGTCCAGGACGAGACCCGGCTGGTCGACGGCCGCAAGGGACCGACCAGACTCGTCGAGCTGACCACCTGGGCGGTGCCGCGATGAGACAGGATCGTCGGATGGTTCGCGCCGGTCGCTGCCCGAGGCCCGGGTGGCCATCCTGCGCTCGGTGCTCTACGTCTTCGTGCTCCTCGACATCCACCTGATCGTGCGCGACCCGATCCCGCTCAGCCGCCATCCCGAGCTCTACCAGCCGCTGATGCTCGCGCGGCATCCTGCACCTGCCGCCGCCCAGCGTGCCGCTGACCGTCACGCTGTACGTGATCTTGCTGATCGGCTGCCTGATCGGCACGGCCGGGCGGCTGCCGCGGCTCGCCGGCTGGATCGTCGCCGCCGCCTTCACCTGGTGGACGGCGATCGGCATGAGCTACGGCAAGGTCGACCATGACCATCTCGCGCTGGTCGTCGCGCTGTGGGTGCTGCCGACGGTCGGGGTGGTCACCGGTCGCTGGCGCAGCGAGCAGCGGTCGGCGCAGGCCGGCTGGGCGCTCAAGTGCATCCAGATCGCGGTGATCTCCACCTACTTCCTGTCCGCGCTCACCAAGATCCGCAGCGGCGGCTGGAGCCTGACCAGCTGGCCGGAGAGCTCGATCCTGCTCTGGGCGATCATCCGGCGGCCGCACGGCCTCGGCCAGTTCCTGCTGCCCTACCCCGAGCTGCTGCACGTGATGCAGTGGATGTCGTTCCTGGCCGAGCTCACGCTCGCTGGTCGTGCTGTGGCTGCGCGGCCGGGCGCTGCTGGCGGCGGCGCTGTTCTGGATGGGCTTCCACGTCTTCACCGCGGCGATCCTCTACATCCACTTCGCGCCGACCGCGATCTGCTGGCTGGCCTTCGCGCCGCTAGAGCGCCTGGGTCCCTGGTTTGCCCGGGTCAAAGCCCGGCGGAGGCAGCGCGCAGGCCGGGGAGCCGCCCGGCATCCGGTGCCGGTTCTGCGCGATCAGCCGGTAGACGGCGGCGGCTAGCGGACGGATCGGCCGGACCTCCATCAGCCGGCCGAGGATCGCGTACGGGTTGCCCCGGAACTGCAGCCAGCGGGCGAACGCCGCGGCGCCGCCGTAGATCTCGCCCTGCGGCGTGACCCACAGGACCTCGCGCCGGGTCCGGTCCTGCGGTCGTGCCCAGCGCGGCGAGATCGGTGAACTGCCACGGCACCAGCCGGGCGTTCGGACCCTCCGACACGCACTCAGGCCGCTCGGCGATCCAGGTCGCGCTGGACGTGCAGAACGCGCAGTCCCCGTCGAAGATCAGCCAGGGCACGTCTCGCTCGTCCACGTCCGGTATTGTCCCCCGCTCGCGATGCGGCGCAGCGGCACGCCGCGACTACACTCGCCCCCGTGGCCGGCCGGATCAATGACGAGGACGTCGCCGCCGTCCGCGACCGGGCGCGGATCGAGGAGGTCGTCGGCTCGTACGTGACCCTGCGCACCACCGGGGCCACCATGAAGGGCCTCTGCCCGTTCCACGACGAGAAGACCCCGAGCTTCCAGGTCACCCCGTCCCGCGGCTACTGGTACTGCTTCGGCGCCTGCGGCGAGGGCGGCGACGTGATCAGCTTCATGCAGAAGATCGACAACCTGTCCTTCGTCGAGGCGGTCCAGCGGCTGGCCGACCGGGTCGGCATCCAGCTGCGCTTCACCGACGACGGCGGGGCCCGTCCGGAGCCGGGGATCCGGATGCGGCTGATGGAGCTGATGGGGCAGGCGGCGGAGTTCTTCGCCGAGCAGCTGGGCACCCCGGACGCCGTGACCGCGCGTCAGTTCCTCAGCGAACGCGGCTTCGACCAGGAGGCGGCGGAGCAGTTCGGCGTCGGGTTCGCGCCGCGCGACGGACGAGCGCGCCCAGCGCCACCTGCGCGGCCGCGGCTTCAGCGACCGGGAACTGGTGGCCGCCGGCCTCTCCCGGGAGAACGGCTGGGACTTCTTCCAGAGCCGGGCGCTCTGGCCGATCCGGGACTCCGGTCGGCAGGTCGTCGGCTTCGGCGCCCGCCGGCTGTTCGACGACGACCGGATGCCGGCGAAGTACATCAACACCCCGGAAACCGTGCTCTACAAGAAGTCTCAGGTGCTCTACGGACTCGATCTCGCCCGGACGGCGATCAGCAAGAAGAGCCAGGCCGTGGTGGTCGAGGGCTACACCGACGTGATGGCGGCCCACCTGTCCGGAGTCGACACGGCGGTGGCGTCGTGCGGCACGGCGTTCGGCGATGATCATGCTCGGTTGCTCCGCCGGCTGATGGGTGATCATGACGCGTTCCACGGCGAGGTGATCTTCACCTTCGACGGCGACGCGGCCGGGCAGGCGGCGGCGGTCAAGGTCTTCTCCGGCGATCAGAACTTCGTCACCCAGACCTACGTCGCGATCGAGCCGACCGGGCTCGATCCGTGCGACCTGCGGCTGCAGCACGGCGATGCCGCCGTACGCGAACTCGTCGCCCGGCGGGTGCCGCTCTACCGCTTCGTGATGAGCAACCTGCTGAAGCAACATGATCTTGATCGCGCGGACGGGCGGCTCGCCGCCCTGCGCGCGGCCGCACCGCTGGTCGCCAGCATCCGGGACAACGCGCTGGTGTCCGGCTACGCCCGCGAGCTGGCCGGGCTGCTCGGCATGGACATCGACGAGGTGCGCGCCGAGGTGATGCGGGCCGCATCCCGCTCGAGTCGCCGGCCCGCGCGAGCCGCCGGTGAGCCACCGGTCGAAGATCCGCGCCGTCCGGCCGGCCCAGCAGTTGCCCAGACCGAATGACCGGCTGCTCGCCACCGAGCGGCAGACGGCCAAGCTGCTGATCCAGAACCCGGAGCTGTTCGGCCCGGACTGGGACGGGCTGACCGTCGGCTGACTTCACCCATCCGGCGTACGCGGCGGTCTTCACCGCCGTCCAGCAGGCGGCGCTCGGCGGCGCCGATTCGGGGGTCAGCGGCGAATGGGTGCGGCGGATCGCCGAGGCCTGCGAGAGCGAGGAGATCCGCTCGTTCGTCGTCTCACTCGCCGTCGAGCCGCTGCCGGTCCAGGGCGACGTGACCGACCCGGTTCGTCGTCGCGCACTCCGCCGGGCTGCGGCTGCTGACCGTGATGCGGGCCATCGCCGAACTGAAGTCGCGGCTGCAACGCACCAACCCGGTCGAGGCCCAGCGCAAGTACAACCAGATGTTCTCCGAGCTCGTCGTCCTCGAAGCCCGCCGCAAGGAACTGCAGACCCGCAGCATCGGCGCCGAGGACTAGCCCGCGCCCTGAGCCGCACATGTCGTGCCCTGAGCCTGTCGAAGGGTGCGGGCGGCCCTTCGACAAGCTCAGGGCACGTTGATCCGCGGCGTTGCCGAGTCAGCGAGGTGTTGTCCGTTTCGCGAGTTGTCCACAGATTGGCTGCCGGCGCCTGTCGGGCCGTGCTCGCCGCCCGCACAGTGTCGGCATGACCGGAACCCACGACACTCGATACATCCCTGCTCAGCCCGGCGGAGGTGGTCAGCCTGCAGCGCCAGATCGAGGCCGGCGTGCTGGCCCGGGCGGCTCGCGAGGCGGGCCGACAGGATCGGCGATGCCAGCGATGCCGAGCTGGCGATGCTGGAGCGCCAGGGGGAGGAGTCCCGGCAGCGGTTCATCCGCGCCAACCTCCGGCTGGTCGGCATGGTGTGCCAGCAGTTCGCCGGCCGCGGCGGCGTGTCGCAGGCCGACCTCTTCCAGGAGGGCTGCGTCGGCCTGATCGTCGCGGTCGAGCGGTTCGACTACGCCCGCGGCTACCGGTTCTCCACCTACGCGCTGTTCTGGATCAGGGCCTACATCGGAGCCGCGACGGCCAGGCAGTTCGGCGCGATGAACCTGCCGACGAGCCGGGCGGAGCGTCTGCGGGCCGCCCGCGGCGTCGAGGCCGAGCTGGCCCAGTTCCTCGGCCGAAGCCCCTCCCTGGCCGAGGTGGCCGCGGCGCTCGGCCGGACGGAGAGCTGGACGGCCGACCTGCTCGCCCATCAACGCCCGTCTTCCATCGACCTGCTCGACGGTCCGATCCTGGATGACCTCCGATCGGTCGAGGCTTTCGACGCCGTGCGTCGACGACCAGTTCTCGGTCCGCGACCTGCTCGGGCACCTGGATGATCTCGCCCGCCGGCGTGCTCGAGTTGCGCCTCGGATTCGCCGACGGAGAGCCACGATCCTTCGCCCACACGGCGCGCGTGCTGCACCTCTCGGTCGAACAAGGTCCGCCGGGTCGAGCAGCGGGCCCTGGAATCGCTGCGCGCCATCTGTCCGCAACAAGCGTCCGAGCTGCTGTGAGCGTCCGTTCTCGGATGCCGGTGGGGAACAATGGCCGGATGGCCCGAACCGCTCCGACCCGCTCGCCGTGGTGGTCGCGGTCACGCGGCCTGCCCGCCGCGACCCACGCGTCCTGGGTCGCATCGATGACCGAGCTTCAGGGTCGATCGGCGCGCATCCTCGCCTGGGCCCGGATGCCCGACGGCTACTGCATCGGCAGCCCGGCCCTGCTCTCGTACGGCGGCGATGACGGCTGGCAGCACGTCGGCTGGCACGAGATCCAGCGCGGCGGCTGGAATGCCGAACTGGGCGAGCTGAGCTGGACCGAGGTCGCCGAGCCGGACGAGATCGCCCGCCGCCGGACCATCCCGCTGACCGAGCCGGGCCGGCTGCCGGAGCTGTTCCGGGAGCGGGTTGCCGCCACCATCGCCGTCGAACGGTTCGTGCCGATCGCCGGCGAACGCGGGGTGATCGTCACCGCCCGACGCGACCTCGGCCGGGACGGTTCGATCAGTTGGCACAGCAGCCTGACCCGCGGCCTGACCTGGCAGACCGAGGGCGTCCGCGACACCGCCGAACGCGCCGTCGAGGAGCTCAGAACGGAATACGACTTCCACTGAGTTGGCTGCTAAGGTACGTAGCCGCGCATCCTTCCAGTCCCCTGTAGCTCAATTGGCAGAGCTCTCGACTGTTAATCGAGCGGTTGTTGGTTCGAGTCCAACCGGGGGAGCGAATCGCGGCGAGACTACACGACGTTCCAGTCGCCGGACGAATTCAAGCTGACCCCCCGGGTCGGCACCGATGACCACCCGGGCCGAGAGTTCCACATGGCAGAGTTGGGCGCGGGAATCCTGTAGCGAGAGTCGTTGAGCGTCTTGGTCTTCGGCGCCGGGAGCAGCCTGGACTACCAGCACATCGCCTAGCTCCCCTCGGTTAACAAGGTCTTCTTGAGCGACATCGTCGACGTGCGCGGGAGGCCGACTTCATCAACATCACCGATCGCACAGACCAGCGCTTCGACCTGATCATCGCCTGCGAGGTCGTCGAGCACTTCATTGACCCCAGGAACGAGTTTCCGCCGCTGTTCGACCTGCTCACACCAGACAGTCTACTGGTCTGCTCCACGCACATCTACGACAGCGCGAACCCGAATCTCGCACACCTACCTCTACCTCCCAGGTCACACGTCGTACTACAGCCCGCGCTCGATCGGCGTGATCGCAAAGCAGAACAACTCGCACTTCGACTTCCAGTTGCCGAAGTACAGCCCCCCGCAGCCGTTCGGCTAGCGCTAGCGCTACATCCTGTTCTCCCACTCGCTGTAGAACCTGCGCTATACTACCTAATAACCAACGAGGGAGCGCTGACGGGGAGCACGGGGCGATCCGGGGTGAGCGAATGTGCTGGCGCCGCGATCCGTTTGGGGGGAGCGCAGTGTGAAGATCGACAATTCAATAGCTACCAGGGTTCGGGCCGTGTTCACGCTGGCGGTCGTGACCGCGTTCCTGTCAGCGTTCCTGGCCCGCCCGGCCGCCGCGGCCGAGGTGTGGGTGAAGACCCTCTCGGAGACCTTCGACACCGACGCGGCATCGGGGAAGGTCGCCGACCAAGTACGCGGACAAGCTCGTGCTCTACCACGACAGCCACAAGTACCAGAGCAAGAACCTGTCGGTCCATCACGGCAAGCTGGACGTGAACCTCGACGGCGGCGCAGCATTCTTCTTCCGGCCGACCCCCGACACCAAGGGGCAGACCTACGGACGGTTCAAGATCAAGTTCAAGGTCACGGGTGGCTTCGGCTACTCGGCCGCGGTCCAGCTCTGGCCGATCGTCCAACCCGGAGAGACCGAGCACCAGGCCTGGTCTCGGGGTGAGATCGACTTCCCCGAGGGCCGGTTCGGCCCGACCCGGCAGATCTTCGGCTTCCACCACACGACCAACTGCACGCCCGGGTTGCCAGGCGGCGATCCGCGTCCCCACGGGCGAGACCTTCATGGAGACGCACACCACCGAGATCAAGTGGACACCTCAGGGCGTCAGCTACTACATGGATGGCCGACTGCTCACCACGATCGACAGACACATGCCGGTCGGTGACCATCGGTTCACGGTGCAGACCGGGGCGGACGTCCCCGACGCCAAACCGGGCCATCTCTACATCTACTCGGTCGCCCAGTACGCGCTGAGCGTGATCGCGTCGGCGAAGTCGATCGCGCCGTGCGGGTCAGTCCGGCGGTTAGGTGTTCGAATCGCCCGGGAGGCCATCTCGCGTTCCTGCGCCTCCGCTCCGACCTCGTCGAGGTCGTTGAGAAAGGTCGACGCCCAGTGGTCGATGTCGTGCTCGACCACGTAGCGGCGCATCAGCCGCATCCGTCGACCCTTGGCGCGCGGGGTGTCCTTCATGGCCTCGACCAACCGCTCCTTCAAGCCGTCGATGTCGTGGGGGTTGACCAGGTACGCCTGGCGCAGCTCCTGAGCCGCCCCGGCGAACTCGCTCAGCACCAACGCGCCCTCGTCGGCCTGCCGGCAGGCCACGAACTCCTTGGCCACCAGGTTCATCCCGTCTCGCAGCGGCGTGACCACCATGATGTCGGCGGCTCGATAGAGCGCCGCCATCTCCTGGCGCGGGATATGACGTGTGCAGGTAGACGATCGGCGGCCGCCCGATCCGCCCGACGTCGCCGTTGATCCGACCGACCATCCGGTCGATGTCGTCGCGGAGCTGCCGGTACTGGTCGACCCGCTCCCGGGACGGGATCGCGAGCTGGACCAGAACGGCGTTCTCCGGGCTGATCTCGCCCTCGGCGATCAGCTCGCCGAACGCCTGGATCCGTTCCAGCAGTCCCTTGGTGTAGTCGAGTCGGTCCACGCCGAGGAAGATGAAGTTCGGATCCCCGAGGTCGCGCCGGATCTCCGCGGCGCGTTCCGCGGCCTCCGTGGTCGCCGACAGCTCGTGAAAAGCCTTCGCATCGATCGCGATGGGGTACGACCGGGCCAGCACCTGGCGACCGTCGGGATGGTGGATGCGATCCCGTCGGGTTTCCAGGTGCAGCCGCTGCCGGACGAGTCGGACGAAGTTCTGGGCGCCGCCGGGCAGCTGGAATCCGACCAGATCCGCGCCCAGCAGCCCTTGCAGGATCTGGTTCCGCCACGGCAGCTGGTTGTAGAGCTCGGTGGGCGGGAACGGGATGTGCAGGAAGAAGCCGATCTTCAGATCGGGTCGCTTCTCGCGCAGCATCTGGGGCACCAGCTGAAGCTGATAGTCCTGGACCCAGACCACCGCATGAGGCGCGGCGATCTTCGCCGTCTCGTCGGCGAAGCGCTGATTGACCGTGACGTACGCGTCCCACCACTCCCGACGAAACTCCGGGCGGACGATGGCATCGTGGAAGAGCGGCCACAACGTCGCGTTGGAGAATCCCTCGTAGTAGTCGGCGATCTCCTGCGCGCTGATGGTGATCGGGACGAGCTGCAGGCCGTCGTTCTCGAAGGGGTCCAGATCCTCGTCGGGTGCGCCGTGCCAGCCGACCCACGCACCGTGGCGACTGTGCATGACGGGCTCGAAGGCGGTCACCAGACCGCCGGGCGAGGGTTGCCAGTCCACGCTGCCGTCGGCATTCTCGATCCGATCGACGGGGAGCCGGTTGGCCACCACCACGAACGTCGCGGTGTGGGCGTCGGTGTGCTGTTGGGCTGGAGTCACTGCGCGGTGCCTTCCCTCGCTGATTCTTGACCTTAGCCCTCACCGGACTGGATCCCCGGAGTCCGGGCTGGCCTACACCCTGTCAGACCGGTCTGACAGGCTCTGCGCATGACCTCGCCGGCGCAGTCCCACGATGCGAGCGCCGATGCGCTGCGCGCCATCGTGGCGAACCCCGGCGCCACCTTGGTCGGACTGGATTTCGACGGCACCTTGGCACCGATCGTCGATGACCCGGAACAGGCCTACGCCAATCCGGCCGCCGTCGCGGCTCTGGGCCGGCTCGGCCGGCGGGTGGGCGCGGTCGTGGTGATCACCGGGCGTCCGGCGCGTACGGCAGTCAAGCTCGGCCGGTTCACCGAGACCGACGGCCTCCAGTCGATGGTGGTGATGGGTCAGTACGGCGTGGAGCGCTGGGACGCCGTGACGAACGTGTTCCAGGTGCCGCCCGAGCCGCCGGCCATCGTCGCGGTGGCCGAGGAGCTGCCGGGCATCCTGGCCTCCTTGGGTCTGAGCGACGCGCCGGTCGAGCACAAGGGCCGGGCGATCGGTGTGCACACTCGTACCCTCGACGAGCCCGCCGCGGCGTTCGAGCGGTTGGCGGACCCGTTGTCCGAGCTCGCCGACCGGCACGGTTTGAAGATCGAACCCGGCAAGAACGTCTGGGAGATCAGGGCACCCGGCATCGACAAGGGAGCGGCACTGCGGGCGATCGTGGCCGAGACCGGCGCCCGGCAGGTGATCTTCGCCGGGGATGATCTTGGTGACCTCCCGGCGTTCGAGGCGGTCCGGGAACTGCGCGCCGAGGGCATTCCCGGGCTCCTCGTCTGTTCGGCGTCGCACGAGGAGGACGCGCTGGCGGAGATCTCCGACGTGATCGTCGACGGCTCGGCGGGCGTCGCCACCTGGCTCACCGGGCTGGCCGAGGCGATCGAATCCAGATCGGGAACGCGACTTGAACCCGGCGGGTATCGCCCTCGAGACTTCTTGGCGTGGCCCTTCGACGCTCCCCCTGAGCGTCGAAGCGCCACTGCCGTCAGACGCTACCGAGAACGCCGCCCGTTGGCCGCATTGTCAGCTATCGGCCGTGACCGAAAGTGGACAAAATCCGTGGTTTGATGCCGACAGAGCGGGGTACAGGGCTAGCTGAGCGGCGATCAGATGTCTCCCCGACCTGTTCGCCGCTCGGCCATGATCGTGACACCTCCGACCTTGGGCGGCTTTACAGCGTACCTGCCGACAAGTCACCCGAGGTTGTAATGATCTGGCCGCGAGAAACGATGTGATGAGTGAAGCCCACGGCTTACCTGAACCCCCGAGCAGGCAAACCGTGGGCTTTGCTTTGTTCTGAAGCCGACCAGTACCCACAGCCAACGACCCGGCCAACAAATGAGACTTGGCGATCGACAGACTGGCTGAGTCGGTGAACTCGCCATCGTCGCTTCGTGCGTACGGATCAGACCCAGTGGTTTCGAACCAGTCGTAAGTGACCGTCGTGTCCCCCGATCGCCAACTCTGCGGCGTGGTGGTGGCGAGCCAGTCGAGGGGTTGGATGCCCCCTGGGTCTCCGCCGTCCAGCGCCAGCCGGAGCGCGGCCGAGAGGTCGGCGTCCACTGCGTCGGTACGGGTAGTCGGGTCGACCGAGACGAACAGCGCCGTGCCCGACCGCGCGATCAGGTCGAGGAACTGGCGATTTAGTGCCCAGGTCTGGTGGTGCTGCGCACGCAGTCCGGATCGAGGGCGAAGAATCGGCGGTGCTGGGCGAGCCGGAAGGCCAGGGTGTTGACGCCCACCCTCGGGTACGCCCCCACCGGCCGGAGGTGTCGTCCCCCGTCCGCTGGGCCTCCACCAATCCGGCCGCGAGGTGGCCGATCACGTTGCAGCCCAGGACGACCGACGTCCCGGCGGCATCGCGAATGGTCCGGTACAGGGTCGACGAACGCCTCAGCGGAGGTGACACCGGGATCGCTCAGTGACCAGTCCGTCCCGCGCCGGCGCGACCCCATCTCGAACCCCACCCGCCGATTATGTCGTAGGTGGAGAAGTCGTGCTTGATCAGCTCGAATCCCCAATCGCGGATCCGGGCGAAGTCCGCGGACACCGTTTCGAGTGTCGCCGCTGACTCGGGTCGAGCGCGTACGCACCATGGCGAAGGCCGAAGCGATCCGCCAGCGGCTCGGTCCGGTACAGCAGCGGGCGGAACCAGATCCCGGGACGGACGCCGACGGAGCGATCGCGCAGCGACACCGGCATGTCGGGGAACTGGACGGGCCGACCGAGTCCCACGGTCCACCGGACGCTCGACGCCGTCCGCCGTGCCGTCGGGGGTCCAGCCGTCGTCGACCACGCCGAACGGCCGCACCGGATGGTCGCCGACCAGATCGGCGACGCGCGCGTCCCGCACGACGGCGGCGGCGTCGAATCCCGGCCGTAGGCGTAATACCAGTTGTTGGCGCCGACGAGCGGGCCGACCGGGAGCGGATCGGCGAACAGCATCGCGAAGCTTCCGGTGCGCTTGAAACGGGCCGGCGCCCGTCTCGATCCCCTGGATCGTCGACGATCTCGCCCGGTCCGGTTCCGGGCCGGCTGGCCTGCCCGCCACTGCGGAAGTCTAGCCAGAGGGAATGGCGGTCCGCGTCGACCGTCCAGAAGCAAGCGCGGCCGGGCCGTCCTCACGCCGACTCACCAGGTGCGCCCCGCTTGCCGGGTCGTGGGCCAGGACTACCAGGGCATCACGCGCTGGGCTGCAGGCCTCGCCGATGGAGGTCGCCGTAACCGCGCTCCCAGGCGTCGCCGAGAATCCGTACCCCCGCAGCAATCTGACGGCGCGAGCGAAGATGAATCCGGCTGACCGAACCGGGACCGCGCTGGACAGCCGCCACCCTCACGATGCGGCCCTCGCCGACCTGGGCGGTCGCAACCTCGACCCCCGAGCCGGGTACGTCCTGCCATGGCCCATTGGGTTCGCGCTGCACCCGGACCACATCCGGCTCGTCGAATCTCACGCGTCGGGTCCAGGCGCCAAGGTCACGACCGGAATGCCGGCAAATGCCTGCTCAGGCCTACCGCTC